>JAAXXT010000002.1 GCA_013334325.1 Erysipelotrichaceae bacterium | reverse complement strand
CAATGAGCAAAGTAAAATCAACTCCTAAAAAGAGAAATCAAATCTCTCATCGTTTACGTGAAGCTCGTAATGGTTATATTTTTATAATGATCTGGATCATTGGATTTGCCTTGTTTACCTTTATCCCTTTGATTCAAACGCTTACCTATAGTATGAATGCTGTCCAAGTTACCACAAATGGGGTAGTATTGACTTTTGTCAATTGGGCGAATTATCAAAGAGCCTTGTTTGCAGATCCTACTTTTATCCAGTTACTTATCAGTTATTTCGTTGAGACACTGGTGAGCGTACCTATCGTACTGATCTTCTCTATGATCATCGCTTTGATGTTGAATTTAAAGTTTAAGTTTAAAGGTCTATTTAGAACCATATTCTTCTTACCTGTCGTTATTACCAGTGGTCCTGTTATCGCTGAGTTGACCTCTCAAGGAGCGACAAAAGTCGCTGGATTAACAGATTCCGCAGCGATGATGTCTTTTGTGGCTACTTTACCACGATATCTACAAACACCTGTTCAATACCTAATGTCGAGTTTTATCTTGATCCTATGGTTCTCTGGGGTTCAGATCCTTATCTATCTATCCAGTTTACAGAAGATAGATCATTCTATCTATGAGGCTGCTTCAATCGATGGTGCCAGTGCTTGGGAATCATTCTGGAAGATCACCTTACCTGCGATGCATACCACGACCTTGATCAATGCTTTCTATACCGTGGTTACTTTATCTCACTTCTCAGAAAGTAAACTCATCAACTATGTCTACTCTCAAACATACAATGTATTAGGAGGCATAGGATTTGCGAGTGCGATGAGTTTCATCTATTTGGTTGCCTTATTGATTGTCTTGGGTATTATTAGTTTCTTGCTGAGCTATCGCGGCAAGAAACAGTATTAGGAGGATCTATGTCAAACATTAAACAAAGCATCATTCTCTTCTATGATGAAAGACTAAAGAATTTCTTGTTTGGGAATAGAAGTGATTATGGGTTGATCTTTAAGATCTTATTGTATATGTTACTTATTTCGATAGGCTTTATCTATCTTTATCCTTTGTTGTTTATGTTTATTACGTCGATGAAGAGTCCTGATGATCTCTTGAATTCTATGGTTCAATGGGTTCCTTCTCAGATCTACGTAGGAAACTATATTAAAGCTTTTAGAGTATTGAATTATCCAATCAATCTATTGATCACGATCTTTATCAGTGTGGTTCCTTCCTTGCTTCAAGCAGCTGTTGCCTCATTGGTAGGTTATGGTTTGGCTCGTTATCGTTTTAGAGGAAAAAACTTCATCTTTATATTACTAATGGCGACCTTTATCATTCCTGCCCAGACGACCATTATTCCACAGATGTTGGCGTATAAGTCCTTAGGATTATTGGGATCTGTCTTTGCAGTATTTCTACCAGCATTGTTTGGACAAGGCCTTCGTTCAGCGATCTTTATCTTGATTTTCTATCAAACCTTCTCGACCTTTCCTAAGGCTTTAGAAGAGGCTGCACGACTAGATGGGGCTACTGAACGTCAGATCTTTATGAAAGTTGCCTTGCCTTCCGCAACGCCTGCCTTTATCGTATCCATCATCTTCTCTATCGTATGGTATTGGAATGAAACCTATGTGACTTCGATCTTCTTAGCGGGTAAGATACAGACCTTACCTATGGCCTTAAGTAAATTCGTTCAAGCGTATGAGAATCTTTATCCTCAAGGTATGATCAATATCGCTGATCGTTTAAATGAAGCTGTGAAGTTAAGCGGAACCTTCTTGAATATCCTTCCTTTATTGATCATGTATTTCGTCTTACAAAGATGGTTCGTTGAATCTGTAGAAAGGTCAGGTATTACCGGTGAATAAGTTATTATCGAGTATTTTAGTTTTGTTTCTAGTGGTGGGATGTAAACCCACTGTAGAAGAACCTAAAGGCAAGACCATCAATGAAGTCATAGAACTAGAAATGCGTGGTTCTTTTGATTTCTTTTGGGAAGAAGCCAATACAACCATAGGTTCTGCAGGCTATGGATTGGTTAGAGATCGTTATCCTGGATCAGAAGGGATAGCCTCTATGGCCTCCGTAGGGTATGCCTTGACTGCTTATATCATCGGAGTTGAAAAAGGATACATTACTAAAGAAGAAGGCTTTGAAAGAGTCGATAAGACTTTTGATACCCTGATGTCTATGGAAAATACAGAAGGTTTCTTCTTTCATTTCGTCGATATGACTACAGCTCAAAGAGCGTGGAATTCAGAAGTATCTGTCATCGATTCAGGCATCCTGATGATGGGGGTCTTAAGCGCAGGGGATTACTTTGGTTTATCTGAAAAAGCTACGACCTTATATGATCGAGTCAATTGGGCTTGGTATGTAGATCCTAGTAATCATCAATTCTATATGTCTTATAAGCCAGGTGAAGGCTTCGCAGGTCATTGGGACTTCTATGCGGAACAGTTGATGCTTTATGTCTTAGGTGCTGCTTCACCTACATATCCTATAGGATTAGCTGAATACAACTCGTTTACACGAGATACCAAAAGTTATGGTGGAAAGACTCCGTTTATCCATTCATGGTTTGGATCTATCTTTACCTATCAATTCTCTCATGCATGGATCGATTTTAAGGATATGAAAGATACAAATGGGGTGAATTGGTATGATAATTCTGTCGCTGCGACGATAGCTCATTATGATTACGCTGTAAAAGTTGATGCTCAACGTTTAACGATAGGTCCTGATGCGTGGGGCTTAACAGCGTGTGATTCCCCAAGTGGATATAATGGGCTATTAGGAGCTCCTCCTTCAGGTTTCGACAATAATCAACATAAAGTCGATGATACGGTTGCCCCATCAGGTGCTATAGGATCTATACTGTTTCTTCCTGATGAAGTTAAAGTAGCGATGTTGAATTACTATAATGTACAGAAATTATCAAGTAAATATGGCTTTGTAGATGCGTATAACCTTACTAAAAAATGGGTAGATACAGATGTTATTGGGATCGATAAGGGTATCACTTTACTGATGTTGGCGAATTATCAAGACAATATCGTATATAATGTCTCCATGAAAAACCCGATCATTCTCAAAGGTCTAGAGAAGCTCAACATTAAGAAAGTCAACTAAGATGGCAACGATCAAAGATGTTGCCAGATTAGCCAATGTAGGTATCTCAACCGCATCTTATGCTTTAAACGGAAACGGAACAGTAAGTGATGCGACCCGTTTACGTATTCTTCAAGCTGCGGAAGAACTGAATTATCATCCTAATGGAATGGCTAGAAATCTAAAAATGAAGAAGACCCATACGATTGGGGTATTTATCTCTCGTTTTGGGGGCTCTTTCTATGAAGAAATCCTTGAAGGCATTCATGAATCTTCTATGAAGGCCAATTATGAACTTATCGTATGTCCTGAAAGTGAAACGACCCATAAGATCCTTACACAACGTCAAGTCGATGGAGCCATCATCTTTGACTCTAAAATTAAAAGTGATATCTTAGTTCGTTTAGCGGCGAAACATTTTCCTATCGTTACCTTAGATCGTGTTTTAGGTGTAGAAAATACTTATCCATTAATGCCAGACAATCGACAAGGTGCGAAAGAAGTCTTTGCCCACTTATATAATCAAGGTTATCGTAAGTTTTCTTATATTGCGGGTTCTAAAGATGCCTTTGATAGTATTGAACGTACTGAAGCTTTTTTAGGAGAAGCCAAACTCAAGAATCTAAAAGTAGATAAATATGAAGGAGACTTTACTGAACAAAGTGGTTATCTCTTAGGTAAGACCATCATCTCTACCAATGATCTGCCTGAAGCTGTATTTTGTGCCAATGATCAAATGGCTCTAGGGTTCATACGAGCGATGAAAGAATACAATTTAAAAGCCCCTACAGATATCGCAGTAGTAGGCTTCGATGATATCGCATTGGCTAAGTTTATGGATCTAAGTACTGTAGGTGTTTCTAGAAAAGACTGGGGTGCATTAGCTGCGAAACAATTGATTGAATTGATTGAAAATGAGAGTCCGTTTAAGTCTTATAAGATTAGAGTTAAGTTAATAGAAAGAGCCTCTTCAGGTAAGAAAGACTAGCTATGGATAAATGGAACATTCTGAACGATGAAGTGAAAGGTTCCTTTCACTTTTTCAATGATTATACGAATTTAGATAAGACATCTAAAGGGTATGGTTTAAGCAGTGATCATTCATTAAGACCACAGGTCGCTTCGATCGCATCGACAGGTTTTGCGTTAACAGCTTGGGTCATAGGACATCGTAGAAGATGGCTCAGTGATGAGGAAGCACTCCAAAGAGTAAAAGGTACCTTGATTACCTTAAGAGATCATGCGGCTCATTATAAGGGTTTCTTTGCGCATTTCTTAGATCGAGAAACAGGACAAAGACATCGTTTATGCGAGTACTCAACGATAGATACAGCACTTTGTGTCAATGGGATCATTACCGCAGATCAATATTTTAAAAACGAAGAGATCCATACTCTGGCTACTAGCATCATCGATCGCATCGATTGGGCTTTTATTGTCTTTGAGAAAGACAATAAGACCTTATTTAGAATGGCTTATAATCCAGATCCAAAAGGTTCATATGTGAACTCAAATAACCCTGGATATATTTTCCAATGGGATATGGCTGCGGAACAGAAGATGATGTATTTTTTAGCCGCTGATCGTTTACCGCTGGATATTTCTAAAAAACTCTATGATGGATTTAGAAAAGAAAAATTGTCTTATAAAGGTCATCAAGTCATCGTCAACCCTTCAGGTAATCTATTTGCCTATCATTTCGCAGAAGCATGGTTCGATAGTGAAAGATATTTAGATCCAACAGGGATAGATTGGTTTGAGAATACAAAACAAGCAGCCTTAGCGAATCGTCAATTCTGTATGGATCATCAAAAAGAGTATCCTTCATATCAGAAACTATGGGGACTAAGTGCATCTGATGGGCCAAAAGGATACATCGTTTGCGGTGCATCGCCTTCTGAACATCCACCATATCACAGTGGGACCATCTCCATATATTCAGCACTGTCTTCATTTCCTTATACACCTAAAGAAAGCGAAGCGATGATGTTTGAGCTTTACTTTAATCATCCTCAAACTTGGGGTAAATATGGCTTCATCGATTCACTTAATCTAGATACACCAACACCTTGGTTTTCTAGAAAGATCATTGGGATCGATAAAGGATGTTCAATGATCATGATTGAAAACCATATGAATCGCTTTATTTGGGATCTTTATCATACATCTCCCATCATAAAGAAAGCGATGAGTGATTTAGGTTTTCAAGAGAGGAAGACTCATGAGCGAGATTAACGTTAAAAACGGATCTTTTTTGATCAATGGGAAAGCTGAGATCATCCACGCAGCTGAGTTTCATTATTTTAGAATTCCTGTCACAGAGTGGAAATCCCGTCTTCAATTACTAAAAGATACAGGCTTCAATACCTTAGCGACCTATATTCCATGGTTGTGGCATGAAAGCAGTGAAGGTCATTTCGATTTTAATGGATCTACTCATCCAATGCGCAATCTAGAATCTTTTTTAGATCTCGCAACTGAGATGGGTTTATTGATCATCGCTCGACCTGGTCCTTATATCATGGCTGAAACGATCAACGAAGGAATTCCTCAATGGGTATTTGAACAATATCCTGAAGTCTCTGTCATCGATCAAGCAGGTCATCATCAACCCTATTTAAGCTATCACCATCCTCAAGCAGCTAGATTGATAAAGGCTTGGTTTCAGGCCGTATTTACTGTGTTGGCTCCTCGTCAAATAACACAGGGCGGAAAAATTATCATAGTCCAATTGGACAATGAGATCGGGATGATCGCATGGGTAAGAAACATGATCGATCTTAATCCTGATAATCTTGAGCGTTTCTGTGATTATTTGAAGGATAAAGGACTAGATGTTTCTTCTTCAAAAGTAGTGTCAGCTTTAAGTAAACCCAGTGGATCAGAATATCTTAAGATTTTTAAATCGTACTCACACTATTATCGAGAAGTCATACGGTTGTATACACAGCGATTATGGACTTGCGCAAAAGAGAATGGGATGGATGTTTTACCTGTCATCAATATCCATGGGTTTGGGGATCAAGGACGTAGCTTTCCAATTGGATTATCTCAACTTTTAAGTGCAATCCAAATCGATGGGATGCTGTGTGCAACGGATGTCTATCCAATCCATATCGGTGAAGATAACTTTCATCAGCTTCTCTTGGTCAATGAAATGACCAAGGCTCTACAAAATAAGTCCCAAGCTTTGTTTTCTATCGAATTTGAAGCGGGTGGTAACACAGATTTCTCTGGAGCTCAAAGTTCGATGACAGATCTTCATACACGTCTATGTTTATCTTCAGGTATGAAAGGGATCAATCATTATCTCTTTATGGATGGGGAGAATTTCCCTGAGATATCTCCAAATAAGCGTCATGATTGGGGTCATCCAGTACGTAAGGATGGGACTTTTAGATCTCATTATTATCGTTATCCTAAACTTACACGCATGATGAATGCCTATGGTCAAGCTTTGGTTCTATCTCAACCCATCTATGAGACAAGCATTGGATTTTTGATAGATGATTATATGACGGAATATTCTTGCGAACTCATTAAAAACGAAAATGAAGTGCTTCGTCATTTTAGAAATGCGATTCAATTTGATGGGATGGCTCGTTTTCTCTCTATCGCCCATCTCAACTTCAATGCGATCGAAGTAAGGCTTCAAGAACTTGATCCTAAGAAGATGCCTCATATATGGATGATGATCCATGATCGATGTCCAAAGAAGGTTCAAGAGAAGCTTGTTGAATATGTCAAAAAAGGTGGAATCTTGATTCTAATGGGTCATATCCCAGTAAAAGATGAAAACGATAAACCTTGTATGATCCTGAAAGATGCTTTATCGATACACTCAATCGAAAAACCAAAAGAAGATAAACTGGATGCGTTTGGATATACGGATGTTCCTGTAGGCTTGATTCAAAGTGTAAAAGGAGACTTCGATGAAGTCTTTGCGTTTACGAAATTAAAAGAAGTGGTTGGATTTAAAAAAATAATCCAAAAGGGCTTTGTCCTATTTATGGGAGCTGCAGTCTCTACAAATTGTTTAGATGATTTAGATATTTATCAAAAGGTAAGTGAACTGGCAGGTTTAAAATCATCTTTTGAGAGTTTTGAATGGATCGATGTAAGGTCATTAAAAGGACCTTTAGGTTCATTACTATGTCTCAATAACTATAGTGATGATCCATGGATGGATTCACTAAGTCATAAGGGTAAAACCTTAATGGGAGGAAGGCCTTTTGAACTTCCGGCTCGTTCTGGTTTGATCTGTCCAATCGATTTAAAACTCAATAAAGATCTACTTATCAAGTACGCTACAGTTGAATTGACACAAGTGGATGAAGATGAAAATAGGATAGTCCTACAATTCTCTAAGGAAGGTTATGTTAAAATAGAGTCAAACGTTTATCAAGTCGATGAAAACTATGTGGTTGAACTTAACCAAAAAGATCTTCATCTGAAAGGCACTACGCTGCACTTGATAAAGAAAGGCTGACCATGACCAATATCCATCCTGAACTAGAATTCAAGATGAATCACGAGAATATGATTCAAAGTGGCCAATACCGATTAACCTTACTTACAAGACATTGTTTTCGTTTAGAGGTTGCATCTGATAAAGTCTTCACTGATGAACCAAGTCTTAATGTCATCAGTCGATACACCGATCGCGTATCTTTTACAAAAACCTTAACCAAAGAAAACCTCATCATCGAGAATGAGGTTTTTATCTTAAGTTTCAATCCTTTACTAGATCCTAAAAACAATCTTAAAGTGATGATCAAAGGGTTTGGGAAACCTTATCTTTTTGGACAGAAGACTGGACATAATCTATTAGGAACAGCTCGTACTTTAGATCAAGTCAATGGAGAATTAAAACTTAATGATGGGTATTTTTCTGAAGATGGATATGTGGTCTTGGATGATTCAGCGACCCCCTTATTTCAAGTCGATGGGTCAATAAAGCCTAGAATTCAGAAGAATACAGATATGATCTTTATCGCTTCACGCGATGATTTTAAAGAAGTCCATGCGGAAATGGCGAAGTTTATGGGTTCTGTGCCCAAGTTTCCTAGATATGTATTAGGAAATTGGTGGAGCAAGTATTGGAATTATACAGATCAACAACTCTTAGATACCGTCGATCATTTCAAAGACCTTAATATTCCTTTATCAGTTTGTATCATCGATATGGATTGGCATCTCACTGAGATACCTGGAAAAGATTATTGGTATGGATGGACAGGGTATACTGCCAATCCTAAATATTTTCCTGACTTTGAAGGTTTTATAAAACAACTTCATCAACGAAAAGTAAGAACATCTGTTAATCTACATCCTGCGTTAGGCGTAAGACCTCATGAAGAACAATACGATGCCTTTTGTGAGTGGATGGGAATCGATCCTAAAACTCAAGTTACCATTCCGTTTACGATAGAAGATCCTCGTTTTGCGGAAGGCTATTTCAAACTACTTCATCATCCTTATGAAGAAAAAGGGGTTGATTTCTGGTGGATCGATTGGCAACAAGGCACCAAGACTTCTCTTCAAGGGGTCGATCCTTTATGGATGCTTAACCATCTTCATTCCTTAGATTTCGCAAGAGATCATAAGAAACGTCCTTTTACCTTTTCACGATGGACCCAATATGGTGGTCATCGATATCCAATAGGTTTTTCAGGAGATACAGTTTCCACTTGGGAAAGCTTAGCCTTTCAGCCTTATTTCACTGCTAACGCAGCAAATGTCAATTTCAGTTGGTGGAGCCATGATATTGGTGGACACTACAAAGGTCTTGAGGAACCAGAACTTTTTACTCGATGGGTCCAATTTGGATGTTTTAGTCCTATTTTAAGACTTCACTCAACGAAAAATGAAATGGCCATTAGAGAACCTTGGCTCATGGTTCAACCTTATCAAAATGCGATCGCAAATGCGATGCGCTTAAGAGCGAGACTGATTCCTTATCTCTATACTGGCCTACACAACAATGCGGTCAAAGGGGTTCCTTTCTTAACGCCACTCTATTATGAGTTTCCTAAAGATCCTCAAGCTTATAAAGCGAGAAATACTTATTTCTTAGGAAGAAACCTTTTGGTGTCCCCAGTCATTAGTCCAATGAATCATAATCTAAATCGCTCAATCACAAAAGTATACTTTCCAGAAGGGATCTGGATCGATTTTTATACAGCTCAAGAAGTTAAGGGTGGAAGATGGATCGATATCTATAATGACATCGATTCACTCCCTGTCTATGTAAGAAAAGGGTCTATCTTAACCTTATCCAAATGGGAAGATAATGAAGAACCAAGTGGAAATCCAAGCACTTTGATTCTAAAGATCTATCCTGGGGAATTTATGGAAACAACCATGATCGAAGATGATAATGAGACCATTGCGTATCTTAAAAAAGAAATATTCTGTACAGAATTTGGCTATAAAGACAATACCTTAACCATTAAGACCGATAAGAAAGCGAAATCCTATATGCCTTTCTTACGTAATTATGAGATTGAAGTTGTAGGTTATCATGTGTCTGGAGATTTTATTTCTAGAGAAAGCGAAACGTCTACTTTTATAGAACTAAAAGGCTTAGATATTACAGCGAATGTGACTTTGAAGTTCAAGACTTGCGTATCCATCGATCAAAAGACCTTGTTTAGACAGCTCTTGAAAAAAGCATTAGCGAATGCCTTAGGGGATATCGGAATCAAGAGTGAGATCTTGTCTTCTTATGATACAGGAACACTAGACAAGGTTCTTTCTAAATATAGAAAAGAAAAAGTACTCGTTTCTATGGTAAGAGCCTTACTAGAAACGAGCATTCAATAAGAATCATTGATTAAGAAAAGCGTATAATGACAAGTGTTTAAAGAGCGAAGGAGAATAATGAAGAAAATTGCCTTATATGGGTTCAATAACTTAACGAAAACCCTAAGTTTCAATATTTATGACATCTGTTATGCTGAGACAAGACAAGAAAGAAAAGATTACCTTGTCTATATCGATGAACAATACAATTCTACCCGTTTAACCAAAATCCTAACTGAGGTTACAACCATCATTGGGGCGAGTGTTTTAAACATCGCCAAACAAGATTATGATCCACAAGGTGCCAGTGTTACCATGTTGATCAGTGAAGAATCGATAGAAGATCATCTTTTAGATAAAACTTGTAATGTCGCTGTCATCGAAGACATCATTCAACCCGAAACCATTGTGGCTCATTTAGATAAGAGCCATGTAACTGTCCATACTTATCCTGAATATCATCCAGACAATCAAATCTCTACCTTTAGAGTGGATATAGATGTCTCTACTTGTGGTAAGATCTCACCTTTGAAAGCTCTTGATTATTTGATTGGTAGCTTTGACTCTGACATCATCACCATCGATTATCGTGTAAGAGGATTTACTCGTAATGTTGAAGGCAAGAAATTCTTTATCGATCATGGGATCAGTTCTATTCAAAACTTCATCGATAAAGAAACCCTTAAGCGATATGAATCCGTGGATGTGAATGTCTTTCAATCCAATATCTTTCATACAAAGATGATGTTGAAAGAGATGGATCTTGATAATTACTTATTTAAGAAGAATCCTAAAGATCTAGAAGATCATATAAAGAAAGCTATTAAACTCAACATCAAGGAAGAAATGACCGAGATCTTTAACGGAACCAATATCTATCACTTGAATGATGAAGATTAGAGGGACATATGACCAAATGGTTCACTGAAAAGCATTCAGACACGATCAATTTCTCAATCGAAGTCAGTAAAACACTTTATTCTAGTCAAACCAAATTCCAGAAACTGGAAGTTTTTGAGAATCCTGAATTAGGTAAGTTTTTTACTTTAGATGATTATTTGATGATCACAGAGAAAGATGAATTCATCTATCACGATATGATCGTTCATGTGCCAATGGCAGTTCATCCAAAAGCTCAACGTATATTAGTAATTGGGGCAGGGGATGGGGGAACCGTGAGAGAGCTTTGTCGCTACAAAACGATAGAACACATTGATATGGTCGAGATCGATGAAGAAGTCGTTACTGTATGTAAGAAATATTTTCCAAATTCTACCACTGGATTTAATGATCCAAGAGTCCAACTCTATTTTATGGATGGGTTGGCTTTTGTCTCTTCAAAAATTGATGAATATGATCTGATCATCGTTGATTCAACCGATCCTTTCAGTGTAGGAGAAGGTTTGTTTACCAAAACTTTCTATAAAGATTGTTTTCGTGCATTAAAAGATGATGGTATCTTAGTCAATCAACATGAATCTCCTTTCTATACTCATTATCAAAAGAATATGCAAAGAGCCCATAAACGAATCAAAGAAACCTTCCCAATCGCAAGAGTCTACCAAGCTTTTATTCCTACTTATGCTTCAGGACATTGGTTGTTTGGATTCGCAAGTAAGAAATATGATCCGATAAAGGGAGTGGATTTTGAAAAATGGTTAAAGTTGGGATTAAAAACCAAGTATTATAATCCTGAACTTCATCTAGGATCCTTTGCTTTACCCAATTACGTCAAAGAATTACTTGAAAAGGAGTCATTATGATCAACACCATCCTCTTTGATTTAGATGGGACTTTACTTCCGATCTCATCAGAAGCTTTTGAGAAAATCTACTTTGGTGGTTTATCAAGTCACTTCACCGATATGTATCCACCAGAAGCATTTTTTAAGCTCATTTGGGATGCGACCATAGTGATGATGATGGATACAACGGATAGAACCAATGAAGTGGTTTTTATGAGTGCTTTAGGAAACGTCGTTAATGAGAAACTAGCTGAAATGCAACGTCGGTTTGAGATATTTTATCAATCTGATTTTGATAAATTAAAAACAGCTGTGATTGAAAGTACAGAGATGAAAGAAGCAGTTACACTTCTTAAACAAAAAGGGTATACCTTAGTCATCGCCACCAATCCAATGTTTCCTAAGATCGCGATTGAAAAGCGCATCACTTGGACTGGTATGAATAGAGAAGATTTTAGTTATGTGACTTCTTTTGAGAATAACCATTACTGTAAACCTCAACCTAAATTTTTTGAAGAAATTCTTATCGATATTAAAAAGAAACCTGAAGAATGTATGATGGTAGGCAATGATGCTCAAGAGGATATGGTAGCTAAGATGGTAGGTATACAAACCTATCTCATTACGAATCATTTGATTCATCGAAAAGATAAGCCTTTAGTGGCGGATATTACTGGAGATTATACTGATTTCTTACTCTATGTCCAAAGCTTACCAACTGTAAATTGACTTAAAAAAGCCATTGTCTTGACACAATGACTTTTTATAATAGTATTGAATAAGGAGAAATTATGAGAATGACAAAGAAGAGAACACTGATAAGTACAATAACCATCGTATTATCGATGATTTTTCTTAATGCTTATGTGTTACTCGATGCGTTTGTATTAACTCAATCTTATGTAACTGTTGATCCTATTGATGGGAATACAACTGGTAATTCAACTGGTGAAGTCACTGTAACAAGTTCAACCTATAAAGATAATAATATTGAGATCTCAATTGAAACAGTTGATGAGAATGGGATTGTTTACTATGTGGTGGATATTCAATTAAGCAATGCAACTTATTTAAGAACAGCATTTGCGAATAATACTTTTGGGAGAAATATCAATCAACTTACTTCTACGATGGCTAAAAACAATGATGCGATATTGGCCATCAATGGAGATTTCTATGGGTTCAGAGATAGTGGTTTGATCATACGCAATGGAGTGCTTTATAGAGATTTAGCTCGATCTTCACCGGATAATCAAGCCTTATTGATCGATGAAATGGGGAATTTCAAAACGGTTACAGAAGGCACGATCACTGGAGACAATCTAGTTTCTCAAGGTGTTATTCAAAGCTTCTCATTTGGACCAGTTCTCGTAAAAGACGGAATTGTTCAATCTTGTACAACCAATTTTGTATCTTCCAAAGCCAATCCAAGAACAGCCATTGGGATGATTGAGCCTTTACATTACTTATGGGTCATCGTTGATGGGAGAACATCTCAAAGTAGTGGAATGACCTTAAAACAATTGGCTCAAGTCTTCGTTGATAGAGGCGCTGAGATTGCCTATAACCTTGATGGGGGAGGATCTTCAACCTTATGGTTCAATGGAGCGATCATCAACAATCCAGTAGATGGTGCCAATAGCAACGAACGTAAGGTGAGCGATATCATCTATATTGGGTCCTAAATGGAAAAGACATTGAAATCATATCTTATAGTAGGAATCATACTGTTTGGGATAACTCGAATCTATGGATTGTTTGCCCACGGTGTTATATCTCTCGCCATGGAATCAACAGCCATTGTCGCTCTATTAGGTGGTGTTTTCTTGGCTCTTATTAAAACATCACTGAATAAAAAGCATCCTTCCTCAAATTGGTTGGTCTTTACTTATAATGTTGCATTAGCATTTCTTATCAATCATTTGTTTATACAAGGTGTATTAACGATCGCAGGTGGATCTTCATCCCTAGACTATTTATTCATAAGTTTAAGTGGAGTATTTGCCTTGATCACGATAGGGTTGTGGGGAATCAATCTATTTGCGCCTAAAAAAGAATCCATTAAGGCATAAAAAAAACGCTGATGTTCAGCGTTTTCTTTAGGAATTATTTGAAGATTACGATGTTGCCAACTACTGGAAGCTCTAAAGCTTTTCCTGAGTAAGCATTGTAAGCCAAGAAAAGCATAGCAACAAACACAGCCAATGAGAATAAAGGACTAATGAATAAGCCGACAAATGGAATCAGATTCAAGACGATTGATCCTGCGATACTTGCCAACAATACCCATAAGCCTTGATTGGCATGGAATTTACCAAACTTGGAATCTGGTGCGGCTAGTAAAGGAAGGAAGAAGATAAGATAAGCTAAAGCAGCGATAACCTTATTCTTTTCTACATCTTGAGCGTCAAAATCTTTAATTTCTTTCATGATTCTCCTTTTCAGTTTCCCTATAGTACTATTTTAGGTATTTGTTTGGCTTGTGTCAAATATAAGTATCATAAATTTATTGTAATTCATCTACTGGAAATCTGTTGTGACCCAATAATAACTTCTTGAACCATTTTAGTTTTCTATTTTTTAGTCATTTATTGGTATCTCTTGAGATGAATAATGTATAATTATAGCCGTAACAGGGGTCTAAATTATGCACAACACACACGAAATTTCACCAAATATTTATTGGGTCGGCGGAAGTGAACGACGACTGAGTAGATTTGAGAATATGTTTCCACTCAACAATGGGATTGCCTACAATTCTTTTGTGATCGTCGATGAAAAGACAGTACTTTTAGATACTGTGGATATATCTATAAGTGATCTGTTTTTAGCGAATGTTAAACATGCCCTTAATGGAAGAACTTTAGATTATCTTGTAATCAATCATATGGAACCAGATCATTGTGCGAACATCGTCTCGATGATCCGTCAGTACCCTCAACTAAAGTTGATAGGTAATACCAAAACTTTCCAATTTTTTGAACAATTCTATGATGTCGATGTCAAATCTAATTATATGATCGTTAAAGATCAAGATGAACTTAATCTAGGTCAACATACCTTAAAATTCTATACTGCGGCTATGGTTCATTGGCCAGAAGTCATGATGACCTATGAAAAATCTCAAAAAATTCTTTTTTCAGCGGATGCTTTTGGGACTTTTGGTGGATTAAATGGAGGCGTATTCGCAGATGAATGTGATTATGTATTGGATTATTTATCAGAATCTCGTAGATACTACTCTAACATTGTAGGTAAATTCGGTGGTCCTGTTCAAACTATTATGAATAAATTATCTAATCAAGAAATTCTTATGATCTGTCCTTTACATGGTCCTTTATATCGAGGTGATGATTTAGGCCTTATCTTAAACAAGTATGAACAATGGAGCACCTATAGAGCAGAAGTAAAGAGCGTTCTATTTATCTATGCTTCGATGTACAACAACACAGAGGTCGCAGTCGATACCTTAGCCAATAAACTAGCTCGATTGGGAGTTAAAAATATGAAGATCATGGATGTTTCTCAATATGATCTATCTTATGTGATCGCAGAGGTTTGGAAATACTCAAATATCGTATTGGCTACGCCTACCTATAATGCGGATGTTTTCTATAAGATCCATTCATTACTTCATGAGATGGCAGCTTTGAACGTTCAAAATCGTAAATTTTCTTTGATCTTCAATTCAAGTTGGGGAGGTAAGACTCAAGAAACTGTGATGTCTTATCTAGATAAACTCAAAAACATTTCTATCGTAGGAGAACCTTTCAACATCAAATCTGCATATAAAGACCATAATGAGTCTGAACTTGATGCATTAGCGAAAGATATTTTAGATAGTCTTAAGTAGGTTAATCTTAACTTAACATACGATATGCTATAAATGTGGTAACAGGAGGCGTTGTAATGAAAAAGACACTCGCTTTGCTTCTAAGTTTATTGATTATTTTAACTGGTTGTGGTGTGAAATTTACATACCCCGATCTAAATGAAAATTTAACCAAGATTACCGACAAGACTTTATTAAAGTCCCTTTTGCTTGAGAATGCACCTAATCGTGGTTGGTATGACAACATGAAGAGTGGTGACTTTGCGGAAGCATTGGCTGGAAACAATTCCAATACCAATACGCAAGTGACTGGTGTAGATGAAGGCGATACCGTTAAAACCAACGGAGAATTCATCGTCAACATTCTCAACAATAAAGTATATGTCATCAGCGTCGCAACCAATGAAGTCGTAAAGACCTTCAGTTATGAAGCTGCTGCGGAAGCTAAAGAATATCGTTGGGCTTCTGAACTCTATTTAACAGATACCCAATTGATCATTATGGGAACCATCTCTACTTATGGTGGAGGCATTGGAATCCGTGGTGATATGATGGCTAAGAGTATGTGGTGGGGTTATTGGGGTGGTCAAGATACCTTCATCGAAGTCTATAATTTAGACACATTGAATTTAGCTGCATCTTATGACCTTAAAGGTGGTTACTTCTCATCTCGTTTAAGCAATGGCGAATTGATCGTCATCGCCAATCAATGGGAAACCTTAGTTTATGATGAAAAGAATAATCCAGTCGTTGTTGAACCTACCGTTATTGACCTAAAAGATGGCACCGTAACAAACTCAGTTGAAGATGGAAATGCTTATGCTTTGCCTAATAATCAAGGTAACTCCTTCGTCAATATCTTAAAGATCGATCTAGGCTTAACTAAAGAACCTACCTTATCTTCTTATTTAGGTTGGATCCAAACTGTATATATGAATGAATCTAATTTGATCATTGCTCAATCTCGTTATGAATATAATGAAAAAACACAGATTGGCTCCTCTTATACTGATCTACTTCGCTTCGATGTTGAAACCTTAGATCTTAAAGCTGAAGGCAGTGTAAAAGGCTACTTATTGAATCAATTCTCTTTGGATATCTATAATGGTACCTTAAGAGTTGCCTTGACCAATTGGGATACCGTATCAACTAACCGTATCGTAACCTTAGATATGGCCCTTAATAAATTAGATAGTATTGAAAACTTAGCTGAAAAAGAAACCATCCGTTCTGTCCGTTTCATCAAAGACAAAGGTTACGTTGTAACCTTTGAAAATATCGATCCATTGTTTGTCATCGATTTGGCAGATCCTGCCAACATCTCGGTTACTGGTGAACTTAAAGTCCCTGGTTTCTCAACCTATCTACATCCAGTCTCAGACAATGTCATTTGGGGCATCGCTGAAGACTTGATCGTTAAACCAGTCACTGAAAATGGTCAGACATGGAACACCATCAATCGTTTCGGCGTTAAGATCAGCTTGTTCAATGTTTCTGATCCTACTCATCCAACAGAAGTTACTGCGCTTAATATCTTAGGTCAGTCTGGATACAGTGAAGCTCAGTATAACCATAAGGCCATCGTATTTGATGAAGTCAATGGTTTAGTATATATCCCTTACTCAGATTATCATTGGGATACCAATGTATGTGAAACAAGTGAAAAAGGCGATACTGTTTGTAACTACACCTATGAATCAGGAATTAAAGTATTAAAGATTACTGAAACTGATGTTAAGTTGGTTAAAACGATTTCTGTCTCAAGTAGCTATGATCAGAATACATGGATCACAAGAAGTGTATGGGTAGGAAGCAGATTGTATATGATGAGCACCGTTGGGATCACGATCATCGATCGTAATTCTTTCGATAAAGTCGGCTCCATTACTTACTAAAAAAAGTTCATTTAATTAAAAAAACAGCGTCCATATGGACGCTGTTTTAATGTTAATCTAAAGGTGAGAAATTGCTCTTGTCGACACCGCACAAAGGGCAGTACCAATCTTCGGGAATATCTTCAAAGGCAGTGCCAGGTGCGATCCCAGAATCCGGATCTCCCAAGGCAGGATCATAGATATAGTCACAGGCATTACAGGCGTATTTTTTCATGATATTTCCTTTCTTATGGACTTATTATAACAGATTTATCCTGAGAATAAAGAGAGGGTGAATTGCTTATGATATAATATGACCATGAAAAAGATATTGACCTTTATTAGATTAGCAAGCTTAAGCTTGGCCCTCGTTTTAGGGCTCAGTTTTACTCTTGATAAATCATTTGGTACGCAACTTACCACTTCACAACAAAGCACCACTTCTTCGACCTTATTGGAACCTACATTGATCGCTGATAAAGATAATGATGGGATCGATGATTTTACCGATATTATGTTGGGAGCTCGACAAGATGCTCTCAATATGCCTGTCTATAATGATCGCTATTGGGCTGGTGGATATCCACCTGATGATATTGGTGTCTGTGCCGATGTGATTTGGCGTGCTTTGATGGCTGCTGGCTATAACCTAAAGGATTTGATCGATGCAGATATCGCTGATCATCCTGAAGCTTATCCTAGAATAAAGAATCCAGATCCTAACATCGATTTCAGAAGAACTAGAAATCTTAAGATCTTCTTTGATAGACACTTGGTTAAGTTGACCCTAGATATTTATGATATCGATCAGTGGCAAGCAGGAGATATCGTAATCTTCTATCCTGATTATCATCATACAGGCATCATTTCTGATCAACGTAATTTCTTAGGACTACCTTATTTGATCCATAATACAGGTCAAAAAGATCGTGAAGAAGACATTATGATGTATGCGACATATCATGCGACCATTACCGCTCATTATCGGTGGATCTATAAATGAGTTCAGTCAAACACAATGTAACATTAAATTACGGGTTTGAGTTCATCTCAAACCTTAATTTTACTCAAGCCATCTGGGTCAGTTATCTTGCTTTTAAAGGATTGACTTTAGTAGAAATTGGCTTATGCGAGAGTGTTTTTCACATCACTTCTTTATTTTTTGAAGTACCTACAGGTTTGATCGCAGATCGTTTTGGTCGTAAATTAAGTAGAAATTTAGCTGTACTTAGTCGAATCATCTATTTGGTCTTACTACTGAATGTCAATAATCTATTTTTTGCGATGTTTAGTTTCGTGTTTGCGGCACTTTCTTATAATCTTGATTCTGGGGCAGATAGTGCCTTTGTTTATGACAGTATGGTAGAGACAGGCAATGAAGCACATTTCGCAAAAGTACAAGGTTATCGTGAAGTTGTTTTTCAAACTGCTTCCACAGTAGGGATCATGATCGGAGGCATTTTGGCTGATGTGAGTTATTCATTGGCCATATCAGCAGCGGTAGGGACCTTTGTCTTAGGATTTATCATCTCTTTATTTTTTAAAGAACCAAAAGCTCATGAATCTGTAGAGATCGTAACTTTAAAATCACTCACTAAAACTGCGTATTCCACACTCAGAAAACAACCTATGTTGGCAGGATTGATGTTATATGGGGCTTTGTTTTCGAGTGTAGCTGCGACTTTCTTCATGTATCTTGGGACGTATCTAAGAGGACATGGCTATTCTTTGACGACCATCTCTTTATGGTATATCTTCAATACGATAGGATCCATTATCGCTGCCTTGTTTGTAGGTCGATTAATAAAGCGCTTTGATTTAAAGCTGGTACTCTATTCATCGATCGTTTTGGCCATCACCTACTTTTTCCTTCCGATCTTACCTTGGGGCTTTATCGCGTTCTTCTTTATGGGAGGGATGGAATCGATGATCTATGTTGGGATTACTTTTCATATCAATCGACAGATCTCTTCTGATGTTAGGGCGACAATTCTATCAGTAAACTCTATGGCTTACAGTGTCATCATGATCTTTCTTTTTCCGATCTTTGGGATCATTGGGGATATCTATGGGATGGAACTTGCGTTTATGCTGAGTGCTATCAGTATGGGAATCTTCGTGTTTGTCTTTGGGTTTTGGCAAGCCTATGAACCTTTGACAGGTCAACGCTTTTTTGACATAATGAAACAAAAATAAGGGGAATTCTATGTTGAACCGAATCAATCCACAAGTTAGAACGTTTAAACAAAGCGGAATACGTAAATTCGCCAATGAAGCCAAGTCTATTTTAGGTGTCATCAATTTTACGATTGGGGAACCTGAATTCAATACAGATGAAAGAATCAAAGAGGCTGCGATCTTAGCGTTAAGAAACAATGAAACGCATTATCCACCAAATCCTGGATTAGAAGAACTAAGAAGGGCTGTGGCACTTTTTGAACGCGATCATAATAAACTGGACTATGTTTGGGAAGAGGTCATCATCACCAATGGGGCAACAGAAGCTTTAGCGGCTTCATTGATGACGATCCTAGATGCGGGAGATGAAGTCATTATTCCTTCTCCGATGTATGTTTCTTATGGTCCTATGATCGAGGTATGTAAAGCTAAACTGATTCCTTTAAACACAACGAATTATAACTTACAAATCGATCCAGCTGCTTTAGAAAAATTGATCACTTTAAAGACCAAAGCCATCTTGATCACTTCCCCAAATAATCCAACAGGTACGATCTTAGATCGTCGTAGTTTAGCTGCTGTATCGGCCTTAGCGAAGAAATACGATCTTTTCATCATCAGCGATGATGTCTATTCTCAATTGGTCTTTACGAAAGACTACGAGATGTTGTGTCATGATGAAAGTTTAAGAGATCGTTTGATCGTTACCCAAAGCTTATCTAAGCCCTATGCGATGACAGGGTGGCGTGTTGGCTACGTCTTGGCGGATTTACCTATCGCACGTGCCATCGCGTTGATGCATGCTTATTTGGTCGCTGGTATCACTACCTTTAATCAAATCGCTGCTTTAGAAGCTTTAAAAACGGATTCAACGTGGATGTGTGATTCTTATCATAAGAGAAGAGATCTTGCCTATGAAGCTTTAATGGAGATGGGTTTAACTTGTGTAAAACCAGAAGGTGCTTTTTATCTATTTCCTGAGATCAGAGAATTTAAAATGAGCTCTGAAGATTTCTGTATCAAAGCCATGCGTGAATATAAAGTAGCGATGGTACCAGGCATCTATTTTGGGGCTGATCATAATGTTAGGATCTCATATGCGGTAAGCGATGAGGATCTCACAGAAGGTCTTCGTCGATTAAAACAAATGATACTGGACTTAAGAAAACATGATTCAATTTAAACGATTCTTCGTTTTCATCTATATTCATCTAATATTGACAGTCTTTTTGACCTATCTCAATACTTGGCTCGTCGTTAAGTTAGCCTTTTTTTCAATAGATGGTTTAAATGTCCTCATCGCTGTCTTATGGTTGACGCTTATTTATATGATTATTGGTTTATTATGGGGCACTATTAGTTCAGAAAAAAAGAAGCTTTTGCTTCCTACGATCCTATATATGATCTTGCTTATAGGTTTACTTATCTATTCGATGATTGCTAAAGAATGGTTGGTTTTTATCAATGGAAATGTTCCGTTTACTTACTTTATAAGAAACATTGGTTCACGAGATCTCTTTGTCTTATTAGGTTATGCTTTAGGCTGTATTCTACCTAGTTGTGGATTATACCTTATGTATAATCTAAGTTTTAGGTTTAATCATCGAAAAGACAATAAACCAATCATTGAATAAAAAGAATGGTGCCTAATCTAAAACAAGTTGAACCATACTTATAAGCCAATTCATAATCATGGCTCATCCCCATCGATAATTCAGTCATCTCAGGATGACTTTTTTTTGTTTTCATAAAGATCATCTGAGCTTGTTTAAACACTTCTTCAGTTTTGATTAGATCAGCATCACTAGGACCCATAACCATGAGTCCTTTTAGTTTCACATGAGAAAGATCTTTGATCTGAGTGATAAAAGACTCTAACTCACTTGGATGAAGACCACCTTTTTGAACTTCATCAGTTAGGTTCAATTGAATCAAGATATTGATGTCTTTATTATAAAAAGTCGCATATTTTTCAATCAAGAGGGCTTGTTTAAATTGATCAACGGAATCGATCCATGAGGCAACAGAGACGATGTCTTTTAGTTTATTGGTTTGAATTCTGCCTATAAAATGCCAAGTTACATTTAAATTCGCTTTAGATTTTTCTAAGAGTTCTTGAGCTTTATTTTCCCCAAAATGAGAAAAGCCTTCCGAGATCTTTGTTTCAATGGCTGAAATCGGACGGGTTTTACTGACTGCGACCACCATGTGGAGCGCTGGGAAGGTGGATAAGAGGCTGTGTTTGTTCATGTTTAGAGTGGTAAAATAGATTTGAGGTAAGCGTATGTATAAAACACAAATGAACGATGTGGTGTATCAAATATGGCCAAGATCTTTTAAAGATTCCAATGGGGATGGGATTGGAGATATCCAAGGCATCATTTCTAAACTGGATTACCTTCAATCTTTAGGCATAAAGACGATTTGGTTATGTCCTGTCTATGTATCACCTAATAGTGATTATGGATATGACATCTCCGATTATTATAACATACAGCCTGAATTTGGGACTATGGCAGACATGGATCAATTGATCCATGAAGCTAAAAACAGAGGCATTGGGATCTTAATGGATCTCGTTGCGAATCATACTTCCAGTGAACATCCTTGGTTTAAAAAAGCCATGGCTGATCCAGAGTCTAAATATCGGGATTACTACTTCTTTCAAGAAGGTAAAAACGGAAAAGAACCCAACAATTGGATCAGTGTATTTGGAGGTCCTGCTTGGACGAAGTCCAATCGTGATAATGAATATTACTTAACCATGTTTACACCTCAACAAGTCGATCTCAATTGGAAGAATCCTGAGGTTAGACAAGAGATCTATAAGATCATGACCTTTTGGATGAATAAAGGCATCGCTGGTTTTAGAATGGACGTCATCAACATCATCGCTAAAGCAGAAGGTCTACCTGATAAAGATCCTCATAAGAAAGGTCTACAATTCGCAGGTGATCTGATCGTTTCTCAACCCATGTCTCATGAATATTTAAGAGAGATGTATGAAGAAGTCATGAGTAAGTATCCTGGGCTATATTTAGGAGAAGGCATGATCGTCAACAAAGACAGTTGTGCTCAATATTGCGGTTTCGATCGAAAAGAACTCGACATGATGTTTCATTTCGACCTTGCGTTGATTGGTTGTGGACCTTTAGGGAAATATGACTTCACCAAGTTGTATCATTGGACCATCCCTGATTTTAAAAACATCTTTACGAAATGGAATGTAGCCGCTTATGAGAATAAGTTCTGGATGGGTAATTTCTTATCCAATCACGACAACGGAAGATCAGTCTCTCGTTTTGGGGATGAGAAACGCTTTAGAGCTCAAAGCCAAAAAGCACTATTGGTTTCAACGATGACAGCCTATGGGACACCTTTTATCTATCAAGGTGAAGAAATCGGGATGACGAACATGAAGATCGATGAGAAAGACTGGGAAGACTTTGAGGCGATAAGTGATTTCAAGATGTTGAAACAGATGTTTCATTTACCAAGATTTATTCGTTTATATGTAATACAAAAAATGACCAGAGACAATGCGAGAACAATCATGCAGTGGGATAGTGGTGAACATGCAGGCTTCTCAACTAAAAAACCATGGTATCTAATAAATCCAAATCATAAAGAAATCAATGTCAAAGATGATCTAGAAGATAAAGATTCAATTTTAAACTTCACGAAAGAATTGATTGCCTATCATCAAACTCATTCTGCGTTACGTTCAGGCAGTTTTAAACCAGTAATGGAAAGCCATAAACAGATCTTAGCTTATGTTCGTGAAGACGAAAATGAGAAACTGATGGTCTTGATCAATCTTGATAATAAACCGGCTTTGTTTAAAGCAGATGACTATCAAGAAATGAGGACCCAGTTGTGTAATTATTCGACTTATGGACCTATGGATAAAAAGATGGTCTTTAGACCTTATGAAGCTCGTATCGTAAAACTTGTTAGTCAAAATCCTTGATGAACTTAATCGTTGTGATTAAATGAAAGCAGGAGGTTTTTATGTCTAAACCCAATGTAAATGAAGTCGCTCCAAATTTTACCTTAAAGAATCAAAATGGTGAAACCAGAACCTTATCTGACTACAGAGGACAATATGTGGTCTTATATTTCTATCCTAAAGATGATACGCCAGGTTGTACGATCCAAGCCTGTTCATATCGAGATGCGATGGGAGAATTCTCATCACGAAACATCAAAGTATTTGGGATCAGTAAAGATGATGAGAAGAGTCATTCTAAGTTTCTCGCTAAGTTCAATTTGAATTTTGAACTTTTAGCGGATGATCAAAAAGAAGTCATAGGTTTATATGATGTGTATAAAGAAAAAAACATGTATGGGAAAATGGTGATGGGTGTGGTAAGAACGACCTTCGTCATCGATCCTCAAGGAAAGATCGCTGCAGTATTCGATAAGGTCAATCCTGAAGAAGACGTTCAAAAAGTATTATCAGTTATAAAAAGCTAAAAAGACCCTAGGGTCTTTTTTAGTAGTGTTTGATTAAATCTACGACTTTATCGATGTCTTCTTTGTTGATCCAATAATGGGTCACAAAGCGATACTGTGGAAAATCAGGATTGATTTTAATGTTGTTTTTTAGAAGATAAGCAGGGAAGTCATCATGATCGAAATGAGGATCTACAAATTCGAAGAAAACCATATTGATTTGAACATCATCCATATTTAAGGTCACTAATCCTGTCTCAAGTAATTTTTTCGCCAAGTATTTCGCATTTTCATGATCTTCGTGTAATCTTAAACGCATTTCTTTAAGGGCGATAAGACCAGCAGCGGCTAAGAATCCAGCCTGTCTCATACCACCACCTAAAAGCTTACGATTCTTACGAGCTTTCGCGATGAAGTCTTTAGATCCAGCTAAGATCGAACCTACAGGAGCACAGAGGCCTTTAGATAGACAAAACATAACGCTATCACAATATTGAGTCAATTCAGTGGCTTCTACATTCAAAGATAATGCAGCGTTGAATAAACGAGCACCATCTAAATGAACCTTGAGTCCATGTTTCTTCGCAAGTTCATAATCATCTTTCATTAAACTCAAAGGCATGACCTTCCCGTTCGATAAGGCATTCTCTAACGAGAGCACGGAACTATGAGGTTCATGGATATCATTGGATCTTATCGCTCTGATCAATTGAGCTGGGGTTATGAAATCATCTGGATGTTGAATCGTTCTTACTCCAGCCCCAGAAAGCACAGGTATAGCGCCTACCTCATGAATGACGATATGATTGTGGCTTCCGGTGATGATCTCATCACCTCGTTGAGTATGTGTCATCAGTGCCAATTGATTTCCCATCGTTCCTGATGGGACAAAAAGCGCTGCTTCTTTATGGACGAGTTGGGCCGCTAAGGCTTCTAGTTCATTGACCGTAGGGTCATCTCCATACACATCATCTCCTACAGGCGCAATAAACATAGCCTCTCTCATGGCTTGAGTTGGTTGGGTTACTGTATCACTTCTTAAGTCGATTGTTTTCATAAATCACCTTTTGAAAAAATTATATCACGAGGCTTAATGAGTAATGCTTTATTTTTAGGGTGGAATACTATAAAATAGACACATTAAGGGGACTACCATGACTGCACTACTTTCAAACAAACTGATCTTGATTATATTTACGATCATTCTTACATTAGCCCTAAGTATCTATTTAATTAAAAAATATAAACTAACGAGATACCAAGTCTTGGTATTTGTCTTGTTGGTACTCTTTTGGAGTGCCATCAACATCATACGAGCTTATCGTAAGAACTATGCGACAGGGACGATTGCGGATGGTGGATTGGGACTTGATGTCTCAACGGCCGCAACCATGGCTGCAGCTTATGGTTTGATCTCTATTTTTGTTCGTTTACCGGTCTTTGCCTTATCAGATTTCTTTAAGAGCCGTAAATTCTTTATCGCTTTAGCACTTTGCTTTGTATTAGGATCATCAATCTTGGTCCTTATCGATCCTTCTTATGAATCACTTTATTGGTCATCTTTGGCTTTAGGCGCAGGTGCCAGTATCTTGAGTCTATTCAACGTTATGTTTGCGGAGACTTTTAGTCCTCAGCAAGCCATCTTTTCAGTCTCTGTTTTATCAGTTGCGCCTTTATTGGCAGAGTTCTTGATGTCTCCTCTTCAATACATTGCGACTTCTACGAAACCTATCGACTATGGATGGATGTGGGGCGTAAGTGCAGTCTTAGCTTCTTTGGCTTTGATTTTCTTGATTTTCGTAAAGGACAATAAGAAACCTGAACGTAACTTTACACTAGCCCATGTGAAAAGTGCTTTAAGTAATCGTAATTTCTTACTCTTATGTTTAATGGGGATCGTGATCTCGTTTGTTCGTTTTGCCTCATCAGGATCCAATATGAATAACTTTGCGAAAACTGAACTCATCGCGATGAGTCCTTTGTTGATCGCTTATGTTGAGATGGTCTATTCGATCGCTCAATTGATTGCGGGTGTTTTAGTAGGTATCGTTTTAAAGAAAAAGATCGGTGTTAAAAATACCTTGGTCTTAGGTTTGGCCTTAAGTGGTCTATTTACTTTGTTGGCGTCCTTTATTACCGATCCTACGACCTTGTTTTGGTTGAATGCTTTAAATGGCTTTGGTTATGGATTGACCTACAACGTCCTCTTAGGGATGGCGATGCAACCTTTTGCGAAAGATATGCGAGAAGTTACGATGGGGATCTATCAGACCTTCTTTGCGGTAGGGATCTATTATGGGGATAAGATCTATGCCTTAATGACAGGTTTTGTTCCTAAAGAACTCTCTTCAGGAGCACGCTATCAGACCGTATTTGGATGGTTAAGTATCGTTTCTATCGTAGCCATCGTCTTTGTCTTGGTCATCTTCAATAAACGAACCAAAGAATACATAGAGGCTTAGTGTGAGGATACTGCTTCAAGTTCATTCACTTGATCAAATCAAAACCTTTCAGGATCCTTTAGTAGACTATGTCTTAAGGGATCCATTCTTTTCCTATAAACATCCAAGCCTTCAAACGAAAGAAGACTTTTTAGAGATCCTAAAAGATACACTTCTTAGTCATCATAAGACCTACATCGAAATCAATGGATTCATCGAAGAATCAGATCTGATCGGATTAGAGAGTTGGCTAAAAGAACTACTTACTTATCCAATCCAAGGCTTTTATTTCGCTGACTTGGCTGTGTTAATGATCTTGAAGTCTTTGAACTATCAAGGAGAAACCATTTATTCACCTGAAACCATACTGACCAATACCTTAGAAATTAAAACACTCTTAGCTTTAGTCGATCGTTTGGTCATCTCTAAAGAATTGACTCTAGAAGAAATAGTAAAGATCTCCAAGACTTTTCCTCAACGGATCGAAATGTTTGGGGCAGGTCATCTTCAGATGTCTGTAAGTCGTCGACCTTTACTCTCCAGTTATCTTCAAGAAATTGGGCTTAGTAAAGAAGTCATAAACAAAACAGATTATCGAATCAGAGAACTTAAACGAAAAGAAATGATGCCTATTTTAGAAGAATCTAAAACGTTCTGTGTCTTTACCCAAGACATCCTAAATCCACTAGAAGAACTTCCTGTCTTAAATCAATCAGAGATCTATGGGATTCAGCTCGATGATTTGTTTATCGATAAGAAAGATGCCCAAAACTTCTTTCAGCTCATCATCGATCAAGTCAAAGAAACAGATCTTCATCAAATTAAATCATTCTATAAAATAAACAAGCTTCCTTTATTCAAAGGTTATTTTGAGCGTAAGACCAACCTTAGACAGGAGGCCATATGAGTCAAATAGAACTCTTGGCCCCCGCAGGCGATCTTCAACGAGCGAAAGTTGCTTTCCTTTATGGGGCAGATGCGGTCTATGTGGGTGGGAAACGATTCTCACTAAGAGCTCGTGCCAGTAATTTTGAGATTGGTGATCTCAAAGAAGCGGCTGATTTTGCCCATTCGATGGGAAAAAAGCTTTTTGTGACAGTCAATATGATCGCTCATGAGGAAGATCTAGATGGTTTAGAATCTTATCTAAAAGAACTCAATGAGATCCACGTCGATGCGATCATCGTGGCTTCTTTGGCCATTGCTCAATTGGCTCAACAGATGAACCTGTCTTATGAAGTTCATTTAAGTACCCAACTTTCCATCACCAATTCAAAAGCCATGGAATTTTATAAATCCTTGGGAATAGATCGGGTTGTATTGGCTCGAGAATTGGATCTACAAACGATCACAGACATTTCCTCAAACACGATCCTACCTACTGAAGTCTTCATTCATGGGGGAATGTGTGTCAATTATTCAGGTAGATGTACACTCAGTAACGATATGACCTTAAGAGATGCGAATCGAGGGGGTTGTGCCCAATCATGTCGATGGGCTTATGAACTCACTGAAAATGATCAAGTGATCAGTAAACAAGAGGATCCTTTTACGATGGGCTCTAAAGACCTTCAGACTTTGGATCTGATTGAAAACTTGATTCAATCAAAAGTTGTTAGTTTGAAGATCGAAGGACGTATGAAGTCTGCGTACTATATTGCGGTCATCGTCAAAGCTTATCGTTTGTGGATCGATGCCTTACTTAATAAAACCGCTGATCAAAGTTTAAGAGATCAATTGATCAAAGAACTCAATCAAGCTGAAAATAGATCGACTTTTGATGGTTTCCTCAATGCCTTACCTAATAGAAATGGTCAAGTCTATGTGAACCAAGAAGAAGCGGTCGTTCAGAACTTTATTGGGACCGTATTGAAAGTGAAAGACGATGAAGTGCTCGTGGAGATGCGCAATAATGTTAAACTTGGTGAGTTGTGTGAAGTATTTGGACCAAGTAAACTGAATGAGAGTTTTATTTTAACTTCATTGTATGATGAAAAAGGGAATTTGATTCAAACCGCCAATAAACCGATGGCGAAACTGATTATGAAGATCCCGTGTGTTGTCCACGTGGGAGATTTTATCCGTAGAAAGGGAAATCTATGATCACCTTAGAAGGCGCCTTATCGATCAAAGCCGCATTGAAGTATCATCGAAGAAAAGTAGAAGTCGTTTATCTCGATGAGACAAAGAAAGACACTAAAGATCTTTCTTATATCGAAGGACTCTGTCTAAGAGAAGGTGTTTTCTTTAAGAGACTCCCTAAAGAAGAACTTCAAGCCATGACCACTGGTCATACTCATGGGGGTCTCATCGCGATGGTTGAAGATCGTCAGTATTCTTCATTAGAATCAGTCATTAAGAAAGAGAAGGGCTTTGTCCTTTTATTAGAGGGAATAGAAGATCCCTTTAATCTGGGTCAGATCTTTAGAACGGCCGCCATTGCGGGGGTCGATGCGATCTTGATGAGTAAGCGAGATCTAGAAAGCTCTCAAGCAACTTTGATGAAAAGCAGTGCTGGTTTGTTTGATGCGATAGATCTTGTGATGGTTGAAGATCTCACTTTAGCGATCGATTCTCTAAAGAAAAATAAATATATTTTTGCGGTGACCTATCGTAATGAGACATCGATCGATTATTTAGACTTTGATTTTACACAAAACATTCTTTTAGGAATAGGAGGAGAAATGCGTGGTTTATCCAGTTCAGTTATGGCTAAAATGGATAAGGCAGTGATGATTTCTTATCCTACAGATCTTAAAGTAGCTCTGAATGCGGTCTCCGCATCGGCTGTGCTTTGTTTCGAAGTCGTAAGACAAAGAAGATAACCCCTTTCAACTGAAGGGGTTTTTTGATATAATCTTCAAAATAACAGGAGGAACTTATGGATAATCTCAATGGAAAACTGACCAAAGAAGGATATACCTTTGATGATCTGATGTTGATACCAGCATATTCGACCGTGGTACCAGCCAATGTCGATCTCAAAACGACCTTGACAGATAAAATCAAGCTCAATATTCCGCTTTTATCCGCAGCGATGGATACCGTCACTGAAGATAAAATGGCCATTGCTTTGGCCAATGCTGGAGGATTAAGTATTTTGCATAAGAATCTATCGATTAAACTACAGGCATCCATGGTTGAGACCGTGAAGAAAGCTCCTGTAACTCATCCTGAGACCGCAGCTTTGGATGGACAAGGAAGATATTTAGTAGGTGCCGCAGTTGGGGTATCCACAGAAACCATGGAAAGAGTTAAGGCTTTGGTCAATGCTCAAATCGATGTGATCGCAGTAGATTCAGCCCATGGTCACTCTAAAGGCGTACTAGATACGATTAAAAAGATTCATAACGCTTATCCAAATTTGACTTTGATCGGTGGAAATATCGTTACAGGGTCTGCAGCTTTAGCCCTGATAGAAGCAGGTGCCACCATCGTTAAAGTAGGGGTAGGACCTGGTTCGATCTGTACGACACGTGTGGTCGCTGGGGTAGGTGTTCCTCAAATCACCGCCATCAATGATGTATATCAAGTCACCAAAGATCGTGGTGTTTCGATCATCGCCGATGGGGGAATCAAATTCTCTGGCGATATCGTTAAAGCTTTAGCGGCAGGTGCCGATGCGGTTATGTTAGGAGGACTCTTAGCGGGTTGTGAAGAAACGCCTGGAGAAGTCGTTGAAGTCTATGGGAAAAAAGTAAAATCTTATGTTGGTATGGGTTCTTTAAGTGCTATGCAAAGAGGCTCATCTGATCGTTATTTCCAAGGTGGACAGAAAGAACTAAGTAAACTGGTGCCTGAAGGTATCGAAGCGACAGTGCCTTATAAAGGACCGATTGCGGATGTCATCTATCAAATGATGGGTGGTTTACGTTCAGGTATGGGTTATTGTGGATGTGAAAACATCACTCGTTTAAAAAATGAAGCTCACTTCGTAAAGATCACGAATGCGGGTCTAAATGAATCTCATCCTCATGATGTGGATAATGTTCAGGAGGCACCGAATTACCGTGGCCGATAAAATCGTCGTTTTGGATTTCGGAAGTCAATATAACCAATTGATCGCACGAAGGATTCGTGAGATGGGAGTCTATAGTGAACTCTTGCCTCATACGACACCTTTGTCGAGTTTTGAGAATGATCCTGATCTTAGAGGTATCGTATTTTCAGGAGGTCCTAATTCTGTTTATGATGAGAAATCCTTTAGTATCGATCCAAAGATCTATGATTTAAAGTTACCTATCTTAGGCATCTGTTATGGGATGCAACTGATGGCTCATCAGTTGGGTGGACAAGTATCTTCCTCATCCATCAAAGAATATGGGAAATCAGAAATTTCAATTAAAAATAGTACTCCACTAGCTCAAGATCTACCTTTATCACAGATCGTATGGATGAGTCATGGGGATTATGTCTCACAAGTACCTTTAGGGTTTAGTGAAGATGCACATAGTGGAAACCATATCTTAGCGGCCATGAGCGATCCTAGTCGATCACTCTATGCCTTACAATTTCATCCAGAAGTCAGACATTCTGTCTATGGGAACCAATGGTTAAGCAATTTCGTATTTAATGTGTGTCACGCTGAGAGAAACTGGAATCTAAGTTCTTTCATCGATGTGAAGATAAAAGAAATCCAAGATTTGGTCAAAGATGATCAAGTGTTATGTGCGCTTAGTGGAGGTGTAGATTCAGCTGTTGTGGCTGCTTTGCTTCATAAAGCCATAGGTCCTCAATTGACCTGTATGTTTGTGGATCATGGACTGATGAGACTCAATGAAGGTGCTCAAGTCGAAAAGACCTTTAAAGATTACTTTGGGGTCAATTTGATCTCCATTGATGCGAAAGAACGCTTCTTAAGTAAACTTAAAGGAGTAGAAGATCCTGAACGTAAACGTAAGATCATCGGTGAAGAATTCATCAGAGTCTTTGAATCTGAATCTCAAAAGCTATCCCACATCAAGTGGCTCGCTCAAGGGACCCTATATACCGACATCATCGAATCAGGGACTCTGTCCGCTCAAACGATCAAGTCTCATCATAATGTAGGAGGTCTACCTAAAGATATCCAATTTAAACTGATCGAACCTTTAAATACTTTGTTTAAAGACGAAGTAAGAGCGTTAGGTCTTCTTTTAGGGCTTGATGAATCTTGGGTCTATCGTCAACCATTCCCTGGACCTGGTTTAGCCATACGTATCATAGGTGAAGTCACAGAAGAGAAATGTGATCTCGTTCGTTTAAGCGATGTGATCCTTCATGAGGAAATCAAAGCCGCAAAGCTCGATCGTGAGATTTGGCAATACTTTACCGTATTGACCAACATCCGTTCAGTAGGGGTCATGGGTGATCAACGTACCTATGATTATGCCTTAGGCATAAGAGCTGTGACCAGTATCGATGGGATGACTGCAGATTACGCCAAGATCCCTTATGAGGTCTTAGATAAGATCTCCAATAGAATCATCAATGAGGTTAGAGGCATCAATCGAATCATCTTAGATGTGACCTCTAAACCACCAGCCACCATCGAGTGGGAATAATCATGAGTACTCCTAGTATCATCGTTATTATAGTCATCGTTTTATCAGGCGCCTTTACCTTGGTCTTATGGAAAAATCCTAAGACCAATCCAGTAGCGCGTCTTTTGATTGCGGTCGTAATCTTTTTATCGGTCTCCTTAGGCGTAACGCTTGCCTTGACTCCACCTGTGATTGATACAGATCACGATGGGATAGAAGATACCCTAGATATCGATGATGATGGGGATCATTATTCAGATAAGATCGAAATCACTTGTTCAAGTGATCCCTTAAGTGAGCTCAGTATCCCTGTCGATCATGACCATGACTTAAGTCCTGATCAACTGGATCTCGATGATGATAATGATTGGGTATTAGATACAGTAGAGATCTTAAAGGGCAGTGATCCCTTAGACGCCAATTCGAAACCTGTCATAAGTACAGGAAAACTTACGATTACCTTTATCGATGTAGGTCAAGCTTTATCGATCTTGATCCAAGATGATCAAGACAATGATCTTTTGATCGATGGGGGAAACAATGCAGATGCGAGCCTTATCGAAGCGACCTTATCAGATCTAGAGGTCGATGATCTAGAATACGTCATTGCGACCCATTATCATGAGGATCATATTGGAGGTCTTGATGAGGTCATAGAAAGCTTCATCGTTGAAAATGTCATCTTACCAGATGCGACCTATACGACAGCGACTTATAGGAATCTGATGAGTGCAGTCGATGCGGAAAATGCGAATGTGTCTCGTTATGATTTTAAAGGACCGCTTAGTTTTAGCTTTGGTTCATCTTCATTTGAAATCATAGGACCTTTATCACCCTTTCTAGATGATCAAAATAATCTATCTTTGGTCTTTAAGATGACGTATGAGAATCAAGTGATCTTACTGATGGGAGATGCGGATAAAGAATCAGAGAGCCTACTTATCGATTATGGTTATGATCTAGATGCGGATATCTTAGGAATAGGTCATCATGGCTCTAGAACCTCTTCCAGTGAAGCCTTTGTCTCATTGGTAAGTCCACAATACGGAATCATCTCAGTAGGGACAGATAACACTTATGGGCTTCCTGATGAGGATGTGATCCAGCGTTATCTTGATCATCAGACTAATTTATATAGAACAGATGTTTCAGGAACGATAACCTTAACGATAGAAAATGAACTCGTTGAGATCACTACCCAAAAATAAAAGAAGATTTTCAATCTTCTTTTTTAATGAGTCTAGGGTTTATCGTAGTTACGATCTTGCCTTTTTCGAAATAGACCTTAGGGATACGATCACTAAGTTGGGTCAAGATCTCATAAGGGATGGTTTCTAAATGTTTCGCCATAGGATAGATACTGACATGATTGCCTAAGAGTTCAACCAAGGTTCCCTCAGGATAGACTTTATCTAAACGGATCATACATTGATCCATACAGATACGACCGATGTATTCACATTCAACATCACCGATCTTAGCAAAGTGACCTTGATGTTTACGATTCCATCCATCCGCATATCCAATAGGGATCGTTGCGATGATTTCTTTTTGAGATGCGGTATAGGTTGCCCCATAACTAACCGTTTCACCTTTTTCGATCGTTTTTACATTGACCAATTTGGTTTTTAAAGTCATGACGACTTTTAGATCATAATCGAAAGAAGCATAACCAAACAAAGCCAATCCTATTCTTACCGCATTACATATCGGTGTATCAAAATGAAGGGAAGCATCGCTGTTTGAAGCGTGGACCCACTTAAAGGGATGATCAAGTTGTCTATATATGCTTTCGAAGAGGACATATTGTTTATAGGTTTGGATTTCTTTAGGATCATCACTACTGGCGAAATGGGTATAGAGACCTTCGACTAAGATGCCTGCTTCTTCGAAATCAGAGAGGACTTCTTCGATCTCAGTCATATTCTTAAGTCCCATACGATTCATTCCTGTATCGACTTTTAAATGAACTACCAAGCCTTCACAGTTCTCATTGAGAATGTCTTTGGCCCAAGCGTATGAAGTTACTGTCGCTATGATTTCTTCTTCTATAGCTACATGGATGTCTTTAGGTGCGATATGACCTAAGACTAAAATAGGACCTTCTACATGTTTATATCGTAAAGATAAGGCTTCATCCAATGAAGACACAGCTAAGATCTTAGCCCCACAAGCTAAAGCTTTTTTAGCGATCATATCATCCCCATGACCATAGGCGTTGGCCTTGATGATGGCGATAAGATCTTTCTTATGATGGTTTTGAAGGGAATGGATGTTGTATTCTAAAGCATCCAGATCAACATCAGCCCATGTCTCACGATAGAAACGCATTAAACGATCCTAGCGTTGGTATAAGCCATATATACACCCAACACTCTAAAAGCCGTTCCCAATAAGACACTGGCATTGGTTTGAAGATAGGCAGGTAGATTTAGAAATAGCATTTGGATCAATACCAAGGGTTGAAATAAGATGCCAACACCCACGACACTGATCAGATCTCCTAAGACAAAACACAAAGCCGCTAAGACTGCAGCTAAGATCGAAAACTTGGGTTGAACACCTCGTCCATATTTTTGAATGAGCCATCCTAAGCCCCATCCTATCCCCACATAAACGACGGAGAATTCAAAACGGATTGCAGGACTGATGATTCCATAAAGGATAGCTGCCCCTAAAGCAGCAGGGATACCAACCATCAAAGCTCTTGAGAACCTTTGATTGGAGGTTAAAGCGCGTGTATTGAAGACTTTCAGCATAGGTTTACCTCTGACTTTAACTATTATATCATCAGACTTCCTTTAAATAAATAAACCCGAGTTTTTTATTGACTATAAAACACCGCTTATGATATAGTTATAAGGCACTTAGATGGTCCCGGAGGCTTAGCTCAGCTGGGAGAGCGTCTGCCTTACAAGCAGAGGGTCGGGGGTTCGAGCCCCTCAGCCTCCACCATACATGTGCCGACCTAGCTCAATTGGTAGAGCAACTGATTTGTAATCAGTAGGTTGCGGGTTCAAGTCCTGTGGTCGGCACCATTGGCTTTATTACCTGGGGAGATAGCGAAGTGGCTAAACGCGGTTGACTGTAAATCAATTCTCTACGAGTTCGGCGGTTCGAATCCGTCTCTCCCCACCATTATCTTGGGGTATAGCCAAGCGGTAAGGCACCAGACTTTGACTCTGGCATCTCCCTGGTCCGAATCCAGGTACCCCAGCCAAATATGTGACCCGGTAGCTCAGGTGGTAGAGCAACTGACTTTTAATCAGTGGGTCGAAGGTTCGAGTCCTTTCCGGGTCACCAATTATTTACCACCCGCGGATGTAGTTCAATGGTAGAACTTCAGCCTTCCAAGCTGACTACGTGAGTTCGATTCTCATCATCCGCTCCATTGGATACATTCTAAGCACCTTAAGGGGTGCTTTTTTTATATCTTTAGAAGTAATAATGATTCTTTTAGGTAACACATTGCTTCTGGATCTTCGAATAAACTCCTGTAATTTTCAATGACCAAGTCTAGGGACAACTCTACTTCGATGTGTCCCGTTTCAATAAATCTTAATCACTAAGTGTTATAATTTTATCACGGATGAAAGGAGCCAATACCATGGAAAAAAAGACATATACATGTATCGATATGAAGAGCTTTTTTGCCTCAGTTGAATGTGTCGATCGTGGTCTTGACCCAATGACAACCAATTTGGTCGTGGCTGATCCAAGCCGAGGAAATGGTGCCATTTGTTTGGCCATTACACCAGCCATGAAAGCTTTAGGAATCCGTAATCGTTGCCGCATCTATGAGATTCCAGAAAGTGTTTCCTATATTACCGCATTGCCTCGTATGAAACGGTATATGGAAGTCTCTGCCAATATATATTCGACTTATTTGAAGTACATCAGTCCAGATGATATCCATGTCTATTCCGTGGATGAGTGTTTCCTTGATGTCACTTCGTATCTAAAACCATATAATAAGACAGCTAAGGAAATGGTTCAGATGCTAACCCAAGCCGTATTCAAAGAAACTGGTGTAACGGCTACAGCTGGTATCGGATCTAATCTCTTTCTCGCTAAAGTCGCTTTAGACATCACCGCCAAGCACGTCGATGATCATATCGGGATACTAGATGAAGCCTCTTTTAAAGCGACCCTTTGGAATCATCAGCCAATCACAGACATCTGGGGAATAGGTCATGGGATTGCAGCACGATTAGAAAAGTACGGAGCCTATGATCTTTATGGGATCACCCAAATCGATGAAAAAGTCCTATATAAAGAATTCGGGATCAATGCGGAATATCTAATTGATCACGCTAATGGGATAGAACCTTGTACGATCAAAGAGATCCATGATTATAAATCAAAGAGTTCCTCGCTTTCAAATGGTCAGATCCTGTTTGAAGATTATAAGTATGATGATGCCTTATTGGTTATGAAAGAGATGGTAGATCTACTGACTTTAGATCTGGTTGAAAAGCATCTTGTGATCGATTCTGTATCGATGTCTGTAGGTTATGCGAGCGAAACGGATAAATCTACTGGTGGATCCCGTAAATTCGGAGATTTTACCAACTCTTATAAAAAGATAGTTGGGCATATCGAAGATCTATATCGAGAAACAACAAAGACATTTACCCCAATCCGTCGTCTCAACATCAGTTTCAATAATCTTCATGATGATGCGATGGAAACCTTCTCTTTGTTTGATGATGTTGAAAGCGATGCTAAAGAAAAGAAACTTCAAGAAACAGTTATCTCGATCAAGAATCGTTATGGTAAAAATGCAGTCCTCAAAGGCATGAGTTATCAAGAAAAAGCTACCGCAAGAAAGCGCAATAAGCTTGTAGGAGGACATAACAGTGAATGAGAAAACCAGTAGAGCCAAGCAGTTTCTACCTTTCGCTTCATTGAAGGGCTATTATGATGAAATCAGAGAAAGAAACCGGGTTATCCAAGTGCGTCGTGATCGCACGGAAGAAGAAAACAATCTTCTTTCTTTTCAAATGAATCAAATAAAAAAAGGTATGATGATCAAGGTCACACACTATGACAAAGATGCATATGTGACCATAGAAGGGTTAGTTACACACATTGACTTAGCCTTTCATACACTAACTATTGTAAAATCAAAGATCTCTTTGGATGACATTTATATGATACAAGGGGATGATATGTATGAGAGCGAATATATATAATTCAAAAATTTGTATGTCGAGATAACGAAATCTATATTATTATAAATAGGTTTCATGTTTTATGTTTAACCCACCTACCAAGTAACAATGTCAGAAATATGTCTACAATCGTATGAATCCATTTGATTATGGCTTTATTTTACTTAAGATTCGTGCGCTTTCGATTGCTTTATTGAAGTCATTATTGTATAACAATTACTAGGATGTGAAAAATGACTAACAAATTTAAGAATGTAAGTTTATCAGGAATCTTATATATTATGACTTCGTTATTATTGGTTTTTGGGCTATTTTACAACCGATTAATTCCCGATTGGATTAGCACTTCACTTAAGATAACCACTATTTTACTTCTTGGCTTTGTGATTTCAATTAAGATCAAGAGAATATTTATCTTATTACTCTCCTTTATTATGTTTATAACTTCTAGTTTTTTAGTTTATACCCAATATTCAGTTAATCGTTTGATCAATACTGAGAAAATAGAAACTAGTATCATTACTTTTGTCGTTCTTAAAGACAGTTCAATCACTGACCTCATGGATACTAAAGATTTAATGTTTGGAATGGCTGTTCAGATGGAATTAAGTGTTGCCTCATATATAAAAGATTACCTTAAAACTAAAATCGATACCTATTCATTGAATATAGTGACAGATGATTTAACGAATCTAAACAGTTTGTACAATTCCGAAATAGATGTCATGGTGTTGGATAATAGTATGCGCGATAGTTTAATCGATCAAGATCCACTCTTTGAATCAAAGACAAAAACAGTGGCTACCATTGAAAAAAACATCATACGTGAAGAAATCTCGAAAGCAGCTGATACCAGTAAAGAATCGTTTATAATTTTGATTAGTGGAGTTGATTCAAGAGGTACTGGAATGGTTAAAGCCAGAGCCCGTAGCGACGTTAACATCCTTCTAATCATAAATCCTAGAACCCACAATGTCTTAACCATCAGTATACCTAGAGATACCTATGTGGCACTAGGATGTCGTACTGGTGCTATGGATAAATTAACTCACTCTGGAAACTATGGAACTGCTTGCACTGTAAAAACCGTGGAAAATCTATTTTCAATCGACATCAACTATTATGTTAAGGTTAATTTTGCAGCATTTTTAAAGATCATTGATGTGTTGAAAACAATCAATGTTGACTCGAAGGTAGCGTTTACTTCAGGTGCTAATGAAAATTATAATCAATATACATTTAAGATAGGATTGAATGTTTTGAATTCTGAACAAGCCATTACGTTCTCAAGAGAACGACATGCATTTGAAGATGGTGATTTGCAACGTGGTTTAAATCAACAGGCAGTTATCCAAGGAGTCATTAATAAGATCACCGAACCCTCAAGTTTATTAAAGATTGAAGATCTTATTAAAGTTGCTTCGGAAAGCGTAGAAACCAATTTGACGATGGACAGTGTTACCAGTTTGGTTCGTAGTCAAATACAATACAATATACCTTGGAAGTTCACTTCTGCAGCACTGACAGGTAAAGATGCCTATGAAATAACCTATAGTTGGGGACCTTCTCCCTTGTATGTAGTTTGGCCTAATTTAAAAGTTTTAGCCAATTTGAAGAAACAAATCGCAGCCTTTAAGAATGAAGAACCTGAAGAACTCATACCGTAAAAATCATTAGTTGATTGCTTGTTTTTTATTATAGGAATGATTTTGCAGGAATAAAATTAGTCATTAAAGTCAGGTACCTCTTTTCATAGTACTTAAATTAAACGAATCCTTAAGTGCATTTTAAAAAGTAAGCCTCTATCTAGGATTTAAACTCTTACTTGATAATTGTGTTCTTATCAAAGTGCTTGATCCAACTTAAAGATCCAAATTTAGTATAAATGTAAATCTATTAGATACCCTTGAATGCTTATTGGTGAGTGAGTTTAGCCCTTTAATCAAACTCTTCAATGAATTTTGAAACTCATGGAAATCTAATTAAGGAGTTTTTTGATGAAATATAGTAAATTGATCATATTTAAAAATGTGTTAGTGGTATATTAAAATGCTACTTTCGTTTTGAATCTAAGTAATGGAATAAGCCGGTTTGTAAATTATTATGTTTTGATTTAAAAGAAATATTAAGTGAGTTTAACATAATAATTCATTATTAATGCGGAAGTTGTTTTATAAACGCAAAATTAGTGTTAGGATGTACATATTGAATCTAAATGTATACTAAATTATGTAGATTAAGAGGGGGGTTCTGCTTTTATGTTACATAAGGATAGTTTTGATCTAGCAACTGAAAGGTTGTATAGAAGAGATCCTAATAATTTGGAAATAAAAGAAACAAGAATTATACTCCTTGTGTTTTCTTTTCTCTATGCACTTTTTTCTATCTCTGACTATTATCTTCTCAATGAGTATTTACCAATGCTTCTAGTTATTCGCTTTTGTTTTGTTATCCCTATGTTTTTCCTAACGATATTTTTAACGTATAAGAAGATATTCGTTGAAATCAATCAAAAGATAATGATGTTCAATTTTATTCTTTCTGGAGTTGGGATATCAGTTATGTTGATCATAAAACCTGATAATTTTATTTATTATGGTGGAATGTTTATGATCTACTTTTCAGGTTATCTATTAATTAATTTAGATTTTATCCATGCCGCACTAGGTGGATCAATTAATTTCCTCTTATATTTCTTTGGTTTTATCATTTATCATGGAACAGTAACGAGTGTTTTTGGTTATTCATCAATGTTTTTTATTGGAGCTAATATTATAGGGATGGTTGGAAGTTACAATTTCGAAACCATAAGAAGAAAGAACTTCATCAATAGTTTGAAGATAATAGAATATAACCGAGATCTAAAAAATGAAATATCTAAACAAACACAAGATATCGCTAAAATAAACATAGAGATCGTTTTTGCATTAGCGAAGCTTGTCGAAACTAGAGATCATAACACAGGAGTACATACTGAAAATGTTGGTAAGTATTGCGCTATAATTGCGGGAAACCTTGATGAGAAGGTATATCTTGAATTCAATACTACAAAAGGGATTTATGTTGATACCATTAAGGTTGCCAGTGTTCTTCATGACATTGGTAAAGTTGGGATAAGCGATACGATTTTAAATAAAAACGGAAAACTTGATCAATTTGAATTTGAGTTGATGAAAACTCATACCTTGATAGGTAGTGATATTTTAGAGAAAATACATAAAAACTATCCTCAGAATGAATTTATAAATATGGGACTCAATATCGCAAGATCTCATCATGAAAGATATGACGGAACTGGATACCCTGATGGACTCAAAGGCGAAGCAATTCCTTTAAGTGCTAGAATAATGGCTTTATGTGATGTCTATGATGCGTTAACGACACAGCGACCTTATAAAGAAGCTTTCCCTCATTCAAAGGCTGTAGAGTTAATCAAAGCTGAAAAAGGAAGTCATTTTGATCCTGTAATTGTAGAAATCTTCTTAAACAATCAAAATCGTTTTATTTAATTGAGTTTATTAGCTCCATTCATATAAATGATTGTCTTTGTTTTTCAATAGGTTCTTACCTAAGCACTGTTATAGTGCTTTTCTTATCGATAATATTGAAATAATGATCAATAAGAGTTCATATTACACTCATCGTGGGTAGACATAAAATATTGATAGGTAGATAATCATGTGTATAGAGGTGAGTAATATGTTTAAGAAAATCGTAATTACTGGAATTCTTCTCATTACACTCTGCATTGTGGGATACAACAGTGTTTCTTCAGGTTTTGTTAATCTAGATTATCTAGGTCAAGGTAAGCTTCAATCAATAACCATAGACGACCATGCGTGTTGGACATCATTTTGTAATGGTAAATCTCCTTGGGTTATTACCGTAAGTGATCCAAAACAATTAAAAGGACTTGAGTCTTCATTCTTTAATAAAATTCAAGATGTTTTTCACCATACACTTGAAGATGGTCCTATTTATTTCATTTTTCATTATGAACATAAAGACATAGAATTTCATGCGAGCTTAAGTTGTGATTTATCAGGAGGTCGTATCTATTACACAGATCGTCAGATCTCCTATCTTTTCAATAAAAGTGAGATGAGTATCTTTAAAGAGATATTTACAATGGTTTGTCCATCTTAAATTTGAATCTCAGAAAAATCATGACGCATATCAGCTAATTGAATAATAGCTCAATAAATGATCATCAAATAATAATTTTTTAAATGTACTAACTCAAAGCCAAGGTAGATAAGTCTCTCATTTTATGGCACAATAGGGGAGTAAGATCCATCCCAATTGGAGTGAGGCAGATATGAAAAGAATCATCATCTCGATACTATTGGTCATCTCGCTACTAGGACTAAGTTCCTGTAAAGAGACCCCTAAAACGCTTGTTAAGATGGAAATACTTCATCAACCAACAAAACTCATCTATATCGTTAATCAAGATACGCAACTTGATTTAAGTGGTGGATATCTTTTGTTTACTTATAGTAATAAAGAAACAGTAGAGATTGAATTAGATCTCATTAATGGAGATCCTAATTTTGTGATGAGTGATGATGTGGATTTTAGTACTGTAGGTACTTATGTAGTTGAGATCGTAAGAATGGGAGAACTAAAAGTAAGCTTTGAAGTAGAAGTTCAATATCCACCTTATCAAGATGATAATCCAATCACCATAGGTCTGTATGACGATAATACGCGTGTTTTGTTAAGTGAAACAAGCGGAATCTTTAAGAATGAAGTCGATGTAGGCGTGTTTTCTGCTTTTGCATCTCGTGATGACAAAATACCATCTGGTTACTTTCAAAAAGTTTGGCCAAGCTATTGGGATGCAATAGAAGGAAGTGCTGAATATAAATTGGGATATGAATTGAGTTTTACTTTAAGTTCAGGAGAAAAGATCGATCAGATGATCTTATCTCCAAAAGATACAGCCCCTATTTTTAATCTCATTGAAGTTTATATCTATGATGATGTAAATCAACCTTTACATCATTGGTATAGTCATCTATTAGAGAAACAAATGACCGAAAGTACAGTCATCACTTCCATAAAACTTCATGGATGTGCAGGAACCAAAGACATCGCAAGTCCAATAATTCTAACCGTATTTACTTATAATGGGGATGAGGATTTTGATCCAGTCACACATAAATATCGTGGTATTGGATCTTATTCAATAACCATTAATAAATCCAACTAAAGGAGAACTATGATCTATATCTATAATGCAGGTCCTTTATTTTCAGAAGCTGAAATCAAACAACGTAAAGAAGAAGGGAAAGCTTTATGGGCTTTAAAAAGAACCCATCAAGATTATTTCGTCGCCAATCCCATCGATCTTCCTTTTGACAACACTAAAGTATTGACTTCAAAGGAAATCTTCAATGAAGACGCTAAACATGTGGATCTCGCCAACGTCTTTTTCTTTGAATTGGCCAGTGGAGATACAGGAACCATGGTTGAATTAGGAATGGCTATAGAAAAGTTTCGTCAGGGTAAAGACATTAAGATCTATCCTATATTTTTTGATTTGAGATTACCACGTAATCAGGCCGATGGTGTTGAATGTCCAGTAGGATTCAATTCTTATCTGGTGGGTAGCTTAACATCCAATCACATCAAAATTCATAGTAGTTTCAACGAAGCCTTGGAAACATTCAAAAGAGATTTTAATTTAAACTAAAACAAGAAGCCTTTGCTTCTTGTTTTTTTTGAGAATAGGAAATAAGTGATGTATCTTAACCCATAAACTTACTGCCTAAATAGGCAATAGGTTTGAAGAACGGACCTTCTAGATCATCTTTCACATCTTTCATACGATCACTTATTTGAATACTTTGAGGACAATGAGGTTCACAAGCATGGCAACTTTGACAGAGTGATGCATAAGCCGGATGTTTAGTCATCGCACCAGTATTTTGCATATACGTAAACATCGCACTAAAGCCTTTATTGTTGAGATATTTATCATTATAGGCTGCAAATACAGCAGGGATATCTACCCCATGAGGACAAGGCATACAATAACCACAGGCAGTACAGGGTACTTTCGTTTTTTCACGTATGATTTCTCGAGCTTTATCAAAAAGCGCTAATTCTTGAATCGATAATGTATTAGCTGCTGCGATATCAGCGATACGGATATTGTCATCGACTTGTTCTTGAGTTGACATACCAGAAAGCAGAAGCAAGACTTGAGGATGATTCCAGACCCAACGTAAGGCCCATTCTACGACAGATCTTTCTGGAGTCATTTCTTTCCAGATCTTATCGACTTCTTTAGGCAATCCGAAAACGATCTTGCCTCCTCTTAAAGGCTCCATGATGATGACAGGAATGCCTTTACTGGCTGCATATAATAAACCAGTTTTACCTGCTTGATTGAATTCATCGATAAAATTGTATTGGATTTGAGTGAAATCCCAATCATAGGCATCAATGATCTTTAAGAATTCTTGTTGAGTCCCATGAAAAGAAAATCCTAGATTACGAATCTGTCCACTTTTCTTTTTCTCAGAGATCCATTCTAGGATGCCTAAGCCTTTTAATCTATCCCAGGTAGAAACATCCATCAACATATGGATCAAATAGTAATCGATACGATCTGTTTGAAGTCGTTGAAGTTGTATATTGAAGATCTTATCAAAATCAGCTGTTTTACGGATCATAAACGGAGGCATCTTGGTGGCGATATTGACTCTATCACGATAACCTTTGGCTAATATCTTACCTAAGACGATCTCACTCTTACCGTTTTGATACACATAAGCAGTATCGAAATAGTTTACACCTCTTTCAATCGCTGAAATGATCATTTTCTCAGAAGCTTCCTCATCGATCAATTTGCCGATTTTTGGAAGTCTCATCGCCCCAAAACCTAATATGGATAATGATTCTTGATTCTTGATGTTTGTTCTTGTTTTCATATAAAATTGATGCTCCTGTTTATGGTCATTCCGTTTTTAATTATAGTCTTAAGTCCTCATAAATGAAACATCTTGAGTTAAGTATTTCTGATGAATCAATGACTTTATAAGAGTGACATGGTAAAGTATTAGGGTAAATTCAGGGTATGAAAGGAGATTCTTATGTCTAAACAAAATCCTTTTGAGCCAATATTTTCCTTGGAGATGATGGGGTATACATCAATTAAACCAGATGATGGGAAGTATCGAGATTTTATTTTCGATGAACCTTCTTTTGAGGCTAGATTTGTAGAAGAATTCAATGGATGTCAGTTTAATCGAGTACGATTTAGTGGAGATCTTAAGAAGGTGAAATTCATAGATTGTCTTTTCATCAATTGTGATCTATCGAATGTAGAATTAAGCCAAAGTTTATTTCATCGTGTTCGATTTGATCAATGTAAAGGGACAGGAAGTATCTTTAGAAAATCTAAGTTTAAATATACTGAGTTTATAAAGTCTCAATTTTCGATCACAGACTTTAGTGAAAGTACGTTTGAGAATGTAAAGATGACAGAGTGTATTTTCACAGAAGGTGCGTTTCAATCGTGTAGACAAAGCGATTTTAAGACCACTTTGGTTGATTTCACTTTAGCTGATTTTACTGAAACCACACTTACGAAGATGGATCTTTCTGGTTGTAATATCAATGGGCTTAGATTAAGTCCACAACTTCTAAAAGGTTTAACAGTAGATCCACTTCAGGCATTAAGTTTAGTTAGATTGTTGGGAATACAAGTAAAAGACTAAAAGACACAGAGCTGTCTTTTTTATACCCACGAGGATTAAGGGAAAACACTAGCCCCTTATGATAGAATTAAGACAAAGAAGTTGATTGAAAGGAGTTAAAATGAGAACCTTATCCGCATCATTGATCACCAAGACTGTCAAAGAACTCTGTTTAAAAGCGAATTATGAGATTGGGGAACCCATGATCGATGCGTTAAATAAAACACTAAAGGATGAGAAATCACCCATTGGACAAACCGTGATCAAACAGATCATCGATAATGATAAGTACGCAAAGTTTGAACGACTCGCAATTTGTCAAGATACAGGAATGACGGTTGTCTTTGTTGAAATAGGTCAAGAAGTATTGATCGTAGATGGTAACTATAATGAAGCCATCCATGAAGGCGTAAGAGAAGCCTATAAAGATGGTTATCTAAGAAAATCCGTGGTCAAAGATCCTCTTTTTGATCGTTCTAATACGCAAGACAATACACCTGCGGTCATTCATACTTCTATCGTTAAAGGAAATCAAATCAAAATAGAAGTCATGCCTAAAGGATTTGGAAGTGAAAATATGAGTTCAATTAAAATGTTTCCTCCTTCTGTAGGTTTAGAAGGCGTTAAGCGTTTTATTTTAGAAACTGTTGAAAAAGCAGGACCAAATGCCTGTCCTCCTATGATCGTAGGCGTTGGGATAGGTGGTACTTTTGAGAAAGCAGCGCTTATCGCAAAAGAAGCAGTTTTAAGAGGTGTAGGAAATCCTAATCCACATCCTAAATACGCGCAATTAGAACGAGAACTTATTTTAAGCATCAATGAATTGGGAATAGGACCAGCAGGCTTAGGTGGAACGACCACTGCTTTATCGATCAACATCGAATTTTATCCTACGCATATCGCATCCATACCTGTCGCCATCAACATCAGCTGTCATGCCTCTAGGCATGCTTCAGCGATCCTTTGAAAGGGGCTCTTATGATCGACATTAAAGTTAATCTACCTCTAGATGAAAAAACAGCCATATCTTTAAAAGCAGGAGACTCTGTTTATTTAAGTGGAAGTTTGATTACTGCACGAGACGCTGCTCATGAACGTCTATCCCTGTGCCTTCAAAACAATGAACCTTTACCTGTCAATATCGTAGGAGAAGTCATTTATTATGTAGGACCAGCTCCTGCGAAACCTGGATTCGCGGTAGGATCAGCAGGACCTACCTCAAGTTATAGGATGGATAAATTTACACCTGCTTTACTTGATCATGGATTAAAAGGCATGATTGGGAAAGGTGATCGTAGTCATGAGGTCATCCAAGCCATCATTAGAAACAAGGCAGTTTATTTTGCGGCCATTGGAGGCTTAGGTGCGACCATCTCCAAGAGTATTATAAAAAGCGAAACATTGGCTTATGAAGATTTAGGGACTGAAGCCATCCAAAGATTCTGGATCAAAGATTTCCCAGCGATCGTTGTGATCGATGCTTATGGGAATGATTTATATACGATTGAACAAGCCAAGTATAGAAAATAGATCCTTGGAGGAAAATGATGTCTAACATATATGAAAAATCATTAGCTGCCCATAAACAATGGAAGGGTAAACTCAGTGTAGAGTTAAAATGCGATCTTAAGACAAAAGAAGATCTTAGTTTAGCCTATACACCTGGGGTCGCTGAACCATGCCGTATCATCGCACAGAACCCTGAAGAGGTCTATACCTATACATGGAAAGGGAACTCCGTCGCTGTCATTACCGATGGGAGCGCTGTTTTAGGTCTAGGTGATATTGGACCTAAAGCTTCTTTACCTGTCATGGAAGGCAAATGCGCCTTGTTTAAAGCCTTTGCGAACATCGATGCTGTTCCAATTGCCTTAGATACCAAAGATCCTGATGAGATTATCGCCATATGTAAGGCATTAGCACCTTCATTTGGAGGTTTCAATCTAGAAGATATATCTGCACCTCGTTGTGTAACCATTGAAAGGGAACTCAAGAAAGTTCTAGATATCCCTGTTTTTCATGATGATCAACATGGGACAGCGATCGTAGTTGCGGCAGGTTTGATCAATTCACTCAAATTACTTAAGAAAGAATTCAAAGATCTAAAAGTCGTGGTCAGTGGGGCAGGAGCTGCAGGAAGCTCCATCATGTTTATGCTGAAACGATTAGGTGTTAAAAACATCCTGGGGTTTTCAAAATCAGGAATCTTAAATCATGATGATATGGATGCCTATGATTTCTTATCTAAGGAACTTCTTGAGTTTATCAATCCTCATAATCACCATTACAGTTTAAAAGAAGCTTTGATCGATGCGGATGTCTTTATTGGAGTATCTGCGCCTCGATTGGTGACATCAGAAATGATCCAAACTATGGGTAAAGATCCCATCGTTTTCGCTTTGGCGAATCCTGAACCTGAGATTTCTTATGAAGATGCGCTTAAAGGTGGAGCACGAATCATCGCGACAGGTCGATCAGATCTTCCTAATCAAATAAATAATGTCTTGGTTTTTCCTGGATTATTTAGAGGAGCACTGGATTGTAGAGCGACTCAGATCACAGAAGAGATGAAGCTCGCTGCGGCGTATGGATTAGCTTCCTTGATCAAAGAAGAAGAGCTGAGATATGACTATATCATTCCTTCAGTCTTTGATCCTCGAGTTTCTGAAGTGGTCGCTTTAGAAGTGAAGAAAGTTGCGACTCAAACAGGTATAGCTAGAAAATAATAGATTTTTTCGTGCTTAATGAATAAAGAACTAAGCTTGTGAAATGGTATACTAGAGATAGGTAAGGAGTACCTTTCATTGATGAAAATCGTGCACCTGAAGTCAGATGATAGAAATTTTAGAAACAAGATCTCAGCATCTTGTTTTTAGCTTATAAGTGATCTTATCTAAAGGAGAAAACATATGAGTCTTAGTATTGAACAATTAAGATATGCGACTTACTTTGCGCCTAGAGGCAGTACAAGAATGCAGAATCTAGGCAATCAGATCTCACAGAAATATCTTTTACCTAATGATAAACTCATAGGGATCATAGGTGATGCAGGAAGCGGTAAATCCTTGCTTATCAAAGGGATGTTTCCTGGATTAGAACTTACCAACGATGATGATGGGATCAATACACGTCCTTCTCCTTTAATGCGTGATTACGCTAAGAATCGCTTTATAGCCCATTCTTATCATATCGATCTTCGTTTTGAATTGGCATTTACACAAGCCTATGAACTCGTTGATGCAATCAAAAGTGCTTTAAATGATAAAAAAAGAGTCATCGTTGAACATTTTGATTCGATCTATGAACAATTAGGCATCAACGGAGATCTATTGATTGGGATAGGCGAAGAAGTCATCGTCGTAAGACCTAATCTATTTGGCCCAGAACCAGAAGACATCAAGAAAACAGTCTATAAGAGCCTCTTGTATCGTCGTATGGCCCATAGTGCGGAAGATCTCTTGGTTCATATCTTAGAGAGCGAATATGGATTGATTTGTGATGGTCATGGGGACGTTAAACATGGCTTCATCTTATCCTTCAATAAGAAACCTCGGGTATCTTTGTCTGTCTTAGAAAAGAAAGTTAAAAGCTTGATCTCAATGGATCTCATCATTACTTATTTAGATCCTACTCATATCAAGATCGGTGAAGACATTATCCAATACTGTACAGGTCCTAGAACACATATGAATCATACAAAACAGATCGAAAATTTCCATCTTCTAGATGATTATGTCTATGATCCAGTTAAACAAACCTATGAATTGGTAGGGATGGTTTCTGAAGAACAAATCAAAGACATACATAAGATCAATCACTTTGGAGATTAAGGAGCACATATGGGAAACACAACTGTCGTCATAGGAGTTATCGGAGCTGATGTTCATGCGGTAGGTAACCGCATCATCGATTATGCATTAAGACAAGCTGATTTTAATGTGGTCAACTTAGGTGTGATGGTCTCTCAGAAAGAATTCGTAGATGCAGCCATTGAAACCAAAGCGAGTGCCATCTTTGTCTCTAGTCTATATGGTCAAGGTGAATTGGACTGTCGAGGTTTTGGAGACTATTGTAAAGAAGCAGGTCTTAATAATGTCTTGCTGTATGTTGGAGGTAATCTTGTCATCGGTAAAAGTGAATTCGCTCCAGTTGAAGCCAAATTCAAAGCGATGGGATTTCATCGTGTCTATCCTCCTGGAAGCGATATTGCTATAGGTATTGAAGACTTGAAGGCAGATCTAGGTCTAGGAAAATAGAATGCCGATCTATCTTCTTTTTGATGTGGGTTCAACCTATACGAAAGGCTTGATCGTCGATACCCAAAGCGAAACCATATTGGCCATCGCCAACGATATGACCACCTCATCTACAGACATTTCGATAGGTATCGAAAAGGTCAAAGCTAAGATGAGAAATATCTTGGATAAGGTCTACATCGATCAAACATTGATGTGTAGTTCCGCTAAAGGTGGATTAAAGATGATCGCCGTAGGTTTAGTGCCAGATCTTACACTAAAAGCTGCGACTTTGGCCTGTTATAGCGCAGGTGCGAAAGTGATCCATGCCTATGCCTTTCAACTCAATCAAAATGAATTAGATGAAATAAACAGTGCTCAAGCAGATATTCTTCTTTTAAGTGGAGGAACGGATGGGGGAAACACAGAAGTGGTGCTTCATAATGCGAAACAGATCGCATCGCTTCATCCAAGTTTCCCAATCATCTACGCAGGAAACAAAGCCGTTCAAGATGAGATAAAAGCTATCTTTAAAAACGAAAACTGTGAATTATTGTGTTGTGAAAACGTAATGCCTACTTATGGTGTCCTACAAGTAGATGAATGCCGAAGTGTAATTCGTGATCTATTTCTAAAGTCCATCATCAAAGCTAAAGGCTTATCTAAATTGGCTGAAGTACTTGATGAGCTTATACTGCCTACACCTTCCAGTGTCCTTGAAGCTTTGATCTTATTATCGAAAGGTACGAAAACTGAAGAAGGATTAGGCGATCTTATGGCCATTGATATTGGAGGCGCAACGACCGATGTCTACAGTATCAATAAGACATTTATCTTAAAAGATAATGCGGGTTATAAAGGACTTCAAGAACCTCTGGATAAACGAAGTGTAGAAGGAGATCTTGGGGTTAGATTCTCTGCTCATAATGTCGCTGAACTCATGAAAAATGAGATTGAGAATGATGAGTTGATGAGTGCTTATTTAGAATCTATAAAGAGAGATCTCTATTCAAGTAATGATCCAAAACTGGATAGTATCTTAGCTTCGTGGTGTACACAGATCGCTTGTGAAAGACATGCGGGTCGATTAGAGATCTCATATTCTCCTATGGGGATCAGTACTTATCAATCAGGTAAAGATCTACGAGATGTATCAAAAGTTATAGGTATAGGAGGACCCTTGATTCATTCTAAAGATCCTAAGCGTATCCTAAATAAAGTCTTAAGGAATCCTAAGACTCCTGAGATCTTGCTTCCAGATAAAATAGAAGCTTATCTAGATCAAAAGTATGTCATTAGTTGTTTAGGTCTATTGGCGTCTCGTCATCCCAATGAAGTTCTAAGAATCTTAAAAAGAAATGTGGAGAAAATCAAATGATCAACAAAAAGATGCCTTTAAATGAATTCATGGCTTTACGAGAAGAAGTCTTAAAACAATGGGTCACTGGTAAAGAAGTCGATCTAAGTGAAGCGATTGCCTATCAAAAGGCCATCAAAGAAAGCAAACGCTTTAGTTTTAAACTAAATCAAGCCGTTAATGATAAGGTCACTTTGATCCAACCAAGGGCAGGGGTAGCCTTGCCTCATGAACATAAGAAACTACTAAAGGTCCTTCAAGATGAAGGCGGGGCTGATCTTTTACCGACCACCATCGATAGTTATACTCGTCATAATCGCTACCTTGAAGCTCAAACAGGCATCGATGAAAGCATTAGGACAGGTAAATCTCTTCTAAATGGATTCCCTGCGGTCAATCATGGGGTAGGTGTATGTAGAGACATCGTTGAATATTTAGATGTTCCTCTTCAAGTAAGACATGGGACACCTGATGCGAGACTATTGGCTGAGATTACTTTAGCTGGGGGTTTCACTTCCTTTGAAGGAGGAGGCATTTCTTATAATATTCCTTATGGGAAAAACAATTCTTTAGAGAAAACAATCACGGATTGGCAATATGTCGATCGTTTGGTAGGTTACTATGAGGAACAAGGCATTACGATCAACCGTGAACCTTTTGGGCCTCTTACAGGGACTTTAGTTCCACCATGTATTTCTCATAGTGTAGCCATCTTAGAGAGCTTGTTGGCAGCTCAACAGGGCTGTAAATGCATTACAGTAGGTTATGGTCAATGTGGAAATCAAATTCAAGACATCGCAGCCATTAGAACCTTAGAACTTCTTACCAAAGATTATTTAAATCGCTTTGGTTATGGTGATGTTAGAATCACCACCGTCTTTCATCAATGGATGGGAGGTTTCCCTCAAGATGAAGCCAAAGCCTATGCGGTCATCGCTTGGGGTGCTGCGACAGCTGTCTTATCAGGAGCCACTAAGGTCATCGTAAAGTCTCCTCATGAAGCTTTTGGGGTGCCTACTGCAGAAGCCAACGCGAATGGATTAAAGACCACAAAACAATTAACTGCGATGCTTAAAGATCAAGTCGCTTTTGAGAATCCTTTGATCAAAGAAGAAATGAGCATCATCGAAGAAGAGACCCGTTGTATCATGGAAGCTGTTTTAAATCTAGGAAACTATGATTTTGGACTTAGTGCTTTAAGAGGATTTGAAGCAGGTCTCATCGATGTGCCTTTTGCGCCTGCCCAGTGTAATGCGAATAAAGCTCTGCCTGCACGAGATAATTCAGGAGCTGTTCGTTTCTTAGACTTTGGAAATCTTCCTTTTAATGATAAACTCAAAGATTTTCATCGAAAGAAACTTAAAGAGAGAGCTGATACAGAAAGACGAGATGTTAGTTTCCAAATGGTCATCGATGATATTTATGCGGTAAGTAAAGGACATTTGGTCGGTAGACCAAGATAGGACACTTATGAAAATCATAGACGTAGTCAGTAGTACTGGAAGAACAGGTTTCTTCTTCGATGATCAAAAAGCCATCAAAGAGGGTGCACACGCAGATGGAAACTTTTATGTAGGAGCTCCCATCACCCCTGGTTTTACCCGTATTAGACAAGCAGGGGAATCTTTAACGATCATGCTTGTATTAGAAGATGGACAAGTTGCCTTTGGAGATTGTTGTGCCGTTCAATACAGTGGCTGTGGAGGAAGAGATCCTTTATTTCTTGCTAAGGAATTCGCACTGATCGTAGAGAAGGACCTTAAACCTCGCTTAATTGGAAGAGAACTTAAGTCATTCAAGGACTTAGCGGATGAATTTGATCATATTCACTTAAAAGGTCAACATATTCATACGGCCTTACGATATGGGATAACCCAAGCGTTATTGGATGCGGTCGCAAAAGCGCATCATACGCAGATGGCCAACATCGTGGCGAAAGAATATGGGACCCAAGTTAGTGATCAACTTATTCCTATTTTTAGTCAAAGTGGAGATAATCGTTATGACAACGTCGATAAGATGATCATCAAAGGTTCCGCTGTACTTCCTCATGGCTTGATCAATAACGTCGCCAATAAACTAGGTTATCAAGGTGAGAAGTTATTAGAGTATGTCAAATGGTTACGTCAACGAGTGGATGAATTCAAAAGCGAAGCTGATTATAGTCCTGTCTTTCATATCGATGTCTATGGGACTTTAGGTATAATCTTCAAAACGGATTATTCCAAAATGGTAGATTATCTAAAAACTCTAAGAGAAGCCAGTGGTCCTTATCATTTACGTATCGAAGGACCAGTTGATTTCGATGATCGTGAATTAACGATGAGGGGTCTTCAAGCCATTACAGCGCTTCTAGATGAACGCGGAGTAGATGTGGAGATCGTCGCTGATGAGTGGTGTAATACTTTAGAAGACATCATCTATTTCGCTGATCATAAAGCAGGTCATATGGTTCAAATCAAGACCCCTGATCTAGGTGGGATACAAAATACGATCGAAGCGGTACTGTATTGTAAATCAAAAGGTATTGGTGCTTATCAAGGTGGAACCTGTAATGAGACGGACATCAGTGCGAAGACCTGTGTTCATCTTGCGATGGCGACTCAACCTATACAGATCTTGGCTAAACCTGGGATGGGTGTCGATGAAGGCTATATGATCGTATTTAATGAAATGCAAAGGATAATTGCGCTTGATAAGGCAATGAAAGGTAGAAATAAATGAAACCAATTAAAGTGCTCTCAACGACAGCCATCTTAGGTTATGGATTTCCTCTTGCGAGTTTTGAGGCAGGGATGAGAATGAATCCTGATTGTATCGCAGTCGATGCAGGATCAACTGATCCAGGACCTTATTATTTAGGTGCAGGAGTATCCTTTACAGATTACACAGCGGTTAAACGAGATCTCGCCATCATGATTCAAGCAGGCATCAAAAACAAGGTTCCTGTCTTGGTGGGCAGTGCCGGTGGTAGTGGGGCTAAACCTCATTTGGATTGGCAACTCAAGATCGTTTATGAGATCGCTAAAGAATATGATCTTCATTTTAAGATGGCGATCATTGAAGCTGATTTCGATAAGGATTTCGTTTTGAAAGCCTTTGAGGAAGGTAAGGTCAAACCCCTTCATCCAGCTCCAGAATGCACAAAAGAAGATATCCTAGAGTCTACTCATATCGTAGGTCAAATGGGTGTAGAACCATTTATAAAAGCCCTCAATGATGGGGCAGAAGTCATCATCGCAGGTCGTTCTTATGACCCTAATATGTTTGCGGCTCTACCTATCATTCGTGGATTCGATAAAGGATTAGCACTTCATATGGGCAAGATATTAGAATGTGCCGCCATCGCATCTAGTCCTGGTAGTGGAAGCGATTGTATGATGGGAACCATCACGGATGATAGCTTTATCCTACAAACTTTAAATCCAGCTCGTAAATGTACAGTACTAAGCGTTTCTGCGCATACACTCTATGAGAAAACCAACCCCTATATTTTACCTGGTCCTGGTGGAATCATCGATCTACACAACACCGCTTTTACTCAACTCGATGAAGAAAGAGTAGAAGTCAAGGGTAGTAAGTTTATTCCTTCAGATCCGTACTATATTAAACTTGAAGCCGCAAAATGCGTAGGCTTTAGGACCGTTTCTATCGCAGGGGTCAGAGATCCTATCTTCATCAAAGAAACCGATTCGATCTTGGAAGCTGTCACCAAACGTGTTAAAGATAACTTTAAAAATCTCGATAACTATCATCTCAACTTCAAGATCTATGGGAAAGATGGGGTCATGGGTGATCTTGAACCCATAAAAGAAATCCGTTCTCATGAGCTCTGTATCGTCATCGATGCGGTCGCACAAAGCCAAGATGTGGCCAATACCGTCTGTAGTTTCGCAAGAAGCACCATGCTTCATTATGGATATGAAGGTCGTATCGCTACTGCAGGTAATCTTGCCTTTCCGTATTCCCCAAGTGATTTTAAAGTAGGTGCTGTGTATAATTTTAGTCTATATCATTTGATCGAAGTCAGTGATCCAATTGGGATCTTTAAACAGACCCTAGTGAATGTGTGAGGTAAACTATGAAAGTAAAACTATTGGATCTTGCGAAAGTCATTCGCTCAAAGAATTCTGGACCTTATGAGATCACTTTCGATATCATTTTAAAAGATAAAGAAACATTTGATTGGATGGTCAAAGAAAAATGTATCAACGCAGAACTTATAGCCTCTCTGTATAAGATTAAAGTTGAAGACGTTATAAACATCATTGAATTTATTCCTGCCAATGCGATCAAAGCTACGATCGTTCGTCCAATGTGTAGTGGAGATATCCGAGAAACCGATGTATATGGTGCTCAACAACACGCTCCATTATTAACTTTAGAGTTTGAGAAAAGAAACTAAAAAGCACGTAAGTGCTTTTTTACTACCTAAGTATAAAGCTAGGTTGTAAGGTTGAAAAAAACATTTTTAAAAGGTCCTTTGGAAAGGTTCTAAAAGAGTAGAAGCAGGTGTATGATTAGATTAAATCGAAAGAACGGTGGAATAAAGATGAATGCACACGAGTATTTTAGTGAAACCAAAAAGATCCTTGATTTTGCAAAAGAAAATCAAAAAGAAGCATTAATTCAGATGTCTAGAGCAATTGGTGATGTCATGATGACCAACGGTTTGATTCAACTTTTAGGAGTGGGAGCTGATCGAGCTTTCGCAATGGAATTAGGTTATCGTGCTGGTGGATTGATGCCTTATCATCAAGTCAATATGAAGGACTTAGTGTTAAGAGGTTTGGTGAGTCTAGAAGAATATCAAGATCCTAACTTTCTCAATCGAAAAGACATAGGTAAGATGCTTTGGAGTCAATACAATATCGATCCAAAAGATGCCTTGTTGATTTATGTCGCATCAACTGCGACACAATCCGTATTTGAGATTACTAAATTAGCTAAAGCTGAAGCGAGAACGATCTTCTTTGTAGGATCAATCAAAAGCGTTTCTCGAAATAAACTAGGTAAGGATCTTATTAAGTTAGCAGATTATAAATTAGATCTATGTACTCCTTATCCAGATACACTTTTAACACTTCATGATACGATCAAGATCACTCAAGTCGCTAATGTGGTAGGGAATATCTTCGCTCAGATGATGACAGCTGAAACCTATCTCTATTTAAAAGAACTTGGTCAAGAACCACCTGTGTTGTTAAGTGCGAACGTAACTGGGGCCGATGTGCATAATCGTAAAATATCTGATGTCTATCTTGGAAGATGGAATTCTTAGGAGAACATGATGAAAAAGTTAACAATGGATGTTTTTTACGAAGAAGCATTGTCCTTGATTGATACTCTAGAAACACAAGAGATGAAGCATATGGTTAAGGCCTCTGAGCTTTGTGCAGAAACCATTAAGAATGATGGGATCGTTCATATTTTCGGTTCAGGTCATTCCGTTGGTTTTGGGGCTGAATGTACTGGCCGTGCTGGGTCCTTGGTTCCTTTTCATATGATAGAAACCTCTGATTTTGTAACCAAGGGATTAACTACCTTAGCTGATTTTAAGAATCCTGATGATAATTTCGAACGTCGACCAAATATCGCCCATAAACTATATGATCTTTATCCAATACGCCCTCAAGATGTCTTCATCATCATTTCAAACTCTGGGATCAATGGACTCGTTATCGATTTAGCCATCACTGCTAAAGCGAAAGGTCATAAAATCATCGTCATTACCAGTATGCAACATACTTTAGCTGAACCAAGTCGTCATCCAAGTGGAAAGAAATTGTATGAATTAGGAGATGTTGTCATCGATAATTGTGGTCCTCGAGGTGATGCCTTGTTAGAAACAGGGGAGATTGAAAAGATTTGTTCAGTCTCATCCATTACAGGAATCTATATCGCTCAAACATTAACGGTTGAAATATGTCGTATCTTGGCTCAAGATCATTGTGATATCCCAATCTTATTGAGTGAAGATGTCCCTGGATATGATCGATTCAATAAGGAACTTCTTGAGAAGTATAAAGGTAGAATAAATTAAAAGAAAAAGTAGACCAGATTGTTTGGTCTACTTTTTAATCTCTTAATTTTAAGGCAACGACTCTATTTTTACCTAGAGTCTTAGCCTCATATAGAGCTTCATCAGCTTTCTTTATAAAGTTAAGGAAGTTTTCATCTGAATCTGGGGTTAAAGCACAGATTCCAATCGAAACGGTTAAATAGCCGGTTGGAGAATTGAGATGAGGAATTTTAAGTTTTTCAACATCACTTCTGATTTTCTCACATACCAATAAAGCTCCACTAATGTCTGTTTTAGGTAAGAGTAAGACGAATTCTTCTCCACCAAAGCGAGCACAAACATCACCTGGTCTCTTAGAGTTCTCTTGGATACATCCAACAACTCTCTTTAAAACATCATCGCCTTCAAGATGTCCATAATTATCATTGAAATTCTTGAATCCATCAATATCTAATATGGCTATCGCCAATATAGAGTTCTGTTGAAGTGCTAAACTCCATTCATCAGTTACTTGTTTATCAAAGAAACGACGATTATGAATTCCAGTTAAACTATCTCTATTTGAAAGCTCTTCTAATTTTTTGTTGAGATCTTCTAGTTCAATGACCTGATCGCTTACTTTACGTTTTAATTGATAGTCTGAAACGAAATTCTTATATAAGATGATTGAAGCTATCCATGCGATTAAAAACATATAGGAAGAATTCAAGATATCGGAAGTCACCACTGAAGGAGAGGATTGGAAATAACCAATCGAAATTACGAAAGTTAATGTAGCTGACCCATATAAAATTAAAGAGAAGAGTGGATCTAGAAAGAAAATAATCGCAACAAAACCAATCCCAAACTGAAAGACAGTAATTTGATCACTATAGGATTGAGAAAGTAAGGAGAAAAACAGGGTCCAAAATACACAATAGATCAAATAGAGCTTAAATATGATCGATTCTAATTTTATATTTCTAGTAGTGCTTCTAGATACAAAGAGTAGACCGATAAACATCAATAAAGTTGGGACAAGTAGGAAAAAATGCATTTCTACTATTTTAAGTACATATTCATTTGGATCTCCAACGTACAAGGCAAAGTATAAGTAGAGTGATGTAAGTGCAGACAAAACAAAAATGGAAGGAAGCGTAATTCTCAAACGATTCCGATTATGTTTAACTACTTCATATAAAAAATCTTGTTTATTTTCTTTTGGGGAAGAAAAGAATTCAGTGATATGTTTTTTAATAATGAGTTGTCTTTTGTTCAAAAATAGCTCCTTTCTGCATAACTAGTATTTGTTTGTTTTACTTTACCACAATTATTACACATTATTTCTTTTATAAAATGAACAAATTTGTGATAAGTAACTTTTTATATGAGAGTTCATTCATATTAAATGATCATTTTTTATGAATGTATTTACTTCAGTAGTAATATGAACTGATTTAGTCGATAATATCACTATAAATATAAATGGAGCGTAAGATGAACACAAATAAAAAAATATTGGAGTTGATTCCTTCTAGAATCTCTATTCGTACCTATGATCCTAAACCAATATCACAAATCCATTTAAATCAAATGACTGTTTTTCTTGATGAACTAAATAAACAAGCTCAATCTAAGATAAGATTTAGTATTCTTTCTACTCAAATGGATGGGAAAGAAACAAACATAAAACTTGGCTCATATGGAGTCTTATCTGGAACACATACATATTTGGTTTCTGTACTTCATGAAAAAGAAGGGAATGCTTTAGAGTTAGGTTATCTATTTGAAAAGGCGATCCTAAAAGCCACTGATTTAGGCTTAGGGACGTGTTGGTTGGGAGGTACTTTCAAACGAGAGGATTTCGAGAAGAACACTCAACTCAATGATCATGAATACATTCCTATTGTATCTTCATTGGGATATATAAAAGATAAACGAAGCTTGATTGAATCTGCGATGCGTTTTGGGGTAGGGGCTAATAATCGTAAAGCATGGGATACATTATTTTTTCTAAACGATGATAAACATCCATTATCAAAAATAGATGCTGGAGATTATGAGAAAGTACTAGAAATGGTTCGAGTTGGGCCATCTGCGAGTAATAAACAACCTTGGCGCATCGTTAAACAAGATAAATTCTTTCATTTCTATTGTGCTAGGAATCCTGGTTATGGGGACATGATGAAATATGATTTACAAATGAATGATATTGGAATCGCAAAATGTCACTTTGAGCTTAGTGCAACAGAACTAGGATTAAACGGATCTTGGATAATTACAGACCACCCAAGCTTAGGTGTCTGGGAATATGTCTTATCATGGGAGATCATCTAGTTATCATGATAAGATTTTGAGGCTTCATGCGTAAGAGGCTTTGTTGTATAATGATAAATATGACTAAAAGGGGAATGTATGCTCAAGACCGCAGTATTGACAGATTCAGGTAGTGGTTTAAGTCCGCAAGAAGCGAAAGAGAAAGGAATCTATCTGATTCCTTTATTGGTTCTTATCGATGGGAAATCCTATAACGATGGCCAAGACATCTCTACCTTAGATGTCTATCAAGCTTTAAGTGATAAAAAGTATCCAAAGACTTCAACACCTCTCTATATGAACATTGAAAATCTCGTTCGACAGATCAAAGAGGATGGTTTTGATTTGATCATTGCGACTCCATTATCAGCAGGTCTATCCAGTACTCATCAATCAATAAGATTGGCAGCACAGGAAGTTGAGATAGATATCGAATTTGTAGATGTATTCTCTACCTGTATGATTCAAAAACACATCAGTATCTTAGCTCAAGATTTGATCAATGAAGGCAAGACAAGAAGTGAAATCGTAGAGATTCTTAATAGAGTCATCAAAGGCGCAAATACTTTGATTTTACCTAATGATTTAGATCATCTAAAAGTAGGTGGTCGTTTAACCCCTTTGGCTGCATCCTTAGCTGAAATGTTTAAAATAAGACCTATCTTACAACTAAATGCCTCAACCAAAGGGAAGATCGATGTCTATGCGAAAGTGCGCACAGAAAGAAAAGCTTTAGAAGAAGCCATTGATACCTTACACAATTCATTTAAAGGGAAATCTTGTAGTATATATATTATCCATTCTCATGCAGCCCCTAGAACAGAGCTTACAAAGGCTATGTTGATTGAAAAAGGATATGAACCTTCTCGTATCTATATCAACGATATCGCAGCTGTCATTGCCTCTCATACAGGCTTAGATTGCTTAGGTATTCAGTTTATTGAGACCTATTAGGCTTTAATGATGGTCATCAAAGTTCATATTTAGGCTTCTTTGAGTAAATATCGCTTAAACAAGCTAGATTTTGATGGTTTTTTGTATTTAATGGTAAATTTAATATAAAATAGAAATAGATATCATACTATGGTTAATCATCTCAGTTTAGAAACTGAAAGGAAGGAATGGTTTCATGTATCTAAGTAAATCAAAGAAACGTAACATTATTATCTTTATTGCCATTCTGTTGATCTCACTTGGTGTGGTTGCTTTTCTTTTACTACAAAAACCTAAGATCGATTTGGCTCAAATAGCTGGTAGTGGTTATTCTGGAAGTGATCTCACCGTCAGTGTTTTACCATTAGACGCAACAGTGTCTTATCAATGGAGAATATCTGATTCTGCTGAAGGACCTTTTGTAGATGTCTCTGGTGCTACTTTAGCTAAACTAAGTTTAGGTTATCAAGATGTAGGCAAATTCTATAAAGTATTTGTCAAAGGCTTAGATAAATATGCTGGATCCATAGAATCGACTGTCTTTGGACCTATTAAAGGCGTTGTGATTACTTGGCCTACGACTACAGCTTTGAATTATGGGCAAGCTTTGTCAGCATCTACTTTAGGTAATGGAATAGCACTCATCAATGGGATCCATGTTCCTGGGATTTTCAGTTTCGAAACTCCTGACGTAGTACCTTCATCAGCGGGTATCTATAAAGCAGTCGTAGTCTTTACCCCAACTGACTTAAATAAATATAAAACGATATCATCTTCAGTGGATGTTGTCGTCAACAAAGCTGAATTAACCATAACGATCGACAATCAAAATGTTATATATGGAGACTTTCTAAAAGACTTTACGTATTCTATTACTGGTTTTATTATGAATGATGATATTACATCGATTACTGGAACCCCAACGATTACTAGTGTATACTCACCTGGATTAGACATCTCCTTTAGTCCAATACAGATTATTGGTGAGATCGGGACCTTGGTTTCGGATAATTATAGTTTCAAATTTGTATATGGGAATATAAACATCACTAAACGTACCTTAACTATTGGAGGCCTATCAGGAAATGATAAGACCTATGATGGGACTACTGCTGCGACCGCCAGTGGAACAGCTAGATTGGTTAATCTTTTCTTAGGAGATAATGTAACCATAGGAGGTTACCCAAACTTCACATTCGTACAGTTTACTGCAGGTGATAATGTTCGCATCAACGTAAAAGGATATACCTTAAGAGGAACTAAAGCAGCCAACTACATTTTGGTTCAACCTGTTCTATACGCAGATATTAATCCAATCGTAACTCCTTAATTAACTAAAATGCACCACAAGGTGCATTTTTTCTAGATGATTTTTAATAGGATAAATCCTATCGTATTGATTCCCCAATTGGTCAACGAATGAAACAACCAAGAAGGTAAGATTGTCTTTGATGGTTGATCCAATGCGTTAAATAGAACTCCAGCGATGATCATTAATCCTAAAGCACTAATATATAACCAAAATGGAAATAATCCATACATAAGAAATACATGATATAGGGCAAACATTATCGAACTGAAGATACTCGCAAATCTACGAGAACTAACTTTTACTAAAGCCAGATACGCAAAACCTCTAAAAAAGAATTCTTCTAGAAATGAATTGATCATGGCGATATAAAAAGCAATAGGGACAAAATTCAATGTTCCTGAACCGAAATTATCTTCCAATATCTTGCTTACTAAGGTTAAATCAAAGAAATATCCAAAACTGAAATAGATCACTATGATCAAGGCATAACTACTTAAACCTAAAATCAAAGCGACTTTTAACCCTGTGTGTTTAATTTGAAAAAGAGACCTAATGGATGATTTTTCTAGTAATCTAAAGTAGAACAGAGGAATCAAACTAAAAGTAAGGATCTTAAGAATTGCTTTGGTGACATAATCCAAAGAAGATCCGTCTACCCAAGCCATTAATAAACAAGCGATAAGAACACAAACGATGATTGATCTTTTCTTAGACATAGATCCTCTCGATATATACTGATCGTGATTCTTTGAACTCATTCTAACACAAGCAGCTTGAATTGTTTGTCTATGAGTAAGCAAGATCATCATTTTATTATTTCGTCAATTAGAGTAAGATTAAAGAGGAGAGAGATATGAAATTCATTACTTGCACAAAAGAATATCATAAAAAAGCTCAGGAGCTTGTTTGTATGGTTTTTAGTCCTACGATGATTGATAAATATCCGTTTTTACTATCAGAATCTAATATGGATCATATGTTTATAGCTGTAGAAGATGAACAAGTCGTAGGGGTCATAACTTATTTTGTGAATGATCTTCTTCTTGGTTTGGTTAAACTTAAATTAGCGTCTATAGGTGCTGTTTCTACTCATCCTGATTTTAGAGGAAGAGGGATCGCTTCGACTTTACTTTTATGTGCGGAAAAGAAAATGATTGAAGAAGAAATCGATGTGATTGTTATATCAGGGGATCTTCATATCTATAAGCAATTTGGGGCGGATCATTTATCCTTATTGGCACAATTTGATCTACCTAAAGTACAATCAGATACTACGATAACTTCTTATCTAGATAAGGATCTAGATGCATATTACGAATTTTATCTTCAACACCCCTTTAGATTTGAAAGAACAAAAGAAGAATTCAAACGACTTTCAAAAGCAGTTATTACTCCTGATCCTTGGGAAAGTTCTTATTTTCATGGGATTTATTTAAACGATAAATTAACAGGATATTGTGTTCTTAATGTAAGAGGGAATGCGACTACAGGAATGATCCGTGAATTTGCGGGTGATCCAAAAAGCTTACTTGATGTGTCTGGTAAACTGATGGATGCCCATCACTTAAAGCAACTTCACTTAGAATTGGTTCATAATGATCCTTTAGTAAGATCATTTTCTGAATTAGGAGTAGCTCATCATCATCAAGCTTTTGAATCTACGATCAAAATCGTAGACTTCAATCGATTCATAGATCGACTACAAGATTATTTTGAATATGTTTTAGGTGATGATCATGATGCTTTGTTTATTCGTTATTACGATCAAAAATATCATTTTAAATATAAAGATCAGGAGTATTCACCATCTGATTTTAAAGAAGCATCACATATACTCTTTGGACCTTATGAGAATGAAGATCTACTACAAACTGAGTTGGGTGATCTTCTTCAGCAACTCTTCCCATTGCCTTTTGTATATACCTCAAACATGAATTATCAATGATCGCTTAGCGATAAGGAGACTCTATGATAAATTTTCTTCCTGCAGTAAGATCTGTAATAATCCATGAAGGTTTTTATGTATGGCCTGATAAAGTTAGAGTCAATACGAATCCACACGCTTCTAAAGCTTTATCTGAACTAAAGAGAATGATCATTGTAGATGATAAACAAGATACTAAAGCTAGTATTAATTTTGTCTTAGATCCAAATTTGAACCATGAAGCTTATACATTGGATTTCTTAAATCAAACCATTACGATCACTCATAGTGATCAAAGTGGTGCCTTTTACGCCATAAAGACTCTAAAACAACTCATTTTAAAAAATAAGCAATGGGAGAACTGTACCATCTATGATGAGCCTGATTTAAAAGTAAGAGGCTATCTTTTGGATATTTCTCGTAATAAGATTCCTACTCAAAAGACCCTTTATCAACTCATTGATCTCTTGGCGGATCTTAAATACAATCATTTTGAATTGTATGTGGAAGGCTTTTCATTTAAATATCCAAGTTTTGAATCACTGTATACTAATGAAACTCCAATAACGATAGATGATTTTAAAAAATGTGAGAATTATTGTATTCAACGTTGTATTGATTTCGTCCCAAATCATAATGGATTGGGTCATATGAGCGCATGGTTAGAGAGACCTGAGTTTAAAGAGCTTGCGAATATTGAAGAAGGAATGTTTATGTGGGGTTCTCATCGAAAAGCCTCTACTTTAAATCCACTAGATCCAAGAAGTATTGAATTGGTTAAGACCTATACTTCAGATGTCCTTAAGATTTCAAAATCACCTTATTTTCATATTAATCTAGATGAACCATATGAATTAGGAAGTGGAAAAACTGAACTCGCTGGAAAAGAAATTGGCGTAGGACAGTTGTATCTTGACTATATGTTGAAACTGTATGACCACGTAAAGTCTTATGGGAAGATACCTTTGGTGTGGGGGGATGTGCTTAATCATTATCCTGAGACTTTATCTAAACTACCCAAGGATCTAATATTCGTTGATTGGGGCTATGATTCAGATTCGCCTTTCTATTCAAGTTTAAAACGTTTATCTGAAGCCAAGGTTACTTTTATGTCTGCCCCAGGGACTTCCTCATGGAACTCCTTGACAGGTAGAACTTATGATAGTTTGGAAAACATAAACAATGCTTGTTTATATACGAAACTTTATCATGGGTTAGGATTCTTATTGACCGATTGGGGTGATAATGGGCATCCTCAACCAAGTTCTATTTCATATCTACCTTTAGTGTATGGATCCTTCGTCTCTTGGTCATCTCAAGCAGGAGCTTATCGTCATTCGATTAATTACCTCAATGAAGTCATCTTTAATGATGAAACTAAACTTATTGGAGAAGTCCTAGCCGATTTAGGAAGACTATATCGTTTTCAAACCACCTATAATTATAATTCAACCCAGATCTTTGACTTGGTTTGGGCAGCCAATGAATCATCACTACCTGATCTGAAACGCTTAAAAGATCATCCTCTTTCTCAATCCTATCGAAATGAAATCATCATAGATGAGTTAAACGGATTAAAAAAACGTCTTCAACGATCCCTAAGTGAGACCCAAATTGGGAAAGCATCTGTACGAGAACTCTTAGAGATCATTCAACTCTCAAAGGTCATGATGGTAAGCTTTGAATTAACGAGTCTAGATCTTAAAAATAAACAAGCTCAGACAAAACTAAATTGGGTACTTAGGACTTGGCCACAGATCCTAAAACAATATCGTCAACGTTGGTTAAGAAGCAATCGTTGTGGTGGTTTGGATGAAAGTATTGCCTTATTTGAGAATATCCATCAGGGTGTACTCTTACTTTCAGAAAACAAGAGATGAAGAGAGTAGGCGTCCTATTTGTTTATCACTGATTTAGTCGATATAATACATCAAGGAGAACATTATGAAGAAAAACAAAGTCCTTTTCGTAAGTAATCTTGTCTCACTCATATACTTAGCCTATGGTACATTCATTTTGATTTCATTGTTTGGAGGTAAAGATTTGGGTTGGGGAGCGGTCATTGCGACCATTATTGCGATATTTTTGATTCCTAGCCTTATCTTGGATACAGTTGGGATGTTGATTGGATGGATCGCCTATACACGTAATAAACGATGGTTGACTTTAACTTCTACACTTCTGTATTTAATAGGAGCCATCATCGTATTCAATGCGGGTTTATTCTTAATCCCTAATCTAGTTCTTAATAGTGTTGCCTTTGTTCAACAAAGCAATCAAGTTAAAAAGGATAAAGCTTCATCAGTTCAGTTAGCGCCATAAAAGAAGTTCGCAGTTGGAGGAAAACATGCAAAAGTTTCAAGTTGCCGTTGTAGGTATGGCCGTTATGGGTAAGAATCTTGCCCTGAATATTATGGATCATGGATTTAGTACCTTGATCTATAATCGAACCACAGAAGTATCTTTAAATGTGGTTAAAGAAAATCCAGGTTTAGGCATAGCTTTAAGCGTGGAAGATTTAGTGAATCAACTTGAAACCCCTCGTAAGATCATCATAATGGTCAAAGCTGGAGCTCCAGTCGATGCGATCTTAAAACAATTAGAACCTTATCTTCAAAAAGGTGATATCGTCATAGATGCGGGGAATTCTTATTTTATGGATACGATTAGAAGAGAGAAAGAATACGCTGAAAAAGGATTCCACTTTATGGGTATGGGTGTTTCTGGTGGTGAAGAGGGCGCTAGAAGAGGTCCTGCGATCATGCCTTCAGGAGATAAAGAAGCTCATAGAGCGATAGAACCTATTCTAAAGGCCATCTCAGCTAAAGTCGATGGGGAAGCATGTACTTCCTATATCGGTGAGAATGGATCAGGGCACTATGTCAAAATGGTTCATAATGGGATCGAATATGGAGATATGGAACTCATCGCTGAGTCTTATCAGATCCTTCGAGATCTAGGAAAGCATTCAAACTTAGAGCTTTCTGAAATATTCAATGGGTATAACCAAAGAACCTTAGAATCCTACCTTATAGAAATCACTGCGAAGATCTTAAAGACGAAGGATGATCTTAGTTCATCTTCGTTGATCGATAAGATCTTAGATACTGCAGGTCAAAAGGGAACTGGACTTTGGACCTCCAAAGAAGCACTAGATCTTGGGGTCGATATTTCTGTGATCACTTCTGCGGTATTTGCGCGTTTGATCTCAAGTGATAGATTGAGTCGTATACAAGCTCAGAAGATCTTACCTGTGTCTTTGGTTGAGACAAGAGTTCCTAATGATCTGGAAAAGCTCGTTGAGAAAGCACTCTACGCAGCGAAAGTGATCTCTTACGCTCAAGGTTTTGATCTGATGAAGAAAGCAGCTCAAAAATATGAATGGAATCTAGATTATGAAGCCATCGCCAAGCTCTTTAGAGGAGGATGTATCATCCGTGCGAAGTTTTTAAATCAAATTGCTTCTGCCTTTAAAGATCCTAAACTTACCAATTTACTCTTAGATCCTTTCTTTACACAGATCATGAGCGATTCATTGAGTGCTTTACGTGAAGTCGTTTCACTCTCAATCAACTCAGGAGTACCTACGCCTTCCTATACAGCTGCCTTAAGTTATTATGATGCCTTTAGAAGTACTTCTCTATCGACTAATATGATCCAAGCTCAACGTGATTACTTTGGGGCTCATACTTATCAAAGAACAGATCAAGATGGTTTCTTTCACTATGAGAATTGGGGAGATGATGAATAAACCTTTAGTCTTTACGATCTTTGGGTCTACTGGAGATCTTACCTATCGTAAATTATTACCTGCATTGTATCAATTAGAAACAAGACATCTTTTACCTGAGTCTTTAAAGATTCGCTGTATAGGACGAAAGAATCTAACGTCTCAGACCTATCTAGAAAGTGCCTTGTCTTGGCTTCAGAAAGGATCTCGTTTTCCTTTTGAACAAGAAGTCTATGATCGATTCTCAAAACATATCACTTACATAGAGATGTCCATCACAGAACTTAATGATTATTCACAGTTGAATGAGAAAAATAAGGATATTGATCATCTCTATTACTTTGCGGTCGCTCCTGAATTCTTTGAGATCATCGCGAATCATTTAAAAGACAGTGGAAATTTAGAGTATGGATCTCATGGGGTCATCCTTGAGAAACCTTTTGGGGTAGATGAAAATCATGCGCGTTATCTCAATGAACGCTTGTCTATCATCTTTGGGGAAGATAAGATCTATCGTATCGATCATTATCTAGGTAAAGAAATGATCCAAAATATCTTGACCATACGTTTCGCCAATCGTTTATTTGAAGGTATATGGAATAAGGACTACATCCAAGAAATCCAGATCACAGCCTCAGAAACCATAGGAATAGAAAACCGTGGTGCCTATTATGAACAAGCGGGAGCCATACAAGATATGGTTCAGAATCATCTCTTACAGTTATTGTCTTATGTATTGATGGATAAACCTCATGATTTTTCCCCAAGGTCTATCCAAAGTAAACAAGTCGATGTCTTAAAAGGCATAAAGACAAAACATCTCATTTTAGGTCAATATGATAAGACTGGAGATCTTTTAGCTTATCGTGAAGAAGCTAAAGTCGATCATTCATCTCAAACTGAGACCTATGTGGCTTTAGAATTAGAAGTTGAGGATGAACGTTTTAAAGGTGTCCCAATCTTTTTAAGAACAGGGAAACGTTTAAATCAAAAGGCAACCTACATCTCCGTTATTTTTAAACCAGTAGAAGGGGCTTTGTTTGAGCATTTAGCACCTCAACAAGAAATGTTGATCATTAAGATAGCCCCTGACGAAGGCGTCTATTTCCGTTTCAATGCGAAGAAACCAGGACTCGCTCAACAAGTAACTCCGGTGATGATGGATTTCTGTCAAAGCTGTATTTATGAGAATAGAATCAATACTCCAGAAGCATATGAACGTTTACTTAATGATGCCTTTAATAAAGACAAGACCTTGTTTACCAATTGGAATATGGTTGACCTAACATGGTCCTTTGCGAGCACTTTAAATCAGTTCCGTAAAGATCATAACGTTAAATTAGAACTATATCCATCCGATGGATCTGGTCCTAAACAAGCAGATGATTTACTAGAAGAAAAAGGTTCTTCTTGGATACCAGCAGATATTACTGACGAAGCTTACACCTAAACCGTGCATAAGCTTCTTTTTTTGTTAGAATATAGATATGAAAAGAAAACTTGGATTAGCGCTATCAGGCGGGGGCATAAAAGCATATTGTGAAATTGGGGTCTATCAAGTTTTTGAAGAAAATGATATCCAATTTGATGGCTTCGCAGGAACCAGTATGGGTTCTATCATCGCAGCTTTTATGGCATGTAAACTCAGTTCTTCCGAAATCAAAAGAAGAATGCTTGAATTAGAAAGCAGTATCATCAAGGATAAGCTTTTTAAAACAGGTAATTTAGATTTGGTTCCTTTGGTTTTAAAACAAACGGATGGTTTCATCAACAGTGAACAATTTGAAAATCGAGTAAAGCTTCATTTTGAAGAATTAGGCATCACCAATATCAATCAAATTCCTGAACTATTTGTTTGTGTGGCAGTAGATCTGATCAGTGGTAAACCAGTTGTATTTACCAACGATCCAAAATCATTTGCGAAACAAAAAGAATACTTAATAGTCAGTGATATTGAGATATCAAAAGCATTAGGCGCATCCTGCTCGTTCCCCTTGGTTTTTAATACATCAAAGATCAATGACATGCAATTGGTCGATGGGGGAGTCATGATGAATATCCCTGTTGCTCCACTAAAAACAATGGGTTTTGAGAAAGTAATATCAGTCTCTATGCAAGACTCAAGTGAGTTTAAAGAATCATCCTCTTTAAGAGATATCGCAGCTCGAATCATTGATCTTGGGATGCATGAATCAGAGTTATGGATGATCGCAACGTCAGATCTCAATATCAACGTAAAATCAAAAAACATCGGAGTGTTCTCGATGGGCAAAGGTTCAGTGATGATCGATAAGGGTTATAAAGCTGCCTATAAAATGTTTGATGAAATCAAACAGATCAAGATTCAGAAGAAAAAATTCTGGTTTTAGTTTTCTCAAAGAAAACACGATGAGCAGTAATTAAAGGTAAAGCTTCGATCTCTTCAGCACTAAACCACTGAAATTCGGAGCTTTTTTCTGTTTCTACACTATAGAAATCAAGATCCCAAATCAAATGGGTAAAGACATGATGATGTGATCCTATATACAAGGACTCTTTTGGAAGTTCTTTTACCTCTGGAAACCTCCAATAACCTTTCATTAAGGAATCTTGATGATCTAGTGTTAATGCCAGTAGATCTTTATGTCTCATTAGAAGTATGAGTTTATGAAGTTCAGGCTTTTTCTTTGTGATTTTCTTTTTAGGGAAGTCTAATGTGCTTTGGTTTTTAAACGCAAGACAATTTTGTTTAAGTGGACATTGATCACAACTTGGATTTTTTGGTGTACAAATCAATGCGCCTAACTCCATCATAGCTTGGGTAAAAACAGAAGGAGTAGCACTACTCATCCAAACTTCCATCTTTTCAGTGACTTTATTTAGTAGAGAAGGAGAACCGAAGTCATCTTCGAATTCAAACAAACGAGAAACAACTCTATTGACATTCCCATCGATCGCGACACTTTTTGATTCAAAACAGATCGATGCGATGGCTGCGGCGGTATATGGCCCTATGCCTGGTAAAGCTCTGATCTCATCGATTGTGTTAGGGAAAATATAATTATTCTGACTTAACTGTTGGGCAGCTTTGTGTATGTTTCTTACTCGAGTATAATAACCTAAACCTTCCCAAGCTTTTAAAAGGTCATTTTCAGAAGCTTCAAAGAGTGATTTTATAGTTGGCCATTTGCTCATCCATCTTTCAAAATAAGGAATCATTGTATCGATTTGTGTTTGTTGAGCCATGATTTCTGAGATCCAAACACGATAAGGATCCTTATCTAAACGAAAAGGAAGTTTTCTTTGATTCTTGATAAACCAATCTTGAAGTGTAGTAGTAAAGGTCATGAATCCATTATAGGGTAATTAAAAGCGATTTTCATCGCTTTTAATAGATTAGATTCCTGCTTCTAAACACTTGGAGGGAATGAAGAACGGAATAGTCTTGTAAAGCATTTCGGCTTCCCCTATATTATAAGTGTTAGTTTGAAAACTTATATGAAAATAAAGTGAAAGGTGAAAAGCCATTCCTTCCCCATAAAAGCCTTTTAGGTGTTATAATAAAGTGTATTTTGAAAGCAGGACCTTATGAGAGAACAAAAAATTATTAATATCGCCGTCATCGCGCACGTAGATGCAGGGAAAAGTACCCTAGTCGATGCACTACTTCAACAATCTGGCGTCTTCAGATCCAATGAAGTATTGGTAGCCCAAGTTATGGACTCCAATGCCTTGGAAAGAGAACGTGGAATTACCATCTATTCTAAGAATTGTAGTATCCAATCTCATGGGGCTAAAATAAACATAGTCGATACACCGGGCCATGCTGACTTTTCATCTGAAGTAGAACGTATCATTAGAACTGTAGATACAGTTGTTCTTCTCGTAGATGCTTCTGAAGGACCTATGCCTCAAACTCGTTTCGTACTTCATAAAGCACTTGAACTAGGATTAAGACCTATTCTTTTGATCAACAAGATCGATAAGAATGATCAAAGAGCGGAAGAAGTCGTAGATTTGGTTTATGATCTATTCTTGTCACTAGATGCAACCGATGAACAATTGGATTTCCCGATTCTTTATGGGATCGCTCGTCAAGGTATCGTCAAATATCATATGAATGATGAATCAAAAGACTTAGAGCCTTTGTTTGAAACCATCGTTAAACAAATCGGGACCTATCCAGATTTAGACGAAGAACCTACTCAAATGCAGATCAGTTCCTTGGCTTATGATGATTATCTAGGTCGTTTAGGCATTGGACGTCTTTATAAAGGTACTTTAAAAGTAGGACAATCCATCATCGTAGCGCGTGGGGCATCTACCTTACGTCATACGATTTCTCAGTTGTTTATCTATCAAGGTATGAAACGTATTCCTGTCACTGAAGTTCATAGTGGTGATATCGTTATCGTCGGTGGTATTCAAGACATCAACATTGGGGATACCTTATGTGATGTCAATAATATCGATCCTTTACCTATGATCTCCATTGAAGAACCAACCTTGTCGATGAATTTCTGTGTCAATACTTCTCCTTTTGCGGGAAGAAGTGGTAAATACGTCACATCTAGAAATATCAAAGAACGTTTGATGAAAGAACTTGAAGTCAATGTCGGTTTAAAAGTTGAATCACTCGATACCACTGATAAATTTAAAGTATCAGGTCGAGGTGAACTCCATTTGACCATACTTGTAGAAAACATGCGTAGAGAAGGCTATGAATTGGCTGTATCTAAACCTGAAGTTATTTATCGTTATATCGACGGAAAGAAAATGGAACCTATGGAAGAAGTTATTACGACCATTCCTGAACAATATTCCGGTGTCGTTATTTCTAAACTGAATCTAAGAAAAGCTCAAATGCACAATATGGATGAAAAACGTGGTTACGTAACCATCACTTGGAATGCCCCAACGCGTTCTTTGATCGGTTATCGTTCTGAATTCATCAATGATACTCATGGAGAAGGCACCATCGTTCGTCAGTTCGCTGGGTATACTGAGTATGTAGGTGAATTGCCACAGCGTCCTAACGGGGTCATGATCTCAACTGAAATGGGTACAGCCATGACCTATTCGATCTATTATCTTCAAGAAAGAGGCCAATTCTTTATCGGTGCTCAAACTGAAGTCTATACCGGTATGATCATTGGGATCGCCTCAAGAGATATGGATATGGAAGTTAACCCAATCAAAGAAAAGAAGAAAACAGCCGTTCGTTCATCAGGCAATGATGAAGCGATGAGACTGGTTACTCCTAAACAATTGACTTTAGAATACGCTGTAGAATTCATCAATGATGATGAACTCGTTGAAGTTACACCTGATGCGATCCGTTTAAGAAAGAAATTCCTTTCATCGATTGATCGTAAGAATGCCTATAGAAACGCTAAAGTAGAGGAAGTTGATGACTGAGTTTTCGTTTGAAATAACCCATGTTTGTGCTCAAAGTGGAGCACGAACTGGGATTCTACATACGCCTCATGGGGATGTATTGACCCCAATGTTTATGCCAGTAGGGACCTTGGCGACCGTCAAGTTTCTTTCTCCTGAAGAAATCGAAGAGATTCAAGCAGGAGTTATTTTAGCCAATACCTATCATCTATGGCTTCGTCCTGGTGAACAGATCGTTAAAGCTGCAGGTGGTTTACACAAATTCATGAACGTAAAAAACCCTATCTTAACAGATAGTGGTGGTTTTCAAGTTTTTTCTTTAGCTGATTCACGTAAGATCACAGAAGAAGGCGTCACCTTTAAGAATCATCTTAATGGGGATACCATGTTTCTTTCACCTGAAAAGGCAATCCAAGTCCAAAATGATCTAGGAGCCGATATCATCATGAGTTTTGATGAATGTCCACCTTATCCTGCGACTCATGAATATATGAAAAAAAGCGTAGAGAGAACCTTACGTTGGGCTCAACGTGGAAAAGACGCACACTCTAATCCTAAACAAGCTTTATTTGGGATCGTTCAAGGTGGAGAATTCAAAGACTTAAGAGAATACAGCGCTAAATCTTTAGTTGAGATGGATTTTCCAGGTTACTCAATTGGTGGTACCAGTGTTGGGGAAACCAAAGAGACTTTATATAAGATGATCGATTACGCAATCAAATATTTACCTTTAAATAAACCTAGATATCTTATGGGTGTTGGTTCTACCGATGCGATCTTAGAAGGGGTCTTAAGAGGCGTCGATATGTTTGACTGTGTACTTCCAACAAGAATCGCACGTCATGGGACACTGATGACTTCCACTGGAAGACTCAATATAAGAAACGCTAAGAATGAGCAAGACTTTGGGCCTATAGATGTGGAATGCGATTGTTACACCTGTAAGAATTTTTCTAGAGCGTACTTAAGACATTTGATCCGTTGTGATGAAGGCCTAGGTCAACGTTTACTCTCCATCCATAACTTAAGATTTCTAATCAAACTTACTGAGGATGTTAGAATTGCCATCAACGAAGATCGTTTTCAAGACTTCAAAGATGAGTATTTTAAGAAACATCATCTCAATAGTATCAACTCAAAAGGATTCTAATGAAAACATCAGATTTTGATTTTGAGCTACCAGAAGAACTCATCGCTCAACATCCTTTACTTAATCGATCAGCTTCAAGGCTGATGGTTTTGAATAAAAAAAATAGAACCATCTCAGATAAAGTATTTACTGACTTAGTAGATCATCTCCATCAGGGTGATGTATTGGTTCTTAATGAATCACGTGTTTTACCCGCAAGATTATTTGGGATAAAAGAAGAAACAAATGCCCATCTTGAATGTTTGATTTTAAGAATTGAGCAAGATGAAGTAGAGTGCCTGGTAAAAAAGGCAAAAGCAGTTCATTTAGGAACCATCATCGATTTTGGAGAAGGTATTTTAAAGTTTGAATGTATTGGCTTAGGAGAAAGTGGTATTCGTAGATTTAGGATCATCACTCAAGGTATATTTTTAGAACTATTAGAAAAGCTAGGAACCATGCCTTTACCACCATACATCAAAGAAAAACTCGATGATCAAGAACGCTATCAAACCGTCTATGCGAAAAATCCTGGATCAGCCGCAGCACCTACTGCAGGACTTCATTTTACCCCTGAACTTCTAAAACAAATCGAAGATAAAGGCATTGAGATTGTTAAGATCACATTACATGTAGGACTTGGGACCTTTAGACCAGTAGATGCTGAAGATCTCACCCATCATAAGATGCATGAAGAACTATACGAAGTATCTGAAAAAGCTGCCCAACAACTTAATCTTGCGAAAACAAATCAAAGAAGAATAGTAGCCGTAGGGACCACCAGTGTTCGTACTCTTGAGACACAGATGAACAGACATGGGAAGTTTGTGGCGGAAACATCCAGTACAGATATTTTTATTACTCCTGGGTATACTTTTAAAGCAGTCGATGCCTTGGTTACAAATTTCCATTTACCTAAAAGCACTTTGGTGATGTTGGTAAGTGCTTTGTCTGATCGTGAATTTATCCTTCAAGCTTATGAAAAAGCAGTACAATTAAACTATAGATTCTTCTCCTTTGGAGATGCCATGTTTATCGAATGAACAAAAAAACAGATCATCAATGATATTTGGAATGTTCTATTTGGATTTATTTTAGTAATGTTATGATTAGTGAGAATAATTTTGATATATTGTTATGGAAAGGGTGGGATAACCTTGAAAAAATTACGTATTTCTAAAGTTTATATCTTTCTAAGCATAGTTGGGGTAATACTATTAATTGCATTTGTTTACTTTAACTTCTACAACAATAAAAGAACTCTTGATTTTACACAGACTGCTGTTAGGATTCGAATGGATGGTAATATGACGACATATACCGATACATCAATTCGTTTTAACGCAATTATTAGAAGAGAAACTTTATTCGATATAGAAGTAAAAGTTGATAATATATCTTGCAGTATAAAAAAGTCGATTGATTTGGAAAGCAATAATGATTTTATTAAATGTGAAAATCTTATTGATCCAAATTCTTATATATATTTATATATTGGGTCAAATCTTGAATTCATAGCCTTGTATGATGATGTAAATCAAGTAGTTTATCTTGATAAACGTGGTTTACAAAATTCAGAATTCGCCAATCGATTACCTTTACTACTAAACCCTTAATCTTATAGGTGATTATTGTACCGATGAATAGAGTAGGTAAATAAACCTTCCTTTCAAAAAGTTAAATAGATTTATACTATATATTGATCAACAACATTCATTTATACATAAACATAGTATTCATTTTGGAGAGTATTTTATCTTGGCACAAACTTCTTATATCAAGTTTATCAATTAGAAGTACAATATAAATTATAAACACTTCTTCTTTGAAGTTTATAAATCAAATGAACAAAAAAACAGATCATCAGTGGGAAATTGAAAAACTTAAAGAACTAAAACAACTGAAGAATAAACCCAGTCTTTTAATGCATTCATGTTGTGCAGTATGTAACAGTTGGCCCTTAGAGTATCTCTATTCAGTATTTGACATTACGCTTTACTACAACAATTCCAACATCTATCCTCAATCAGAATATGATCATCGTTTAGGAGAACTCCATAAATATGTCGATCTATTCAATGAGAATCATAAAACCAATATCACCATCATCGAAGAACCCTATGATTATGAGACTTATCATAAGACCTATCTCGTTAAAAGATCTGAAGACAGAGAAGGGGCTCAACGTTGTGGGATGTGTTATGCGCTTAGAATCACTGAAGCACTCAAATATGCTTCAGTTCATAAATTTGATTATGTGACGACTGTAATGACGATCTCCAGACAGAAAAGCGCTGATAAGATCAATGGGATCGCACGCAAATTAGCGACAGGGTATCCTGAAGTTCATTATTTCTACTCAAATTTCAAAAAAGAAAAAGGCATCGACTTTAGTGTCAATGTCTCAAAAGGATTAGGAATATATCGTCAAGAGTATTGCGGTTGTGAATACTCAACTGATAATCTTCATGAAGAGTGATTCGTAACTCTTTTTTGATGCGTCAAAATAAGTGTTTTAAGAGTCTTCATTTATAATATTTATATAGGTGACCTATGGAAAAGACAAATAGACAAATCGCAGTATATTGTTTCAATGAAACATGGACCTTGATGGATAAGAAAAATAGAAGCATCGAAGACAATTTCAAGATGCTTCATTTAGCTCATAGCTCGTGTTATCACTGGAGTCTTTGTGGAACCGCACTAGAAATCTCTCGAGGAGAGTGGCAGATCTCACGAGTCAATGCAGTTTTGGGATATGGAGAAGCTGCTTTGAGACACGCTCAACGCTGTTTGGACCTATGTTTAGAAAATCATATAGGCGATTGGGATCTTGCCTTTGCGTATGAAGCACTTGCACGATCTTATTTGACCTTAAAAGATTATAAATCGATGAATCAGTATAAACTCAAAGCACTAAAGGCTAGTGAATCGATCAAAGAAAAAGATGATCTTGACTATACTCTTGAAGCGCTTAAAGATCTTCATGATTAAGTAAACCATAGATTGACTAGTTAAGCATCATTGTCTATAATGTTTCTAACGACTTAGACCGAAGTCAAAGCGTTCATTGGCCATTCAGAAAGTTTTGGGAAGATGAGACAAAACCAAGATGAACGTATAAGTCCTTCGAGAGTTGATTTTCTGAAATCTTAGTAAGAAAATCCGGTGAACCCGTTATCGTCCAATGAGCACAGCAGTGAAAACAAGGTGGTACCACGTTAAACGTCCTTCAGTGACGTTTTTTTATTTCAAGGAGGAAATATGCTAAATCTAAGATTACCAACGATCGAAACGGATCAATTCATTCTACGACCCATTCAAGTTGAAGACGCGAAAGACATGTTTGAGTATGCGGGAGATGCAGAAAACCTACAGTTTGTCTGGTTTCCTAGACACAGTGGCCCTGAATCCAGTAAGAAATCAATTGAAGATTTCTTTCTTACACGAGTAGATAGAGGAATCCCTGAAGCATATTGTGTGGTGATCAAACCTGAGATGAAGATGATTGGGACAGTAGATGTCCATACCGTACGCTTTGGAGATGTGGGTGAGATCGGCTACATCATCAATAAACGCTATTGGAATAGAGGCATTGTTTCTGAAGCTGTTCAGATCTTGATCTCTGTTATGTTTCATCATTGTGGGTTCTCTAGAATAGAGATCCAACATAACGCTGAAAACATAGGTTCCGGTAGAGTCATAGAAAAAGCAGGTTTCATCAAAGAAGGAACGTATAGAAAACGCAAATATGAACCTGAATTAGGTCATAGATCAGATTATCATTTCTACGCCATCAATCTCGACGATAAGATCGTCGAAGAAAGATACTCAAAGGAGCATTATGAAAACACCATTAGAACCAAAATACGACCATAAGAGCGTTGAATCCAATCAATATCAATCTTGGGTTGACAAAGGATACTTTACTGCAGGAGATCTAAGCAAGAAACCATTTACGATCGTTATTCCTCCACCTAATGTCACAGGTAAACTTCATTTAGGTCATGCGTGGGATACCTCGCTTCAAGACATCATTGCGCGTTTTAAACGCATGCAGGGTTTTGATATGCTTTGGTTACCTGGAATGGATCATGCGGGTATCGCCACCCAAGCTAAAGTTGATGCTCGATTAAAAACTCAAGGCACCAATCGCTATGAACTGGGAAGAGAAAAATTCCTAGAACAAGCATGGGCTTGGAAAGAAGAATACGCAGGACATATTCGTCAACAGTGGGCTAAAATGGGTCTTTCTTTAGATTATACAAGAGAACGTTTTACTTTAGATGAAGGTCTAAATAAAGCTGTCAATAAGGTCTTCGTCGATCTCTACAATGAAGGTCTCATCTATCAAGGTGAACGTATCATCAATTGGGATCCATTAGCGAAAACAGCCTTATCCAACATCGAAGTTATTCATAAAGAAGTTGAAGGAAGTTTCTATACGTTCAGTTATACCGTCGTTGAGACAGGTGAAAAGATCGCTGTTTCTACCACAAGACCAGAAACCATGTTTGGGGATGTCTGTGTCGTCGTTCATCCAGAAGATCCTAAGTATACCCATTTAAAAGGTCTCCACGTCATCAACCCAGCCAATCATGAGGTCTTACCGATCATCATGGATGACTACATCGATCGTGAATTTGGGACGGGAGCGATGAAGTGTACGCCTGCCCATGACCCTAATGACTTTGCCTTATCAGAAAAATATGACTTACCTAAAGTCATCTGTATGAATCCTGATGGGACCATGAATGAGAAAGCAGGCATCTTTAATGGGCTTGATCGTTTTGAATGTCGCAAACAACTCACAAAGCGTATTACCGAAGAAGGTAATACCGTTAAAGTTGAGAAACATATTCATCAAGTAGGGCACTCTGAAAGAACGGATGTCATTGTAGAACCATATCTATCTAAACAATGGTTCGTTAAGATGAAACCTTTGGCTCAAGCGGCCATTGATGCGCAAAATAGCTCAGATAAGGTTACTTTCATTCCTGATCGTTTTGAGAATATTTTTACTCAATGGATGACCAATATCGAAGATTGGTGTATTTCTCGCCAATTATGGTGGGGACATCGTATACCAGTATGGTTTCATAACACAACCAAAGAAGTATATGTTGGATTAGAAGCACCAAAAGACATCGAAAATTGGACCCAAGACGAAGATGTCTTAGATACCTGGTTCTCCAGTGCTTTATGGCCTTTTAGTACCTTAGGATGGCCTGAAAAGACAGCTGATCTAGAGCGTTATTATCCTACCGATGTCTTGGTTACAGGTTATGACATCATCTTCTTCTGGGCTGCTCGTATGATCTTTCAAGCGCGTTATTTCACTAAGAGTGTTCCTTTTAAAGATGCCTTGATCCATGGTTTGATCAGAGCTGAAGATGGACGTAAGATGAGTAAGTCTTTAGGAAATGGAATCGATCCAATGGAAGTCATCGATGAATATGGGGCAGATGCCTTACGATTCTTCTTGACCACCAATTCAGCACCTGGACTAGATCTACGTTATTCTCAAGAAAAAGTAGAAGCTGCGTGGAACTACATCAATAAACTATGGAATGCATCGCGTTTCGTTGAGATGAATCTTCCTGAAGGCTTTATCCAAGAAGATCTTAAAAAACTAAAGTTATCTGCTTCTGATCGTTGGATCTTAGAACGCTTTGATGCGACACTTGAGAAAGTAACCGCAGCGAATGAGAAATATGACTTCGCTTTAGCGGGAAGCTTCTTATATGAATTTGTTTGGGATGATTATTGTTCATGGTACATAGAATTGAGTAAATCCAATCTGAATTCAAGTGATCCTGAGATCGTCAAAGCGAGCCGTAATACTTTGATCTCTGTTTTGATTGGGATCTTGAAACTGAATCATCCTACAATGCCTTTTGTGACTGAGAAGATCTATTCAAGTTTCGCAGAAGGTGCCTTATGTGTTTCATCCTGGCCTGTTGCGTATGGACTTCATGATTCAGAAGTTTTAAATCAGATGGGTCAATTGATTTCAATCATTTCTCAGATCCGCTTAATCAGAACTGAATATAATGTAAAACCTGCCTTGCCTTTAGATATCGAATGTTCAGTGAACCTAAGTGATGTTCAAAAAGAATCTTTACTTAAGATGGTCAAAACGACTGTCGTTGATAAGCTATCTGGTGAGTTTATGACTCGATCCATTCTTAATGGGACCTTATCGATCTCTTTGACCCAATTGGTCGATGTTGAAGCTGAAAAGATCCGTTTATCGAAAGAAAAAGAAAAACTGGCTTCTGAGATCTCAAGAGGAGAGGGAATGTTGAGTAATCCTCGCTTTACCTCAGCTGCACCAGCCGCTAAAGTCGAAGAAGAAAAGAAGAAACTCGATGAATATAAGCGCCAATTTGAGTTGGTAAGTACTCAGTTAAACAACTTGAGTAAGTAGAGTAGAAAATCAACGACTTATCTTGTATAATTAACATGTTATTTGGCTAAGTGCCATAGGAGGAAACATGACCACTAAATATGTGTATCTGTTCTCTGAAGCTGACGGTAAAATGAAGAACCTATTGGGTGGAAAAGGCGCTAATTTGGCAGAAATGACCAAGTTAGGGATGCCTGTCCCTCAAGGTTTCACTGTCACTACGGAAGCTTGTACTCGTTATTATGACGATAACGAAAGCATCCATCCGGAGATCCAGAAAGAAATTTTTGATTATTTGGCGAAATTGGAAAAGACGACCGGAAAAGAATTCGGTTCTAAGACCAATCCGCTTTTGGTATCTGTTCGTTCAGGTTCCCGTGCTTCAATGCCGGGGATGATGGATACCATCTTGAATTTAGGCTTAAATGATGAAGTCGTTGAAGGTTTTGCCTCATTGACTCAAAATCCTCGTTTTGCTTATGATTCATACCGTCGTTTCATTCAGATGTTCTCAGATGTCGTCATGGAACTCTCCAAGAAGAACTTTGAAGGAATCATCGATGAGATGAAAGAAGAAAAGCACATTAAGTTAGATACTGAATTTACAGCTGAAGATCTTAAAGAAATGATCGTTCGCTATAAGGCTTACTATAAAGCAAACAAAGGTGTAGATTTCCCTCAAGATCCACGCGTTCAATTGATTGAATCCGTAAAAGCTGTCTTTAGATCTTGGAATAATCCACGTGCAGTCTATTATCGTCGTTTAAATGAAATCCCACATTCATGGGGAACTGCTGTAAGCGTTCAATCCATGGTATTTGGAAATATGGGCGATACATCAGGAACAGGCGTTGCCTTTACACGTAACGCGGCTACTGGCGAAAAGAAACTCTTTGGGGAATTCTTGATGAATGCTCAAGGGGAAGACGTTGTTGCGGGTATCCGTACACCTATGACCATCGATAAGCTTCAACAGGTTATGCCTCATGTCTATGATGAATTCGTTACGATCTGTGATCGTTTAGAAGCGCATTATAAAGACATGCAAGATATGGAATTTACGATCGAAAACGGCAAGTTGTTTATGCTACAGACCCGTAATGGTAAACGTACTGCAGCTGCTGCTTTGAAGATCGCTGTTGATTTGGTCGCAGAAGGCATGATCTCTAAAGATGATGCTATTCTTCAAGTTGATCCTAAACAATTAGATGCTTTGCTTCATCCTCAGTTTGAACCAGCTGCTTTAAAAGCTGCTGAAGTCGTAGGTTCTGCGCTTCCTGCATCACCTGGTGCTGCAAGTGGTAAGATCGTATTCACTGCTGCGGATGCTGTAGAATGGACCAATCGTGGAGAAAAAGTTGTCTTAGTTCGTTTAGAGACCTCTCCTGAAGATATTGAAGGTATGCATGTATCACAAGGTATCTTAACGGCTCGTGGCGGTATGACATCTCATGCGGCTGTAGTTGCTCGTGGTATGGGTACTTGCTGTGTATCAGGTTGTGGAGATATTAAATTTACAGGACCTAAATCCTTTGTATTAGGCAATAGAACCTTTAATGAAGGCGATGCGCTTTCTCTAGATGGCTCAACTGGTAAGATCTATGGTCAAGCCGTTAAGACGATGCCTGCTTCAATTACAGGTGATTTTAGAACCTTGATGGGATGGGCTGATGAAGTCCGTACCTTAAAAGTAAGAACCAACGCAGATACACCTAAAGACGCTGCTCAAGCGGTCATCTTTGGGGCTGAAGGTATCGGTTTGGTTCGTACTGAACATATGTTCTTTGAAGGCGACAGAATCAAAGCCATGCGTGAAATGATCGTCTCTAAGACAGAAGAACAACGCAGAAAAGCTTTAGGTAAACTCTTGCCTATGCAAAGAACTGACTTCGAAGGCATCTATGAAGCCATGGAATTTAGACCAGTAACGATCCGTTATTTGGATCCACCACTTCATGAATTCTTGCCTACAGAAGAAAACGATATCGTCAACTTAGCTAAAGAAATGAAATTAGAAGTCTCTGAACTTAAAAACATCATTTCTTCGCTTCATGAATTCAATCCTATGATGGGTCATAGAGGCTGTCGTTTAGCTGTTTCTTATCCTGAAATCGCTGAAATGCAGACCCAAGCCGTTATAGAAGCTGCCCTAAATGTTTCTAAGAAACATCCTGAATGGCATATCAAACCTGAGATCATGATTCCGTTAGTAGGCGAAATCAAAGAACTCAAATATGTTAAAGACATCGTTGTCCGCATCGCTGATGAAATCATCGCTAAGAGCGGCATGAAGTTAGAATACATGGTAGGAACCATGATCGAGATCCCAAGAGCTGCTTTATTGGCTGATGAAATCGCCACCGAAGCTGAATTCTTCTCCTTTGGGACCAATGACTTGACTCAAATGACTTTCGGTTTCTCTAGAGATGATGCAGGAGCTTTCTTGAATCATTACTATGATAAGAAAATCTTTGAACAGGATCCATTTGCCCGTTTGGATCAAAACGGCGTCGGTAAATTGGTTGAAATGGCTTGTAGATTAGGTAAACAGACTCGTCCTGACATCAAGTTAGGCATCTGTGGTGAACATGGAGGAGATCCAAGTTCAGTTGAATTCTGTCATAGAGTGGGATTATCCTATGTGTCTTGCTCACCTTTCAGAGTTCCAATAGCACGTCTTGCTGCTGCACACGCTGCCATTAAAACAAAAAGAGCTAAAGTTTAAAGCGGGGTAATTCCCGCTTTTTCTTTGCTATAATAGAGTTACACAGGAGATCTCATGAAAATCATTTTTGGAACGTATACCAAACGCGATAGTGAAGGCATATATACCGCATCGTTTAACCAAGGTATCCTTAGTGACCTGGTTCTAAAATTTCCTTTAATGAATCCAACGTATTTCGCAATCCAAGATCATAGCTTATTCGCAGTCAGTCAAAAAGATAAACAAGGTGGAATCGCTTGCTATGAAGCAGGTGTTTTTGTCAATGAAGTGCTTCAAGATGGTTCTACACCTTGTTTCGTAGACTATGTCAAAGATAAGAAATTGGTCTTATCGGCAAACTATCACTTAGGAAACATCATCACCTATGCCTATACACCTAAAAAAGGCATTCGTTTGATCCAAAAAATCGAATACGGTCCATCATCTCATGCCCATTACATCAAGTACTTTAAACAACTCGATGAGGTCTTGGTCTGTGATCTTGGACTTAATCGAGTCGTTGCGTATAGTTTAGATCCTTATTTGATGCTTCATCCTAAATATACTTTCTCTGCGAAAGAAGGACAGGGACCTCGTCATTTGATCGTTCATCCGACGAAACCTATCATCTATGTCTTCGCAGAACTTAGCAGTGAACTATTAATTTTGGCTCATGATGGTTTTGGCTTAAGACAAGTTCAAGTCATCAGTACGTTACCTGCCAATGAACAAGACATTAAGAGTGGAGCTGCGATTAGGATCGATCAAAAAGGAAAATTCGTTTATGTCACTAATCGAGGTCATGATTCCATAAGTGTATTTAAACTCGATGAGACTGGAAAAAAAGCAGAAATGATCCAAAACATCAAGACAGAAGGAGTTCATCCTCGAGATTTTAATCTCAGTCCTGATGGGAAATATTGTGTTGTAGTTCATAAAGACAGTGATAATGCAGTCGTCTTTACGATTGATCATGTCACTGGTAAATTGACCTTATTGAACAAGGATTTTATCGCGCCTGAAGCAGTGTGTGTCGAATTCGTACAGGAAGTATAGACCAGGGGTCTTTAAACAATAGGAGAAAAGTATGAAAATCGGATGTGTCAAAGAAATTAAAGCTCAGGAGTATCGTGTTGGTTTGGTTCCTATGCATGTGAAAAGTTATCTTCAAGCAGGTCACACTGTATTGATCGAAACTCAAGCAGGCTCAGGATCAGGTTTTTCAGATGATGATTATAAAAACGCAGGAGCGTTGATCGTCGAAAAGGCATCAGATGTTTGGGCAAAATCAGATATGATCGTCAAGGTCAAAGAACCTTTAGAAGCAGAATATCCTTTGATGAAAGAAGGACTTATTCTATATACCTATCTTCATTTGGCAGCCAATGAAAAATTGACTTTAGAACTTATGAAGAGAAAAGTAACTGGGATCGCTTATGAAACCATCGAAGTCAATGGGGCTTTACCTCTATTAAAACCTATGAGTGAAGTTGCGGGTCGTCTATCCGTTCAAGAAGCAGCGAAATATCTAGAGAAACCTTTTGGGGGAAGAGGCGTCTTATTGGGCGGCGTACCTGGAGTCACAAAAGGCTATGTCGTTATCGTAGGTGGTGGTACAGTAGGTACAAATGCCGCGATTATGGCTTTAGGTATGGGTGCTAGAGTATCTATCTTAGATACCAATTTGATTAGACTAGAAGAATTGGATCAATTGTTTGAAGGCAAGATCCAAACTTTATATTCAACTCCAGCTATTTTACATGAAGAACTCACTAAAGCCGATGCAGTCATTGGGGCAGTTTTGATCCCAGGGGCTAAAGCGCCTCATTTGATTAAAAGAGAAGACCTTAAGTTGATGAAGAAGGGTGCTGTTATGGTGGATGTCGCTGTAGATCAAGGCGGTTGTTTTGAAACGACTCATCCTACGACCCATAATAATCCTACCTTTGAAGTCGATGGAATCGTGCACTATTGTGTAGCGAATATGCCTGGTGCTGTACCTTATACATCAACCTTGGCTTTAACCAATGCAACTTTAAAATTCGCCTTACTTCTAGCGAATAATACTTTAGAAGGAGCTATCGCAAAAAACAAAGCTGTCTTATCAGGCATCAATACCTTTAATGGGAAATGTACAAATCAATTTGTTGCAGAAGCATTCAATATGACCTATACACCATTTGAACAGGCACACTAATGTATCATGTCAGTGATGTCTTAAAATACGGATTCTGCCCAAAGCTTTTTTGGGCCATTCGTCAGGAAGGGTCAAAATCCCCTCAAAAGTTTATCCAGATGAATGCGTCCTTATCAGACATCCTGGTTAAGAAAGTCGGATTGACCGATGTTTTTGAGAGCTATAGATCAATTGATCCTGCAGTTGTCAAAGAAGGACTACTAACAAAGAAAGCTGTCGTGAATGGTCGTTTTGAGCATCATTCATTACGAGTCAAGATACCTCTGGTACACTTAACTCAAGATGGACTCGATGTCTATTTCACGACGCTTTCTTCTAACGCTAAAGTAGAAGATCAACGATACCTGTCTATGCATATCTGGGTCTTGGAAAGTTTAGGTTATCCTATCCATCAAATCAAAGTCTTGAGTTTCAATCCTGATTATATCAGAGGTGAAGAACTCGATATCGAATCTTGTTTTCTCTTAAGAGATACTTTCATTAGACAAAACGGTAAACCAGCAGGAAATATTACTTCTGTATTACTGAGTCATAAGTTTGATTTCAGTGAAACGCTTACAGGGATGGATGAAGTGATGGAGAATGAAGCCATGAAGATGACCATCGATCAATGTCCTGCGTTAAATCGTTGTGATCATTTTGAATCTTGTTTTCAAAATCAATATGAACTTGATCAGAATTCAATATTCTTCTTAACTCAAAGCGCCCAAAAAAGAAACTTCATCAATGAAGGCATACTCAAACTTAATCAAGTTCCACTAGAACGCTTAGAAGGCACTCCTCTACAATTCGCTCAGTTGATGGCCGATCGTAATGGGGGCTTATTTGCGGATAGAGTGGTCCTTAAACACTGGTTATCTGGTTTATCTCAACCTTTGATCTTTATGGATTTTGAATGGGATACCCATGGGATACCACCTTATAAAGGTATGAAACCTTTAGATGTCTTATGTTTTCAATACTCACTTCATCTTCTAAGAGATCAAGACTTAGCCCATTATGAATTCCTAGAGTCAGGAGATTGTCGAGAAAGATTCATTCAATCTTTGATCTCAAATACCCCAAAAGAGGGTTCTGTCTTAGCCTATAACGCATTTGGGGCTGAATCTATTCGCTTAAGAGAACTTGGGGATCAATTTCCCCAATATAAAGAAGAACTAGATCAAATCATCGATCGGATGGTCGATTTGGCGGTCTTGTTTACCGAAGGTATTGTGTATCTTAGTGCGATGAAAGGGTCTTTTACCTTAAAGAACATCATCCAAACGATCAATCCTGAATTGAATTATGCCTCATTATCGATAGGACATGGTCTAGAAGCTGTGAAACATTATCGTACACTTGTCAACAATGACGATGAAGATGAAATCAAAGAAGCCTTATTAAAATACTGCAAGATGGATACCTTAGCTATGGTAGAGATACTCAGCTGGTTGAACACCATCGTTGCCTAGGAGGAAACATGCCTAACATTATTACTCATGCCTTATTGGCCCAAGATGCGATCGAATCCATCGATTGTCCATCGCTTACGTCACTGATTGCGAAATATCCTAGAGTCTATGCTTTGGGATCCAGTGGACCAGATTTCTTATTCTATTATCGGATCTTACCTTGGGAGAAGGCAGATAAACTCCATGACCTTAAGAATGTAGGAAACAAAGTTCATTCTGGAAGGATCAATGACTTCTATCAAAGTGCTTTAGGGGTGATCCAAACGACCCAAGATGAAAGCACAAGAGAAATCATGACAGTCTTTTTAGCTGGACATTTGTCTCATTGGGCTTTGGATTCTACAGCTCATCCTTATATTTTCGCTAAGACTGGAGTCATAGGAAGTGGAGAAACGAAGTATTGGCACTTCCGTTTTGAATCAATGTTGGATACCTTGATGGTAACTCAAGTCAAAGGTTTCAAAATAGAAAACATCCATATGCCTGATTTTGTCTCTTCTACATCACAAACAAGAAAAGCAGTGGCTTTCCTATATCGTCAGATCATCATCGATCTGTTTGAGATCGATATCCCTGAGAAGGTCTATGAGGATAGTTTAGTTGCGACCACAAAGATCGCTAAGCTTTTATATGATCCATATACTTTAAAATTCCCAGCTGTTCAATTGGGTGAAAAAGCATCAGGTAAACTATGGGAATTCTCAGGTCATATGGTCATCGGTGAAGTCGATAAGAAACATGATATTTTAAACCTGGAACATAAAGCTTGGGCTCATCCTTGCGATGATAAACTTGTCTCTACTGAAAGTTTCCCAGAACTCTATTTAAAAGCCAAAGATAGGGCTATGGCTGCACTTTACGCACTTGATGGGATACTGAACTCATCTCAACCTAAAGCTTCTCTAAACCTCATTACACGCGATTTAAGCTATGATACAGGAATGAAGAATTCACCTGAAATGAAGTTCTACGATCCTATATACTAATATGAAAATATTTGATACACATGCGGATATAGGTGTTGATGTCTATGAGAAACATTGTGAAGGAAAAACAGACGTCATAAAATCTGAACATCTAGATAAATGGATAAAAGGGGAAGTCTATGGCTTAGGCATGGCTTCTTTCTTTAAAGGCGATGAAGACTTAGATATAGCTAAAGCCATGGTAACTCAACTTAAAGAAGAGATTCTTTTAAATTCCAATCATCTACATCATTATCTTTGTGGTGATCTTCATCCAACTAAGATCAACGCCTTGATGACTTTAGAAGGCATGTGTTATATCAATGAAGATCCAGAATCTATTTTAGATTGGATGTATTCTTTAGGCATTAGAATAGGTTCTTTGACTTGGAATGAAGAGAATGCCTTATCTACAGGCATCTCAGGATCTCCTTTACGAGGTCTTACACCTTTAGGTCAACGAGCAATCAAACATATGAATAAGATCAATATGATCATCGATGTCTCTCATACCAATGAGAAAAGCTTTTGGGATATCCTTTCTACGTCGACTAAACCAGTTATGGCGACCCATTCTAATGCGCGAGCCTTATCTCAAGTCGACCGCAATCTCAGTGATCAACAGATCAAAGCAATCGCTTTAAAAGGTGGATTGATAGGTCTTGTCAGTGCTAAGCGATTTATCTCACTTATTGAAGGTGAAAATACAGCTTTGACTTTAGCCAAACATGCCTTGTATATCAAAAATCTCGTAGGGATAAAGCATCTGTGTATTGGTTTCGACTATATGGATTTCTTAAGCGGTTTCCAAAGAAATGGGATCGATCTAGACAATGCCTCAGATTCTCAAAATTTCATCAAAGCTTTATCTCAGGTGGGTTTCACTCAAGAAGAAATCGAGCTGATCGCTTGGGGAAACATCGCTGCTTTTCTTAAAACTCAACTCATTTAAATCCCATAACTTTGCGTGATTTGTTCACAAAATTGTCATTCATAAGATGGGTATCTTTATTCAATAAGCGTATAATATAAATAAGGAGGAAGTGTTTATGAAACTTCATATCCATGGTCAGAATTTAAGCATAACCGAAGGGATGCTTCAGAAGACCGAAAAGAAACTATCATTTCTTGAAAAGTTCATTTTGGTCGATGAAGATACCACCGCCAATGTCCAAGTCAAGATCAAACCCAACACGCTAAAAGTTGAGATCACGATCCTGACAAAGGTGGGCCTCATCAGAGCAGAAGTAGAGCATGCAGATTATTATGCGGCAGTCGATTTGGTGGTAGATAAACTAGAAGATCAGTTGAGAAGAATGAAGACAAGACTCAATCATAAGCATCGTGAGAAATTATCTAAAGCCTTTATGGAAGCAGAAAACTTAGTTAATGAACCTAAGACGAAAGCCGTAAAAACTAAAACGGTAGTCGCAGTGGAGATGAGTCTAGATGACGCCATCATGCAGATGGAAATGTTGGGTCATTCCTTCTTCATCTATACCGATGAAGAACACAAAGACATCTCAGTCGTCTATAAACGTCTAGATGGTGGATACGGTCTATTAGAGACCCAGAAAAATTAAATCAAGAGGAGTTCATATGAACTCCTTTTTTATGATTTATGGGTGATGTGATATAATACAAACAGGTTGGTGAAACTATGAAATGGTTAGATAAAGTAAAGAATTTTGTGTCTCCTGTTCAAGAAGATCTTGAATTAGATGGAGAAGATGCGAAAGCACTCAGTGATTATGAAGCCCCATCCAATAAAAAACTCAATACTCAAGTGAGTGCCGATACGAAGATGGTTCTTTTTGAACCAAGATCCTTCGATGAGGCTGAAGATATTGCGCGATATCTCAAAGACAAGAAAGCCGCGGTAGTTAATCTACATCGACTCAATCGTGAATATGCGCAACGTTCGATCGACTTTCTAACAGGCGTCATCTTCGCATTAGATGGATCGATTCAAAAAATTGGTCATAACGTGATCTTGTGTACTCCAAAAAGCATAGGAGTTCATGGGAAAATCAACTTTGACCAAGATCAGGATGAAGAATAGCGACTTGAAAAGGCCATAAACTTATGGCATAATACCGAGTATTAAGGAGGTAGCACCTATGGCAGAACCCAAACCTAGATTTAGGATCAGTAAACGCGGTTATGATCGATTCGCTGTAGATGATACCCTTGATCGTTTGACCTTTGAACGAGAAACCTTAAAAAATCAACTGGAGACCTACAACAAACAAATGGCAGAAGCCAATGAACAGTTGATCTCCATCAAGACTCGTTATCAAAGTCTACTCTCAGAACTCAGTGTTCGAGAAAAAGCCGCTGATGATATCGCACGTTTGGCTCTCAAAGAAGCAAATTCTGTGATCGCCTCTGCCCAAAACAATGCAGATTCGATCGTAAGGGAAGCCTTATCGACCGCAAAGATTGTATTAGTAGAAATCGCACGCATCTCTAAAGAAGCCAAAGGCATCAAGAAAGAAATGCATGATCAGTTAGAAGCGTTAACGAAGGCGCTTGATAACTTCGTAATACCGGTCATTCCGGCGATTAGTTTAGTATCAGATAAAGACAACGATCAAGACAACGCCGACTGAGGCGGTTCAGAGAGCTTTTGGATGGTGAGAAAAAGCCCATAATCAGTCAGGTTATCCCTTGTGAGTCATCGCTTCGATATGTAGAAGCGATCGAACTGCCGCGTTAAGGCAATGAGTGCGTTGTGACAACAGCGAACTAAGGTGGTACCACGTTAAGCGTCCTTAGATTGGACGCTTTTTGTTTGAAAGGAAAAAGAAACATGGAATACAAAGACACATTATTGATGCCAGATACTCAATTTGAAATGAGAGGTAATCTAACTCAGAAAGAACCTCAATTTCAAGCGCGTTGGGAGAAGAATCGTTTATACGATGAAATGGTCAAGGCTAGAGAAGGCAAGATTCCTTTTGTCTTACACGATGGGCCTCCTTACGCCAACGGAAACATCCATATAGGACATGCCTTAAATAAGATTCTAAAAGACATCGTCGTAAAGAGTCGTTTTATGATGGGCAATCAAGTGACTTTTATTCCTGGTTGGGATACTCATGGTTTACCAATCGAGACAGCCATCACTAAACAAGGTCATAATCGTAAAGCGATGAGTACAGCTCAATTTAGAGCGCTATGCGATGATTTCGCTAGAAAACAGATCCAAACCCAAATGGCAGATATGAAAGCTTTAGGAACCATTGGGGATTATGATCATTATTATGCGACCTTACAACCTGAATTCGAAGCAGCTCAAGTCACCGTTTTCGCTAAAATGGCGATGGATGGGATGATCTATAAAGGACTGAAACCAGTCTATTGGAGCCCATCTTCAGAAAGCGCATTAGCGGAAGCTGAAATCGAATATCACGATAAAAAAGACGATACCATATTCGTAGCTTTTGACGTCACAGATGGGAAAGGGGTCTTGGATAAAGGTGATAAATTTGTCATCTGGACTACGACACCTTGGACGATCCCAGCCAATTTAGCCATTTGTTTAAACCCTAACTTAAAATATGATCTCGTGGATACCTCAAAAGGAAAACTAGTCGTAGGTCATGACTTAGTTGAAAGCTTGATGACTAAGTTTGAATTGGCACCTTATACAGTGCTTAAAACGTTCAAAGGATCTCAACTTGAACGCATAGAAACCAAGCATCCTTTCTACGATCGAGTTTCTTTGGTCATCTTAGGTAATCACGTTACTGAAGAAGATGGGACAGGTTGTGTTCATACGGCTCCAGGACATGGGGTAGATGACTTTAATGTGGGAATGAAATATGATCTTCCTGCTTTTTGTCCTGTGGATGACAGAGGTTGTATGACAGAAGAAGCAGGGGATTTCTTAGTTGGACAATTCGTCGATAAAGCAAACGTAACCGTCATTGAGAAACTGTCTGAATTGGGATGTTTACTTGCAAAAGAGTCCATCGTCCATCCTTATCCTCATGATTGGCGTACAAAGAAACCTGTCATCTATAGAGCGACCACCCAATGGTTTGCCTCCATCGAGAAGATCAGAAGTACCTTATTAAGCGAAATCGATCAAGTCAATTGGGTCAATGATTGGGGTAAATTACGCATGAACAACATGATCAAGGATCGTGGTGATTGGTGTATTTCTCGTCAACGCGTTTGGGGACTTCCAATACCTATTTTCTATGCAGAAGATGACTCAGTCATCATGGATCAAAAAGTATTTGATCATGTCTCAGATCTGTTTAGAGCTCATGGATCAAGTATTTGGTTTGAGAAAGACGCCAAGGATCTTTTGCCTGGTGGTTTTACGCATCCTGGTTCACCTAATAATCTTTTTAGAAAAGAAACCGACATTATGGATGTTTGGTTTGATTCAGGATCTTCTCATACTGGTGTCATTAAACAGCGTGGAGGAGTACTTCCAGTTGACTTGTATCTAGAAGGATCTGATCAGTATCGAGGTTGGTTCAATAGTTCACTCATTATTTCGACTGCAGTCTATGGACATGCGCCTTATAAGAGCGTCGTATCTCATGGTTTCGTATTGGATGGGAAAGGCGAGAAGATGTCTAAATCTTTAGGCAATACCGTTGAACCCAATAAAGTCGTTTCTCAATCAGGAGCGGATATCTTAAGACTTTGGACTGCCAGTATCGATTATCAATCTGACGTTAGAATCTCTGATGATCTTTTAAAACAAGTCACAGAAAACTATCGCAAGATCAGAAATACCTTTAGATTTATGTTGGCGAATTTAAAAGACTTCTCTCAGAAAGATGTCTTGCCTCTAAATGAATTACCTGAAGTAGACGCTTATGTCTTATCTAAGGTTTATGAAGTCGCAACTGAAGCTGTCACATCTTACGAGAAGTATGATTATAAATCTGTCATCACCAGTGTCAGTAATCTTATGACCAATGAACTATCAGCGTATTATCTCGATTTTACGAAAGATATTTTGTATTGTGATGGAAAATCATCGAAATCAAGACTGGCTGTACAAAGTGTCTTGTTTGAAAGTGTCCATGTGTTGACTCGTGTATTGGCACCTGTATTGGTCCATACCTGTGAAGAAATCTGGGATCATTTTAAAGCTGATTCAGTTTCAGTTCATCTTCAAGATTTCTCTATGAAGTCCTTCAAAGTTGATCAAGCAGAAACTTGGGTCGAACTGCTACAGTTTAGATCTGAGGTCTTTAAACAATTAGAACTTTCTAGAGCCGATAAGGTCATCGGTAAGTCCCTTGAAGCTAAAGTGGAGATCACCGTCAATGAAACACTAAAGGCTAAATTGAATCATAGTGTTCCTAATCTCGCTCAATGGTTGATCGTATCTGAAGTCGACCTCAAAGCTGGAGATCAAACAAGCATCATCGTCACTCCTGCAACTGGGATGAGTTGTCCTAGATGTTGGAACGTTACTCATGTTCACTCAGAAGATGGTTTATGTCCGCGTTGTCAAGCGGTCGTAAAAGCCCTCTAGAAGAAAACACTTATGACCATCGATTCACTTACCAACGCTCAAGTTAAATATTGGGTCTCCTTACATCAAACTAAAAATCGTCAAGAAGCTGGACAGTTCTTAGTAGAAGGAGACCATCTGGTTGAAGAAGCCGTATCTGAGAATGCGGTAGATCTCATCCTTTTAAGTATGGGAAGAGAGAATCCATATCCAGAAATCAAATCGGTGGTCTTAAGTGATAAAGTATTCTCAAAAGTATCTCGTTTAGAGTCTCTTGGATCGATTATGGCAGTATGTCATTTAAGCCAAAGAGAAACTCACAATCCTCAACGTATCATTATCTGTGATCGAATCCAAGATCCAGGCAATTTAGGAACCATCATTCGTACCTCTACTGCTTTTGGCTTTGATAAGATCATCTGTTCATTAGATTGTGTTGATTATACGAATGAAAAAGTCATTCGTTCAACCCAAGGCGCTCTTTTTCATATCGAATTGGTTCAAATGGATCTAGCTAGAGCCATAAACGATCTAAAAAAATCAGGTGTAAGCGTAGTTGGGACCACTTTAGAAGACGCTATTTCTTTAACAGATGTTAAACGACAATTTCCTATGGCACTTGTCTTAGGTAATGAAGGTGCTGGTGTCTCAAAAGAAATCCTAGATTTATGTGATCAAAAAATTAAGATCGAGAGTTCTTCTTTTGAATCGCTCAATGTAGCGATCGCTGCGGGCATCTTATGTCATCATTTCCGTAAATGATTGAACTTTAATTTTGATTTGGTATAATGGTTTAGAAATCGCAGTGGGAAATAGTATCGAGCCCTTTAGAGAGAGACACAAACGCTGAAAGTGTCTTATTATCGAGAATTCAACCCATCAGAGGAGCTAATCACTCACGGATCCGCCGTTATCGGATTAAGCTGTGTCGAAAGACAAAGCAGGATGGTACCGCGATCATTTCGTTCCTGTAGGGACGATTTTTTTATTTTCCGGAGGAAAACATGGAAAACTTACTCAAAGAAGCATTAGACGCTTTACACAAAGCAGCCGATAAGACTGAACTTCAAGAGATCTACAACACCTATCTTTCTAAAAAAGGGAAGGTTGCGGGTCTTATGGCTCAGATGAAAGATCTCATCGCAGAAGAGAAGCCTAAGTTTGGAGCCAAAGTCAATGTGTTGAAACAAACCTTGGAACAAGCTTATTCTGAAGCCCAAGAGCGTATTCATCAACAATCCATCTTAAGTAACTTAGAGAAAGATAAGATCGATCTTACTTTACCTGCGACCAAACTTAAAGTAGGGACCCTTCATCCTTTGACCTTGGTTCAAAAAGAAATCGAAGAACATTTTATCGCCATGGGTTATCTCGTCAAAGAAGGACCTGAAGTTGAACGCGATTACTATAACTTTGAAAGAGCGAATATTCCTCAAGATCATCCCGCAAGAGATATGCAGGATACTTTCTACATCAATATGGATTGGCTATTAAGAACCCATACGACAGCGATACAGACTCGTACCTTAGAAGAATACAATGGGAAGACCCCTGTGAAAGTCATTTGTCCAGGTAAGGTCTATCGTAAAGATGACGATGATGCGACCCATTCTCACCAATTCGTTCAAATTGAAGGGTTGGTGGTCGGTGAAAAGATCTCATTAGCGGATCTAAAAGGTACTTTAGAACTTTTGGCGAAACGCATGTTTGGGGAAAGCAGGGTCATTCGTTTTAGACCTTCGTATTTCCAGTTTACAGAACCTTCAGTTGAAGTCGATGTGTCATGTCACATCTGTAATGGAAAAGGCTGTTCAACTTGTCATCAAACAGGTTGGATTGAGATCTTAGGCGCAGGGATGGTTCATCCTAATGTGCTTAGAATGGCTGGTTTCGATGCTGAGAAGGTCAGTGGCTTTGCCTTTGGTTTAGGCGTTGAGAGAGTTGCCTTATTAAAGTATGGGATCGATGATATTCGTCATTTATACACCAACGATTTACGTTTCTTATCGACGTTTACACGGTTTGAATAGGAGAAACACATGAAAACAAGCATCAAATGGTTATCGCACTATGTCGATCTAAAAGGCATCAGTGCCAATGAAATAGCGGATCGTTTAACTCTAGCGGGTCTAGAAGTAGAAGGATCCACTTCTTTAGCTCAAGGAACACAACTGGTCATCGGTGAAGTTTTGACCTGTGTTGCTCATCCAGATTCAGATCATTTAAGTAAGACCACAGTCAATATCGGAAAAGAAGTCTTATCGATCATCTGCGGAGCACCTAACGTCAAAGCAGGTCAAAAAGTCATCATCGCTCAAAATGGTTCAATATTGCCTCAGATCACCATCAAGAAGACCCTCATCAAAGGGGTAGAATCCAATGGGATGATCTGTTCACTCTTAGAATTAGGCGTCGATCCAAAAACTTTATCTGATACACAAAAAGAAGGGATTGAAGTTTTAGGCGATGATGCGGTCATCGGAGGAGATCCACTATCTTATTTAGGTTTAGATGATGTGATCCTTGAGATCAAGTTGACACCTAATCGATCAGATTGTAATGCCTTATGGTCATTGGCTTTTGAAGTAGGAGCCTTATTTGATCGCAAGGTCAAACTTCCAGATTATCTAAGCTTTGAAAAGATAGGTGGTCCTACTCAACTAAAAGTAGCTTCAGAAACTCTTAAATGTCCTTTATTTATTGGGAAGAAGATAGGGAAACTAAGTGTAAAACCTTCGCCTTTATGGATGAGACAGGCTTTAAATGCGGTAGGGATCAAATCCATCAATAATGTGGTCGATATTTCAAACTATGTCATGATTGAGACAGGTCAACCGATGCATTTCTATGATGCGGCTAAATTGGCTGCGTTAGAAATAACCGTTAAAGACAATCAGAGTGGGATCGTTAAGACACTAGATGAATCAGATATCCATCTTCATAAAGAAGATATCGTCATTACCTGTAATGGTAAACACATCGGGTTAGCTGGGATCATGGGTGGAGATGACAGTAAGATCGATGAGAATACTCATGGGATCGTCATAGAAGCTGCACAATTCGCACCTTATCAGATCCGTCATACCTCACGAAGAGTCAATCTGATGACAGAAGCCTCTTTGAGATTTCAAAAAGGTCTAGATTTAAATGCGGCTCATAAAGCAGTCATGCGTTCAGTTCAATTGTTGATCGAATTGGCAGATGCGAAAGAAATAGAAAGTACTGTTATTTATGGGACAGCTGAAACAGAGAAGCGAATCGTTAAAGTTCATCCTCAACATATCAACGATCTACTTGGAGATGTTTATCCTTTAGAAAAAGACATAGAGATCTTCAAAGCTCTAGGTTTTAATCCGATCATGGAAAAAGAGATGATCGTTTGCAGTATTCCTACAACTCGTTTAGATATTGAAGTGGCTCAAGACTTGATCGAAGAAGTAGGGCGTTTCGTTGGGTATGGTAATCTCAAAGGTACTTTACCAGCCATGGCGATGACTCAGGGTGGTTATGACGAAAGACAACAGCTCAGAAACAAGATACGTTCCTTATGTGTCGGTTTTGGGATGAATGAGATCGTTACCTATACTTTGGTAAACAAAGATAAAACCGTTGAAGGTGTTTCTCCTTTAGAAAATCCTTTGTCTCTGATTTCTCCTTTATCAGATGAAAGACAATACATTAGAAATAATCTATTAAACAGTGTCTTTGAGACTGTCGTCTATAATCAATCCCATAAGATCAAAGACTTCCAAATCTTTGAGATTTCGACTTTAAGTCACATAGATTTATGTCAAGAAAGAATTGCCTTGGTTCAAAGTGGAACGATTACAATCAATCGATGGCAGAAAGAAACCCGTGAGGCTGATTTCTATAGTTTAAAAGGCATCATAGAAAATATACTAAGTGAAAATGGCTATAGTCTAGGAAGGATACGTTATGAAGCAGTTACGGATCATCCTTTCTTTCATCCATATCAAAGCGTTAAAGTGACCTTAGATAAAACAGTTTTAGGGATCATGGGTAGAATCCATCCTTTATTGGCTCAAAAATTAGGAATCGATTCGATCTTGATGGCAGAATTGAACATCGAGCCTTTACTTAAAACCAAAGCCGCTAAGATAAAATACAATTCTGTCGTTAAAGTACCAGTGGTCTTAAGAGATCTCGCAATGGTCGTCAGTGAAGAGGTAAGTGCTTCATCGATCGAAAAGGTCATCATGGAAAGCGCTAAATCTTTGGTTAAATCAGTTGAAGTCTTTGATGTCTATACAGGAGAACATATCGAAAAAGGTAAGAAGTCCTTAGCTTTAAGTATTGCCTTCCAAGCAGCGGATCATACGCTCAACGAAGAAGAAATACAAATCCATTTCGCTAAGATACTAGAAGCATTAAAGACCCAGTGTGGTGCACTATTAAGATCCTAGACGATTGTAAATGAAGATGAATTTGTTTATAATGAATGCGTTATAAAAATCAAAAGAGGTAAGACCCATGGGACGTGCATTTGAAGTAAGAAAAGCTGCGATGGCTAAAACCAACGCTGTAAAAACTAAGATTTATGCCAGATTCGGAAAAGAAATCTATATGGCTGCCAGAGCGGGAGTTCCTGATCCAGAAATGAATCAAGGATTAAAACAGATCATCGCAAAAGCCAAAGCCAATCAGGTTACTGCTGAAGTTATTAAAAGAGCTATCGATAAAGCCAAAGGTGGATCAGATGAATCCTACACCAGTGTTCGATATGAAGGTTTCGGACCTAATAATTCCAACATCATCGTTGAATGTTTAACAGATAACGTGAATCGTACGGTCAGTGAAGTTAGAACTTGTTTTACCAAAAGCAAATCTAAAATGGGCGTAAGTGGATCTGTTTCCCATATGTTTGATAGTGTGGGGATCTTATCTTTCAAGTATACTGATGATGGGGCTATGTTGGATTGCTTGGTTGAACATGATGTTGATGTCCAAGACATTGAAGTCGAAGAAGACATCATGACAGTTACTGTAGTGCCTACTTCACTATATGCAGCTAAAACAGCTGTTGAATCTTTAATTCCTGAGGTTGAATTCGATGTCTTAGAAAATACGATGATCCCTCAAAATATGGTCAGTGTAGAAGGTGAAGACAAAGAAATGTTTGATCGACTATTGAGCATGCTCGACAACATCGATGATGTTCAGAATGTCTATCATAACGTCGAGGAATAAATGAAGCGAGTCATTACTTATGGTACGTATGATTTATTGCATTGGGGCCATATTCGTTTACTAAAACGAGCTAAAGCCTTAGGTGATTATCTTATCGTAGCATTATCAACAGACGAGATCAATGAATTTAAAGGTAAGAAAGCATATCATTCATACGCTGAACGTAAAATGATGCTGGAAGCTATTCGCTATGTCGACTTGGTCATTCCTGAATCAGATTGGGAACAGAAAAGAAGCGACATCGTAAAGTATCATGTAGATATCTTCGCCATCGGTGATGATTGGGCAGGTAAATTCGATTATCTTACGGATTTATGTGAAGTCGTTTATCTACCAAGAACTGAAGGTGTTTCTACCACAAAGATCAAACATGATCTTGAACAATCCTCTAAAAACAAAAAAGACTAATTAGTCTTTTTTTATGACAGGTCCTTTAATTTCTCGTTGAACTAGTTCGTTTCTTTCTTTTATACCTAATACTGAAGCATAGGTAATCGTCGATCGGGTTTCTAAAGCACGATAAGGCAAAGGCATTTGGTTGTATCTCGATGCGATCTTCACTTCATTTTCTTGAAGTGTTTTTAAATGAGCTCTACCTTTCTCATTGAAGCCTAAAATACGACAAGTATCTAAAGGTGGTAACTTCTTAATGTCTGTTTTTAAGGTATGAACTAAAAGATGAGTTAAGGTTCTTTGGATACGAGCTTTGGTATAACGTTTAGAAACTGCATTTTGAATGAAGGATTCAAAATCGTCATAGAGAAGTGCCATTTTAAACAGATGATTCTCCATACCTTCTTCCATCATAAATATGTTCACTAATTGTTCTTTAGGAGTGGTCAATAGTTTAAGTCTTAGGTAAGGATAATACATTCCAAATTCAATCAATGATGATTGGCTCAAAACAGTACCCATTGGGGTAGAATGAGAGACATCTTGATGGTTTAATAATGCTTTTCGTATGGCGGTAGCACTGGCTATTTCTTGATCTATGGCTTCCCCATGATAATCATTGGTTCTTTGGATACATAAGGCACTCATTGATGTGTCTTTAATGGCCTTTAGATATGCGATCCCTAAAATATCATTTGGAGGGTAAGCTCCTTGGACCATACCATAAGACTTAGGATAACCATAACCTAATTTTAGATTCTCTTTGATGGCATCTACGTTGATGGGGCAATCGGCCATCACTTGAAGGCTTTCTATATCGTTGGATTCTGATCCAAAGACCAAGACATCACATTTCGCTAAATTAAGTAAAGTGACTGCGGCTTTCGCAAACTGAGACGCACTTTGAACGACATAGGCAAAAGGCAACTCGATGACGAGATCTACTCCCGCATCTAAAGCAGCTTGAGTACGGGTCCATTTATCGATGATGGCTGGTTCACCTCGTTGAACGAAGTTACCTGACATGACCGCAATCAAAAGATCACATTGGGTCAATTCTTTTGTCTTTTGAAGGTGATAAAGATGACCGTTATGGAAGGGGTTATATTCAACAACGATACCAGCGATTTTACTCATGAATCTACTGTATCATATTCCTAAACTACTACAACTAAAAATGTCTTATAGAGAGCTTAGAATTGCGTGAACTAATGTTTGACTTTACTTCGCTTATTGCCTATAATATCAACGTTGACACTTTAGGTGAATCTGTGAAATGGACGAAACATGAGTTGTTCACTCTAAAAGAACAAGAACTTGATTTCGATTCTGAAATCAGCTTTCCAGAAATCCCTGCCATTACAGGCATACGTCGCTTGGAGAAGATCCATGTACGTGGGACGCTTCTTTATGAGAAAGACAACAATCACATCTTAGCTCAGCTTAATATCACCGGCACCATGATCGTGCCTTGTGCGATTACCTTAGAAGATGTCGATTATGAGTTCTCTACGACCGCAGATTTAGTTTATGGATTCAACGAAGAAGATGACCCCGATGTCTTCGTGATTCCAAAAGAAGGATTAGATTTAAGTGAAGGGATACTCAACGCCATTGTGCTTGAAAAACCCATAACACTTGTCAAACCCGGATTAAAGTCGTATCCTAAAGGGGATGGTTGGGAAGTGCTGTCAGAAGAGGATTATCAGAAATCCAAGAACTCTGAAACAGACCCCCGATTAGAAATTTTTAAAGCTTATAAACAACACGATGAGTAGGAGGTGTGATTCATGGCTGTTCAACAGAGACGAGTTTCCAAAACGAGAAAAGCAAAACGCAGAACGCATTATAAACTGGCGGTCCCAAGTTTGGTAAAATGCCCATCTTGCGGCGAGTATAAAGCTCCCCATCATGTATGTGCTAATTGCGGACATTATGAAGGTCTCAGTAAATAAGCGAGTTTTCGCTTTTTTTTATGAGAAATAAAAAACCGTATAGAACGTACTCAAAATTCAGTGAGACATTAAATAGAAAGGTTACTTTCTATTTTTTCTCTGCTCTAAAAGATGATGAGATAGGTCCATTACTGATCATGCATGATGGACAGAATCTATTTGATGATTCTAAAGCAGCCTATGGGGCCTCATGGGGCTTTATAGAGACCCTTAATGATCCAAGCTGTCCACGATTAAGAGTTTTAGGTATCAGTAATACAGGGACCATGGAAGGCCGCTTAGATGAATATAGTCCCTTTATAAGAGATAGTTTTCTTGAGGAAGGATTAGATAGACCATGTGGTGGAAAAGGGGATCTTTATCTAAGTTATCTTATGAATGAAGTCTTACCTCATTATCGTGAAAAGTATCCAATATCACAGGTGTACATGGGGGGTAGTTCTATGGGAGGCATCATTACCTTAGCTGCACTCTTAAGTTATCCTGATGAGTTATCTGGAGCTTTCGGTTTATCCAATGCCTGGTGGTTCTCTGAAGAACCTCTTCTAGAAAGGATACATCAATTCAAAGGAATCTTACCTAAGTTCTATATGGATACAGGAACTATTGAATCTGATGATCCTATTATTAACCAAGGTTATCTAAATTCTCATGAGATCATAGGGAATGCCTTGAATGAAATACCCCATAATGAAATCAAAAGAGAGCTTATCGAAGGGGCAATACACTATGAAAAGGATTGGGCAGCTCGTTTATTAGGAGTTCTTATCTGGTTAATCCGCTAAATTATCATAAACAATAGAGATTTTAACAAAAAGTGTTAAAATCTCTTTTATTTTTGTCTAATAAGGGTATAATGGTGGTAGATAGTGTCAGATAGTGGTAGAAAGTGGGAGAGTGCAGCATATGTTCATGGGTGAATACAGACACAACACCGATAGTAAAGGCAGAATCATCGTTCCAGCTCGTTTTAGAGATGAGTTGGGAAATCTTCTGATTTTAACTAAGGGTCTTGATGGATGTATTACAGTCTATACCCCAAAACAATGGGAACGTATCATCGAACAACTCTATAAACTACCAAATACTAAAAAAGAATCTCGTATGTATATCCATATGGTGACCTCAAAAGCCGCGGAATGTGAAGTCGATAGTGCAGGACGTATCTTGATTCCTCAAAACTTAATGGATGAGGCAGCCATCATCAAAGAATGTGTTGTCTTGGGTGTCGCAGATCACGTTGAGATCTGGTCCGTGAATCGTTGGAAAGCATACTCAGAAGAAGCCAGTGGTGCATTCGAAAGTGTCGCTGAAGAATTGACCGAGTTCATCAAATAATGACCCAACATATCCCTGTCTTATATCATCAGTCCTTAGAAGGACTCAACATCAAACCTCATGGGATCTATATCGATTGTACTTTGGGTAGAGGTGGCCATAGTTTAGGCATCCTAGCTCACTTAACAACAGGTAGATTGATTGGTTTAGATCAAGATGAACAAGCCATCAAAGAAGCCTCAGAGAATCTTAAAGCCTACTTAGAAAAAATTACTTTGGTTCATGATAACTTTCGAAACATCAAAGCCATCATGAACGATCTCTCAATATCATCCGTTGATGGAATATTGATGGACCTCGGAGTTTCTTCTCCTCAGTTCGATGATCCTGAGCGGGGATTCAGTTATCGATATGACGCGAGATTAGATATGCGTATGGATCGTAGACAAGCCATCGATGCGTTCTACGTAGTCAATAGTTATCCTTACGAAAGATTGGTTCAGATTCTCTTGAGCTATGGAGAAGAGCCTTACGCTAAACAAATCGCTCGAGCGATCGAGAAACAAAGAAGTCTTACTCCTATTGAAACAACCTTCCAATTGGTCGATGTGATCAAATCAGCCTTGCCTTCAAAAGTTCTCTCACAAAAAGGGCATCCCGCTAAACAAGTCTTCCAAGCCTTACGAATCGAAGTGAATCAAGAACTAAGCATCTTAGAAGGAACATTGAGAGATGCGATCTCCTTACTCAATCATGATGGAAGATTGGCCGTCATAACATTTCATTCACTAGAAGATCGTATTGTAAAAAAAGTATTCGCAGAAATGTCTAGGGTAAATGTTCCATCAAAACTTCCAGTACTAGGAACTCCAAAAGCTGATTATGAATTGATTGATAAAAAGCATTCTCGTGCCAACGAAACAGAATTACTAGAGAATCCTCGCGCTCATTCCGCAAAACTAAGGATCTTAAGAAAGGTATAACTCATGGCAATTCGCATCAAGAAAACAAAAAGAAGAATCAAAATCCAAGGCTTGGCATTTTTGGTTTTATGTTTTGTCTTGATGTTGAATTTCTTTACGAGTATCGTATTGCGTTCGATCAATGTATCACTAAGTGTACAAGTCCAAAACAAAACAGTCCAATTGTCTCAATTAGAAATACAAAATAAAAATCTTTCTAAAGAAATTCAAAATTTAAGTGATTTTGAAAGAGTTATGGCCATCGCTAAAGAAGCTGGATTAAGCCTGAACGGGAATAATGTCATCGAATTTAGCACAGGTGAATAGATGATAAACAGAAGCAAGTTTATGCTTCTTTTTAGCATTACTATTATTGGATTGGTCACAGCGTTGATACTGGCCAATCTTTTTAGTGTGAGTATCGTAGGATTTCATTATTTAAGCCAAACTGATCTACACGATTACAGCAGCAACATCAATCAATCTACCAATGTGATCAATGCCCATCGTGGAACCATTTATGATAAAGATATGAATATTTTAGCTGAAGATGTGGTGAGCTATACTCTATATGCCATCGTAGATCCTTCTCGACCAGCCGTTGATGGTCATCAAGCCTATGTGTCTGATTTTGAACTTACAGCTTCGAAATTAGCAGAAGTGCTTAACACTGATCAAGCATATCTTTTTGAACGTCTCAATCAAGCTGAATATCAAACTGAGTTTGGGGCAGTTGGAAGACAGTTGAGTGTTTCAGAGAAAGCCGCTATTGAAGCCTTGGATCTTCCAGGTTTAGGATTTTTAGAAACTCAAAAAAGAACATATCCTTCTGATTCATTTGCTTCTTACCTATTAGGTTTTGCCAACGATGATGAAAAGACAGTTGAACCTGATTTAATAGGACGGATGGGATTAGAATTTTCACTAAATGATTACCTAAAAGGTATCAATGGTTATCAAGTCTCTACTGTAGATGCTCAAGGTTATGTTTTACCTGGTTCTAAACAAACGATAACTCCGTCTGTAAATGGGAACTCAGTAATTTTGACTTTAGATAGAACTCTACAAGATCAATTAGAACTAACGATGGGTAAGACTGAGTTGACTTATAATGCAACACAAACTTGGGGCACGATTGTAGAAGTCAAAACAGGTAAGATACTTGCTTTTGCTCAAAATAAGAATTTTGACTTAAACAATGTCGATACGAGCAATTTTATGACCTTTGGATCTCAGTTCATCTATGAACCCGGATCTACAATGAAAACATTTACTTATGCTGCAGCTATCGAAGAAGGTGTTTATACAGGAACTGATTTATTTGATACTGCTCCGTTTATTTATGGTTATGAGAATGGGAAGTTGACACGCTTAAAATCAGCCAAAAATAAAATTGGTATTATAAACAACGTCAATAAATTCAATTGGGGCTTAATCGATTATGATACTGGTTATTCAGTTTCTTCAAACGTTGGTATAGCTTCTTTATTGACGACGGTATTAGATCCTGAAATATTTAAGAAGTATCTCAATGATTTTCATTTCTTTGAACCTGTAAATACAGATATTCAACCAGAAAACATAGCGTCTGCATCGATAAATACAAGTTCAGATCTATTACACATCGGTTTTGGTCAAGGAATCTCTGTGAATATGCTTCAAATTGTTCAAGCGTATACAGCCATCATGAATGATGGAGTAATGATGAAACCCTATGTAGTTGACCGTATCATCAATTCTGATACAAAAGAAGTATTGGTTCAAAATGAGCCAATCATTGTTGATCATCCTATCTCACCATCAACAGCATCAAAAATGGTTGATTTGATGCATCTTACAGCTTATGGATATAGAGCTTCATGCAATAGATATCAAGTTGAATCGATAGATTTTATTTGTAAATCAGGTACAGCTCAATTGGTAGTTAATGGTTCTTATTCAGAAGACGAATACATATATTCTGTTATCATTGGTTTACCATATGATGATCCAGAGATTCTTCTTTATTATGCGTATAGAAGTCCTACGATCTCAAGTGGAGTTGAGCAAAATAATCAAATCATAGAAATTATGAAAACAATAGAATTGTATTCAGTTAAACATCAACCTGTAGATGAAGAACTCATTTCATCATATGAACTTCCTAGTTTCATAAATCATTCAACTTCTTTTGTAACAGAATTCTTAACTAATAAAACCAATCCTATAACCATTATTGGAAATGGACCAAGCATCATCAATCAATATCCAGAATCAAAAACTAATATTTTAAGTACTCAGCGAATAATATTCATCAGTTCATATCAAGACATCATCATGCCAGATATGACAGGGTGGAGTAAGAAAGATGTATTGGCTTATTTTAGACTCGCTAATCAAACAGTTTCGATCGATGGTGAAGGATTTGTGAGCTCCCAATCTGTCTTACCAGGGACCATATTAAGCGATCAAACGGTCACGTTTATCGTACTCAGTCATTAGTTTAATGCTATAATATTTTCATTATGAACCTTATTTCACTCTTTATAAGTTTTGTTGTTACTGTTCTTATCTATCCTAAGTTCATTAAGCAGATGGATCGTTTAAATACGCATCAAAGCGTATCAGAATATTCATTAGAACAATTCAAATCAAAGAAAAAGACCCCTACGATGGGTGGTATTTTATTTGTTTTGGTCCCTTTGATCTTAGCTCTTATTCTACAACCCAAGTCATTTATGGATCTTAAGATGGGAGTTGTATATCTTACTTACTTAGGGTATGGACTCATAGGTTTCTGGGATGATTATAAGATCGTTGTGGAAAAAAATAATGCTGGGTTAAAGCCATCGCATAAGTTTCTTGCTCAATTGATTTTAGCGATTATTGTGTATCTCATTTATCAATCCTTTGCGAACAGCGAAATAGTTATACCATTTATCGTAAATCCTTTGAATCTAGGATGGTTATATGGACTTCTTGTCTTCGTGATGTTTACTGGTGCCAGTAATGGGGTCAACATCACCGATGGGATGGATGGTTTAGCCGGGGGCACAGTTTTGATTGCCTTATTTGGTTTCTTTGCTTTGACTTATTCGATGAATCTATATTGGTTATCAAACTTTATCTTAATGGTCTTAGGTTCATTGGCGGCTTATCTTGTTTATAATATTCATCCTGCTAAGATCATCATGGGAGATACTGGATCTTTGGCTCTAGGAGCACTTCTCGCAGTCATTGCGATGGTCATCAAACAGGAATTCCTTTTGATTATTTTTGGAGCTGTATTTGTGATCGAGACATTATGCGTTATGATTCAAATTGGTTCAGTAAAACTCTTTAAACGTAGAGTATTTAAATATACCCCAATTCATTATGCATTTACCTTAAGTGGATGGAAAGAGACTCGAGTCGTTACTTTGTTTTGGATCGTTGGGATACTGTTTGCCTTACTGGGATTATTGTTAGGAGCTCAATGATGAAAGTATTGGTTCTAGGCGCTGCAAGAAGCGGAATCGCTGTCACACGTTTACTTTTAAAATTAAATCACATTGTGATTTTAAATGATGGTCAAATCATAAATCCTCCTTTAACTTTTAGTGATCCTAAACTAAGTGTGATCGAAGGGTCTCATCCTTTATCACTTTGGGATGAAAATTTTGATGTGGTCATCAAAAATCCAGGTATACCTCACACCTTGACCTTTCTAAAAGGTTTTACAGATAAAAATATCCCCATCATAAATGAGATCGAATATGCCTCATCTTTGGTGGATTATACCTATGGGGCGATTACTGGAACCAATGGGAAAACCACCACTACTGCTTTATTAGGAGACTTATTAAAACAACTCAATCCACATAATGGAGCTTATGGAAATATAGGGACTGCATTAAGTGATCTTGTGATTGATTATCCTGAAGAAAAACTAAGTGTAGCTTTAGAAATAGCTGCTTTTCAACTATTAGGAACCCCTCATTTTCATCCTTTAGTCAGCGTCATCATGAATCTTACCCCTGATCATTTGGATGTTTTTAAAGATGTGGATGATTATTACACAACAAAAACCTTGGTGTATAAGAATCAAAGTGGAGAAGATTGGTTCTTAAGAAATCTAGATGATAAAAATGTGGTTCACTATACTCAAAACTGTCCTTGTAAAGTCATAGAATTCTCTCTAGAAAAGAAAGCTGATCTTTATTTAAAAGATGAAGCCGTGTGGTTATGGGATGAAAAACTGTTTGACTTAAGTGATCTGCATCTTGTAGGGATGCATAACGTTCAAAATGCGATGGTAGCTGCAGCGATGGCCTATAAGATGGGAGTAAGTCTTTCTCAGATCCAAGAAGGTATAAGAAACTTTGCGGGTGTAGAACATCGTATTGAGTTCGTAAGAGAAGTCAATAAAGTTAAATATTATAATGATTCTAAAGGTACCAATGCAGAAGCAACGGTTGTTGCATTAAAAGCATTTAAACATCCTGTCATTTTATTGGCTGGAGGTTATGATAAAAAGACTGGTTTTGATGCCTTGATTCCTTTGTTGGGTCAAGTGAAGAAGATGATCGTGTATGGCGAAACTAAGTTTCAACTCAAAGCACTTTATCCAAATGCCATCGTTTTAGATAACCTAGATCAAGCAACTCAATTGGCATACTCATTGGCAAAAGAAGAGGATGTGGTCCTGTTTTCACCAGCCTGTGCAAGCTATGATCAATTTGATAATTATGAACAACGAGGACGAATCTTCAAGGATTTGGTCCATAAACTTTAGCTTTAATTAATTTCGCTTTTATTATTGTGAAGAATGACTTATAATAATACAGCGACCTGGTGAACTTATGCCTAAAGAAGATGGATTTTCAACTCAGATTAAGCTAACAATGACTTTACGCTTGGGAATGATTCAAAGTGAAGCACTCCCACATTTAAGTTATGAGCAATTTGAGAATGCCCTATGGAAAATCAAGTGGTCTGAAGGTCATCCTAAGCATATTCATCAGATCATAAACGACATCATGAGCTTAAAAGCTGAAGAGATCGTGAGTTATCTCTCAACACAATCGATTATTGAAAGCAGACATCAAACATTAAATGATTTTTCCACATTATTCGGAGGATAAGGTATGAACAGAAAAAAGAGTAGATTGGTTATCTTTACGATGACCGTAATGGCTGTCTTATTGTTGGTAGGTTTCTTTGCAAAAGATACTGCCGATAATATGACTTTAGGTCTTGACTTACAAGGCGGTTTTGAAATCGTCTATGAAGTTAGTCCATTGGTCGATGGAGGTACTTTACCAGACATCACTGCAGTCGTTGCGAGTATTCGTAAACGTGTAGATATCATTGGGGTCAATGAACCAGATATCCTCATCGAAGGTGATAATCGTATTCGTATTCAATTGGCTGGGATCACCAATCAAGATGAAGCACGTAAATTGATTTCAACGACAGCGAATTTAACCTTTAGAGATGTTAATGACAAACTATTGGCTGATGCGACCATCCTTGAAGAAGGTGGTGCCTCTTTAGCGTATGAAAACGGTGTTGTCGTCGTATCTTTAAAGATCAAAGACAAAACTAAATTTAAAGAAATTACCGCTGCAGTTGCAGCGATGGCTGATAATACCATGGTCACATGGTTGGATTATGATTCTAAGACAGATAGCTATAAAGCAGAAAAAGACAAAGCTAATCCTAAGTTTATTTCTGCGGCTTCAGTAAAAGCTGCTATTGCGGGTGATGCGGTTATTCAGGGTTCTTTTACAGAAGCCTATGCTCGTCAATTGTCCAATTTAATCAACTCTGGTTCATTACCAGTTAAAATGACTGAACTTTACTCAAATGAAGTCAGTGCTGAATTCGGTATCGATTCATTTAAAACAACCGCATTCGCTGGGATCTTAGGGATCTTGGGCGTTGCTTTGTTTATGATCGTTATGTATGCCTTACCTGGTATCTTATCTGCTCTGATGCTTGTTCTATATGTCTTCATCGTAATATTCATCTATAACTCTATTGGTGGAGTATATACCTTACCTGGTATCGCTGCTTTGGTTATGGGGGTAGGGATGACGGTAGATGCGAATATCTTGACCTTTGAACGTATTCGAGATGAATTGTATTTAGGTCGATCGGTGAAGAAATCTTTCGTTGAAGGACATAATCTATCATGGGTAACCATCGTAGATTCTCAATCGACAACGTTCATCGCTGCAGTCATTATGTATATCTTTGGGACAGGTCCAGTTAAAGGATTCTCTACCATGTTGATGGTTACTATTATGGTTACCATCATCATCAACGTATTCTTCGTTAAATTCATCATGGGTTTACTTGTCAATTCAGGTTATCTTGATGACAAGAAGACTTGGTTCAAAGTTAAGATGAAACACATACCTGATGTTACAAAGGGTGAAGAACAACGTTATTTTGGACCTTTTGCGGGATTTGATTTCGTAAAAGCAGCTAAACCTTTCATTATTGGGTCTATTACCATTCTATTCTTAGGCTTCGCTTCGGCTGGCTTTAATTTAGCCAACGGAAAAGGAGCTATGAATTTAGGAATCGATTTTGCTTCCGGAACTAAGATTACTGTCAATTCAAATATCGTATTGAGTGAAACTCAAATTAAATCTGATTTTGAAGCCTTAGGATTAAATAGTTTCAATGTTCAGCTCTCTGGAACAAAAATGGCTTATATCACAACGACTGAGGCGCTCTCTCGTGCGAAACTAGATTTGATTGGGACCACAATGAAGACAAAATATGGTCTAGAGATCAATGAAAGCGTCGTAACCCCATTGATTGGGAATGAGTTGGTTAAAAATGCCATCTTGGCGTCCTTGATCGCTTGGATATTGATGTTGGTGTTTGTATCCTTGAGATTTGAATGGGATTATGGTATCGCGACTATTGTTGCCTTGCTGCATGACGTATTCATCGTCTTATCGATCTTCGCTATCTTTAGACTTGATGTTACAACAGAACTTATTGCTGTCATCTTGGCCATCATTGGGTATTCTGTAGATGATACCATCGTTATATTTGACCGTATCCGAGAAACTTTACACAATCAAAGTAAAAACCAATATACCAAAGACGACTATAAGAAGATCGTCAATGATGCTCTAAGTGGTGTAGTCTTGCGTTCATTATGGAATACAATTACGACTTTGATTCCAATGGTATTCTTATTGTTCTTGGGATCCAAAGCCATCTTTACATTCAACTTCGCTATGTTTATTGGCTTGATGGCTGGGGCTTACTCCTCAATCTTCATTGCTGCCCAATTATGGGTAAACATTCGTTATTATCGTAAACCTAAGAAAGAAATCAAGCATAAAAAGCGTAAAAAAGAAGAGATCGATGAATTAACCATCATGGGGATCAACGATTAAGGTGATTAAGAACAGCATTGCTGTTCTTTTTTTATGCTAAACTAAATTTATGATTTCAAAAACACATTATATAGAGAAAATGAATGATGCTTTATTGGCTGAGATTTGTTATGCGAATCAACTTGATGATGATCAACTTGATCAGCTTTTAAGTCCAATGAGTATTGATCCTTCATCTCATCCTTTGTTTATTTTAGCTAGGGATAGAATACTTAAAGCACTACAAAACAAAGAAAAGATCATGGTGTGTGGAGATTATGATGCGGATGGGGTATGTTCCACATCGATTCTGGTTAAAACTCTTAGAGATCTTGGTGCTCAAGTTGGATATTACATACCTCATCGTTTTGAGGAAGGTTATGGTCTAAGTCCAAAAACAGTAGACTTAGCGCTAAAAAAAGGTTATACCTTATTCTTGATCGTCGATAATGGGGTCAGCGCCTATGAAGCACTTGATAAACTCAATGAAGCCAAGATCGATTCGATCATCTTGGATCATCATGAGATCACTAAAGATGTTCCTTGTACGATCTTGATTCATCCGAATTATTTAGAATCCAATTATAAGAATAGTTGTGGAAGTGCCTTAGCGTATATGCTTTCTACTCATCTTAAACAAAACGATTATCTTTGTACTTTAGCAGCCATCGCAACCATTGCTGATGTGATGGATCTATGGGGCTATAATCGAAGCTTGGTCAAACAGGGTCTTGCTTTACTTAATCTCAACAATTATCCAAGTATTATATCCTTGAGTGATAAAGCTGATGCATTAGATGAACTGGGTGTGGCTTTTCAAATTATCCCTAAAATCAATGCGATCGGACGTATGAATGATGAATTAAGTGTCAATGCCTTGGTGGAATACTTCTGTAGTGAAGATCGTTTTCAGATCTTACTTAAGGCTCAACAAATCAAAGCCATCAATGAGAAAAGAAAAACAGTCAATACGTCGATGATGGCTAAGACCAAGAGTGCTTTAGTTGATCCTCACGCAGTCATCATCATCGATGATCCTGATTTCCATGAGGGGATCGTTGGGATTACTGCGGGTCAATTGGTTCGTAAAACAAATAAACCTGTCATCGTTTTGGCTCATAAAGATGGCTCCTATAAAGGAAGCATAAGAGCGCCTTTAGGGACAGATCTTAGAGAATTACTAAAAGACTGTATGGTCTATACGATGAGATATGGAGGACACGCTTTAGCGGCTGGAATCGAGATCGCTGAAGATCAGTATGATGCTTTTAGATTAAGTGTCTACGCCTCTACTGATCATTTAGATCTCAGTTCATCTGAAAGAATGACTTTACTCTTTGATCCAAAGCTTATCAACATAGAAAGCTATACTCGTCTCATGGATTTTAAGCCCTTTGGACAAGGATTTGAATTACCTGAAGTAGAAATAGATAAAGCCTTAGTTTTAAGCTCTAATGGGCTTAAAAACGGCTATAAGTGGCAAGTAAACGTAAAGGGGAGCCTCATCGATGTCTTATGTTTCAATAATTGTGATGAGACCCAATTTGATTCAAGAGTCCTTCATTTAACAGGTCGATTAAGTTTAAACACCTTTAGAGGTAAAACAGGATTCAGTATTGTAGCAGAGTCTTGGTTATAGGCTTGTTTTATGAGTTCCTTTTGACTATAATAGGTGAGTGTGAGGAAAAAACATGGACTTCAAAAAATACATCGCAGACATTCCGAATTTCCCAATCGAAGGGATCCTATTTAGAGACATTACTCCTTTAATGGCCAATGGGAAAGTATTTAGAGCCGCAACGGATCAAATGGTCGAATTCGCTAAAGAAGTTAAAGCAGATCTTATCGTAGGACCTGAATCAAGAGGTTTCATTTTTGGTTGTCCTGTATCATCAGCATTAGAGATCGGTTTTGTCCCAGTGAGAAAACCAGGCAAGCTTCCTAGAGAAACAGTAAGCTATTCTTATGCCTTAGAATATGGAAAGAATGAACTTCATGTCCATAAAGATGCGATTACTCCTGGTCAACGTGTGTTGATCGTCGATGATCTTTTAGCGACAGGTGGAACCGTTGAAGCGACTATAAAATTGGTTGAACAGTTGGGCGGTAATGTTGTTGGCTGTGCCTTCCTTATCGAACTGAATGCATTAAAAGGGCGTGAAGTCTTAAAAGGCTACAAGGTCTTTTCCTTAATTAATTACGACTAAGCGGAGAGGCAACTCTCCTTTTTTCTATAGAAAGGATCTATGAGCGATCGCTATGACCATTTAGGAGTCGATGCCTTACTAAAAAGCATCAACACCTACATCACCAATCCTGCCCATATCTTGCTGATCGAAAAGGCATTACTATACGCCACAGAGAAGCATGAAGGACAGGTACGTAAAAGCGGGGAACCCTACATCAATCATTTGATTCAGGTCGCCTTGATTTTAAGTACGCTCAAAGTAGGTCCAAAAACGATTACTGCAGGTCTCTTGCATGATGTTTTAGAAGATTGTGGTGTTCCTCGAGAAGAGATGGTCAAAGCCTTCGATGAAGAAGTCACGATGCTTGTAGAATCTGTCACTAAGATCGGTAATATCGAATTCAAAGACGAAAAAGAATATCTTGCGGTCAATCATCGTAAGATCTTTATCGCGATGGCTAAGGATATCAGAGTCATCTTGATCAAATTGGTCGATCGTCTACATAATATGCGTACGCTTAAGTATATGTCTCCTGAGAAACAAAAGAAGATCGCTTCTGAAACTTTAGAAGTCTATGCGCCTATTGCACATCGATTAGGGATCAGTGAGATCAAAAATGAACTTGAAGATCTAAGCTTCTTTTATCTGTATCCAGATAAATACTATGAAGTCGCACAGATGGTAGAATTGCGTAAAATCGAGCGCGATAAACAAGTCGAAACGATGATCCATGACATCAGTGAAGTCTTGACTCAACAAAACATCCAATTTAGGATCTTTGGTAGATCTAAACATCTTTATAGTATCTATAAAAAAATGACCACCAAGAGTAAACGTTTCGAAGAGATCTTAGATCTAAATGCGATCCGTATCGTTACGAAGAATGAATTGAATTGTTACGAGATATTAGGTCATATCCATGCGAATTATCGACCCATACCAGGTCGTTTAAAAGATTATATTGCGATGCCTAAGATGAATATGTATCAGTCCTTACATACGACCATCGTAGGACCTGAAGGTTCTATCTTCGAAGTCCAAATCAGAACTGAAATGATGGATGACATCGCTGAAAAAGGGGTCGCAGCCCATTGGCGCTATAAAGAAGGCGTTAAACGCTCTCAACCTCAGGAACAAAAAGAAATCGAAGATAAACTGGGATGGTTTAAAGATCTTGGGATGTTAACAGATGAATCTGAATCGGCTGGAGAATACATGGATATTTTGACCCATGATGTTTTTGAAGCTAATGTCTATGTTATGAGCCCAAAAGGTCGTGTTATCGATTTGCCTAATGGATCTACTCCTTTAGATTTTGCATATCGTATCCATACTGAGATTGGCCATAGTACAGTAGGAGCCATCGTCAATAATACGATGGTACCTTTAAATTCCGTTTTAAAAACTGGTGATGTCGTTCAAATCAAGACATCTAAACAATCCAATGGTCCTTCTGAAGATTGGCTTAAGATCGTTAAGACCTCTCACGCACGAAGTAAAATCAAAGGTTTCCTTCAACATAAAGAACTCGAAGATCGCGCTGAATTCATCACCAAGGGTCAACAAATGTTTATCGATGAGCTCAAACGACGTGATCTCGATGAGAAAGAATATGTCAATTCTAAGCGATTAGACAGCGTATTGAGCCATTTCGCAGTCAGTAACGACAATGACTTCTACTATGCCTTGGCAGTCAAATCTCTCTCTTTAGCTGCAGTTATGGAGAAGCTGACCACAAAACGATCCATACTAGATGGTTTTAATCTAGAGAAACTCTTTAAACAACCCGCTAAACGTTCCATTTCAAAATCCGGGATAAGAGTCGCAGGTGTAGATTCTATGATGATTTCTTTGGCTGGATGTTGTTCACCTGTACCTGGAGATGAGATCGTAGGCTTCATCAGTAAAGGTCAAGGGGTCAAAGTACATCGTAAGGATTGTCCTAATATTAAGAATGAATCAAAGCGTTTGATCGATGTTATGTGGGATGAGACCGTCACTGAAGGTAAATATGATGTTAAATTGTTTATAACCGCTACAGATCGATCCTTCTTAGTGTCTGATCTTGTTACTGTTTTATCTCAATGTAAAGCAGGGATGAACTCAATCAATTCTTCAGTGCTTGATGATAAGATCACTGCCATTACCAATGTAACAGTGGTAGTAAATGATGCTGAGCATCTAAAAGTCGTCATTGCGAATCTTAGAAAAGTACCTAATGTACTTAGTGTAGAACGTAGCATAAAATAACTTGAAGCAAGCTCAAGCTTGTGATACACT
>JAAXXT010000029.1 GCA_013334325.1 Erysipelotrichaceae bacterium | reverse complement strand
CGCTCAACATCACATACGCAATCGAGATGTCAGTAAAATATCCTACGATAAAGGACAAGATGACCAAAATGATCGAGAAAACATAATCCGTTTTTAACACGCTTTTTAGCATCGAATAGGCCGCTACGACCATGACTGCACTGACAGCTCCACGCATGCCTCTAAGAGCCGCTAAAATGATCGGATTGGTTTGAAAGGCTGTATAGAAAACTGAAATTATGAGAACGATGACTAGAGGTGGTAGTATCCCTCCGAATAAACTGACTATGGATCCTTTGATGCCTCTTAAACGATGACCTACCAACATTGAGGCATTGACCGCCATGACCCCTGGTAAAGATTGAGCTAAAGCAATCATATCCAACATATCTTTCTCTTCTAATAAATGTTTCTTATCGACGAAGGCTTTCTTGATGATCGGCATGATCACAAAACCTCCCCCAAAAGTCACAGAGTTGATTTTAAAGAATTCCCAAAATAGTTCTTTTAAGCTGATTTGTTGTTTCATACCTTTTTATTATACGCTTTTCATTTTTCGCTTTATAGACTCAAAATAAAAGTTTCGGGATTTCCCGAAACTTTATTGTTTATTCTGATGCGTTAACGTCGTTGATGGATCCACTAAACAGGATCATATTGGTTTGTAAATCAACGATGAAGACTTGGAAAGGATGATCGACAGTCATCTGATGATCAGATGTAGGCATGGATGTCACATCGATGATGACCGTGGTCGCCGCAGCAGCTTCGGTACCTTCTTCATCGATAATGAGTCTTGCCTTATGAAGCACTTTGCCGATATAGAGATCAGCTTGAGCTAAACGAGAGAAATCAGCGAGATTAGAATCAAAAGGATCACTGAGACCTAAAGCGATCAAAGAATCATTGAGCTTCATTGAAGTCGCAATATCGACTTTAGGCATTTTTAAATCAACAGATGATAATTGTAAAGCGCTAAGTTCAGTAAGGAATTGATCATTCGTTCTTATCTGATTTGTGTTGTCTTTTCCCATCACGATCAACATCCCAATCTTATTACCTTCATATGGTAATAGGATGGATTGAAGTTGATCATTTTCGTGATAGAGATAAGCCTTGGTTTGATTCATGAATTTAACGGTTTCATCGCTTAACCCATGAAAGATCCCATCTTTAGTATCTGCTTTATCGAATTTAGAAGCCCAGTCTCCTTTAAAGTAGATCGTATTGATCAAGATCATCACGGTCGCAGGATCGATCTCTTGAAGCACTTTATCGAAGAGTTTATTGGTGTTCTTTTTGACCCAGCCATTGATCTCATCAAGAGAAGAAGCTTTTGAGAAATCCAGAGACGCTATAAAGGCTCCAAAATATTCTTTATTTCGTGATAAGAAATCTTCTTTGACTTGATCCTTAAAAGAATCTTTCATCCAGATCGAATTCGATAAAGAAATCTTAACAGGAGAAGACGCATTGAGATTGCCTTGAAGGGCTCTCATTTGAGATAACCATACTGTTTCATCTAAGCCCTTTGGATTGAGTAAGCTCATGAATTGATCATAGGAAGTATGGGCTGACCCATGAGAAGTCATAGCTAAAGCGAGATAGATACTTAAAGAAGAAAGAAAAACATTCTTCTCAGAAGAGTTTTGTAGTTTAAACGCAAGATCGTTGATGTTTTTTACCAAGTCAGGATCGATGTCGCTCGCTTGAGATAAGGTTAAAGAACCAGTGGTGTGAGAAAGATTGGTAATCGAAGAGGTCGTACAGCCACTTAGTACAAATAAACTGAGCATCACACATAAAAATTTCTTTTTCATGATTCATCCTCCATACCAAGCATATCACTTTCAGAGTTAAGTTCACATTAAGAAAAGCCTTCATTGAGAATGAAGGCTAAAGTCTATTCTGTTCTTTAAGTTTTCCTAGATAATAAGGCATCATCTGTCTCCACCATACCCAATCATGATGGACATCACTGCCCCATAGATCGATCCACGCAGGCACAGCTTTATCACTGAGAACCTGTTGAAGATGACGCGTATTTCTTAAACACTCTTCTTCAAAATCACCTTGACCACAAGCTATGATGATACTGTTTTGTCGATACTGTTCAAGTGTCCAATGATCTCTCATATTTTTTAAATAATCCACAGGAGAGTTTGTATAGACATCAAAATCACCAAGTGCTTCTCCAACATGGAAACGTGCATCATAGATCCCACTTAAGGCTATCAATGAATCAAAGACATCAGGATGTCTAAAGAAGATATTGGCAGCGTGATAGGCTCCCATCGAACAACCTGTCGCTAAGAACTTTCCTTCATAATCACAGTTCTGTTTAATAAAAGGTATTAGTTCTTCTACGATATAGCGATCATAGGCATTATGATGACGAGCTTTATCGGTAGCGGAACGATCTTGATTTAACCATGTCTCTGAATCGATAGAATCTAAAGTAACCACTCGTATGAACCCACATTCGATAAACCAGCTTAAAGCTTCGATCATTTTGAAATCTTCGTATTCAAAAAATCTTCCTCCTGATGAAGGAAATACGATCAAACACTTTCCTGCGTGACCATAGATCTTAAACTCCATCATTCGACTTAGTCGATAGGAATACCAATTCTGATACTCTATCTTCATACAGGATCTTTCATAGCCATGATTTCAGCAGCTGCTTTCTTTAAAAGCTCGATATTAGAATGTCTTAAGATGATTGCGTAATTCCCTATCGCAGGCGCAAAGATAGAGGCAATTGGTCCATTAAAGACAAGGATCAGTTTATACTTCTCAACTGAAGTCTTGATGTCTTGTTTAAGAAGAGGCATGTTTTCATCTTTTAATCCAATGTAGAAGGCATGATAAGGCCTATCGTTTTTGACTTTAAACGTGAGTCCTAAAACGACTTTCGCATAGACATCAAATAAATCTTCATCGTTGGTGAAATTAAAGAGATCCATAGATAGACCTCCTGGAGGTCTTACGTTGATTTCTAAAGCCATAAGTGAACCATCTTTTAATCTAAAGAACTCAAAATGAAAGAAGCGTTCTTTTAAGTTATAGGCTTTGACACACGCTGTGCCTGCTTTTTGAAGATCAGACGGAATCTGTCTACGGGTATAATAATACATATCCTCATTTTTATTGACTGCATCCATGACCCCTGCATTATAGACAAAAGAGTTCACGAAAATGATGTTTCCTGAAGCATCCGTTAATCCATCAAAGGTTTCAATATCCCCATCGATGAATTCTTCCATAATAAAAGTCATCGGAGGTTTATTCTCAAAGAACTTCTTGAGTTCTTTCTCATTCTCTAAACGATAAGTATAAGCAGCGCCTACCCCAATATCAGGTTTAACCAAAACAGGATAGCCTAAAGCTTTGGCGACTTGTTTGGCTTCTGTGACCGTGAAGACAGGTTGACCTTTAGCGACAGGGATCTGAAGTGAAGTAAACTTCTCTTTCATTTTAGATTTTTGTTTGATCGTAGGAAGATCTGAGATCTTTAATCCAGGAATATTGAAATCCGTACGAATGGCTGCATCTTGTTCCAACCAATATTCATTATGGGATTCATATCGATCTATCTTCCCATAGGTAAAGGCAAAATAAGCCACCGCTTTATAGACTTGGTGATAATCCTGCATTGAATCAACACGATAATAACCTTTTAAGGCATCTTTAAGTTCAGGATCTAATGCTTCATAAGTATCTGATCCTATCCCATAGACGTTGACCCCATGGTCACGTAATCTCATGGCGAAATACTTAAAATTAGAAGGAAAATTCGGAGAGAAGAAGATGTAGTTCATAGTGGTGGCCTAAAAGTGGTCTTTCTATGAGGACTATAATAACACATAGCTTCTTTTAATGGGAAATTATATATGTCAGAATTATGCCCTTTCTTGAGATAAAAAAACTGCTTTCGCAGTTTATTTAGTTAGAGTTCCAACGATCTTAAGATTATCTAATACTAACTTCCCATGAGGGGCATCACCTATTACTTGAGTCAAATCCATTCCAGCACTAACACCTTGATGAGATCCATTGTTCCATTCACCTACATTGGTCACATCATAGACTTTACCACTGACCGCAATGTAAGCTTTGTTTCCGTTTTTCCCATCATAAGTCGCTAATTGAGCAACAGTAAATTTTTCTGTTCCCGCAGTTGAACATGATGTTAATCCAATACCTAAAATCATAACCAAGCTTACTACCCAAACTAGCTTTTTAAGTTTCATAAAGATTCTCCTGCGTTTCATCATAGCCCATTAACTATTTGAGTCAAGTGATTTGATTATTAGTATAATAAAGGAGTGAGGTCCCTATGGAAAATTACAGATTGAAGATCGAAGAATGTGCAGAAACAATAAAAGGCAAAATCAAAGAAGCTCCTAAAGTAGCTTTCGTTTTAGGAACAGGTTTAGGAAAACTCGTCGATGAGATGAGCGATAAACTTGTTTTTCCTTATGCGGATTTGCCTTATTTTCCAAAATCAACAGTAGTAGGTCATGCTGGTCAACTTGTATTTGGGAAACTTAAAGGCAAAGATGTGGTCATGCTTCAAGGAAGATTCCATTTCTATGAAGGCTACAGTATGAAAGAAGTGGTTTTTCCCATATATGTATTGAAAGCCTTAGGCGTCGAGACTTTGATCTTGACCAATGCCTGTGGTGGAGTCAATAAAGACTATGAACCTGGAGATATCGTATTGATCAATGATTTTATCAATATGGTTTGGATCAATCCTTTGATTGGGATCAATGATGAAAAATTAGGACCTCGTTTTCCTGATATGAGTGAACCTTATTCATTTGATTTGATCAAAAAAGTTAAAGCATTGGATCCTAGTTTACACGAAGGTATCTATGCGCATTTTAGTGGACCTTATTATGAGACCAAAGCTGAAATTAGAGCCGCTAAAGTCATGGGAGCTGATCTTGTTGGGATGAGTACCGTTCCTGAAACCATAGCCGCTAATCACGCTGGATTGAAAGTATTGGCTTTTGCGGTCGTGACCAATATGGCTACTGGGATACAAAAAGTTAAACATGATCATCATCGTGTGGTAGAAATGGCCAATCAAGCCGCAATCAAACTAGAAACCATATTACTTCAATTGATTGAGGTCCTCTAATGAGACATATTCTTATCATAGGTGGAACAGGCACCATCTCTACACCTATTACAGAAACCTTATCAAAGGATCCAGATGTTTCTTTAACATTGATCAATCGAGGTCATCAAAATCAAGATTTATCTTCAAATGTAGAGATCCTTATCGGAGACATCAATCAGAGCTCTCACATCAAAGAATTACTTAAAGGTAGAAGCTTTGATTGTGTCATCGATTTCATTCTGTTTGGACCTCAACAAGCCTATGAACGAATCGATTTATTTAAAGACATCACCAAACAATTCATATTCATCTCAACTGTCGCTTGTCTAGATCATGAACATCATCTCATCATCAATGAGTTGACACCTAGAGGCAATCGTTATAGTCTCTATGGGCAAAATAAAGCCGCTGCGGAAGAGATCTTTTTAAACGCCTATCAAAACGAAGGTTTTCCTGTAACCATCATTCGACCTTCTCAGACTTACAGTGAGGATCGTATCCCATTAAGTGTCAAGGGCTCATCCTGTTGGGCAGTTATACAACGAATGATCGATGGGAAAGAAGTATTGATCCATGGGGATGGGGAATCAGTATGGGCATCCACCCACGCATCAGATTTCGCAAAAGGTTTTATCCCTTTGATCAATCATCCAAAAACCATTGGGGAGATTATCCAGATCATGAATCCCGCAACTCATACTTGGAATGAAGTCTATCGGATCTTAGCTGAAACTCTCAAGGTTGAATATAAACCAATCTTCGTCGACTCAGTCACTTTATCAAAAAGCACTGTCTATGATTTTAAGACCTCGATCCAAGGTGATAAGATGTTTTCTTGTATCTATGACATCTCCAAACTAAAATCTTTATTGAATGATTTCAATCCTACGACCTCATTAAGAGATGGATTAAAAGCGTATCTCGAGTTTATGATTGATCATCCTGAACTAAAGAAATCAGAACCTGAATTCGATGCCTGGTGTGATGACTTCATCGATCAATTGAAACATCGATCCATTAAAGCTTAACTATAAATAAAAGTCTTCTTTCGAAGACTTTTTCTAACTCATGGTGCACCAGGCGGGATTTGAACCCGCACGGTTGCCCACACGCTTCTGAGACGTGCGCGTATGCCAATTCCGCCACTGGTGCAGTCAATGGATGCCTCATAATTATAGCAAACTCTATTAAAAATGCCACAGTAAACTAAAAAAACATCCTTTTCAAGCAAAAACGCTCATACCTAATCATTTTCACTCACATTTCACACATAATCGCTCATTTAGGTCTTGACAAAGCCCTTACATGTGCTATTATTCACTCATAAGTAATCATTATCGCTCATAAACACTCACGGAGGCCCTATGTTTTCACTCAATACCATCCTACTTCATTGTGAAGCCAAAGATAAAGATACTGTCATCCAAACGATTGCTGATCACGCTGTTAAGATCGGTCTTGTCAGTGACGCCAAAGCCTATGTCGCATCTGTTCAACATCGTGAAAGCGAATTCTCAACTGGTGTCGGCTATGGGATCGCTATTCCTCATGGAAAAACCGAAGTTGTAAACACAGCTTTCGTCATCTACGCAAAAGTAAATAATGTCGAATGGAACTCCTTTGATGGAGCACCAGTCGATCTTGTCTTTCAAATCGGGGTCCCTGCTTCTGATGCTGGCGAAACTCACTTACGTTTATTAGCGACTCTTTCTAGAAAACTCATGAAAGAAGAATTCAGAGAAGCCATTCGAAACGCCAAAGATGAACAAGCCGTTCTCGATGTCTTCGCTGCTTTCGAGTTGGTGTAATATGTTGGCCGTAGAAAGACGTAATCGCATCTTAGAATCCCTTAAGGTCAATCAAGCCATTACTGTAAGTGAACTCTGCATTCTTCTAGAAGCTTCAGAGGCTACCATACGTAGAGATCTTACTTTACTTGAAACAGAAGGAAAATTAGAAAGAACCCATGGTGGAGCACTCGTCAATGAGACCCGTCTCAATACTGAAGATCTTATCAGCCAAAAAGAAACTTTATTAAGAGAAGAAAAAGCATATATCGCTCATAAAGCCTTCGAAACCTTAGTTGATGGGGATTCCATTATCTTGGATGGTGGAACCACCACTTACGAATTGGCGAAATTAATTGGCAAATCCAACTTAAAATTAACTGTCATCTCAAATTCAACCATCGTTTTTAAAGAATTGAATATGAATCCAAATTTAGATCTTATTATTGTTGGGGGTAAAGTAAGAACCAATACCCTAGCTGCAGTAGGTCCTATCGCTCAAGAATCCTTCAAACGATTCAATGTTGAAAAGGTCTTCTTAGGAGCAAATGGGGTCTCCATCGATGCAGGTCTAACCACGACCGATCTCGATGAAGCCATGATCAAAAGTTCTATGATCCAATGTGCAAAAACAAGGATCCTCTTAGCTGATCATTCTAAGTTCAACAAAGTCTATCTCAACACTTTTGCTTCATTATCGATGATCGATATGATCATCACCGATTCACAAACAGATCAGGTCATTCTAAAAGCCATCATCGATTCCTATGATCTTGAGGTCAAACGATGATCACTACGGTAACCTTTAATCCAGCCATCGATAAGACCATCACCGTTGATCACTTCACTTTAGGACTAGTTAATCGAGTCGAACAGGTACAAGAAAACATTGGAGGAAAAGGCATCAACGTGGCGAAGGTCCTTCATTTATTAGGAGCTCCAACTACAGCCATCGGTTTTATCGGAGAAAAGAATTATTCCTTCGTTCAACAATTTATCAAAGCTGAAAATTTGGTTACGGATTTCATCCTCGTGGATGCGTTGACTCGTACCAATACGAAGATCATTGATCCATCCATCCAAACTACCACCGACATCAATGAACAAGGCTTCACAGTAAATGACACCCAAGTCGATCAAATGACCTTACTGATCAATCGTTATTCTAAGATCAGTGACATGATGGTCTTCTCTGGAAGTGCGTGTAAAGGTTTATCCGCAGATGATGTTAAGACCTTACTACAAATGGTTCAGAGTAAAACTAAAGTTGTCCTTGATGCGGATGGAGATATCCTCAAAGAAGGAATAAAAGCTTCCCCTTTCTTGATCAAACCCAATATCTATGAATTAGAGAATCTATTGGGAAAAACTCTAAACGGTACACAAGAAATTCTAAGTGCCGTTAGAGACTTGATCAACACCTACCACATCACCTATGTCTTGGTCTCAATGGGTGAACAAGGATCCATGTTGATCTCAAAAGATGAAGCCTATCTCTCAGATATCTTAAAAGTTAATGTCGTGTCTACCGTAGGAGCTGGAGACAGTATGTTGGCTGGCTTCCTCTATCATCTTTCGCTTCATGGATCACCTTCAGAAGCCTTACAGTTTGGTGCTTGTACAGGCTCCCTAGCCGTTAGCAGTATCTCAACAGAAACGCTTAAGTCATCCGATATCCATTCAATCGCAAAAACCATCAGTGTCATCAAACTTGATTGACACAGTTCCAGGAGGAAAAATCATGAAAGTCTTAGGAGTCACCGCTTGTCCTACCGGCATTGCCCATACCTATATGGCTGCCGAAGCCATCGAATCTGCCGCTAAAAAAGCAGGTTACGAAGTCAAAGTTGAAACCCGTGGATCAGTTGGGGTCGAAAACGGATTGACAGATGCTGAAATCAAAGAAGCAGAGTTCATTATCCTAGCCTGTGATACGACTGTTCCTACTGATCGTTTCATCGGTAAGAAACTCATCAGTGTCGGTGTCAGTGATGCCATTAAAAATCCAGCAGGCTTAATTGAAAGAGCTAAAGAAGCTCCAGAATTTACAGGGACGCTCGTTAAAGAAAAACCGGCGCCTAAACCAGAAGGCGAAAAGAAGAGCTTATTCGGATCAATGTTTAAGAAGTAGCTTACTTTGATTCTAACGTCGAATAATCCCGAGGAATCTTGCTGCAGCATGAATCGGTTTTAAGTGCGGCGTGGAATAAATATTGTTCACTAAAAAGGAGAGAACATGAAAACAACAAATGCATTTTACAAACATTTGATGAGCGGTGTATCGTTTATGATTCCGTTCGTCGTAGCCGGTGGTATCTTGATCGCGATCAGTTTCGCTTTCGGTTATACTGCTTTCCAAGACAAAGAATTATTCTTCGGGGTTCCTTATTATTTGATGCAGATCGGTGGAGGCTCAGGAGCTTTCGGATTAATGGTTCCTATTCTATCCGGTTATATCGCCTTCTCTATTGCTGATCGTCCTGGTTTAGCGCCTGGTATGGTCGGTGGCTTGGTTGCCGGATCCATCGGTGCTGGTTTCTTAGGCGGTATGGTTGCTGGTTTCTTGGCTGGTTATGTTGTTTTAGGGATTAGAAAAGTCATCGTTTTGCCTAAGTCCTTGGCAGGCATTATGCCAGTTCTCGTTATTCCTGTATTGAGCACCTTGATCGTTGGATTCTCCTTGTATTATGTATTAGGAGCTCCTGTTACTTTCATCAATAAAGCAATCTCTGATTTCTTGACCAGTTTATCAGGTGGAAGTGCAATCTTATTGGGCTTGATCTTGGGTACCATGATGGCCTTCGATATGGGTGGTCCAGTCAACAAAGCTGCTTATGCTTTCGGTACTGCTACTTTAGTTCTTGGACAAGGTTCTGCGGTTATGGCTGCTGTCATGGCTGGTGGAATGGTTCCTCCGTTGGGTATCGGTTTAGCTACCTTAGCTTTCAAAAAGAAATTCTCTGAAGATCAACGTGAAGCTGGTAAAGCTGCGTTAGTCTTAGGTGCTTCCTTCATCACTGAAGGTGCTATCCCGTTTGCGGCTGCAGATCCTGCCAGAGTACTACCTTCTATTATGGTCGGCGGGGCTTTAGCTGGTGCCATCTCGATGGCTTTGGGTTGTACCTTAGCTGTTCCTCATGGTGGAGTATTCGTATTCTTCGCTGTTGAAAATATCTTAGGTTATGTGATTGCAGTCGTTGCTGGTTCATTAGCAACTGCCGCATTATTAGGCGTTTTAAAGAAAGACGTAGAATAATTAAAAATAAAAAAGGACTGATTCAATTCGATTCAGTCCTTTTTTATGAGATTTTATTTAGGATAAACCATGATGCCTTTTAAAGCTTCACTGTCTGCACCTAACGCATGAGCTAAGGCATAAGCGAAAGGAAAGACGACTCCTACACCTCTTCCTGTGATGAGATTCCCATCGATGACCACATCTTCATCTTTATAATCAGCCATAGAGAAGATCACAGATGCATCTTTCATTGGATAAGAGGTTACCTTCTTACCTTCTAGTATCCCAGCTTTCGCCAAGACACTGGGGGCAGCACAGATCGCAGATACGATCTTTGAGTCTTTTGTATATGACCTCAATAGATCAAGTACACGTTCATCCGTCATTAAATTTGAAGTTCCTGGTTGTCCACCTGGTAAGAAGATCGCATCATAAGTAAGATCCTTACTAAATTTTATATCCGCAATGACTTTAAGCCCATGAGATGAAGTGACTTCTTGATCTCCAATAGACATCAAGTCTACTTTAAATTGAGCCCTTCTTAAGACATCCACAGGGACGATCATTTCACCTTCCTCAAAACCATTCGCCAATAGAACCAGTATTTTCTTCATAGAATATCCTCTGTTTTTATTGTATCACTTATAAAGTTCTTATCATCTTCTGTGCTTAACTCATTAAAAAACATCCCTAAGGATGTTTGGTTGTCTTATTAATCGCCTAAGGCTTGTTTGGCTTTCTCGAGGATCTTCTTCCCATCGATATTTCCGAATGTCGTTAGGTCACATACCATGACTTTCTTATCAGGAAATTTCTTTTCGACTTCTTTTAAAGAAGACGCAACTTGAGGTCCTAATACGATCAAATCACAGGTCTTACCTTTTTCATCGAGTTCAATGACAGGATGAGCAGAGATGTCCACATCATAGCCTTCTGCCAAGGCAGCAGCCTTCATTTTGTTGACCAATAAGGTCGTGGTTAATCCCCCTGCGCAAAACAAACGAATCTTTTTCATAGAATCCTCCTAATGAACTTCAATATTATACCACTAACCCTTTAAAATGTGCGTGTGCATTATCTCTTAAAAAAGCGTATAATACATAAAAAAGTGAAACCCCTATGAGAAAAACCCTTATTCAAAGCCAACGCATCGTTATAAAAGTGGGATCCAGTACCTTGACACATGAGACTGGAGCCATCAATCTAAATCGCTTAGATAAACTCACTCAGATCATCTCTGATCTTTTAAACCAAAAGAAAGAAGTGGTCTTAGTTACCTCAGGGGCTATCGCAGTAGGTGTCAGTAAACTTAAGCTTACAGAACGTCCGAAAACTACTCAAGAAAAACAAGCCGCCGCAGCCGTTGGGCAAAGTCAGCTCATGCATCTCTATAGTAAGTTCTTTTCTGAATATGGACATATCGTCGCTCAGATCCTTCTGACGAAAGATGTGGTAGAAGAAGATAAGAAAAGAATCAACGTCATCAATACCTTCGAAAGCCTTCTTAGTAAAGGCATCTTACCCATCGTCAACGAGAATGATACTGTTGCGACAGATGAGATCGAATTTGGGGACAATGATAGTCTATCAGCACTGGTTGCGACCTTGATCGATGCCGATCTTTTGATTTTGCTCTCTGATATCGAAGGTCTTTATGAAGCAGATCCTAAGAGCCATCCTGAAGCCAAGTTGATCTCCATCGTAGAAAAGATCGATGAATCTATTATTCAAAGAGCTGGTGGAGCTGGAACTTCACGAGGAACAGGCGGAATGGCCACTAAACTTAAAGCAGCTTCGATCGCTACTGAAGGTCATATCCATATGGTCATTGCTTTAGGGACCCATCCAGAAATCATCACAGACATCCTACAGGGAAAAGACATAGGGACCCTGTTTATAGCCCAATGAATGAAGTCTTAATTAAAGCCAAGCTCGCTAAAAAAGCATCCTCAAAACTCGCTCTTTTAGATTCATCTACGAAGAACGCTTTTCTCATCGCTTTATCGAATGCTCTTCTAGATTCTAAAGAGCTTATTTTAAAAACCAATGAGATCGATCTATTACACAATGATCATCTTAGCGATTCTTTAAAAGATCGTTTAAGATTAAATTCGTCTCGACTGGATTCAATGGCTGAGGCTTTGGTTCAACTGAGCCAAGCAGAAGATCCAGTGAATCATGTGATCTCAGAAACCATACGGCCTAATGGCTTACGCATTCAGAAGGTAAGCGTTCCTATGGGCGTCATTGCGATGATCTATGAAGCACGTCCCAATGTCACAATCGATGCGGCTGCTTTAGCTTTTAAAGCAGGAAGTGCCGTCATCTTAAGAGGTGGTAAAGAAGCCCTCAACTCCAATAAAGCTTTCGTATCGATCTTAAGATCTACGCTTCTTTCATGTGATCTTGATCCTGAACTCATACAACTCATCGAAGATCCTGATAAGGAATTGGCGAAAACTTTAATGACAGCCAATTGCCTCATCGATCTCTTGATTCCTCGTGGATCAGCTCGTTTAATCAAGACAGTCCTTGAGACCGCAACCGTTCCTGTATTAGAAACTGGAATCGGGAATTGTCACGCCTATGTCGAAAAAAGCGCAGATCAAGACATGGCTCTTAAAATCATCGTGAATGCGAAATGCTCAAGACCTTCTGTATGTAATTCCCTAGAAAAGGTTCTCATCGATGAAGCCATCGCAGAGACTTTCTTGCCTAAACTTGTCTCTAAACTAAGACAGGCCAATGTATTTATCTTAGGTGATGAAAAATCTAAAGATATCGATTCTACATTAGGTTTAGCCACTGAAGAAGATTGGGCTACTGAATATCTCGATCTCAAGATCGCCATCAAGATCGTCAAAGATCTCGATGAAGCACTTGATCATATACAGAAATATTCTTCGAAACATTCTGAAACGATACTTACTTCAGATTCTATATTGGCTCAACGCTTCTTAGATGAAGTCGACGCTGCCGCTGTATATCACAACGCTTCTACTCGCTTTACCGATGGAGGAGAATTTGGATTCTCGGCTGAAATCGGGATCTCTACTCAGAAAATGCATGCGAGAGGTCCTGTAGGTCTAAATGAATTGTGCTCCTATAAATACAAGATCTTTGGGGAAGGTCAAATACGATAAAAAAACATCTCGATTGAGATGTTTATTTTTTTTCATACATTTTTTCGTAGAGATCGATGAATTCTATGGCTAGGATCCTAAAGCTTTCTGCACTCATCAACATATCTTCTGTATGGATCAATAAGAGATTGATCTCTGTTTTTTCTCCAGAAGCTTCTTTTTGAATAAGCTCCATATGACTGTGATGTCCTTGTGTAAAGACTTCAGCCCCTTCCGCGATCATATCTCTAGCGGATTGGATATTACCTTCCTTAGCTTCTCTAATGGCTTCTATGAAGATCGATCTTGCGGTTCCTACAGCTGAGATGATCTGAAAACAAATGAGTTCTAAGCCTTCCATCATTAACCTATGAGTTTCTTAGCTACATCAAAGACAGCTTTACCATTCATGGTTCCATACATTTGCATATCGATCAATTCAATCTTCTTATCTGGATACTGAGCTCTAAAGGTCTTTAAGTTAAAGCGTACTTGTGGACCCAATAAAACAACATCCGCAACTGGAATCACATTCGGTGCTTCATTGACCGCATACGCTTGGATATGACAATCATAACCATCTTCAGCAGCGGCTTTTTCCATCTTCGTAACCAACATACTGGTACTCATTCCCGCTGCACAAATCAACACGATATTCTTCATAAACTGCCCCTTTCGAAGAGCGGTTTTGGAAACCGCTTACATTTCTCAATGGTCAAATTATAGCATGACAATAACTCATGTCAAGTAAGCAAATGCCATATTGTCATGATATAATGATATTGTAAAAAAGCGCACGCTAGAAGGAGTTTTTTATGGGTAACTCATCTTCACTGCTTTCGGCTTATTCCGACCAGATCAATCTGGTTCTTCAGACCTTTCAAAATACTCAAGGCAAAGCCTTAGAAGCAGCTTCCAACTTCATCGTTGAAGCTTTTCTATCGAAGAAAAGATTCTTAGTCTTTGGAAGTGGTCACTCACACATGGTTGCGGAAGAATTCTACGCAAGGGCTGGTGGTTTAGCCTATGTGACCCCTATTCTACAAAATGAGCTCAGTTTAACGGATCATCCGCTTAAATCGACTTTGATTGAAAGAACCTTAGATATGGCTAAAGTCTATTTCGATCTCTACCATATGGAAAAAGGTGATGTCTTATTGATCGCAAGTAATTCAGGTCGTAATGCGATGCCTATCGAATTGGCTAAAATGGCTAAAGAAGCTGGTCTTACAGTCATCGTCTTCATCAACGAAAAACAATCCAAAGTAATAAGTTCTAGACATCCTTCAGGTAAAAACTTAGCGTCCTATTCAGACATCGTCATCGATAATTGTGGGGCGTGGGGAGATGCGGGCTTTGAGTTGGCAGATGGCTTGATGATGGGTTCCAGTTCAACCATCGTTGGGGCGTATATGGCCCAATCTTTAAGTATCCTTGTTGCTTCTAAGATAAAAGCGCTTGATATTGAAGTGCCTGTATTCCGTAGTTCAAATTTAGATGGAGCCGATCAACACAATAAGGAACTGATGGATCGTTTCTGTAAGAGCTATTAGATCCATATAATGAGTACTTCATCTAAGAGATTTATTTCTTTCGCAGCTTTGTTTATGATTTACTTTATGTTTTCAGCTTTACCTAGTGCCATGTTGACACCTTTGCTGAGCTCTTTGGGTTACTCCAATCAAGAGATCGGCTTTTTATATTCCTTAGGTGCGATCAGTGGGATCATTTTATCCACTCTTATTGGAAAACTTGCGGATCTTTATCGTAGGTTGAAACCTTTCGTAATGAGTGCTTTGATCTGTTCGATGATCATCACTGCCCTCCTCTTCAACAGTTCAGCGGCTTCTTATATGGTCTTTGTGTTTGGGATAATCGCAGCCTCTTTATCAAGATTATTATCTGGAATTCTGGATTCTTGGGCTGTGGAATCTGACGTATCGATTAGGACGCATTATGGAGCCATACGCGCCTTTGGATCGATTGGTTTCGCATTATCACTAGGTGTTTTAGTGAAGTTTGTGGATGTCTATGGATTCAAAGCCATCTTACCTATTAATGTGATCTTAGGTATAATAGGCATCGTTTTGATCTTTACGACCCCAGATGTTTCTCCACTTAAACGAGTTGTAGAAAAGGTACGTTTAAAACAGCTTTTTACGCCTTTGTATTCGATGTGGGTCCTTGTCTTCTTCTTTGTGTTTTTCGTGATCGGGGTAGAAGATATGACCATTACGATGAAGATGATCGAGCTTAAGGCTTCAGCTTCTCAGATCGCATGGTTCTTTAGTGCCCAAGCTTTATTTGAACTTCCAATATTTCTTTTAGGTGCTAAGTTGATGAGAAGATTTGGATCGATAAAGATCTTGATCGTCGCCACAATCGCAATGAGCGTTAAGATGTTTCTATTCTCTTGGAGTGGATCAATAGGAACCATGTTGGGATTTACCTTTATCCAAATGTTGACCTTTCCTTTGTTTATGATCACTTCTAAACATTTGATCTATGAGGCATCTCATCCTTCCCTTAAGATCTCAGGTCAAATGGTAGGAGGAGCCCTATATGGGAATCTATCAGGGGTCTTAGCCCCAATGATGATGGGTAGCTTAGCAAGCATGACCAATGCGACCACCAGTTTATTCGCTTTAGGCGCCCTTCTTTTTATCCCATTATTGATTACTTTAGGATACGTTGTTGTTCAACGAAAACAATCATTGACCCAACAACAATGACCTTAATCTGTATTATGAGGTCGCAATGATATGATATACTATCATTACAATAAGCATGAAAGGAGGACTTATGCGTTATATCGTAATCAATAAGTTTTCCAGTATTCCTCTATACATCCAATTACGTAATTCTATACGTCAAGCCATCGATGATGGTACCCTAAAAAACAAGGATAAACTTCCTACAGAAGATGAACTTTGCGATACTTTTCATATCAGTCGACCAGTTGTTAGACAAGCCTACGCTGACCTCTTAGCTCAAGGGGTCCTGATCAGAATGAAAGGCAAAGGCACTTTCGTTACTAAGCAAGTCATCAGTCGTAATTTCACCAGTGAACTATATAACTTCTCAGGAGAAATGGATCGTTTAGGTAAAAGCCCAAAGACACAGGTCTTGGTCGTAGAAGTCATCCATAATGATCCTCATGTGTTTACCTTATTGGGATTAAAAGAAGGCGAAGATTGTCTTCACTTTAAACGCTTAAGATCCGCAGATAATATCCCAGTCTATGTGGAAGATTCCTACATCGATCTTAAACAATTTCCCCATTTAGAGAAAGTAGATTTCGGAGTCAATTCCCTCTTTCAAGTATTTGAGACCAAATACCAAAGACCAGTCCATAAGACCTACAACGTTTATAATGCGCAATTGGTAAGTGATATCGATGCGAATCTATTGGACGTTGAAAAAAGATCAGCTGTTCATCGTGTCCAATCCTTTACCTATGATACTTTAGGTAGACTCATGGAAGTCTCGATCGCATCTTTCCCTGGTGAACGTAATACTTTTGACGTCATCGTCAGAAGAGATAGAAAGTGAGGACCTTATGAACTACATTAAGATCTCTCGTTATTTACCTACACCTCTTTACGCTCAACTCAAAGATTCTATTTTAAAAGCCCTTCAAGAAGGTACCTTAAAACCTGGAGATAAATTACCAACCGAAGAAGAGCTCTGTGAACGCTTTTCGATCAGTAGACCTGTCATAAGACAAGCTTACTCTGAACTCATCTCAGATGGGATCATAAGCCGTATCAAAGGCAAAGGATCCTTTATAAGAGAAAAAGAAATACAGAGCCATTTCTTTCAAGAACTCTCTACTTTTGAGGATGATATGAAACGAGTAGGGATGATCCCTTCAACCAGAGTCATCACGAAAGAGATCCTAAAAACAGACACTAAGTTTCATACGCTTCTTAAACTTCAAGCCCCTCAAGAAGTCCTTCATATAAGATTTCTTTATTGTGGTAATGGGGTTCCTATGATGATCGTAGATACTTATGTCCCTCATCATTTATTCCCAAACCTATTAGAGAAAGATCTAGAAAAACGACCTCTTTATCATATCTTCGAAAGCGACTATAATCGCTATATCGCCTTAGCCAGAAGAACCGTCGATGCGATCATCGTCTCTGATGAAGGCGCCAATCTACTTAATATCGCCAAAGGTTCTGCCATACACGAAGTTAAGACCATCGCAACGGATCAAGATGAGAATATTCTGGAATACAGTCGAGCAGGTTATCCTGGTGATCGTAATTCCTTCGACATCATGATCTATAAACAACAACCATAAAAATAAAAAAATTGATTATTGACTATTATATTTTTCAAAATTGGGAACTTAGTACACATATACAGATGGGGGTAAAAAATGAAGATTTTTAAAAGTAATGCATTTATAAGTTTTGGATTAGCAGCACTTATTTTACTTATTGTTGGAGGGTTTTATTGGTACGATCATCCAACCCACTTCAAATACAATGATCGATTCATTATAGGCAATCAAGTTAGTTCTATCATTGATAAATATGGAAAGTTTGATAAGATCTTTTACGTAGAAGATAGCACTACTGAAATCTATAGTGCAGGATACATCGTAGAGGACGCAAAAGTAAGTTTTTTCGGGACAAGTATTGAAAAATACTATATGATCTATTTCAAGGATGGAATCGCCATCAGCGTAGTTATTATGATTGGTGGTTGGGGCGGATAATTCTAAACAAAAAACAACACTTGAATAAGTGTTGTTTTCTATAGATCTAGTGAACTAAGTTTACGATTTTTTAGGTTTTGATGGGGTCAACGCAATGACCATCGTATGACTTAATTGATCAGGAAGAGGACGATTATTCCCTAACATCGGGATCCAATACCCTGCCCCAAACATAGCTAACGAGAGTATCTTAGCGACATAGCGAATAAGGATACGATCAACGGAGATGTTTTTCTTATGATCATCTAGGATCTTCATCGACATGATTCTTTTCCCAATGGTGCCTTTCCAAGGACTTAGTTCAAATCCTATGAAGTAAACTGCGACCGCTAAAGGAGGAAGGTAGGTATTGACTGGGATCAGAAAATTGACCACTGGTCCTACTAGAAACATATCAAATATGAAAGCTACGATTCTTTTCCAAGCAGGAGCTTCGATCCATTCCATGGGTACCTTTACGGTATCCATCAATTGTTGGGAGATCGAAGGTTTTTTAACTTTAGTCTTCTTAGACATGTTTATCCTTGAAGAACAATGGTAAGTATTCTTTATGGGCTTCTAGCATTTCATCCAGTAATGGTTTAGCAACGGCTTCACTTTGAACGAAAGGATGCATACTCATCGCTAAGAGGGCTAGTTTATAATCTCCACTTATGGCTGCTTGAGAAGCTACGATCTCATAGGCTTTTAGATTTTGAACGATACCTAAAGCTCCAATAGGTAAGGCACCTACTTTACATGGGATTGGACCATCTTTGGTGATGACAGAACTGACTTCGACGACCACATCATCAGGTAAATTAGAGATGGCACCTTTGTTTAAGGTGTTTACTGGTTGGATATCGTGTTTATCGTTGTAGATCGAGGTGATTAGGTTACAAGCTGCATCGCTGTAGTAAGCACCACCACGTTGTTCCAATTGCTTAGGTTTGATCGCTAGATTAGGATCTTTATAGAGCTCAAAGAGTTCAGCTTCGATCTTCTTTACTTTAGAAGCACGACTGACACCAGTCTTGAATTCTTCCATATAATGATCTTGCATGGCTTGATGTTGGAAATAATAACGATGATATGAACAAGGCATGACACCTAGTGCTTTTACGAAATCACTTGACCAAGGGACATCTTCGATGTTTTTCATCGTAAGTTTCATCTTGTCGATGTTGTCGATAAGATCTTGTAGGATAGGTTTCCCATCCAGCTTGACATCTAGCGCATACACTAAATGATTAAGACCTCCAAAGGTGACTTCTACTCGCGAAGGATCTACTTCGAGTTGTTTAGCGATTCCCATCTTCATTCCGATAGGGACATTACATAGACCTACAAAACGTTTCCAATTGGTATGTCTAAAGACAGCTTCTGTATTGAGTCCTGCAGGATTGGTGAAATTAACAATCCAAGCATTAGGACACAGTTCTTTACAATCCTCAATGATCCCAAATATGACAGGGATGGTTCTTAAGGCTTTGAATAGACCACCTGGCCCATTGGTTTCTTGACCGATGATGTTGTATTTGCCTGGGATCATTTCATCCTTTTCACGGGCGTCTAATAGACCTACTCTAAATTGTGTGGTCACAAAATCCGCATCTTTTAAGGCTGATCTACGATCAAGGGTCGAATGCACTTCAATAGGAAGTCCTGCTTTTGCGATCATACGACGGGCAAGATCTGTACAGATGCGTAGTTTTTCTGCGCCTTTCTCAATATCAACCAACCAGATTTCCGTTAAAGGAAACTCATCATAACGCTTGATGAATCCTTCGATGAGTTCAGGGGTGTAGGAGGATCCTCCTCCTATCGTAACGACTTTTAGTTTTCTTGTCATAAGGCTCCTTTATAGTTTTACACTGTCATTGAAAATACGCAATACTTGAGCGGTCCCATAATGAGATCCCTTAACCAAGGCATTAGGAATGCCTAAGACAGCGAGTTCTTTTTCGATCTCTGGTTTCCACGCAATGACTTCCGTTGAGAGTAAGACGAAGTCTGGTTTATATACTAAGATCAATTCCATATGTTTAGGATATAAAGCCAATTCAACCTCATAATTCAATTCTTCTTTCGCTTGATGATCTCTGACATGTTTCATAAAGCGTTCTGTCTGCATCGATGATCTAGAAAGGATCACTACTTTTTTCTTTTCACTCATGGTTACTCCTGGGTTAGTTTGAAAGGCAAGGCCTTGTATTTGATTTGTTGGATAAGTCTATACCCATAAGGTTTTACTTGTCCGATGACGTTGGCGACTGGTGTAGGAGGAAGATCTCTTAATGCGATTTGGATCTCACCTTCGTATCGATTAGATTTGATATTATCGATCGTGATACTGTAGGCACATCGAGGTATCGCATGATGGACTTGGATATTGCCTTGATGACGGGTCTGGGTCGCTCTTAAGACAAACTGAGCTTGATCAGGACGAGACAATAATAAAGTTTCAGTGACGATCTTTTTAAGAGACTCAGGTAGATTATGATCTAACCAAACAGGGATCTCTACATAATCTAGCTTAGCGATCCTAGCCACAGCTTGAAGTTCTTCATCGCTTGGGACACTATCCCCAAACAAGATATAATCGAATAATCCTGTATTTCTAAGTTCACTGAAGGCAATATGAGCTGGTGTATAACGATGATCTTCTACGGTAGGCACCCCATTTCCTGAAGCATTTAGATCATTAGGAGAAACTAGAGATGCGATAAAGACCCCGTTTTGTATCCCATAAGAAGCATATTGCTTAGCCATCATGACCGTATCATCAAAGGAAAGCCCTGTATCATTTCTAGGAAAGAAGTTGTGGCAAGCCACATAGTGAGAAAGATCCCCTTCTTTCTTGATGGTTTCTATTCTATTGACTGGAGAATCTACCATCGATGAGTTATCTTCGATCTTGATCCCATAAGGATTCTTGGTCATCAGTGCGACTTCATTATCACTAAAGCCTCCATCTAATCTTAAGACTTTTATCTTCATCTTGGCGATACACGAAAGATCTTTAGGAGATCCTCCCATACTTTTTAAGACACGATCGTTAATGTCGACATGAACGATGATCTTATGAAGATCACAGAGGTCGAAAAGGAATTGAAAGTCTTGGGTCGCATTTTCTTTGGTTTTCTCAAAACCAAGATTACCCAATTGAATCGAGGTAAAGATACGAGTATAGCCTAAGTGTGCGGCTCGTAATACTTGGGCCTTTAAATCATCTTTTGAATAAAAGTCTGGATAAACGGAGATTCCATATTCTGATTTTTTCATATTTACCATCCGTATTTCTTAGGACCCCATGAGGTCTTTATCAGTTCTTGTTTAGCGTAAATGAGGGTATTATCAGAGACATCTTCATAAAGGATGACCCCACTGCCTACGACGGAATTACTTCCGATCTTGACTCCAGGCATTAAGATCGCACAGACACCTGTTCTAGAGTTATCGCCCATAAAACTTGCGTTGGCGAAGTTTTTAGGCAACTCTCGATGTCCATTGACGTTTTGGGTGGTTAAGCCATCATCGAAGCGTAAAGTACCACAGGTAGTGCCTGCCCCTAGATCGGTGTTCTCTCCGATCATCCCATAGTATTCTCCATAATGAACCAAATACACATGATCCATAATAAGTCCATTGAGGACCTCAAAACCTTGGTCCATCATACAACGATCACCTAAGGTCGTAGAATCTCCACACTTCGCATGATTGAGTAATGAACAATGATTCCCTATGACCACGTTGTTTCCTAAGACGACACCTTGATCGATGAAGGTCTCATCACCGATGATCACATTGCCTCTGATCCATACATTACGACCTATTCTACTGTTTTTACCTAGTCTTACAAAACCATCGATCTTAGCACTAGGATCGATAAAGGATCCAGTAGATAATTCATTTTGAGTTAATTGACCACATCTTTTACTATTCATATAGGCATTGGCTTCTAAAGCGTGCCAAGGTTTATCGATATCGAAGATGGGTTCTTTTGTCTCTATCGCTCTTAAGAGTCTTCCATCTGAGATAAGATCCATCAATGAGACTTCGATATAAGACTCTTCAGGTGAACCTACCCCAACCTTAAGATTGGTAAACTTCCCTGGATTAGCCTCACAGATCGTTTTAAAGCGAACATCTGTGATAAACCCTACCATTTGATGGGTCATGAGATTACCTCTATGATGACCTCCAAATGAACCTATAGCCCCATTGATGAGATTACATGCGATCCAGTGTGATGCGGGTTCTCTTAATTCTGAAACCAATACCGTGTCTAATAGTCCCTGAGCCATAAACGCTTTTAAATCATCGGCTTGGATCAAACAATCGCCTAAGAGAACCATAAAAGGTGCTTTAGGATCCTTGATGAGATCACAGCCTAAACTAAAGGAATCCGCAGTGCCTTTTGTGCTTTCACAATGAAGCACTTCAACTTGATTAACCTTTCTAAAAGCATGTTTAATGGCATCACTGTGCGTCGAAGAAACGATCACGATATGATCGATCTTTTGACTTAATAAGAGTTCGACAGTGTGCACTAAAAGTGGGGTATTAGAAATCGGAATCATGGTTTTATTGCGGGTACTTTGATAAGGCCAAAACTTAGAGCCTTTACCTGCCGCTAAGATCATCACTTCATGCATAGGGGTATCCTCCTGTTAAAAGATAAAAGGTTGCCGAAGCAACCTTTTCTTCTTGAAAGTTATTCTGCGGAACTCTGTTCCAACGCGTATTGTTTCTTGTCCCACATCTTGATAAACGGATAGTAGATCACGATAACAATAAGGAAGTTAACAGCTTGAAGCACAACCGCTTTCCAATCTCCACCGGTAGATAAGAAACCTGCGAAGAAGACGGGGGTCGTCCAAGGTACAGCAGCGACAATCTTGTGTACTAGGCCTAAGCTCATCGCGAAGTACGTTACTGTAGCAACGATCAACGGGGAGAACAGGTAAGGAATAATCAAGATTGGGTTCATAACGATTGGTAGACCGAATACGATTGGTTCATTGATGTTGAAGATGCCAGGGCCTAATGATAAACGGCCAACCAATTTCAACTGTTTCGATTTCGAGAAGAAGGCGCAAACGATGGCTAATCCTAATGTACCACCGGTACCACCGACATTCAAGAACAAAGATTGAAATCCTTCAACAGCGATGTTAACAATGTCGCCTGAAGCACGGAATGCTTCGATGTTGGCCAAAAGACCAGCAGTCTGTAAAGGACCAGCAACAGCGTTGACGATAAGATCGCCATGAAGACCGAAACACCAGAAAATAGAGATAAAGAAGCTGGTTACCATAGCACCAAGATAACTGGCACTAACAGCAACTAACGGAGCCTGTAGGATAGTAACAATGAAGTTTCCAGCTGTGCCGTAAGAGGTCATTGCGAATCCAACATGGATCAAAGCAAAGAGAACGATGATGATAGCACCTGGTACCAAAGCAACGAATGAACGGCTAATGGCTACTGGTACGCTATCCGGTAGTTTAATAACAAGACCTGATTTAACGACTTTTACATAGATTTCAGCAACAGCCATTGCAGTGATGATGGCTAAGAATAAGCCTTCAGCTCCTAATGCCCCTGATTGCCAAACGCCATCAGCGCCATTTTGGATCAAGAAGAATGCGGATACTGCCAATACAGAAGCCACGATGCCTTCTTCCTTATAGCTTTTAGCTAAGGAATAGGCGATCCCCATAACTGCAATCAACGCAGCCAAACTCATGGTCGACTGGAATACTACACCCCAAATGAAATCATCCCAAGTTGGGAATAATCCCGTAATGAAGGTGCCCCAAGCAGGAATTGGGAAATCTGAACTGAAGATGATGATGATCGACCCTACGATCATCAGCGGCATGGTCAAGATCAAGCCATCACGGATGGCGATCAAATGACGCTGCGCAGAAATCTTGGATGCGATAGGCGAGAGCTTTTCGTCGAAAAATTCTACGATCTTATTCATAGATACTCACTTTCTCCTTTTCAGCGTGTATACGCTTACAAAAATATTATATACTAATGTCATGACATATGTCAATAAGTCATAGATGAACTATTCGAAGAATAATAATGATCAAAAATCTTACTTAATGACTTTTGTAATAAATATATCAACGATGACAGGATCAAACTGTGTACCCGAACGAGAAGTAAGTTCAAGAAGGGCTTTTTCTTTACTCATCGATGTTCGATAACTTCGCTCACTGGTCATCGCATCATAGGCATCGGCAACACTGATGATCCTAGCTTCAAGAGGAATATCTTCCCCTTTACGTCCATTGGGGTATCCTGTCCCATCCCATCTTTCATGATGGTTCAGTACAAATAAAGATAACTCTGAGAATTCATTGGTTGAACTAAGCAAGCGCCAACCGATCTCTGGATGTCTTTCGACTTCCCTTCTTTCATCATCACTAAGGCCACCTTGTTTATTCAGTATTTTTTCATCGACCCCTATTTTCCCAATATCATGGATTAGACCAGCGATCCTCATTTGATTGATCGCATTTTCATTAGAATCCATTTTAGTGGCAATGGCTTGACAAAGACTACTGACTCTTTCAGAATGCATGGCTTCTCGTTGACTCTTTTCAAACAAAGCATTCATGATGAGGTCTATCGTTTTACTTCTAATGCTGGATCTCTCATAGAGCTTATGTCGATACATATAGTTTTCTGCGTTGGATAGAACTTCTGTAATCGATTGATTCTCACTTGTCTTTGTGTCATAACCATAGGAAATCGAAAGTTCGATATTGGCTACGATCTCTTTAGAAGCGAGTTCTTTGATTTGATTGGCGATGTGAACCGTATCATAGGCCGTGGTATTTGGTAATAAGACCACAAATTCATCTCCTCCGATACGAGCGATGACATCGTTTTGTCTACCTACCTTATTGATGGTACCTCCTGCTGTCTTCAATAATTCATCACCTAAATGATGACCAAAGGAATCATTCACCATCTTTAAACCATTGACATCACACATGATGATTGAAATAGGTAAGTTTTCCTTCTTATCCATTCTTAAAAGTGCCTCTTCAAAAAATCTTCGGTTATTGAGTCCAGTTAAGTGATCATGATAACTTAAAAATATCAACTCGTTTTCGATGCGCTTGTGTTCTGAAATATCTTGTGCAGCACCCCAAAGCGTTATGATCTTTCCTTCAGAATTTCTTTCAGCTTCGCCTCTTACCCACATCCATCCATTCTGTCCATCTTTAGTCACTGTCTCTAACTCAAGTTCATAAGGTGTTCCTTCAACTCGAGTCTTTTCTAGTGCACTTGATAAGCGATTCCAGCTTTCCTTAGTAAACAATTTCATATGTTCAGTGAAAGGAGGAACGGGCTGTTTTGGATCAAAACCATACATCTTGTATAATTCTTCAGACCATACAACTTCATTGGTGGATAGATTGAGTCTCCAAGTCCCTAATCGAGCGATTCGTTGAGATTCCAATAAATCATCAACATTCTGTTTCAACTGCTTTTCAATACTTTTACGGGAACTTATGTCTGTTAAGATAGTCGCAAATTGAAGAGGCTTTGGTGAATAAACAGCCACTTCAAAGTACTTCTTAAGTGACGCTGAATAATCTTCAAAAAATAAAGATTCTCCTGATATTGCAACATGGCCTGCTTTTTGGATCCATGTCGAACTCGTATTAGGCAATACTTCTAAAACAGATTTTCCAATAATCTCTTTTGAATTCAGTCCTGTCATTTTTTCGAAAGCATTATTGACATCAGAAAATCGATAATCGATCACACTTCGTTTATCATCAAGTATTACTTCATGAAGTGCTAGACCTAACTGCATTTGAGTGGTTAAAAGGCGGTATTGTTCTTCACTGATTGACAACATATCACGTGAATTCTTTAGTTCAGAAAAATCTATGAAGCTTATAACGATCTCAGATAGTTTGCCTTTACTGTTGAAGATGGGCACACCATTGACCATGACCCAAACCGTTTTCGCATCCGCTGAATGACGAGTCCCAACCAGTTTATTTTTTAAAGGTTTTAGACCTTTCAAAATGAGATTAATGGGGTATTCTTCGATGGATAATTTCTGTTCATTCTCATCGACAAACATCCATACAGGATCAATCGCAACTCTTCCCATCAGTTGTTCTTTACTTAAACCCAATAATTCAGAGGCTCGATCATTGCAATCAATGATCGAACTATCTACCGCATGTATAACCACGCCAGCATCAAGATTTAAAACCAATTCCCTAAATCTTTTCTCGCTTACTTTGAGTTTAGCTTCTGTGTTCTTTCGATCGATCATAAGACCCATTTGTAAAGCAAATATCTCTATGATTGGTTCCTTATCAAAAGTTTTATCCTTTGGCATTATCAAAGTAAGATCACCAAGTAAGACATTGTTTCTCACAATCTTAACTACGACAGTGACCCCTATACTAAAACTCTTCGTGATGAGATCACACAATGGTTTAGGGATGATATCCCCTGCCAGATCTTTAAAGTTAGGAAATATTGTCACATTTTTATCTTTTATTTTATTTGACCTTATAGGATCATTCTCCCATTTACTGTGTTCTAAGTTAATATTGATAAGCTTCATGGCTTTTTTCAATAAAGCTTTGTTTCCAGAAATTGCGATGGTTGTGTAGTGTAATCCATCCTCATCATAAAGATTGAAAGAACCATATTTAGCCTCAGAGATTTCTAAAATATTATCCATGACTTTTTGATAATCGATCTCATCATCGATCCAGTTTAGAAAATCTTCAGATATGGCTGAGAGTTCATGGAATGCCTTTTCTTGAGTTTTCTCTTTAGAGATGTCAGTGAAAACAGTGATCAAGATCTCTTTCTCTAACTTATACGCAATAGCCCTAAACCATTTATTCAGACGTTTTGAATACTGTAGAAATTCATTCTCTAAATCACTTGGTTTTAATTCACGAGCATATTCTACCCAGTCAAAATCTTCTTTACTATTTTGTGAGATTTCGAAAATGGACTTATTAAGGAGTTTTGCTTTTGGGATCCCACACAATTCTTCAAATGCATCGTTAAGATCTATAAATTGATATTTAAAGGGGTCTGTCTCTTGTCCATCACCCATCTTAAAAACCGCATATGCAACGGAGGCATTCTCAATGATCGATTTATAGATATCCATAACTAGCCCTCTCTGTGGGTTACTTAAAGCGATAAGCCCCCAGCTCATTTTTTCCCATGTCATAACCGTACTCTCAAACATAGATCGCACTCATCAGTTAATCACAACGGTTTTCAATTATAAATTCAATCACTATCTAGATATAGTATAAACCACAATCTCAAGATTGATAAGGACTTTCAATACGTAATTTGATTGGACTTTTAAGATTCTTTTATGATGAGTCTTAGTTTCACAATTAAAGTTAACTCAGCCATTATCGACATAATGATTATCTAGAAAAAATCACACTTAATAAGTGTGATTTTTAAATCTGTTCTTTTAACGAAGCAATATCATTTTTTTAAAGAGAATACTTCAGTTATTCTATTTAAGCAATGAATCAAGCCAAGACAATATAGATGCGATGTTTTCGCTTGTTCTAAATTCACTGGTCCCATGGCCTGCACCTTCAATCGTTTCGAATCGTATCTTTGAAGCACCTAAGGTTTCAGTAAGTTTTTGGGCGAAATTGATCGACTGCGTAATAGGAATGTTTCGATCACTGGTCCCATGTTGAATGAAGAAAGATGGATCATCAGCACTTATATAAGTTTCAGGACTTGCTTGTAGAACCAAAGGCTCTGCTTCAGCTGTCCCGATGGTCTTACCCAAATATTTGGATTCTGGAGAAGATGCTGAGTTTGTAGCCCCCATGATTCCACTTGTGTTGAGTGCAGCAAATTGTTCATCCATACTAGAAAATACGATCGGACCAAACCAATCAACTACAGCCACGACATCATCCGAGACATTTTCGTTGCCTAAACTAAGATCATACAGATCATTGGTTCCACCTGTTGTTCCTGCGAGGGAAACTAAGTTACCACCAGCGGATCCACCCCATAACGCAAATTTTTCAGCATCAAGGTGATACTTCGTCGCATTGGCTCTAAGGAAACGAATCGCAGCTTTGACATCATTGATGGCTGCTGGGAAAATGGCTTCTGTGCTTAAACGATAATTTATTGAAACCACGGCATACCCACTGACTAAAGCTGCATCTAGAAAATCTAATTCTTTTGTTTTATCTCCACTTAGGAATGCTCCACCATGTACGGCAATGATGACTGGATAAGTTCCTGTCCCATCACTTGGTAAATAGATATCGCATTTTTCTGAAGATGATTTCTGAGCATACACCACATCGGTAAATTCGGTTGTTTCTGTTGGGTCTTCCGCAGTAGCAGTACATGCGCTTAGGGCCATACACATCATAGTGCTCATTAGGCAGATCGATTTTAGTCTAAAAGATTTCTTTTTCATAAACTAGGCTCCTTTTTCTTAATAGAAGATAACCTACATAATATAGTCAGTATGCTTAGTTGCGACAATTCTTATTGCTACCCTATATATTCCAAAGTAGAATAAGTCGATATTTAAGGGGATTAAAGTTGTTTTATATGATCCTATAAATGAAT
>JAAXXT010000028.1 GCA_013334325.1 Erysipelotrichaceae bacterium | reverse complement strand
CACATTCAACCGTCTACAGTTTAGTCTGAGGTGTTAATCACTGGGTTTGCGTCAGACAGGCTCCCAATGATTTGTTCTACTGGTGTTTAGCTAAGCTTTGTAAGAACGACTGGCTTAACGATCCCATCTTTTTTGTGCCGTCTATAAACCCAATGGGCAGGGTTACTAGAGACAGCTGCGCTCCGCTAGGAGACTAAGCAGCGAAACTTAATTTGTTTCCGTTTAAAGTTTTTTGGCAATTAGGTCGCCACTCCACTGCAGATTGAATCCAACAGACAACCTGTCGAAACCATGACACCCCCATGGCACAATCACTATAACGCGAAGTAGGACGCTTGTCAACGAGGATGTCCAAGAATTTTCCCATCACTATGAAGAGTCTTTAACTATGATTTAAATGCGTTATGTTATGATTTCTATAAGGATAGGAGAAATGATGAAAAAACTATTAAATACCAGTTTTGCATATGCGATTGCCGGATTAACAGCTGGAGTCTATTATCGTGAATTGACACGTTTCGTTGGATATACTGGAGCGAGTCAGTTGTCTGTCGTTCATACTCATCTTCTAGCTTTAGGGATGATGATGTTCTTGATCGTATTGTTACTTGAAAAGAACTTCGAGCTCAGCCAATCCAAGAAATTCAAGACCTTTTATCGCTTGTATAATGGAGGACTCATTCTTACAGTAATGATGTTTCTATTGAGAGGAACCCTCCAAGTATTTCAAACAGAACTCAGTAGTGGCTTAAGCGCATCATTATCAGGCATCGCTGGAATCGGTCATGTCTTGATCGCTGGTGGTGTTGTCTACCTGTTTATCACACTTAAAGATAGAATTAAATAAACAAACCTCGGTTTGTTTATTTTTTGATTGATTGAATTTTTAAGAAAGAGTTTTTACTAGTTCTCACTATTTATTAAGTGAAATTGGGGTAAGCTCTGATCATCTTCTTGATAGTTTGCTATCTCATGGATCCCATCATGGACAATAAAATCATTGGCTAATTTGATTAATGTTCTTTCATCGATGATCTGTGTCATCGAAGTCTCCTTAAAGCGTATTCCTATTGTAAATGATTTTGGAAGTCCTTTAGAATTGATATTCATCTTAAGTAAGATCGTTGAATTGGGTGATAGTTCTCTTAAGTCATAAGATTCAAAAGGAAGCACTTGAAGTATTCCGCTTTCATCTGAGATGATCAGCTCTGCTGTATAAGGTAAAGTTATCGCAGAAAATCCTACGTTATTCATCTCTATTTTTACTGTAAAGTTTTGACCTCTTCTAAAACTAGAAGCTAAGGTCATACTTTCAATAAACCAACGATATCCTAATTTATTCGAAATATGGTCAAATAATGTTGATGATTGATAAGGGGTACTTTCCCATAGATCCAAAACATCTTTATTGTATTTTAAATTTAGATACGTTAGCTTAATCAAGGCTAATTCTTTTAAGGCTTGTTCAGCTTCAGTATAGACACCAATCATAGGCATCTCCCCCCCATTGGCAAGCGCATAAGGTAATGAGGAAATATAGTTCAATTCTTCTTCTCGAGTTAATGTATCTAACTCGTAGGTGCCCATATCTGATTCCGTTGAAAATAAGGCATCATTATGAAATGCGATCCGACTCACATCGATCAACTCAGGATCGATCTCACGCATAAAACCTGGTCTTCTTAAGGCGATCGAAATAGGTTGTGGTACCGCATCAATTAGGGCTTTAACCAGTTCGTTGATTAGTTGAGGTCCAGGTTTACCATTCTGATCTCCTAAATTACTGTCATGCCATTCTCCCCAAGGACCCAAAAAACCAGCTTGGACTGTCAATAAAACATCTTTGTATTTATTTAGAATTGGAGACATTTGAATTAAATGTCCTTTGATTCGATCAAGTGAATGGGGATCGGAGAAATCTTGGGCGTTACTAAATCCATAAGCTGCCCTAAAGATCACTTTCAAGCCATTGTCTTTCGCTGTTTTAAGTGCTAAGTCGAGCTCAGATAATTTCTCATTAGATAGTTCACTATCCACGAAATCAATAAGGTCATACGCTAAGAAAACTAAAGAGACCCCTTCATTATGAAGTTCATTTATACCTTCTAAATGTCCTGTATCGAATTGAACGTAAAAACCTCGCGAAGGATTGATCAGTTGTTTATCGCTTTCATTAAACGTCAATTTTACTTGTGGAATATATAAAAACCAGCTTACGCCTACGATACTCAAAGTAGCCACAAATAGTCCAAGAAGGGTAACGATCTTCTTTGGTTTACTCACCAAAGTCTCCGGTATATTCAACCAAAACAGCGCTCTTGACTCCTTCTAAGGCCGTCAATTGAGTCATAAAGGCAGTATTATCACCTTTTAAACGAAGTTCTAAAGTCAACTCAGTGGTCTCTTTGATACTGGTCTTATTCTTTAAACTAGCCTTCAAAGGTTTAAGTATCTTTTGAACATCTTCATTGGTGCTATTTTCAAATTTTACGATCAAGAGAAAGACTTTGGTGAAAGTCTTGACTTGAACCAAAAGGATATAGATCAATGAGATAAACAAGGTAGCGATAAAGCTCATAATGTAGAGCCCCGCTCCAGAGGTGATCCCTACCGCAATAGAGAAAAACAAGAAACCTACATCTAGTGGATCCTTGACTGCGGTTCTAAAACGTACGATAGACAAGGCCCCAACCATCCCTAAGGATAATAGGATATTGGAACTGATGGTCATAACGATAAAGGAAGTGACCACACTGACCAAGACCAAGAGGATATTGAAGCTACTGCTGTAAACGATCCCACGATAGAACTTACGATAGATGTAATAGATGACCATCGAACATAAGAAGGCTGAGATCAAAGACATCATAATATTCGGAATACTCAAGTCAGCCATTTGGCCATTTTCTAGAAAGCTCTTCTTAAGAATGTCGATAAAACTAGTCATGTTGGATTACCCTCTCTCTTCTTTTTTTACATATGACATATTTGGATACTGCATAACGTTGCATGCTAGGCTCATTGATTAAAGCCCGTATATGCTTGGGTATAAAGTCATCATATTTGACTTCAAACACCATGATTTCCTCAGCTAAGGCTGCACTATAGACCACATTAGGGTCAAAGATATCTAATCCATTGATACTGGATCGAAGTTGTTTATCAAAGGTCAATCTTACATTACCTTCATCGACCACATAGGCTTCACGTTCATACTCTACGATAACCTTAGGTTTTAATAATCTCGTCTTGATCAAGGAATATAATTCTCTACATAAGAGATCATCTTTTTGAATCAAGAATTCATAGTCTTCATCTAGGATCTTTTGATATTCCTCGTAAGTGATACGAGTGCTTTCTTTAGCTGTCCAACTGTCCAGTTTAGATTTTGATTCTAATTTGATCAAGCCCGACTCTTTCTCATAGACCCTGATTCTAAACTTCTTTCTAAATCGATCTCCATCGATCTTTTCTTTCAATGCACTGTTTTGATAGTCATCGAAATAGAGACTAGAAATCAAGTAGCCATCATCACGCTTGGTGTTCTCATCTCGCTTAGCGACCACAGAGATCCTTTGTTTAAGGATCTGATAGGTCTTAAGATTGATGTAGTATTTAAATTCATGTCTTAAGGTATGGTTATGATTTTTCATGGTTTACTCAAATACGAGTTGTCTGATCCCAAAGAAGTGATCACCCGTAATGATATCCTTGTGCGTATCTAAGCTATATTGCGCATTCCCATTACTATCGATACTCTTTACTTCTAGATAATAGGTTCCTTTTAAGGTGCCCGTATAAGTATAATCAGTTACTACTAGATCTTTCTTTTCGAAAACAATTTTCTTCATCGATGGATCTTTCGCTAATCTAATGGAATACTTGATCAGATCCCCATCAAAATCTCGGGCAGTTTCCCACGCAAATAAGGTCGAACCATCCGTATTCTTAAGTGGTGTTGCGGTAAATACAGGTGTAGGATATTTTAATGCGATGAGATAATCATCATAGTTCTTTTTGATTTCTCCATAAAAACCACGCACATAAGCAACCAATCGATTGGGCTCTATTTTTAATAAACCCACATCAGGATTCTTCCCTAAGGTTGCTTCCATGACAGGCAAATAACCATCGATTGTTTTATCAACATTGGCCTTAGTAAAAGTCGTAGCCAATAGTTCTTCGATCTTAAGAGTTAGTTTATTTACGTTTTCTGAGGATAAGAAATATCGGCGATGAAGCAAAACGGCAGTTAAGCGTTGAATCCCTTGAAGTGAAGTAGGTGCCTTAGCATCAGTATCTGCTTCTGCGAATTTAAAGGTTCCATCATAGTCCCAAGGCATGAGATACCAAGTCAATGAGTTGGTGGGGTTATAGAGTAAGAAATTTTGAGCTAAGGTATCTTCATTCCCTAATAGAATATTCATAGCCAACCACGTTAAGTAGTTTTCCTCATTAAAGTACTTTTTAAAAGTTTGTTCAAAATCAAGATTGACATCGTTGATGTCTTTGATCATTTTGATCAATTTAGAATGATCATTGCCTTCTCTGATTTCAAGTATGGATTCAAAAGCAGCCTGATCATAGGTAGGATCATCGATGTTCTTAAGTGCTGCATATTCATGGAATTCAAAACTGGTGGCCTTATACAGTGACCCATTGGCGTCCAAACCATGTGAAGTCAAGAAGTCTTTGTTTGGCTGTTCAACATTCGTATAAAGTCCATAATAGACATAACGATCTTGACCAGCAGGTAAAGATGCATCTTTAATATAGACCTTTACGAAATTGGTTCTCAAACTGGTCATATTTGAAAGCTGACTCATCATATCAAAAGAGAATTTATTCGCGATCTTACTAGGATCAGACACATGTTTATTAAGATTCAAAACTGAGAATCCTTTATAGTTATCTTTTTCAGTGGTGAATTTTATTTTATATGATTTAAATGCAGCACCACGAGAAGAGTTACCTCTAACTCTAATGATCGCATTGATCATACTGGTATCGATCAAAGTAGAGAGTTTTCCATTACTGTCCCCTATGGTCACATTGGCGTGTAAGGTAGGATTAAAGGATTGATCCAAGCTTGAATGCAAATCAAAAACAGAGAAGTCAATAACACCCTCTTCAGTATCTGTAGGAAAGACAGTGATGTAGATGGTATCGAGATCATCTGCTTGATCTACTTCATATATGGTCTTATTTTCAACCAAAGGAAGCCCATTGAGAGGACTGTTTTCTAGTGTCCAATCATCAAGACTTGTATTGTCTTCAGGTAATTCTTCTACTTTATTTAGGGAACCCAAGTAAAAATTGGTGAAGACACCTAATCCTAGGACAAAGGCCATAAATACCAAGAAATTTTTGTTTTTCCAATTGAAACGGGTCATATTTTTCCTTACTCTGCACTCTTACAATACAGTCTGGCGTTAATGGTCTTCATAAAGGTACGAAGTCTGAAGAACCCAACGATCCAGGAAACGATCCCACCTACAAACAAAGCTGCTGGGTAATAAGATACTCCCAGCTGTAATGCTGCAATACTGGCAAGTACTGTCGTTACGAAGAAGGTAAAGGTGGTAATGAAACTACCAAACTGATCATCAAAATAATACAAGAAAATGACCGTGAAGTACATCAGATAAGTACAGTATACCCCAATAGATAGTAAGAGGAAATAATTCAAAACCATACCACCAAAACCCAACATAGGCAGAACCAAGATTCCGGCACAAGTTAAGATGATGGTGATGATCAATTGAACCTCATAGATATAGAAGAGTTCAATATCCATGGTTTTCAACATGATCTTACGATATTTTTCTATGATCCCATAAGTACCATTGATCAAACTACCTACGTATTTTTGATATTTCTCAAAGAATTTAGTCTCAACCTTTACCACAAAGATGACAGGTGTTGATAGATTAACTAAGATCGCTAAGAAGAGAGCCATATCATAAGACGGAGCGACTCTAAAAATAGACACTTGTATCGCAATATCAGAGTAGATCCAATAGAGAATATTTGGGATATATAAAGTCACAATATAGAATAGACCACTTAAGAATAGATAAGGATATTTCTTATAGTAAGATAAAAACGCAAAATAGTTACGATTTGTATGGTTAAAGAAAGTTAAAACCAAATAGATCAACAATAAATTAATTACTGTAAACACAACGATCATCGAGATCAAGATCGCAATTAACACATTAAGATCAGTAAACTGATACAGCAAATAGAAAGTCAATCCACCTAATAAGACCCCAAAAAAGAAAGCCGCGGTTATCTTTAAGTATTCTTTTAAAGCTGAGATAAAAAACATTAGATTATAAGTAATACTTACAACGATAGATAGGATATAGAGAGAAGCCAACAGTACAATATCAGTGACCCCATCGAGATAAAGTAAGACCACGATGATAGACGCAAACAAGGAAGAGAGTAGACTTACGAAGATGGAAGTCCCAAACATCGCTGATGGGATATATTCTTCCTCATTCTCATGGATTCGATCTGAGATAAAGCGTGTGATCGTAGTTCCTGTTGTCCCAGAGATGATGATACTGAACAGAAAAAGATACAAGGTCGCACTTGAGAAGAAGATCTGTTGAGATTCATTAACGTTCAATGCGTCAAGTGTCACATTGATGGAGATCAACATGGCTAAAAAGATAATGGTAGGTCCTATAGTGGTCATGGTCGCAAAAACGATGCCCCGTATACGACTACTCATGGTCGTCTTTTTAAAGATTTTTCTTAATTCAAACCCAATGCCTGCCATAATGTTTCCTCCTTTTATACTTCAACAGTACTATGATACAAGGCTTCATAAGTCGCTAAGAAATCTTTCTTCTGATAGGTTGCTTTTACGCGTTCATAACCTACCTTACCCATTTGATGTCTTAAGGATTCATCAAGAGCTAAGACTTCAATAGCAGAAGCAATCTTTTCAATGTCCATGACAGGAACGATGATTCCACAATGACCCAGTTCATCATCACTCATCCCATAAAGCAATTCTTTACAACTACCAACGTTGGTACATATTTGTGGGATACCTGCAGCCATACCTTCAAGTACGGCTAAAGGTTGTCCTTCACTGATGCTTGTTAAAAGCATGATATCGAATGTTGGTAAGTAGGACTTAACGTCAACTCTACCTAGAATAGATACATTTCTAAGATCAAAATCGTCAATCAACGATAGAACTTCTTGATGATAACTGACATCTTCTTCTGTAGGACCTAAGATGACCAGTTCTAGATGTTCTACTCTTTGCATCGCAGTTTCAAAAGCCAAGATCATTGTCTTTATATCTTTGATAGGAACCAGACGAGCTACAGCTCCAACTCGAATACTCTTAGAGCTAGATTTCTTCTTTTTCATTACGCCATCTTGAGACTCATCAAAGAGATGAGATGAATAAGATTCAACGTCTACCCCATTAGGAATAATGAGGGTCTTTTCTTCTGGACAACCCATTTCGATCTGTAAAGCACGATTGCTTTCAAATAGAGAGATGACCTTATCTGCTTGATGATAAGCGATAGCGGAAATACGATAGAAGAAGTCGATCCAATTCTTTTTGAAGTCACCTATGACCCAATCAGATTTGATGATTTCTTCCTCACGTTCACGGGTATAGATCCCATGTTCGGTAACTAAGAAAGGTTTCTTATAGACATAACTCGCTACGCTTCCTAATAGACCCGCATACCCTGTTGAGGCAGAATGATAAAGATCTGCTTCAGGGAATTCATCAACCAAAGTCGACAATAGAGGGAAAAACATAGATCTCAAGTTCCATAAGAAATCATTGAAGACTGTACGAGAATACTCTGTGTTGTATAACTCGACCGCGATCTCGAAAAAGTCATGACTCATCAAGACATCGATCAACTGAGCTTTATGATTCTTAATCAGCTCTAGTATCTCGATCCAGTGGATGTTTAAATGATCTTGGCCCATGATCAAAGACTTCAAAGCCTCATGTTCATCCTTATTTAGTTTGATGTTAGAATGGATCGGTTTGAATTTGATATCATTGAGATAGATCGTACGAACCTCTTTGACGTTTTCTGGTAAGACATATTTCATCTCACTCATTTCATCACGACTGGTCGCAATCGACCAGATCACAAACTCCATGTCGCTAAAACGCTCTAAAAGCATCTGTACCCAACTGGATACACCCCCTGCGACATATGGGTAACTTCCTTCCACAATAATGCATACTTTCATAAGTAATACACCTTCTTCCTTTTATTAATAATGAAGTACGAACGAAGCTGCTTTGGCTTCTATCATATAGTAACGACTGTTGATACGTGTATAGGTGGCTCCTGTTGCACTTACGATTTCTTTGTTTGAATAAAACATAAATTTCTGTCCAATGGTAATGTCTGAGCAAGCCACTGTCATTTGATCTACTTCTGTTTTCGTTTTGACTTCTAATACATCCAATAACTTAACTTTCTCTGCAGCCATAGAGAGCGTTTTAGACTCTAACCATGGGGTATCCTTGAAGTATAGATCACTTAGTGTATCAAAAGTTTTATTGAGCGTATTCCAATTGCTTTCACTGGAAGGCACTGTAAACAAGGAGTTAATGTCAAAGCTATGTGAGATTACCCCATGTGAAGTCAAGACAGATAAGAAAGTATACATCTGTAGACCCTCGGCTTTAAACCCATAGGTCGTCGTTGGATAATAAACTTGCTCATCGATGACTTCGAAATCACCACTCGATTGAGTAATCCCATCCCCTTCATATAAGATACGTAAGATATCGATAGATGGATAAACAGAGAGGATCATCTCTTTTTGAGCTTGGTCCATCTTTCCATATAAAGGATAATAGGCATTGAGTTTATAGTTAGGGAAGAAATTCTCGAAAAAGTCTTTGGTTTGTTGGATGCGTTCTTCAGTGAGATTATCCAATTCAACGTGATTTCCTGAAAGAGTTATTTCTCCACCTGTTTGTATGATCTCTCGACTTATATAAGAGAAGGTCTGTTGATTGGCATTTTGACTTACGAAGGATTGTTTATCGATGGCCATAAAACTTGATGTAAGTTTTAGATCCAAAACAGTCGCTTTTTGAAGTAAGACTGCCCACAGTTTATCTCGTACAAACGATTCAGCACTTCGTCCATAATATTCAAATGAATGATCATCATTCCCATCAAACAAAGGAGGTATCGCATCTAGAAATACAGTCTTTGTGGCTAAGATGGGATAGATCGATTGTTCAAGCGAGGCATTGATCGATGCGATCAATATCCCTGAGGAGAGTTTACTCTCCATAAAGGTCCCATTGATCATCGATATACGACCTAAATCATAGTCATGGCTCCATACTAAGGGAAGTTCATTCTCCCCAGAAATCAAGATCTCACACGCTTTCTCAAGTCTAAGTGAGCTTGAATAAGAGGCATAAGCTTGGATGACTTCGATCTCATCATAAGGGAAGAAACCCTCATGAAAGGTAAGATCAGTCACTGTCCTAAAGCTTCCTCTTTCTAATATTCCCCATATCGGATTCAAATAGCTGATGTCACTATCAGAAGGAATCCCTGCGGCGAATACCGCATGACCTCCCTTTCTGATGTATTCTGCGATATCTTCCAACTCACCGACTTTGGTGATGTCATTAACCACAAACACCAATAAGGCTTCTTTACTAAGATCAGCTTCGCTTAAATAGTCTACTTCACGATGTGTTGCTTTGATTTGAGATAAGGCCTTTATCGTATTGGTCTTAATAAGCTCTTCAGATTCGTTTTGCGGATTGCCTACTACAATGAACCCATCATCTGCTTTTCCTTCAAGGATGGCACTGTATTTTTCTAAAGGAAGAATTCCATCCCCATCATTGATTGCTTGAGATCTTAGAAAATCATGATCCAAATTGAATAGGAAAAATAGAGCACTAAAAATCATGGTGATGATGATGATGTAGGCTAGGCGCTTACGAGAAAACATTAAGCAGTCCTCTTACTCCAAAAGCGAATAAGTTCTAGTCCTTTATTAGATACGGTTAGTTTAGATTTCTTAAAGGCATCAAAAGCTTCATTGTATTTACTCTGATTGCCCGTCTTATAATACAACTCTAAGAGTTTAAGATGAGCATCTTCTACATCAAAATGATCTCTGGCTTCAATAGCTGTAAGTATGCTTTTATGGACATCAAAACTAATGAACTGAAAGTCTGCTTGTTTAAGATAAGCATCACAGGTCAATAGATCGGGTTCATATTGTTTCAACAAATTAAAGGTACGAATATACTTGTTACAATAAAAATCATTGTCTCGTTTAGTCAATACACCACTTAAGATATAATCACTGATCGCAGAAAGTAGTTCCAACATCACCGACGCATCATCTGGGTTAAGTTGAAGTTTGGTCTCAAGTGCTTGGATGGCCGCTCTTAGTTTAGTATAGATTTGCATGGTCGCAGAAGCCGCATAATGAGTCGTTTCTGAATCTGTATCTCCCATCGCAGATCTAATGAAAGAAGCATTGTCTACAAGATCATCTTTGAGCACATTCAAAAGCAAGGCTCTTTTTTCTTCTTTTAGACCCACCTGCATGATTTCATTAAAGGAAACGATGTTCATCTCTTCTGGTACATTAGGTTTCTGAGAAAAGGACTCATCACTGATCTTAAGCTTTACATTAGATACATCATATAGATTATGTCTTTTGGTTATTCTATAGAGCAGTTTAGGTCCAAAGTATAGGATAAATCCAAACAACGGTAGGATCAGAAAAAACAATCCAAAAATTCTTTGTTGTTTGTCTTTAACAAAGAGTATAAATAATAAAGATAAGATGGTATTTATAATCAACAGAATCCATACTTCCATAGGTTTATCTCCTTACGCTAAGTCGTTTAAATCAACGAGTTCAAAATGAATGTTCTTGTCTTTTAAACGTGCTTCAACGAAGGCAACATCTTGAGCCGCTGTATTTCTAAGCAAGACATAGAGTTGTTTCTTATCATCTAAGCCAAAATAATCCGTCGATCTAAACAAATTCATTACTTTAAAGTAATAAGTGCTCGCCTCTTCAGAGCTTACCAATCTTAAGAGGGTATAATCCGCTAAGGCTTGTTCACTATCATTCTGTTTTAGTTTTATGAGTTGTTTAAATTCAGAGGCAACCAAGATCTCAGTATTCTTGAGATATTTCTCATTGTGGACCTTTTCTTCATATTGATAAGCACGGATGAATGAAGATGAGATCAATGAAGTCAAGGTTCTTAATAGATTTACTTGATAGAGGTTCAAAGATTCAAAGGTCATCGATTTGATGAGAATGATGGCGATGATGTTTCCTTTATAGAAGATCGGTCCAGCCATCGCAGGAGATCCATCAGCCCATTGATTACCGATAAAGATATCATTTTCTAATAGCTTGTGTTCTAGTTCTTTATGTTCAGAGAGCTTAAATGATTTGCCCATAAACACAGACTCTTCATTCTTTGCCCCAATCAAACGGGCATATCCATTACGACTATCATATGAATAAACGGAGACAGTATCTGTTTCTAAGACATCAACTAAGACCTTGATGATCGATGAGAATAGGATCTCAGGATCTAAACTATCCAATTGGTTGGTGATCGCGTATAAACGAGGTAAGCTTGTCTTATAACTGATCAAACGTTTTTCATATTGATGCTTGATCATGACGTTGGCGTCATTGATCTCCTTGAGCTCTTCATATTCATTCTCAAGGTATTCTTTTTCGATCGTATTTTGAGCTAAGCTTGTTTTAAACTGATCGACAGTATACCCAACGACGACTCCCATAAAGATATACTGGGCCAACTTCAAGAAGGTATCTGCGTTTAATATGATGTGGATAAAATTCCCAAAATCAAACTGTAATCCATAGAGATAGAATCCAAAGGTCAATATGATCGATAAGATGGATTGACGAATCCCAAAGAAGAGCGCAACTGAAACGATATATAAGGTCATCAAGTCGACATTCTTCAATATACTATGGTCTTTAAATAGAGTAGACAATCCTGCCATCAGAATAAAGAAGACCACATTTTCAATCAAATGAAGCAAGACAGGATCCGCTTTCTGTAGTTTAGGCATTTCTGAAAGAACTACTTGCTGAACTGCTTTTTCATTGAATTTTAAAGCATCAAGCGTTTCTTTGAAACTCTTGAATTCTCCCCATTCTAGTTCAGTCTTGATCAATTGAGAATCGATCTTATTGGCTTGTTTAGATCCTAGTTGAGTGATCACAGGAGTAGAAACATCAAGTTTCTTTTTAACCATATTGGCTACTTCTAGAGCGTCTATGGGTTGACTACCAGCGACATTATAGATCTTAGAAGGCGTGTTTCCATCACATCTAAAAAGTGCTTCTACTGCATCGCTTAGATGCAAAGGAGACAACTTATGATTCTTATTGATATGGAGCTCATTAAGACCTTGCAGTTCACGAATGACATTGTTTAAAAAATCTCGACGTTCTTCATTGGGCTTATACCCATAGATATCACCGAAACGTAAGATCAATGTATTAAGTGAATTCATAGACCCTATCTCAGTCACCAAAGCTTCAGCTTGAGTTGATAAGATCCCTTTATAAGTGGTGGCTAATAATTCGCTCTTTTCACTTACTGATCCTGTTTTCAATTCCTTATAGACTTCTGTACTCGATAAGAAAATAAACTTATCTACACGATACTTGATCGATAAGTTCAGTACATTGAGTAGTTCACTGAGGTAACGATTGGATGCTGGATCATAAGTCCAGATCTCATCACCAAATAAACTCCCCGCAAAAACAACCTGTTGAGGTCTTATGTTACTAAAAATACGATCGACATTAATGCTTTCCGCATGATAGTTATACCACTTATAATCTAGTCTTGGTTTATTGATTTTGGTAAAATCCCTATGTGCAATAACACTTACTGAATTACCTTCTTTTACTTGACGATCAATAAACTGTGCCGAAAAACCATCACATTCTCCAACGAATAGGATTTTCATTTTACACCTTTCCCCTTGATAGTATCTAATTAGACAAATATAAGACATGCATATTATCTAACCGTATTTTAACTCAAATAATTGTGAATTAAAAGTGATATACGCTCCAAACACGTCCGTTTTATCGTTTTCACCTTGTTTATGCTTATATTGGGAATTCTCAAGTGATTTACTTATCAATTAAAGAGCTTCTTGATACCTTAGAATATAAAAACTACAGGTCATTATTGACCTGTAGCTAGTTTCTTACGTAATCTTCCTGAGAAATAATCTATGATCAATATAACAACGATCAAGCCAAATAAGAGGGTTCCTGCGTCTTTCCAACGATAAGCACCCATGGCCGCTAATATAGGATAACCAATACCACCAGCGCCTACCAAACCTAAGATGGAAGCATTCTTTACGTTGATCTCAAAGCGATATATGGTGGTAGATAAGAAGTTGCTCATCAACTGAGGAATGATCCCATATCTTATCTTTTGGATCGTTGTACATCCAGAGGCATCTAAGCCTTCAATGATGCCCATATCCAAGTCTTCTATGCTTTCTGTAAAGAGTTTAGCGGTCATCCCGATACCTGAAACAGCCAGGGTCAATACCCCTGTAAAAGGACCAGGACCAGTGACACGAATAAACATCAATCCATAAACGAAAGCAGGGAAAGTACGAATAACAGCGATAAAGAAGGTCCCTACATGAGCCATCCATTTTGGTACGACATTACGAGCTGATAAGAACGCAAAAGGTAAGGCAAAGACCGCTCCAATTAAAGTTCCTAAGAAAGCAATCGCGATAGTCTCCAATAAGAGATAAGGTAAGGCTCCTTTTGAGAAATCAAGGAAGTAACTAAAATCAGGTTGAGTGATCCCATATAAAATACTATAGGCAATACTAATGGATTTTTCTTGAATACCTTTATATGGAATATACGGAGTCGAAGCTATAAAAATCAATACGATAAATATAAATATCGCAAGATTCAAGATCCAAGCTCTGGGTCTTTTCTTATAGGCGAGAAGGATGGACTCTTTCATATCAGCTCAGCTTCTTTCTGATCGCACGACTTAAGGTCTCAATCGCATAAACGGTCACCAATAAAGTCAATAGGATCGTACTGACCTTATCATATTGTCTCCAGCCTAGTTTTTCATTAAGAAGAAGCCCTATACCACCAGCTCCAACATAACCCAATATAGACGCTGAACGAACATTCATCTCAAAGTTATATAGAATAAACGATATGAATTGACCCAAGATCTGTGGTAAGATACTGACCCAGAAGGCTTTTAAACGACCAGCTCCACTGGATTCAACCGCCTCAAAAGGACCCATATCTACGGTCTCAATCAACTCATACAGCATTTTAGTCATGATCAACCAGGTAAACAAGGCAATCGCTACAGTCCCTGCGAAAGAACCTAAACCAAAGACATATTTCGCCAATAAGGCAATGATCAAGATCGGTAAGGTCCTAAAGATACTGAACACAAAACGATTGACCCATAAGAAGATTTTATTTTTGATGATGTTATCTGATGATAAGAACGCTAAAGGTAAGGCAAAGAATGCCCCTACCAAGGTCCCTACGATCGACATCATGATCGTTTCGATCATAGGTTGGATGACCTTAGGGATAAAGCCTAGATCTGGTGGTATCATTCTTCCAATGATGACAAAGAATTGATATCCACGATTGACCAGAACCATAAAATCAAAACCAGTAATTTCCATGGAAATTAAGATTAATACAAAAATGATCGGTAAAACATAGACCATTGGACTTCGTTTAGGTTTAACGATTTTCCCATTCGCAAGCTCTAAAGGGCTTGGGAATATTACTTCTTTGAACCAAGCAACCATCATTCAAGTCCCTTGATTTCATCGTGTTGAAGACTTCTACCATAGATATTGGTGAGATCATCGTTGGTCAAAGATTGACTTGGTCCATCAAAAACGATCTTACCTGCTTTGATCCCTATGATTCTTTGAGCGTATTTTTGAGCGATATCCACATGATGCATATTCGCTACCACGGTGATGTTGAATTCTTTGTTGATCTTAACGAAATCTTCCATAACTTGTTGAGAAGTCAATGGATCCAGTGAAGCCACAGGTTCATCTGCTAAGATGATGTCTGGCTTTTGAGCCAAACATCTGGCTAAGGCAACACGTTGTGCTTGTCCACCTGATAAGGTATCCGCTCTTAAATATGCCTTGTCTAAGATTCCCACATTGTCGAGTGCGGTGAGCGCCAATATTTTATCTTCTTTGGTATATAAACCAAGAAGACTTTTCCATAAAGACATGTCTGCGACTCTTGCGGTCAATACATTTTTAATCACAGTCGTTCTTTTAACCAAGTTAAAAGACTGAAAGACCATTCCGATTTTTCTTCTAAAATGACGTAAGTCATTCCCTTTAAGTGCCGTAACGTTTTCATCATTGACGATGATCTCACCGGAAGTAATGGTATGCATCTGATTGATACAACGGATAAAGGTACTCTTGCCTGCTCCAGACAAACCGATGATCGCCACGAATTCACCTTGCTGAATCTGACAACTCACACCTTGAAGTGCCTTTACATTACCAGGATATGTTTTTACGACATTTTTAAACTCAATCATAGGGTCTTCTCCTTTAGATTAAAAAAGAGAACGAGGAAAAATCCTCGTTCTCTTTAACTGAATATGAATTAGTTACCAGCTACAACAGCTGCAGCTGCACGAGCTGCATCATAATCGGCATCGGTAATGTCTGCAGTATAACCCTTATGGCTATAGATCGCGATGGCTGTCTTACCAGCATCTGTCTTGGCCAATTCAATGAAGGATGTACGTAAAGCAGCGATGACCTTCGTGGTCAATTCTTTGTTGTTTGCAGAATAGGAGATGGTATCATTCATAACACCAGGTGTTACGAAGAGAACGCCAGTTTCAGCCCAAATGCTTGATGTGTGACCAAAGCCACCATCAGCAACAGGAAGAACCCATTTTGCTTCATTGTCTCTACGGAAATCAGCATACCCAGGAGCGATATCGCAAACACCAGAAGCTAAGTCAGCAGCAGCGCCACTATAACCACCTACTGATGGGTAATGGTTAGTTAAATCAGAGATTGTCTTATCAAAATTTTCTTTCAACCATACGGAAGGATAGATATAACCAGAAGCTGAAGTCGTTGAAGAATGGCACCAAATAGCGGAGTTAACATCTTCCCAAGTCAAGGCTGTTCCAGCATTGACTTTAGCCAATAATTCTTGACCTTTTGCGGAAGGACCTACTAGTCCGATAGAACGATAATAGGTAACTTGTTCAGTTGTAGGCAAGGTAGGATTTCCATCATTCCAGTCTTTAGCATTTTCTGAATCTTTGTTTAAGCCATCGCGGGTAGCAGCCAGCAACAACTCAGCACCGTCTTCATGGAAGGCGATGTACGTATTCGCAGGAATAAAGGCTAGGTGAGCTGTACCAGCAGTCAAGGCTTCTCCAGCTGCGTTATAATCTGCGGAAACAGTGATTTCAACAGAGTTGATGGTATAGCCCAAAGTCTTCATTTGATCAATGATCAATTGTTTCAATGGTTCAACAGCAGCCAAAATCGTATCGGCATCTTTACTAGGCACGAAAATAACGACTAACTTTTCAATCTTTTTGGATTCTGCAGGTGCACAAGCAGTCAAACTGATCAACACCAACAAAACAGCGAATAAACTCTTCAAAAATTTCATAATTCCCTCCTTGTAAATTGAATATTTACAACCTAATTTTACACCACCTTATGAGCACTTACAATCAATACTCTTATAACTTTCGCGAAATTTGTTATAATTAGAAAATGAAAAGAAATTTGAAAATTTGTATCACGACAGATGTCCACGGAACCCTTCAAACTCGCTCCTATGCGGACTTTTCAGACAAAAAACAAGGCTTAGCTCGCTATGCTTCAGCTCTCAAAGAAATTCGAAAAACAAGTGATGTCTTGGTAATAGACAATGGTGATCTTCTTCAAGGATCACCTTTAATGACCTTTTTTCATAAACAAGATAGGTTTCCTCATATAATGGGCCAAGCTTTTAATCTTTTAAATGTAGATTACTTTAATCTAGGTAATCATGACTTCAATTATGGACAACCCATATTGAATTCCTTTTTAGATACCTTAGAAGCACCTTGTGTATGTTCAAATATTACTCAAAACGGAAAGCCTTTTGGCTCTTCTCAGATCTATACCTCATCTCAAGGACTTCGTATCGGAATCATTGGAGCCTGTACCGACTATATTCCTCATTGGGAAAGACCTCAACATATCAAAGGTTTGACCTTTATCGATCCACTCTCAACGGTCACTTCTGAAGTCAAGAAATTAAAAAATCAAGTGGACTTTATCATCGTGATGTATCATGGGGGATTTGAGCGAGATCTACAAAGCGGATTACCAACTGAACCTTTGACTGGTGAAAATGTCGGGTATGAATTAGCTCATCTTGATGGGATAGACCTTTTAGTGACAGGCCATCAACATCGCTCGATTTCCACAAAGATCGCAAACACCGCTATCACCCAATGCGCATATAATGCTAACGAATTCGCCCTTGTTGATTTTTCTCTCGATGAAGGAATAAAATCTATCGATACCCAACTGGTTAAAATGAGTTCATATCCAGAAGATACTGAACTTTTAGAATTGATCAAACCTTGGGAGGAACAAACCCAGATCTGGCTAGATCAAGCCGTTGGCACTTTAAGTGGTCATGATTATTTGATCAAAGATCCTTTTAAAGCCCGTCTTCATAAACATCCTTTGGTTGGCTTACTTAATACCATTCAATTGGACGCTTCAAATGCTCAACTTTCAGGAGTATCCTTATTCAATGAACCTACTGGATTCAAACCCATCGTAACGACTAGAGATCTTGTCAGTACTTATGTCTATCCAAACACCTTGGTCGTTAAACAAATTACTGGAGAACGATTAAAAGCCTACTTAGAGAAATGTGCTGAATACTTCATCGTTTTAGATGGAGAGATAAAAGTAAACCCTAGTTATGACGCACCTAAGTCTCAACACTTCAATTATGATATGGTAGATGGAATCGAATATACCCTTAAGATATCTAATCCACTTGGTCATCGTGTCATTCATATGACCTATCAAGGAAAAGATATCGCCCCTAATGACAGCTTTAGTCTCGTCATCAATAACTATCGAGCTAATGGGGGAGGAAACTTCGATATGATCGTAGCTTGTCCTACCTTAAACGAAATCAATATGGATATGACCGATATCATGGCTTCATATTTTGAAGCTCATCCTGAACTTTCATTGACTCATCATAACAACATTCATATCATCAAGTAAATCTTTTGTATAAAACCAATAAATGCCTTATAATAAGTTTAAAGTTTCACCACTTCAGGAGGTAAATTATGCAGTATATTCCTTATTTATTATTGGCTGTCGTTGTAGTGCTCGCTTTATGGGCAATGGGTGTCTACAACAGTCTCATTACCATTAGAAACAAAGTTGAAGAAGCTTTCTCAACGATGGATGTCTATTTGGTTAAACGTTATGACTTGATCCCTAACTTAGTCGAAACCGTTAAAGGCTACGCTAAGCACGAAAGCGGTACTTTAGAAGCTGTTATCGCAGCTCGTAACGCTGCTCAATCTTCAGGAACCATCGAAGATAAGATCGCCAATGAAAACGTATTGACAGGAACCTTAAGTAAACTGTTTGCGTTAACAGAAGCTTATCCAGATCTTAAAGCCAACGCTGGATTCTTGGATCTTCAATCTCAATTGAAATCCTTAGAAGAAGATGTTGCCAATGCCCGTAAGTACTATAACGGTGCTGTCCGTCAGTACAACACCCAGATCCAAGTCTTCCCGACCAACATCTTGGCAGGCATGTTCAAATTCACTAAGAAGCCGTTGTTTGAAGTCGAAGAAGAATCACAACGCAAGGCTGTCAAAGTACAGTTCTAAAAAGGGAGCCTCTCCCTTTTTTATCACTATGAAAAAAATAGCACTCGTATTAGCGTTATTGTTTGGCTTATTCTTTAGTACCCTTAGTGTATCAGCAGGTAGTACAGGCGCTGATATCACGCATATGACGGTAACGATGGATGTCAACGAAAACGGTTTGATCAAAGTCGATATGGTCATCGTGATGGATATCACTGGCTATGGGATCCATGGACCAGCGGCTTATATTCCTCAGTCTTATGACACCACATGGACCATCGATGGGGTAGAAACACCTAAGACCTATTACTTCCCTGTCACCAATGTTAAAGTTTATGACAGTAAGTATTCTACTGAAATAGATGGATATGACAATGTCATCATCTATATCGGTGATGCGGATGTTACCGTAAGCGGTGTTCATACGTATCATTACTCTTATGACATCCAGACAAGAGACCTAGATCTTAACGGTATTCAAGCTTTCTATATGAACATCGTTGGGACAGGTTGGAGCGATCCAATCGGTTTAGTAGATTTCAGTATCACCTTGCCTAAAGGATGGCCATCTGAACCTTTCTTCTATACTGGTCCTACTGGATCTGGTGTAAACGATACCGTTGACTATGTTATCGTAGGCAATACCTTAACTGGATCCTTTGATTTAGGGATGCAGACCTATTCAGGAATCACCATCTACACACAATTATCCGATAAAGGCGATTACTTTACCTTTATTCCACCTTTTGATTTCTCACCGATTGCGCTTATCATCTTAGCTTTGTTTAGTGCTTTGTTGTTTGTTGTATTCCAGAAGTTTGGGAAAGATGATAAACCTATCATAACCGTCGAATTCAATCCGATCCCTGGCTTAAGTTCATCTCAAGCAGGATACATCTATGATGGATCCGTCGATACGAAAGATGTCGTTTCCTTGATCATCGAATGGGCCAATAAAGGTTATCTCGATATTACTGAAGACGAGAAAAACAAAGACAATTTTACCCTTACTAAATTAAAAGAAATGAATGAATCCGAAATTAGAGCTGAGAAGACCTTATTCAATGCCTTGTTTAATGGGAGAGTTTCAGTCACCAATAAACAACTGCAGAATACTTTCTATCAGTCCATCGCCAATGCGAAAATGGACATCGCTCGATACTTCAACGGAAATCCTCAACGTAATATCTTTAGTAAGAAAGCAACTCTATTCAAAGTCCTCTTTGGGATCTTAACGATGATTCCTGCGGCTTTAGTCGTAGGATCTACTGTTTATGTCTCTACCTATCGTTTAGAGATGGCCATCATCTCAGGCGTAGCGATCTTCGTTACAGGTAGTATTCTATTATTGCTTTGGTCCATTACCGCTAAACGTTGGCCTTCTTTATCGAAAGTCTCACGATTCTTCTCGTTTATCGCGTGTGGATTTGTATCTGTGATCTTCGCACTTATCTTTTTAGTCATTATGGTTCTCAACAGTGAAGATCTATCGACCTTATTCATCATCAAGATCTTAGTCACCTTTGGCTTCAGTGCTTTCAATATCGTCATGGTCAGCTACATGGATAAACGTACTGAACTCGGTGTTGATTACTTAGGTAAGATCCTAGGCTTGAAACAATTCATCGAAACTGCTGAAAAAGATCGTTTAGAAATGTTGGTCAGTCAAGATCCTGCTTACTTCTATAAGCTTCTGCCTTATGCCTATGTCTTCAACGTAACGGATGTCTGGAGTAAGAAGTTTGAATCCATCGCTATAGAAGGACCTTCTTGGTATCACGGTGGAAACAATATGATGACTCCAATGTTCTTTATGAATCGCTTCAATCATACAATGAACACCATGAATCGTACGATGACCAGCGTTCCTCAGTCTAAAGGACGTGCTGGTGGTAGCTTTGGAGGAGGCGGTGGAGGCTTCTCAGGTGGTGGATTTGGTGGCGGTGGCGGAGGTCACTGGTAATCATAAACAAAGCCAGAATCAATTGATTCTGGCTTTTTAACGCTTATTTTTCATAACCTTTGCGATTTCTCGTTGGGCATCTTTTTCTTTATCAGATTCTCGTTTATCGTGAATATTCTTACCTTGAGCCAAAGCAATCTCAAGCTTACATCTTCCATCTTTTAGATAGAGGGTTAAGGGGACTACAGTAAACCCTTTTAATCTAACTTTCTTCTCTAATTTGGAGATCTCATAGTCATGAAGAAGAAGTTTACGTTCACGAGTTTCTTCATGATTGAAACGATTGCCTTCTTCATAAGGGGCGATATACATCTCTTTCACCCAAGCTTCATGATTGACGAAAGAAACATAGGCATCTTTAAACTGAACAGAGCCTTTTCTTATCGATTTTATTTCAGTGCCCATTAAAACCATCCCTGCTTCATACTTCTCAAGGATCTCATATTCATGTAGGGCTTTTCGATTAAAGGCAACTTGTTTAACACTCATTTTAGAATCTCTTTCTTGATTCTACCACAACAAAGTCTATAGTGGCTTTCTCTTTGTCTGCATCCATGACTTTTATCTTAACTTTTTGACCGATCGCATAAGATTTCGTAGAAGACCTTAAAACAAGACGAGTCTCATCGAAAGTATAATAATCATCTAGATTACGAACATGAACCAAGCCTTCTACACTGTTAGGCAAACGAACGAAGAATCCAAATTTCGTAACGGCCGCAATCAAACCATCAAAGACTTTTCCGATTTGATGAGTCATAAACTCAGCCTGCTTCATATCTTGGGTATCACGTTCTGCTTCTACAGCTCTTTGTTCACCCAAAGAACATTTAAATCCCTGCATTTCTACCCAAGATTCATCCTCTTTAAGATCATCTAATTTACGATCAAAAGCATACTTTCTAAGCATACGATGAACGATAAGATCAGGATATCTACGTATAGGAGAAGTAAAATGACAGTAGTTATCTAAAGCTAAGCCATAATGACCTAGGGGTCTAAAATCATATTTAGCCTTACTCATGGATCTAAGCAACATCTCGTTGATGACCCCATAAGCTTCTTTGTCTTTAAATTGATCGATGATTTTTTGGATGACAGCAGGAGAATGTTCAGCCCCTTTAAGTTTAACCCCAAACGCCAACATGACCCTTTCAAATTCAACCAAGCGTCTTTTCTGAGGTGCATCATGAACTCGATATAAGACAGGAATGTCTAAGTATCGACAATGTTGAGCGACTGTCTCATTGGCTTTCACCATAAAGTCTTCGATCAACATTTCAGCTTCTCCTCGTGTACGAGGCTGTATATCAGTGACTTCTCCTTGATCATTGACCGTGAATTTAGATTCTACTGTATCAAAATCAATGGCCCCTTTAGCTTCTCTATTTTTTCTAATCAAATGAGCTAAATCTCTCATCTTCATCAACATCTCTTTAATATTTCCCGGGAACTCAATGGGTTCATTATTGAAGATCTGATTGACTTGAGTATAGGTACAACGTTTCTCAGAATGGATCACAGAAGGATGGATATCATAATCTGAGACATTACCAAACGAATCAATGTTCATCTTACATGTCAAGGTCAAACGATCCTCGCCTTCCATGAGTGAACATAATCCATTAGACAATTCAAAAGGCAACATCGGCACTACCCTATCTACCACATACACTGAGGTGGTTCGATTCTGGGCCTCTAGATCGATGGGACTATTCATCGTGACATAATGACTCACATCTGCGATATGGACATACAGGGTCGTAGTATCACCGTTAGAGCTAATATGGATCGCATCATCGAAGTCTTTCGCGTCTTCCCCATCTATGGTGATGACACTTTCTTTTCGATAATCGACTCTTCCTTCTAGATCTTCTGAACTTACTTTTAAACTCATCTTATCCATGGCTTTATGAACCGATTCAGGAAATTCTAAAGGAATACGATGGGTCAATAAGATCCCTAAGATATCAGCTCCAGGATCATTCTCATGACCTAAGACTTTATTTAGTTTTGTCTTTAAGACATCCCCATAAGTCAACACATCTAAAAGGATCAGTTGTCCTTCCCCAAAAAGATGAGCCTCTTCTAATACCACAGGCACTAAGATTCTTCTATCCTTAGGTAGTAGTTTCCCGTGATGAAAAACAGCCACCAATTGACTTAGGTTACGTTTAAGGACCTTTTTGATTTCCCCCATCGTAGATCCATCATTGAGTTCTTTGACTTTGACTAAGACTTCATCCCCATGCATAGCCGTATGAAACTTATCCTCATGGACATAGACATGTTGATCCTCACTATCCACAAACCCATAACCTTTAGGATTCACCGATAAGATCCCTTTGATAAAGTCTGCATCTTCGATCAATACGATCTTTTGTTTATTCGTAAAGGTAATGATGGCTTCATCTTCCATCTGATGGATCATCATTAAAAAGCCATGCATATCATTAGAGTATTGCAGGTTAAGTTTATTGGCCCATTCTTGAGCTGTATAAGGTTTAGTTTGATTCTGAATCAATTCTAGAAATTCATTTTGTGAGATCATGTGTCCCCCTTAGAAGCAAAAAGACCTTGCGGTCTTTTAGATGATTTGTACAACGATAACCAAGACAAAGAAAGCGATACCAAGTACTAAGGTCGACCTTGAGATAAACTTCTCAGCGCCTCGTTCTTTTACGTTCGCAAACAGATTCAATCCACCGCTTCCTGAGAAGGCGCTACTGATCCCATCTGATTTCCCACTTTGAAGTAAGGATAATAGAATCAAGGCTACAGCAACCAACATCAGCATAACATCTAATAATTGGGTAAGAATTTTTACAAAAGTTGTCATGTTAACTCCTTAATAGTGCTTAACCATTATAAACCATACATTTATCTTTTACAAGTTTGACTTAATTCATTGAAGCGATGTTTTCATCGTAATAGAAAGGTCCCCACATATGTCCATCAGGATCACTAAAACTACGTCCATACATATAAGGCAGATCTTCGATCGGACTAGGTTCTACAGCTCCTAACTCAAGTGCTTTATTGGTGATAAGATCGACTTCTTCTCGTGATTCTACACTAAACGAAAATATCGCTTGGACTTCTGTATGCGCATCGACGATGCGTTTTTTCGTGAAATCATTAAATCGTGCGTGTTCAAGAATCATCAAGGTAATGGATCCTAAAGTAAGACCCGCAGAATGTTCATCGTGAAATGCTTCGATAAGCTTAAAACCTAAAGCTGTATAAAATGAGATCGATCGATTAAGATCACTTACTGGTATATTTAGATAGATTTGGTTCATAGTTTTCTCCATAGACTAAATATATCATCCATCTCTTTTTCTTTCTTCATCGATGCCTAAAAAAAGATCCCTGTAATCAGGGATCTCTCTAACTTATTTAACGTTGTAGAAGCAATCTTTGCCTGGGAATAAAGCGACTGTTCCCAGTTCATCTTCGATTCTCAGAAGTTGATTGTATTTAGCGACTCTATCGGTACGGCTCATAGAACCGGTCTTGATTTGGCCTGCATTGAAGGCAACAGCGATGTCAGCGATCGTTGTGTCTTCAGTTTCACCAGAACGATGAGAAACAACGGTCGTATAGTTATGACGTTTAGCCATTTCCATAGCATCGAAGGTTTCTGTCAAAGTACCGATTTGGTTGACTTTGATCAAGATTGAATTCGCAATGCCTTTTTCGATGCCTTGTTTTAATATGCCAGGATTGGTAACGAAGAGGTCATCCCCTACGATTTGGATCTTCTTGCCTAATACATCGGTCAAGAGTTTCCATCCATCCCAGTCATTTTCAGCTAAGCCATCTTCAATGGATACGATTGGGTATTTCCCAACTAAGTAAGCATAGTAATCAACCATTTCTTTAGAAGTTAAGGACTGTTTGGTGCTCTTCTTCCAGAAATAGACTTTCTTTTCTGAATCATAGAATTCAGAAGCAGCAGGATCCATCGCCAAGGCAATATCGACACCAGGTACATACCCAGCAGCCTTGATGGCTTCTACGATGACTTCTAGAGGTTCTTCATTGTTGGCTAAGTTCGGAGCGAATCCGCCTTCATCTCCAACTGAAGTAGCTTGGCCTCTGCCTTTCAATACTTTTTTCAAAGCGTGGAAAGTTTCAGCACCCATACGAATGGCTTCTTTGATGTCTTTAGCGCCAATAGGCATGATCATGTATTCTTGGAAGTCGATGGCCGCATCAGAATGAGCCCCACCATTGATGACGTTCATCATAGGTACAGGCAAGGTCTTCGCATTGAATCCACCTAAGTATTTGTATAAAGGTAAGCCATAGAAATCAGCAGCGGCTCTTGCGCAAGCCATGGAGACCCCTAAGATCGCATTGGCACCCAATTTTGATTTGTCATGGGTTCCATCGAGTTCGATCATCAATTTGTCGATCCCGTTTTGATCAGTAACGTCCATCCCAATAACAGCTTCAGCGATGAAATCATTTACGTTTTCAACAGCCTTCAAAACACCTTTTCCTAAGAAACGATTTTTATCGCCATCTCTTAGTTCTAAGGCTTCACGTTCACCTGTGGAAGCTCCACTTGGGACGATCGCTCTACCAAAGGCACCTGAATCGGTTTCTACTTCTACTTCAATCGTCGGATTACCACGTGAGTCGATGACTTCGCGTGCATAAACATCAATAATAAAGGGCATGTGTGTTCCTCCTTATGCCTTAAGCGCATCAATGATGGCTGTAAATGAATCTACTTTAAGAGAAGCTCCGCCAATCAAGGCCCCATCAATGTCTTTCTCAGAGAGATATTCTTTGATGTTTTCAGGTTTGACGCTTCCTCCATATTGGATACGCAAGGCTTCCGCTGTTGCTTTCCCAAAATGGATCTCGACTTCATGACGGATAATAGCACAAGTGGATTGAGCGATTTCTTTGGTTGCGTTTTTGCCTGTCCCAATGGCCCATACAGGCTCATAGGCAACGACCAATTTCGCAACGTCTTCTCCACTTAAACCATTCAATGCAGCTGCAGTTTGAGTACGAACGATCTTTTCAGTATCGCCAGCTTCAAATTGAGCCAAGGTTTCTCCTACACAAACGATAGGAGTTAAGCCATTCTTTACACTCAACAAGACTTTCTTATTGACGGTCTCGTCGCTTTCTCCAAAATACTGTCTTCTTTCAGAATGTCCGATCAAGGTCCATTTGACCCCAATCTCTTGAAGCATCGCAACACTGACTTCACCTGTATAGGCTCCGCTTTCCGCAAACGCTACGTTTTCGGAAGCAATGATCAAATGCTTGGCTGCTTTGACTGATTTTTCTAAAGCCAGATAAGGAGCCGCAACACCGAAGTCTGCTTTATTATGAACCAAAGGTTCGATCGCTGTGATGAAGCTTACGGCTTCAGCGATGGTCTTATTCAACTTCCAATTCCCAATGATGATAGGTTTTCTCATTTATTTCTCTTGAATGACCGCGATGCCTGGCAACGGGTTTCCTTCCATGAATTCTAAGGACGCTCCACCACCAGTTGAGATGTGGCTAAATCCATCTTCAAAACCATTTTCGATCGCAGCCGCTGCGGAGTCTCCTCCACCGATGACTGTATACGCGCCTGGTAATTCAGACATCGCTTTACAGATGGCGATCGTTCCGATCGCATAAGGCTTCATCTCAAAGACACCCATAGGGCCATTCCAAACGACTGTCTTGGCACCTTGTAGTTCTTTTTCAAACAACTTAATTGATTTAGGTCCAATATCAAGACCCATATAGTTAGCAGGGATATGATCTGCATCGACGACATAATGATCTGCATCTTCCGCAAAAGCAGCAGCAACGGTAAAGTCTACAGGCAAGACCAACTTCTTCCCATGATGGGTCAAGAAGTCTTTGGCCATATCGACCTTATCAACTTCCAATAAGGAAGTCCCGATTTCTTTGCCTTGTGCTTTTAAGAAAGTATAGGCCATACCACCACCGATGATGACTTTATCAGCGATCTTTAGTAAATTTTCAATAACTTTGATCTTATCAGAAACCTTAGCTCCACCTAAGATCGCCACGAATGGTTTCTCAGGATTAACAATAGCCTTAGATAACATCAAGACTTCTTTTTCAACTAGGAAACCTAATGCGCTAGGCAATAGTTGAGCGATTCCTACAGTTGAAGCATGAGCTCTGTGTACAGAACCAAAGGCATCTGTGACAAAGAGTTCTCCTAGAGATGCCCAATACTTGGACAATTCTGGATCATTCTTTTCTTCACCCTTTTCATAACGGGTGTTTTGAATAACGACGATTTCTCCGTCTTTCAAATCAGCGACAGCTTTCTCAAGATCAGCGCCTCGTGTTTGAGCTACGAAGCTTACTTTGGTCTTCAAGTGCCCAGCCAATTTCGCTGCGACAGGAGCCATGTTGTTTTTAGCTTTGTCTGCGTCGGTCTTGCTTGGATCCTTGTGATCAACTTTGCCTAAGTGGGACAAGAGGATGATTCTTGCGCCATGTTCCACCAAATAATTGATGGTCGGTAACGCTTGTACGATGCGGTTTTCGTCTTTAACGACGCCATCTTTGATGGGTACATTGAAGTCGACTCTCACAATGACACGTTTACCTTTAACTTGTAAATCTCTAACTGTCTTTTTTGCCATTTTAGGTTCCTCCTAATACGTAAAGATTATACCATTATGAAGGGCTTATCTCAACGCTTTTTGCCTTCTTTGTTAACGAATTCACAGGGTAAAGAAAAGGGATTTCTCCCTTTATTTCAATCGTTTATTGATTATTTTAGCGTAAGCCTTCGCAGATTTATCCCAAGAAACATCTTTATGCATGGCTTGTTTGATCATGGTCTTGAAGTCATCATGTCTAAAGGTATAGACTTCATAAGCCATCCACAAGACATGTTTAAAGTCTTCTACACTGAAAGGCCCAAAGGTAAAGCCTGTGCCCTTTTTAGTATGTTCATTATAAGGCTCAACGGTGTCTTTTAATCCACCAGTCTCTCTTACCAAAGGCAAGGTCCCATAATGCATCGCAATGAGCTGTGATATCCCACAAGGTTCAAACAAGGAAGGCATCAATAAGACATCAGCCCCTGCATAGATCTTATGAGCTAAGGATTCATTGTATCCACAATAGAAGACCGCTCTATGAGGAAAACGATATTCGATCGATTTAAGTTGACCTTCTACGTGTTGGTCTCCTGTCCCTAAAACGATCAACTGGATGTCCCATCCCATGATTTGATTCATAGATTGAAGCAATAACCAGATGCCTTTTTGGTCAGTTAAACGAGATACCATCGCCACCAACATCACATTAGGATCTTGTCTAAGACCCAGTTCTTGTTGAATGGCCAGTTTATTGGTTTGTTTGCCTTTAGAGATGTTTTGGGTACTATAAGGTACCGCAAGATATTTATCGCTCGCAGGATTCCAGTCTTTCACATCAATCCCATTAACGATCCCAAAGAGATCATATTGGCGTAATTTTAAGATCTCTTCCATGCTTTCCCCAAATTCAGGGGTCAATATTTCAGAGGCATAGGTTTCTGATACAGTCGTCACGAGATCGGCATACACGATCCCAGCTTTCATAAAACTGATCCCATCTTTGAATCTTAAAGATCCATCGAAATAGTAGCTGTTAGGTAAGCCTACACAGCTTTCTAACATAGAATAGGGGAAACATCCTTGAAAGTATAGATTATGTATCGTAAACAAAGTCAAAGGTGTCTTGATGCGAGTCTTATACAAAGTCTTGACCAATAATGGGATCAAGCCAGTATGCCAATCATGGCTATGCAAGACATCTGGTTCGATGACTTTCTCTTCGATCATGCGCATTACCGCATGTTGAAAGAAAGAGAATCTTTCCCCATCGTCAGGATAACCATAATAGCCTTCTCTTTCAAAGTAAGTCGCATGTTCGATCAGATAATAATCGATCTCATCGATGGTCTTTAGATAGACCGTAGCAATCGTATCGAAGATACCTACTTTGACAGGATAGGTTTTTACTTTCGTCAACGAAGCATGCATCGTCTTGGCCGTCTTCAAATACAACGGCATTACCACACTGGTGTGAAACCCTTCACGATGAAGTGCTTGCGGCAAGGAGCCGATGACATCTGCTAAGCCTCCTGTTTTAACAAACGGAAGACCTTCTGAGGCGACAAAGAGGATTTTCTTCATTAAATGTTGTCCTTTCGTTTAACGTAGATGATCTTATCAGGTGAACCAGTAAGTTCTACTTTATGATTGATCTTAGCGAATTTATCGACGACTACATTCTTTAGATGAACATTATCATAGATCTTAGTATTGGCCATAATGACACAGTCTTCTAAGACAGCCCCTTTATGGATCTCAACATCTCGACCTATGACACAATGTTTGACCGTTCCTTCAATAAGACAATTGTTGGATACGACAGAAGCACTAATGTCTGCAGTTGCGGTATAACGTGTAGGACAAGAGTCATTTGTATGGGTATAGATTGGCCAATCTGGATCAAACAAGGTCTTAGAGACCGCATAATCCGTCAATTCTAGTGATACACGATGATACTCTTCTAAGGTATTGATACAAGCAACATAGCCATGAACTGGGAAGCCTACGACATTCATCATAGGTAGTTGATCTTTTAAGACATCTCTTAAGGTAAATAAACTAGAAGTCTCATTGGCTAAATGAACCATCGTTATGAAGTTTTCTTTACTCATGACATAGGTCGATAAAGAGATATGTCTATTCTTGAATTTGCCTTGATTGGTTTCAATGGCGACTACTTTACGAGGTTTCTCGATCGATAAGGTCGCTACTCGAGCAAACGAAGTATCCGCATTATCAACGGTCTTATACAGCATCGTGATATCTGCTTTGCTTTCGATGTGGGCTTTTAAGACCTCTTCGAAATTGACACGATAGACCATATAACTTGGGGCGATGATGACATAGTCTTGATGGGCATCTTCGATAAACTGCATGTTGGCGATATAGGCTGAGATATCATGATGATAGATCTCGTTTTGAACGTTGGCTTCTCCTGTTAAGATACGAAGCTTACCGCTTTTAGAGTTGATGTTGTAATGACGACCTGTTCCTACATGTTCAATGACAGAACGAGGTTTATTTTTTACATAGACTTGAATGTTTGAGATCTCAGAATTGGTCATATTGCTTAAGACGAAGTCGATTAAACGATATCGTCCTAAGAATGAAACTGAAGGCATAGGACGTGTATCATTTAAACCAGGAATATTAACGAAATCATCATAACTGACGATACCAAGTGCGTTACACATACTTAGACCCCCTTTACATCATGGGCAATTAATTCGATCTCGCCCTTAGGACTACCAACCTTAGCATTCTCTCCGATGACGACATTCTCATCGGTGATGATGCGTTGAACTTTAGCACCTGATTTAACTTTTGTATTAGGCATCAAAACACAATCCAAAACTTCTGCCCCGGCTTCAACGATGACGCCAGTAAAAAGAACCGAGTTGGTTACTTTCCCATTGACGACACAGCCTTGATTGATGTAGGCATTGGATACTTTCGCTTTTGAACCAAAGTTTTGCGCAGGAACCGTTCTGTCTTCTGTATAGATCTTCCAACTAGGATCAGCTAGATTAAGCTCTTCTGAGCGATATAAAAGATCCATATTGGCTTCCCATAAGGAATCTATGGTTCCAACATCTTTCCAATAGCCTTTGAAACGATAGGCAAAGAGTCTCTTGTCTGTGTTTAAGAAAGTAGGAATGATATCTTTTCCGAAATCATGATTCGATGTAGGATTCTTAACATCATCGATCAAAGCTTTTCTTAATTGTTTCCAATTGAAGATATATATCCCCATCGACGCTAGATTACTTTTCGCATTCTTAGGTTTTTCTTCGAATTCTACGATACGATCGTTTTCATCCGTATTCATGATCCCAAAACGATGGGTATCTTTCATAGGGACTTCTAAGACGGCGATGGTCGCATCGGCATTGTTTTTATTATGACAGTCCAGCATCTTAGAATAATCCATTTTATAAATATGATCTCCTGATAGAATCAAAACAGTCTCTGGATCATATTGATCCAAGAAGTCGATGTTTTGTGTGATCGCATCAGCAGTGCCTCTATATAGCCCAAAGCCTTCGATCTTCTCTCTAGGAGGTAAGACATAAACCCCAGAGTCTTTCGCATCTAAGCCCCATAATGAAGCCTTAGCGACATAAGAATTCAATAAAACTGACTCATATTGAGTCAAGACTCCCACCACATCGATTCCCGAATTCGCACAATTACTTAAGG
>JAAXXT010000042.1 GCA_013334325.1 Erysipelotrichaceae bacterium | reverse complement strand
AATAGCAGACAAGCATTAAGATTGGTCAAACAAGACAAAGAAGCACTCGTTTCAGACGACTTCTTCTAGAAAGAGGACTTATGGTTACATTCTTTAGAATCGATGAACGTTTGATTCATGGACAGATAGCGATTAAATGGTCTAAGCATACCGGTGTCAGTCATATCGTTGTCGCCAATAACGCTGCCGCACTTAATCCCCTCATTCAAAAATCTTTGATGATGGCGGCTCCTGCGGATGTTAAGACGGCCATTAAGTCGATCGACGATTCCATTGCTCTACTCAACGATCCACGTGCAGTATCAATGAAAATTATGGTTTTGGTTAATAATCCAAGAGATGCAGTGAGTATCATTGAGAAAGTCAAAGATATTCCCTTCATCAACGTCGGTAATTATGGCCGTATTGCGCCAGATGTACCGGGCAAACCTAGGAAAGCTTACGGCAGAAACATCTATTGCAACGAGATGGAAGTTGAGGAATTCCATAAACTCGTAGCAACCGGACTCAAGTGTATCTATCAAACGACACCTGAGGAGGCCGCAGAAGATGTTAGCCGTATCTTTAGATAACAAAACGAAAGGGAAAGGATTTTTATGGCTCAAAGTGCTTTATTAGTCGTTCTGGTCTACTTTATCCTGTCAACGTTAGACTTCACGTTAACGTCATGGCAAGTCTTCACCCGCCCCATCGTTGTCGCTCCAATTACCGGTTTATTTTTGGGAGATTTCCAAACTGGTATCATTATGGGCGCTTCGTTGGAATCCATTTTTATGGGTATCTCGGCAATTGGTGGTTCAGTTCCTGCAGATGCATTGACTTCCTCCATTATTGCTGTATCATTCACCATTTTAACTGGTGCAAGTATCGAAGCTGGTTTAGCGATTGCTATGCCAATCGGAACCGTTATGGCTTCGTTCAACGGTTTATTCTTCTCACTGTTTGCTGGGATGGCTCCATATTGGGAACATCTTGCTGAAAAAGGTGATATGAAGAAATTCGGTATTCAGTTGGTGTTGTTTGATATGTTCATCGGCCGTGCTGCTTCCATGATCACCTTGTATCTGGCGGTTGCGTATGGCGTTGACAGTCTAAATGCTTTGTTGGGCTCCTTACCAGTATTTATCATGGTTGGTTTAGGAAAAGCCAGCGGTATGATGACAGCTGTTGGGTTTGCGATCATTACCTCAATGATTTGGAACAAAGAAGTTGGAGTCTTCTTCTTCGCAGGTTTCGTGTTGGCTAAATACCTCAGTATGCCTACCTTAGCGATTGCGATCTTAGCTGGTGTCGTTGCAGTTGTATATTTCTTTAATGAAAAGAAATTCGTTGATTTGCAGGCATCAATCAAAGGTAAGAAAACTGAAAGTGAGGACTTCTTCTAATGGCAATGTTTAAATACACAAAAGAGGAAAAGAAAATCCTCACTAGAATGTTCTTCTTATCAGGAACCTTGTTCTCAGGGTTCACTATGGTTAAGATGGAAGGTAATGGCTTCGCACTTACGATGTCACCTGCCATCAATGCCTTGTATAAAGATGATGACGCAGCTCGTAAAGCAGCTCTAAAACGTCATACGAACTTCTTTAATACCCACGCTGTAATGTTCAACTTCATCGCTGGCTTGGCTTATGCGATGGAAAAAGAAAAAGTTGAAAAAGGATCCGTAACTGATGATACAATAGAAAACATTAAAGTTGCGTTGATGGGACCTACTGCTGGTATCGGCGATAGTTTCTTCTTCAATGTTGTACGTGTCATTGCTGCTGGTATCGCTATTGGTCTATGTTCAAAAGGCAACTTCTTAGGAACCTTGATCTTCATTGCGCTATATGGTGGTCTACAAGGGGTTGCTAAATGGTACCTCTTACGTATCGGTTATTCAATGGGAACGACTTTTATTGATAAGGTTTTCCAATCTGGATTAATGACTGCTTTGACAAAGTCTGCTGCGATCGTTGGGTTGACTATGATTGGGGCGATGGTTGCCCAGATGGTCAATGTTGGCTTAGCTTGGACTGTTAAAGTAGGATCAACCTCAGTTGTTATTTTAGATACGATCAATGCTGTTATGCCTGGTATCTTGTCTATAGGTTTGGTCTTCTTATTGGTCAAATTGATCAAAAAAGGCTACAAACCTATTACCTTGGTTCTAGGGATCATGGTCTTGTCTGTTGCTTTAGCTTTCTTAAAGATTTTCTAAAATTGAGTAGGGAAGGGCTGACTCAGTCCTTCCCTTATTTTACTGAAAGGGCACCATATGCGAGATCTTCTATTTCATTTTGGGATTACTTTAGGTAAACGTTATACCAAGAAACAAAAAGCTTGGTTCTTAGAAGAAGCTGCACAAGAGGCTCAGAATCAAGGTTGGAAAGCTGAATTATTGACTCATAAGACGAAATTAAGTCAGAGTCATCATCTCTCTATTGGTAATCCTAAAACAGCCCAATGGGTCTTAATGGCTGCTTATGATACGCCTTCTAAGTTATTATTACCTAAAACGCTTTATACACCATTTCGCTCAGATAAGAATTTAAAAATCGATAGTCAAAATCTTATACTTCAAGTTCTGTTGAGTTTTATTTCATTTACAGGTTTATACTTTGTCTTGAAGAGTAGTGCTACCTATGAACTTAATATCCAGATACCTATTTGGATTACTTCGTTTATTCTCATGTTGATCTTGTTTAAGATGATGAGTGGCTTTGCCAATAAGTTTAACCATAATCGAAATAGTGCATCGATTGCCTTGATGTTGGATCTCTTAAAAGAAGCTTCACTTAAACAAAAAATGGCTTTGATCTTTGTGGATAAAGGCATCGTAGGAATAGAGGGATTTAAAGAACTTAGAGATATGAATATCATTTCTCTAGAAGCTAAGACTATCTTATTAGATTGCCTTGCCAGTGGAGAGATCTTAAGTTTAGCATGTGAGGAAAAGAATAAAGATGGTGCACAAATACTGATCCAAAAGATATCTACGAAAATATACATGAAGACTTATGCCTATGAAAGTAGCTTAAATTATGCCTTCTCTATGTTTCCTTCAGGGATGACATTGGTGGCAGGAGATAGAGTTGGTAATGAGCTTGTGGTACGCAATACACGCACTAAAAAAGATTATCAAGTGAATCTAGATCGTTTACAAGACATACGAAATGGATTATTCAATACCATAAGGGGGTCAAAATAATGAAGATCGCTTATAAGTCATCTCAAATCGTCTTAGAAAATACTACTAAGGAAGGATACTTGGTGGTAGAAGACGGAAGAATCATAGAAATCATCGATCACGTTGAAAATTGTGATGTTGTAGATTGCGGTGATGATCGCATTTTACCTGGCATCTTTGATACACATAATCATGGGGCATTAGGTTATAGCTTAATGAGTGGGGGAGATCCACTCCAAGATAAGAAGACAGTTTTATCTTATCTAAAAGGTATCGCTAGTCAAGGGGTTACTTCAATACTTCCTACCTCAGATATCGGTTTATTTAGTGTCATCGCTGATCTGTCTGAGACTTCAGAAGGTCAACAGATCCAAGGTATTCATTCCGAAGGACCTTGGTTAAATCGTGTAGGAGAAAAAGGTATAAAGACTGGTTACGCTGAAGTATCATTAGATACTGCGAAAAAAATGGTTCGCTTAGCTAAAGGAAAACTAAAACTGGTTGCTTTAGCGCCTGAAATACCTGGAATTAGCGAAATAAAGGATTATTTCTTATCTCAAGGCATCCATGTCGCTTTCGCTCATAGTGATTGTAACTATGAAGAATCGATGAAAGCTTTCGATTCAGGGATATCAGTTTCAACACACACAGGAAATGTCATGACAGGTCTTCACCATCGAGATATTGGAGGTCTAGGAGCTGCTTTAGCCCATCCAAATGTCGAATGTGAAGTCATTTGTGATGGGAAACATATTAGTTTAGAAATGATCAAGTTGTATTTTAAAGTGAAACCAATTGAACGATTTATGATGATCTCAGATTGTACACCTCTCTCAGGAGCGCCTATTGGTCGTTATCTGATGTTTAAAGACATGTATGCGACCATTACTCCAGAAGGCTTCTGTCTAACAGATACAGGTCGCTTGATGGGCTCTACGATGCCTGTGCTCTATGGTATACGTAATCTTGTAGAAGTACTAAAGATGCCTATCTCAACAGTTATGCAAATGGCGAGTCTAAATCCCGCAAGAAAATATGGAATAGGAGATAAGAAAGGTTCTTTGGCTGTAGGGAAAGATGCTGATTTCTTTATCCTAAGTGCTGACTACAAGATTAAAGAAACATATCTAAAAGGTAATAAGATCTATGATGCTAAGAAAGATGTCTCTTTGTTTAATCCAGATTTCTTCAAGAATGCGAGTGCACACTAATGACTAAACTACTGATCAAAGCAGATGATTATGGCTTCACCGATTCAATCAATTGCGGGATACTTTTAGCTCATAAGAATGGCATAGTCAAGAATACAGGCATGATGGTAAATATGCCTGCTGCGATCACAGGAGCCAAATGGATCAAAGATTATCCAGAGCTCTGTTTAGGTCAGCATACCAATATCGTTGTTGGATTTCCTTGCGCAGATCCAAAATTAATTCCAGGATTATTAGGAGAAGATGGTCGATTTGTGTCTTCTAAAATAAGAAGAGCTCAATTGGCGACAGGAATTGATCCTTTTGATGAAGAAGAACTCTTTATCGAAACAAATGCCCAATGCGAACGCTTTATTAAGCTCAATGGAAAGTTACCTGAATATATCGAAGGTCATGCGGTAGGTAGCCCTAGTTTTGATCGGGCAATTGAACGAGTCGCACTAAAACGAGGAATACGTATCCTACCTCATCATCAACCAAGCACATGGGTAGCACCTCAGTTTAAAAACAACAATTATGACTTCTATAAGACAGGTCGTCCACTTCATGAATATTTTACGAAGGACTTTGATTTTAGTGCTGATTTGATCTTGTTTATTGCCCATCCAGGTTTTGTCGATCAAGATCTCTTGAAGATGTCGAGTTTGACTTTGGATCGTACTTTGGATTATGCCTTGTTTACTGATCCTATCGTGATCCAGTTCTTGAAGGATAAAAAAATAGACCTCATCAGTTTTAGAGAGGTCTAGTGCTTAAGTTAAGAATTTAATAGCTTCAGAAAGGTTGCTTACGATATGAGAGGCAATCTTTTTTAGTTCCTCATGACCACTGGCGATCGCAAAACCGTGGAAGTCTTTGACCATATCCACATCATTGAGATGATCACCTATAGTGGTGATATGGGCATTAGGGTATTTTTTTTGAAGGAATTGGATGGCTGTGGACTTAGTGACATCTTTCGGACCTACATCGATGGTTCCACCATTGGTGTGAAGACCTAAACGATAATTAAAATCTCTTTCCATTCTATGACCCATGTCAATAGTGAGCTCATCAGTGCTTTTACGAGTGAAGAATGCTGTAATGGTACCTGTGTTTATAATATCTTCTTTGGAGCTTGTAACGGTTCCAATCAAGTTGTTTTTCATTATGGTTGAGAAAGAACCATTTAGGACCGTAAAATAGTGCTTCCCATCACAAGCTCCAAACATAACATTGTCTTCTTTTTCTAACCACTTTATAAGATCACACGCCAAGTTAAAGTCGATGTTGACTTGATCAATAACATTACCTTCATGATCGAAAATAGTCGAACCATTATTACAGATAAGGAAATCAACGTCTATCCCATAATGAATGAGTTCATTGACGATCATATCATAAGCTCTACCAGTAACGATCCCAAAGAGATTACCTTGAGATCTAAACTGAGATATGGCTTGTAGATCCAAAGGATCGACGAGACCTTCTTTTCGTAAAGTCCCATCATAATCAGAAGCGAGTATTTGAATAGGCGTTGTGTTCATACTTTAATGATACACTAAGGAACTTCTGATTTTGTCTAAGAATAACTTCATCTAGGTTGATTTATGAACGTTGATAGGGGCAAAAAAAAGAGACAGAATCTGTCTCTTAAGCGTTTATTCTTCTTCGATCTCCCAGAAAACGAAGCCTTTTTCGTTGACTAAGCTTACACATGCCTCGACTACAGCAGGTTCAAACAAGATGCCTTTATTTCGAACTAAGAAATCTAGAGCTACGGCTGAACTGAAGGCCTTACGATAAGGTCGATCAGATACCATCGATTCATAGACATCACAGACACATAAGATCCTCGCTTGAAGTAAGATCTCATCCCCTTTTAAACCATGAGGATAACCACTCCCATCGATTTTCTCATGATGTTGAAGAATGATGTCGGCGACAGGTTGAGGGAAATCGATACGATGAACGATCTCATAACCTCGTCTAGGATGAGTCTTGATTAGGGCATATT
>JAAXXT010000027.1 GCA_013334325.1 Erysipelotrichaceae bacterium | reverse complement strand
TGACATTGGTAAGGTTGGGATACATGAAAGTATCCTCAACAGTAATAAGCGTTTGACTGAAGATGAATGGAGACAAGTCAAGGAACATCCTGAGATAGGCTATCGTATCTTAAGTTCATCCTTAGAATTCGCTGAGATCGCAGAAGATGTCTTAGAGCACCATGAACGTTGGGATGGGAAAGGTTATCCAAGAGGATTATCAGGGAAGAAGATTTCCTTAAACGCAAGGATCATCTGTCTCGCGGATGCCTATGATGCGATGATCAGTGAAAGACCTTATAAACTCATGTTGAGTAAACAAGAAGCCATAGAAGAGATCCGGTATTATAGTGGTAAACAATTCGATCCTGAGATCGCAGAGGTCTTCATCGAAAAAGTGCTTAAGAAACAATTATAGAAGAATTTGTATCTATCCTAGTCATTCACGAGGACCTTAAGAGGTCCTCGTTTATTTATTGTGATTTTAGAAATATTTTTGTGTAAAGAAAGCAATAGAAAGAGTAAACTTAAATTGATGGTGGTTTAGCTTAAGACCACAATGAAAGATAAGGTACCTTAATGTTGAATGTTGGAATCTTGGGGACGGGGATGATTTCTGAAGGTTTTATGGAGGCAGTAAAGTTTGTCCCATCGATGAAGGTCTCTGCGATCTTAAGTCGAGATCTAGAAAAAGGAAAAGCTTTTGCGTTTAAGTATACGATCGAAAAGACCTATAATGAGATCGATCTCTTACTTAAAGACAAAGACATAGACATCATCTATATCGGTCTACCTAATAGTCTTCACTATGAGATGGCTTTAAAAGCTCTACAAGCGAAGAAACATGTGATCGTAGAGAAACCTTTTACCTCTAATATGAAAGAATTTATATCTTTAATAGAAGCCTCTGTTACACATAAAGCTCAGATCTTTGAGATGAACAGAGTGCTTCATCTACCTAACTTCCATGTCTTAAAAGAACACATCAAAGACATCGCACCGATAAGACTGGTAACGATTAACTTCTGTAAGTATTCTCGTAAGTATGATGATTATCTCGCAGGCAAGGATCCTAATGTCTTCTCTGATGAATTCTCAGGAGGAGCTTTAGTTGATTTAGGTGTCTATGGGGTTCACTTGGTGAGTGCGCTATTTGGAGCACCACAAGAAATCAACTATGTCGCATCTAAACTTCCTAATACGATAGATAGTAGTGGTATTCTAACCATGAGCTATGAAGGTATGATCTGTACCTGTATCCAATCTAAGAATTCTAAATCAGATCCTAAGATCGTTATCCAAGGTGAAAAAGGAAGCTTGATTGTAAACTCAGTTTCAGGACTTCTAGAAAACGTAGAGTTAGATCAAGCAACGAAAACAAACATAGGTCTTAAACAAGAATCTGATGGGATGGCTTATACCTTAAAAGAAATAGCTCGTATCATCGAAGAAAAAGATGAGAAAGCTTATCTCTTAGAACTAGATCATATTCAGACAGTTATGAGTATATTAGATGAAGCACGCGCAAGTGCAGGTATCGTCTTTAAAGCTGATCTTAAGAAGAAGAAACATTGGTTCTCTAAGAAGGAGAAGGCTCCTAAAGTTAAGAAGGAAGCACGACCTAAGAAAGAACCTAAAGTAAAGAAAGCACCGAAACCTAAGAAGGAAAAGAAGACCAAAGATAAAAAGGTTAATAAAAGCCAATCATAAAAATATGATTCTATTTTCTATATAGAAACCTAAGAAAAGTACCATTCGCAAAGGCAATGGTACTTTTTATAGGATAAAATAAGACGAGTTCATATAAACAATAAGAACAGATTGAAAACTTATTAACTCATAGGTAAATAGTAACAAGAGTAGTTTATATTTTAAAAATATGCTTGAAATGTTTTATTAAAAGCATATATGCGTTATAATTAAAATATAAAGGAGAAGGTAATGAAACACTACGAACAATTACTTCTACATGAGTGCTTTACATATACTGATGCCTGCTCATTGGTCGGGAATAAGAATTCAGCGAATAGTTTTCTTCAGAGCTATCTTAAAAATGGATATATACAAAGTGTGAGACGAAACCTTTATGTGGTCATGAATATCGCAAACAAGACACCGTTGGCGAATCGTTATGAGATTGGAAGCCATATCAACGAAACTTCCTATATATCGCATTTTTCTGCTTTATCTTATTACGGATATACGAATCAAGTAGTGAATGAAGTGACTGTATCATCAGATTCTGTTTTTAGAAATTTCGAGTATTCAGGAATAAAATATATCTTCCTGAAATCAAGAATTAATGAAGGCGTGATAACTACTTATGATGAGGTTAGAATTTCTGATCTTGAAAGAACAGTTATAGATTGCATAAATGATTTTGAAAAGGTAGGTGGCCTCGAAGAATTGTTGCGATCATTATCCTTGATACCATATCTCGATGAGAAGAAGCTACTTAAGTATCTCTCTACCTATAATAAACAAGCATTGACTCAAAAAGCGGGATATATTCTTGAGCATTTTAAACATGAGTTAAATATATCTGATGATTTTTTTGATGCTTGTAGTTCAAACATTAAGAACAGCATTAAATATTTTACTAAGAACAAAAGCAAAGAACGAACTAAATATAATTCAAGGTGGCAGATGTTTGTCCCCAAAGACTTACTGTCAATTATAGGAGAAGGTGATAATAAGGATGATATCATATAGCAAACAAAAACTCAGTATTCAAGCAAAAGAATATGGATTTATTCGTGATACATTAGAAAAAGTGCTTAGACTAACAGAGATCTTAAACTACATAAACAGTACTCCAATATTGAACGAAAATTTAGCACTTAAAGGAGGTACAGCAATTAATCTTACGATATTTAGACTTCCAAGATTAGAGGATCATCCTATGGCGTTTTGGAAGACTAGAACAAAGTAAGAAAATCTATAGGTTATTTTATTGAATAATTAATCAAAAGTGTTTATAAATCATTTACTATATCATATGATTTGACAATATAACGGTATGCCGTTATATTGTAGATGAGGAAAACGTATGACCTTAAACAAATTACTTATTGAAAAAAACTTAACGAAGTATCAACTTTCTAACTTAAGTAAAGTACCTTACTCAACCATTAGTGATCTTTTTAATGAGAAAACAGATCTTAAGAAGTGCTCTGTAGATGTTGTTTATAAGATCGCTAAAGTTTTGAACATATCGATTGAAGAGCTCATTGTATTATCACTCAATGTTGAAGAACTTCGCTTAGATTTTGAAACTTTTAAAGGCAATATGCGTCATGAGATTCACTTCACAGACGATCTTTCATTTATAGAGAAGACTTTAAGCTCTGATCAGATAGATGCCTATCTAGAAAAGAAATGGTATCCAGAAGCCCTCTATACCTTAGCTATGGTGGATTATCTTAGTAGAATCAATGAGATCCCTTTATACAATAAATATGACTCACTTAGGAAAGCAAAACTTAAACGGATACATTATCCAGCGAGTTTGATCATCGCTCAAGAGTTCAAGGAAAACAAGAAACTTGTCGAAGAATACTTTGAGAGATCAATTCCTGAGTTTAAACGATTCAATATCGTAGAAAATGAGATCCGAAATGTTGCATGAAAAACTCATCACGAAGATCCATCTAGAAAAGTATCTTTTTGAGATCGCTAAAGAATATAGGCACTTAGCTAAAAAGAATGCGATCTTACTAGAGATTGTATTGGTTGGTGGAGCCTCAATTTTAATAAACTATGATTTTAGAGTCGCAACAACGGATGTTGATGCGCTTTATCCAACAGCTGCAGTTTTTAAGCAAGCTTTAAAAACTGTAGGTGATAGATATGAATTGGATCCTAAATGGTTCAATGCGGATTTTATGAAGACTACTTCCTATTCAGATAAATTAAGAGAGCATTCTGTTTTTTATAAAGAGTATCTTCATGTATTATCTGTAAGAACCATTAAATCAGAATATTTGATTGCGATGAAATTAAAGGCAGGAAGAATGCATAAGAATGATCTATCTGATATAGCTGGGATACTGGATGAATGTCAAAGAAGAAATGAAGAACTCAGTAGAGATAAGATAAAAGATGCAGTTATAGAACTGTATGGATCATTAGATCTCGTCGATGAGATCACATGGATGATCTTTGATCAGATCATGGATGATGGAGATTTCAAGAAGCTTTTCAATGTCTATAGAGAAATAGAACAAGAGAATAGAGAATCATTGATTGAGTTTGAAAAAGAAGAAAGACCTATCAAACACAACGAGAATTTTAAAGATATACTACAAGCCATTAAAGAAAAGAAAGAAAAGAAACAATGAACACAACAGTAAGTTCAATACTAGAAGAGATAGCACCTTTAGCCAATGAGACAACACAACGAATCTATAATAAACAAGGCATGCAAGAAAAGATCTTAGGGATCAATAAAGGTCCTTTAAGAAAGCTCGCAATAAAAATAAAGACAAACCATAAACTAGGTCTAGAACTATGGGAAAGCAATATCTTTGAGGCTAGGATCATCTCATCGATGATCTTGGATCCTGCTCAATTAGACATCACTTCTTTAGAAAATCTAATTAAACAAAGTACATCTACGATGGTGATCGATGAGCTGACCTTTGAGGTCTTTGAATCCATCAAAGATCCAAAGACCTACATCGATCAGTGGATGAATCATCCTGACCTAAGACTACAGAGATCAGCATGGAATATGGCCATCGTTTTGATTCATAGAAAGAAACTTACGGATCAAGAGATGGAAGATCTATATACGATCATCGAAGAGAAACTCTTATCTACAGAACCAATCGTTCAATACGAAATGAACAGATGTCTCTGTGAGATAGGGATCACTCATCCTAAGTTTACAGAGCGTTGTTTAGCGTTAGGAGAACGATTAGGGCTTTATAAAGAGATGAAGGTATCTAAAGGTTGTACATCACCTTACGCACCTGATTGGATCAATGCGGTATTAAGAAGAAAATAATGTCTAAAGAAAAGGGATTTCATTGAAATCCCTTTTGTGTTTAATATGCGAAATGAGTATGTTTGACTTCCCATTTCTTAATGGCGATACCTACCCAGAAACCATAGATCCCAAAAGTAACGATACATTGTAATAATCTATATTTAGAAACATTAAGTTTGCACTTCTTTAATTACTTTATGTATTATAATGTATTCAAGTAAGTATATTAGAAACAAACAATTAGGGGGAAAAATGAATAAATACACACACCATACTAAAATAATACTTGTAAGTCTTTTGATTTTTAGTCTTTACGGTTGCACGACCAGTGTTAAGTTGTTAGAAAATGAAATAGAGATATATGAAGGCCAAACGATAAATCCTCATGATTATTTGAGCGAAGATTATAAAGACGATTCAAATGTAATTATAGAAAATAAAGTCAATACTGCTAAAGCAGGAGATTATGAAATCATATATAAGATTAAAGATAAAGAGACTGTTTTAAAAGTTAAAGTTTTAAGTGATCCAATTACGATTAATGCAGAGAATCTAGTCATTGAGTTAGGGACTCCCTTTAACCCAAAAGACTATATTTCTAATGAAGATAAAGCAAATGATATTCTAATTACAAATAATGTAGATATTAATAAACATGGAGAATACATCGTTATTTATTCATTTGCAGGACTTGAAAAAGAATTAAAGGTTTCAGTAAAAGAAGTTGAAATAGTATTAAACCAATCGTCTGTTGAGATAAATTTAGGGAGTACTTTTGATCCTAGAACATATCTATCAGGGGCCTTTCCATTAAGCACTAAGATAACTATTGATAACCCAGTCGACACCAGTAAAATTGGTAAATACAATGTAAAGTATTTACTTGGATCAGAATCTAAAACATTAAGTGTTACTGTTAAGGATGTCTCACCAATATTAATATCGACAAGTATTTCGATAAAGCAAGGAAGTGTTTTCAATCCTGTTAACTATTTAATTGAAAGTGATCGAACAAATGCAAGTATAGAAATTGATAATAATGTTGATGTAAATACACCTGGTACATACAGTGTTACCTATACACTTGATACTGTCGTGAAAACATTAAATGTTACAGTAACAAAGGTAGAAGTAGTAGCGTCTTACACATTAAAAGTCATTTCATTAACGAGCCCAATTAGTGCTGGATCATACGCTACTATAGTAGTTCAAGGTAAAGCAGACAAGGAATATTCAATCGCTGTTTACTATAAATCTGGGGCAAGTACTGCAGCAGGTTTAGAAGATATGGTAGCAGACTCAAGCGGACAAGTTTCATGGACCTGGAAAGTTGGAACAAGAACTACTCCAGGATCATGGAAGATTGTTATTACTGGTGATGGAAAAACCACAAGTACCTACATCAAAGTAACCTAAAATGAGAGATCAAAATATTATATGAATAAGCGAGAAATAAAATGAATATGAATAAAAACTTGCTTAATTTGAATAAAACCAGTAAGAAATATCAGTATTATGCAGTCTTTGGATTACTTTTTAGTCTGTTACTATCAAGTTGTAGTGCAAAAGAAGTTAAGGATGTTAGTTATAAATCTATTTCTATAAGTGCAGAAAACACAGAATTACTAAGAAATGAATCTCTAAAAATAAACTTACTTCTGGATAATAAGGCTACATCAAATACTAAAGATATTACTTGCATCTCAAGTGACCCAACCATAGCATCAATCATCAATTATAAAATATATGGTCTTAATACTGGAACAGTAAAAATCGCATGTACCACTAGTGATTTAGTGAGTAATGTGTTAGATATAAAAATAATTGATAAAACAGTAACAATAGATGATCCAACGACTGAGACGCCAACGGAACCGACAGATCCAACTAATCCAACTGATCCCGTTACTCCTACAGATCCAACTGATCCTGTGATACCTACAGAACCAACAACGCCAGGTAATTTGCTAGTTGTAAGCTATATCGATGTAGGTCAGGGAGATAGTATTTTGATTCAAACTCCTAACGGGAAAACAATACTTCTTGATGCTGGTCCAAGTACCTATCAAGGAAGAGTATCTGATTATCTAGATCAAGAAGGAATAAGCAAGATTGATGTATTGATAGCTTCTCATCCCCATGCGGATCATATTGGAGGGATGTCCTATATTATAAATAATTATGAGATTGGCTCTATTTATATGCCAAAAGCGGTATCAACGACAAAAACTTATGAAACGTTACTTGAAACGATAAAAAGCAACGGACTTACAATAAACACCGCAAAAGCAGGAATTACAATCAATATTGATAAATCCATAGAGATTAAGATAATCGCACCGACTTCTAGTAGTTATTCAGATCTAAATCAATACTCAGCAGTGATAAAGATAACCTATAATAAAGTGTCTTACTTATTTATGGGAGATGCTGGTTGGACTTCAGAAGATGAGATATTAAGTTCTGGGGTAAACATTAAAGCGGATGTGTTAAAAGTTGGCCATCATGGATCAGCAACTTCTTCAACTCAGGAATTTCTGGATGAAGTTCTTCCAACCTATGCGGTCATTTGTGTAGGAGAAGATAACACATACGGACATCCAACAGAACAAACACTGGACAGATTGGACTTCACTGGGGCTGATGTTTATAGAACAGACCAAGATGGGACTGTAGTTATATCTACAAATGGCCAAACCATTACTATTGAATAATCAGTGACATAGAATAAACAAAGACAAGGAGAAAACATGAAAGTAATTATAGATAGATTTGAAGGCGATTATGCGGTTGTTGAATTACCAAACGAAACATTTATAGATGTTCCTAAAGCGCTTTTTCCTGATGCAAAAGAAGGTGATGTTATTGATGTTTCTGTTGATAAGGAAGATACCGAGAGAAGAAAAGCAAAGATTGAAGAATTAATGAAGGAATTATTCAAGAATTAGTGAATGTTAAATTATAAAACGAACTATAAAGTGTAAGTATATGATTATAGTTTTGATAATTTACTCTCTCATATAGCTGTATGGGTCCATTAAAAATCTAATGTGATACTGAGGGTATTTGTCAAGGAAAGAATGGTAAAGAGTTAAATGAATATCTTCGGGGAAAATATATTTAGTAAGACTTTGGTTTAGAATATCTTGTTTTTTGAAAGACATTAACATTCTATTTCCGATAATGAGAACATTATTAAATAGTACAAATGCACCTTTTTGATATCTCATTCGATCATTAGATTGGTAGTCACAAAGGAATATTTCAGACTCTAGAGTATTATTTAAGAGATTCTCCCACATACTAGATTTAATAATTTGTTCTATACTAGCCTTACTTTTAAACACGGAAATATTCAATTTTTTCAATCTTCTATTAATGTCACTTCTAGAATGAATAATTGGCAAATTAGTTGTGTCAAGTTCATAAAGACAAGACGGTTTATGAAAGAATAACGAAACATTCTCTCTATTTGATAAAGTAAAAGAGAAGGCTACTTGTGGTGATTTTGAAAAGTCTAAAAAGGGTCCATATCCTAGTGAATGCTGAACGTAGGAAAAGAAACGATAATCAATCTTGTTCGCATTCATAATGGTATTCATCTTTTCTAAGATTTTCTTTTTTTTATAATCATCTACCAATAGATTGTAATTAAACTCAATTTGCTTTTCCTGAATATCACGAAAGAAACTCGGTAGAAGTTGCCAACTTGAGTCAGAATGCCCACGATACCATTTCTGAGGAGTTTGATTTTCGAAAATCCTGATGACATCATCATAACTGTTAATTACAATCTCTTTTGATTTACTCATTCTTTTTATTCTAAATAGAGAATGCAAAAATATCATATTCTTTATATCATCTTCACTTGAGTCGTTTATTTCAATTTCGAGTACAATTTTATAATAATAATCTGTGTTTGGATATTCACTATCCTTCGGTTTGTACGATGATTTATATTCTGCATAACTTCTCATAGCGTTTATGCAATCATCAATGATTATTTTTTTGTAATTTAGGAAATACCTCTTTATAAGTTGTTTATCAGTTATAGAGTAAATAATAGAATAATCGTCATCATCGGTAAGAAATTTTCTTGCTCTGGTTAATTGTTTGATAAGTGTTTCCATATGTAGTTCTCCTTTAAATTCCTTAATTATTCTCTGGGGGCAATATGATCAAGTGGTGAACAGCTCTAGAGAAAGAAACATAACACATATCATCAAACATCATTGGATATTTTAAGCTTCTTTCATCATCCATTTCAGTGACGATGACTACTTTTGATTCCATACCTTTAAACCTTCTAGCAGTTTCAACTCTTACGCCATTTGGCTTTGGATCATCACTAAATAAACACAATGGATATTCGCAACTAAAATTACTTAAGTGTGACTTTGTTTTAGATTTGAAAGTAAGAATAACGATATCTTTTGGATCAATCTTCTCAACTTCAATCAAACGCTTCAGATTCTCTCTTAAACGAACAAAGAGTATCGTTGCGTTCTTATGTTTATATGGTTCCAAAACCTCTACATCACGACCTAAAACACCTTTATGAGTGAGTTCAATGTCTTTATGAAAGTGTTGTTTAACCAGTTCAAAGATCTTGGCTGTGTTTCGATGATTTGTAGATAAAACAATAGGGAATGCATCTTTATCAAAGATTACATTCACGTCTCTCTTCATGACTTGTTGATTATCATCCCAGAAGTAGTAGAGTAAGCCATCTTGTTTATGAAGTAGCTTTAGAATTTCAAGTTGAGAGGTGGAGAAGTCTTGAGCTTCATCGATTAAGATCGCATCGAATAGTCCAGGATTGATCTCTGTTACTTTTTCCTTAATGAAGTCGTCATTGTCATAAGGGATTTCTATTCCCAATTCACTTGATAGAACTGAATAGAAACTACCAGCGACCACATTCTCGTCTTTTCTAAAATGATGTTCTAAATGTTTACCTAGAATGTTGTTGAAACAAACTAGTAATACACTTTGGTTCTCTTGACTTAAAAGTTCAGCTTTACGAATAGCGATCAATGTCTTACCACTACCAGCACAGCCATAGATACTAGCTTTCTTTACGAATCTTATATAATTAAGCAAGTTGTATTGTTCATCAGTAAGTTCAATGATTCTTTTTTCTTCATCATCGAACCAAGTGGTTAAGGATCTTTCTATTGTAAATGAAGGAGCTAATAAACCTCTTAGATTTACATGAGCTTGTAGAGCTAAAGCTGAACTGTGTTGTTTGCCGTTACTATAGTAAGTACATAAGGCAATCATATGATTTTCTAATTGACTCAAATGATTACTGGTTAACGTTATCTCAGTGACAGCTTCTACAGGAAGAATCCCGTTGATCATAGTTGCATCAGGAAAGATAACCGCATAACCAATACTGATTTTATTATCAATGGATTGTTTATCAAAGTGATTAAACTCAGGAATAGTCAGTAGTTTATTGATGACGTTATATTTGTTTTGTTTAGCTTGTAGATAAGGATCATTGATCTCATGAACTTCAAGGTTATAGTCGGTACTTAACCATTGATTGTGTTCAGATGAATAACGTATCTGAACACCTCCTTTAACTTCTATAACTAAGATCCCATATTGGGGATGAGTCAATATAAAGTCAGTTTCAGCGTCTCTTTGTCTATTGTTTCTATCTGATGGAATATGCCAGTTTACCCCATGATAAACAATCCAGTCTTTGCTTAACTGGTTCTTAAAAGCTTCAAACACTTTAGCTTCTCCTCTTAAGTACTCTTCTAAAGGTTTAGGAAGAGAATCAGGATACATTGTGGGCATAATTTGATTATACACGAGATAGGTGTACGGTTATTAGCTCATTTGAATTGAAGTATTCATAACAAATCAAATATCAGTAGTTAATGTATGAAAAATCAATTAGAATATTGGTGAAACCACGAATAGAAGTATAGCTGAATGATATTTATAAAAGTTTAAACCTTGGAATTACAGCATAAAAAACAGGAAAATGGGAACTATAATATATGGCAAAGAAAATAATTATTAGTAGAAAGGGTCTTGATTCAAGTAACAGTAATATACCAAGTCCTATCCTACAGAATAAGACTATGCTTTCTATTCCAATTCCCAATGATGATAAAACGAAATACTCTGATCTTACCGTAGAAAAAATATCATATTCGGATTTACTCATTAAACTAAACCATGAAAAATCAAATTTTAATGATAAATGTCATCTTGATCCAGACATTTACATGTCAATAAAAGGAAGACCAAAGAATTGGAGAGCTTGTTTTGGTCAAGAGAGTGTGGCTCAACTTCATTTACAAAATAAAGGAATTTCTATTGGTGATATCTTCCTATTCTTTGGATGGTTTAAAGAAACTGAAGGATTACTAAATGTAATAAAGTATAAGAAGGGTGCCCAGGATATTCATGCTTTTTTTGGTTATCTACAAATTGGAGAGATTCTTACTTCAACGAATGATATGCAGAAAGTCAAATGGCATCCGCACGCTGATTATGGTGAAGATGACCACAATACTATATATGTGGCTTCAGAGAAACTACTAAATACATCACACCCAGGATATGGAGTTTTTAGATTTTCTGAAGAAATAAACTTAACCAAAAGAGGTTATTCTCGATCAAAGTGGGAGTTACCTTCTTGTTTTAAAGGAAAAGACATTTCCTATCATAGTGAAACAAGTCAGAAGAAAGATTATTTTCAGTCAGCAATGATAGGCCAAGAATTCGTATTGGAAAGTGATGATGAGATTGAAAGGTGGATTATTTCAATTGTGAATACTAATAGAGTAGATATCTAAAATTGTTTCCTTATTAAGTGCTATATTAAAAATAAGAATAATTATAATCTTCGTTAGTTTATAAAAATCGAGAAAGAAGGAAAATATGTCAAAGAAAGAACTAGTAACATTGGGCCGTGTATTTTATCTTAAGAACAATATGAATACAACATCTACAATGAGAGTTTCTGATGGAAAGTTTATTCTTGAGAAAGAATCTTACATTAATACACCAAATCCAACATTTATCAAGGATAACAATAGCTACTATCGTAAATCGATTGAATTATCAACTGACTCAATTGATGAGAATCATCTGTTGACAAGGGATGTTGAACTATCTTCTCCTTCTGCGGCTGCGTCTATAGCAGGTGGCCGTGAGATGAATGGTAAAACCGAGTGGGCTGATGAGGATGGGGTAACAGTTGGTGAATTCATGAGTAGTTTAGAGCAATATGATTCATTTGACTTAAATGATTTCAAAAATTTTTATGAAGCAAATAAACAAGATATTGAAAATATCCAATATCTTTCACAATTTAATCAAGGCATTGAAAGTTTTAAAAAGGAATACCCAATAGAGAGATTGAGAACATTGACTCTTGAAGAGTATTGTTTAGGTACGCCTAATTATAAAAATTCTTTATCTCATAAATTGGAGTTTGGGGTTTATAAAACTGTAGGCTTAAGCATTGGTGGAAGCACATCAAAGAAATTTGGAATCTATGCCACAGTAGATAATCAATATGTTGGAAGAGATGGAGTTATTGACGATGTAGGTGTTTTTTGGACTGAATTTAGAAAGCAACTTTGCGACTTTATTACGGAGTTTGGGACCACGAAAACAACATTCTATACATTTTCAAAATATCCTTTTTTGAAGGGAACTTCAATGGTTCTCACGAAACTATTGTTTTTATATTATCCGGAAAAAGTGATAAATATTGCTTCAAGACCTAGATTAATTCAGTTGCTCAGACTATTCAAATTTAGTTTTGACGATACATTACCTTCAGAACAACTTTCTTATACTCTAAATACTAAATTGAGAGCTCAATTTGACAAAAATGAGGTATTCTCAACCGGGTACTTGGGTCACTCTTTATGGAAATATTTAGAGTCTAACAAACCAGAACAAGAAAACGATGAGTCTATTGAATATTGGGTCTACACGCCAGGGATGAATGGTGGGGCTGATTGGGATGAATATAGTAAGCTAAATATTATATCTATAAATAGCGATATTGGTGATTTAGGTGAGTTCTCAAGTAAATCAGAAGTTAAAGAAGTTTTAAGACTAAAAGGAGGATTTGATCCAGATTCCTCATTAAAAAATCTGATTTTAGCCAACTGGCAGTTTGCTAATGAGATGAAGATTGGGGACATTGTTTTTGCTAAGCGCGGGAAAACAACTCTGATTGGAAAAGGAGTAGTTCGTTCACTATATAAATATGATCCAGATAAAGGAGATTATGCTAGTTATCGAGATGTTGAATGGGTCGATAAAGGAATGTGGGATTTAAGCACTGTTACTGAAGGTGCATTTGTCCTTAAACAATTAACTAACATATCTAAATATGAAGGTTATGCTAATAAGCTCGAGAAGCTTATTCATCCTAATATAATTATTAGTAAAAACGAATACACTAAGGAAACTTTTTTGAAGAAGGTTTTTATCTCGGATCAAAAATACGAGGATATTATAAGTTTGCTTGATAGGAAAAAGAATATAATACTTCAAGGTAGTCCGGGTGTTGGTAAAACTTTTATGGCAAAGAGATTAATGTTCGCCCTTATGAAAGAGGAAGACGAAACTAATATAGAGACTGTTCAATTTCATCAGTCCTATTCATATGAAGATTTTATTCAAGGATACCGACCTACTGACGATGGTTCATTCGAGTTGAAAGATGGCTTATTTTATAGACTAGTTACTAGAGCACGTAAAGATTTTGAAGTAAACAAAGAAAATGCCAAGATGTATTGCATTATTATAGATGAGATTAACCGTGGTAATCTTTCGAAGATATTTGGTGAGATTATGATGCTAATTGAAAGTGATAAAAGACTCCATAATTGGAAATTAAGCTTAACTTACTCAAGCGAAGATGATGAGAAGTTTTATATTCCTGATAATCTCTATATCATCGGGACAATGAATACTGCTGATAGATCGCTTGCGATGGTCGATTATGCATTAAGAAGAAGATTTGCTTTTATTGATTTAGATCCAGCTTTCGGGACTTCTCAATTTACTAATTATATGGTTGAGGAAAGTAAACTACCAAAAGAATTTGTAGACAAGTTGAGTAAATCTTACATTAATCTGAATGAATACATTACACAAAAAATAGGTAAAGGATTTGTTATTGGTCATAGTTATTTTATTGATCAGTTTAAAGATTGTGAAGACTATTCTTTAAGATATAAAGAAATACTTAAGTATGAAATTAAGCCATTATTGGACGAATATTTCTTCTCAGATAAGGATAAAGTGAGTGAAGCACTTTTACTAGTAAATATCGATAATTAAAATGGATAAATTGAAAAGAAAGGTACCTATCCTAAACATCTTCTATATGTTAAGTTATGTTTGGGATAAGACAGAGAAGTTTGGAGAACTTCTAATTGATAATCTTAATAATTTCTCAGCTCCAGATTTACTGGCTACACTTTTCTTAATGAGCACAACAGAATATGTAAGGTTTGGCTTATATCAGGAATATCAAACAATTAATGAAGAGATAAAAGGAGTGAAAGGGAAAGTGGATTTTAAGAATTCGCTTACACACCTGTCATTTAAAAACGCAAAAGCATATTGTAGTTATGATATTCTTGAGATTAACAATAGTATTAATCAGGTAATAAAATCTACGGCAGTTATGCTATATAGAATGGAACAAATAAGTGTAAATTTGAAAGCAGATTTGAATAATTTTCTACTTTATTTCAATGGTGTTGACCTTATTGACTTAAGTGAAAAAAGTTTTGAATTTGAATTTAATAGTAAAAATTTCTATTGCTATCCACTAATAAAGATCTGTCATTTGATATTTCAAGTGTCTATGGTTACCGAAGAAGCTGGACAATACAAATTTGTCGATGTTTTCGATGATGATGATAAAATGGAGTCACTTTTTGAATTATTTGCTTATCGCTTTTACTTAAAGGAATATAGTAATTCACGATCCAGAACTGTAAAATATCAATCAAAGCTTGAATGGTTAGCAGAAGGCGAGAAGGTTGATATGCAATGGTTGCCTGGAATGTATATAGATATCAAAGTTGAAAATGAAGATACAGTCTTCATTATTGATACAAAGTACTATACAAAGTTTTATGCAGAACAGAGATTTGGGTTCGGTGATAACCAAACAATTTCAAAGAAACTCAATTCGTCTAATATGTATCAAGTATTCTCATATATGAATCAGTGTGAAACAGATAAGAATATAAGAGGTGTTATATTGTATCCGATGCCATATAGTTTAGAAGAAATCAATGCAATTTACAGAATTAAGACAATCACCAAAGACGGTACTAAAGATTCAACGTTACAGATTAAAACAATAGATTTATCGAGTGATTGGAACACAATAAGGTATGAAATGCTTAGTATACTAAACTGAGGGGTAAGAATATGATCACTTACAATAAAATCATCCGAGATAATATCCCATCCATTATTGAAAAGGACCACAAGTCGTGCGTTGTCTCAGTTTTAGATGACGAACAATTCAACTTAGAATTAAAGAAAAAGCTCATTGAAGAAGCGACTGAGGTATTAGCTGCCACAACCAGAGAAGAGTTAATTGGTGAAATTGCAGACATGCATGAAATCATAGATAAACTAAAAGAAATTTATGGAATTGATGATGTTGAAGTAAGTAAAGTTCAGAGAATTAAAGCTGAAAAGAACGGAAAGTTTGAGAAGAAGCTATTTTTAGTTTCTGTAGACGATAAGCATGAATGAGTATCTAGAGAAATGGCTTAAAGTCATTGATGGAATGCGTAACGTTAATAGTTATAAGTTATCTTGGGGTAGATCACTCGTTGAACTTTGTCACTCAACAGATTCTACTAATGAACAGGTAGTTTTTACCTTTGATCAAATCAGTGAACATTTCTTAAAATACTATTGGAATCAGACCTATTTCTTTAAACTTTATCAAGGTCCTGCTAGAACTAAACCAGTTATTCAACAGATTACAGAAGAAATGATCCTACTCTATCAAACTAAGGAACAATCTACTTTACCAGTATGGTTTGATATTGCCAAAGTTGTATTTATGAAAGATCCTAAACAATATCAAAAGTTCCTAGAAAGAATTAGTAAAGCTATGACTCAAGATGTTTCTTGGAGATTCTCTATTATAGATGAACAAGACATTATTTTGTATGTGCTTGATATAGAAAACAGAACAGTTTCTTTTACTCAGGAGCAATGTCTGATTGTAAAAGATCATGCCTTCGTTTTGTCTCAACTCTTGAACTATAGATGGGCACAATTACTTGAGAAGTTTAATCAATCACCAAGAATTGCTTCAAAAGTAAAAGGTATGTCTGACGAACAGTTAAGAAGAAATAGTTTATCAAAGTTTAAGCATGCTTTACTTAAACAGTTTCCTGATGGAGTAGTTAGAGATTTCTATACTGATGATATTCTTGATCCTAATGATATCAGCATAGATCATGTCATCCCCTGGTCGTTTATGTATAGCGATGATATATGGAATTTAGTTATTACTTCTAAATCTCACAACTCTTCAAAATCTAATAATAAGACAACTCAAGATTATATAGACCGTTTAAAACAAAGAAATTTGGAACTAGAAAATATAGTTCCCGATTCATTTAAAATCGATCTTATAGAGGCGAAAAACCGCGATTTTGTAGATAAGTTTTACTTTCAATTTAGATTATGAATATAGATTCTCTTAATATGATGTACAGTTTTTATAACATATTAGGCAAATGAAATTTATATTCTGTTAATACAGTTAATGAGAAAAGATTACTTGTTAATATGATATGATGTTTAAAAGGATTTAGCATCATTTATATAAGTATAATGTGGAACCATTTAGCTTATTTGAGTAGTACTAATACGTTAAACAGGATTTTATCCAGAAAAGGGGAGAAACATGGCATTACCTACGAGTTATATGACTGGGAGTTTTACAAAAATACCCGAATATTTTGAAACTATGTTAACTGCAAAAGCACCGGAAAAATTTACAATTAAATTTTTGTCAGATCTTGGTTTTTCTAGTTCATCTGATAGACAATTTGTAAATGTATTGAAATCAATCGGTTTTTTAGATGAATTAGGTACACCAACCAGTAGATACTTTAATTTTCTTGACCAAAGCAAATCGAAATCCATGGTTGCTGAAGGTGTAAAAATAGCTTACGCTGATTTGTTCGCAATAAACACACAGGCTAATAAACTCTCAAAAGTAGAAGTTGAGGGAAAATTTAAGACGATGACGAATGGTTCCAAAGAAAACAAAACTATAAGTTACATGGCGAGCACTTTTTTGAATCTTTGTGCTTATGCTGAATGGAATGAATCGCATGAAAAGATTGTTAAACATGAAAATAAACCAACTGAAACCACAAGCCAGATTACTATAAAAGATGAAATGGAACATAAGAAATCCTCAACTGGCATTTTTGATTTGAATTATAATATACATATTCATCTTCCAGCAACAAGAGATGAGAGTGTTTACGATGCTCTCTTTGCAAGTTTAGCAAAGCACTTCCCAATTAAATAATGTGTCAAAAATGAAAGTAGATCTATATTCATTTGCATTCAGAGGATTACTTGCAGAGGAGTCTCTAGATAAAGCTGGAAGACAGAGATATACTCCGGATTCCCAATATTACTCTGAAGAATTAGCAAAAAAACTTTTCCTAAACGAAATAGATGAGAAATATGTCCAACAGTCGAAAAGTATGATAATTGTATTTACAGCAATCTCTGCGTTCGAAAACGCAACAAGAGAGTTCGTTTATTCAGTTTTGCTTGAGACTTACAAACACGAGTGGTGGGTAAAAGGAATACAAACGAGCATTAGAGAAAAGGCTGATAAAAGAAAAGAAACTGAAAGCCGAGTAAAATGGCATGTTAATAGGGGAGACGCAATGATGTCCTATTTGGAGTTCGGTGACCTAACTAAAATCATTTGTTCTACGATAAATTGGCAATTATTTGAACCATATTTTGCTTTTTCAAATTCTCAAGAGTGGGTAAGAACAATTTTTGATGATATTGAAAAATCTAGGAATGTAATTATGCATAGTGGTGTTTTGGATGACTTTGATATTTCACGAGTTGGGATGAGTATTAGAGATTGGTTACATCAAATTAATGCTTAAATGAGAGTTATAGGTATTTTAGATGAATGATTATATGCTAATTTTATTTGAAGCAGCGAATATTTATATTCTTCTTAATAGTAAATAAAAACAAACTCTAGCCTTCCAGCTAGAGTTTCTTTTTATTTCTTAAAGTATTCACTCATTATTCTTATCCCATCCTCAAGTAAAGTCGTTTTGAAGTTGGGAAACTGTGATCTAAACTTAGAGTCATCCATGATGTAGGGATTGTTGAACTGATACACCATTTCTTTGGCTTCTTTGATCACTGGAACCATCATCGATAATATGCTTAATATTGGTCCAGGAACGGTCGTTGCCTTGAAGTGGGTATTTAGAGTTGAATTGAATATACTCATGATCTCACTGACGGTTACAGGTCTACTGACAGGTAGATGATAAACTTGTCCAGAAGTTGAGTCACTAAGTCCTAACTCTACCAGTGCTCTCCCATTATCTAAGGTGAATGAATAAGTATGAGGGACATTGAGCTTCGCTAATGACTGAGGATTCTTTCCCTTTAGGATGTTTTCTAAGAAAGAGATGTAGAAGGTACTGCTTAAGGCTTTAGGCCCAAAGAAGTCAGCTGAACGTCCTATGGTGGCGTTTAAATGATCCTCGTTGATGGCTTTTATTACTAAGTCAGCTACTTGTTTTCTAACCTTGCCTTTTTTAGTGATAGGATCTTGAAGATGAGACTCATTAAAAGGAACCTGTAGACTTGGCCCATACATATAGACATTATCTAAGAAAATAAGCTTTGCTTTCTCTTCTAAAGTTACCTGTATCACATTCTTTATGACTACAGGCCATTGAGCTTCCCATAGCTTAATGTCATAAGGGATCGCAACACACAGATAAATATGTGTAGCTCCTTTAAACGCAGCTCTTGTTTGATCTAGATCTAAAAGATCTGCTTTTCTATTCTCTACGCCTTCTGCTTGTTTGCTTCTCTCAACCGCAATAACGTTTAAGTTTCTATTTTTAAGCTCTGATACAACTGCACTACCTATAGCTCCTGTAGCCCCTGCGACCACATGAACCTGATCTTTAAACTGAGTGTTCATCATGAATCTCCTTTGTGTTAGGTCTATCGTAATCCCTAACACAATGTGAGAGTCAAGCCTTATTATCACTTTTTCTAATAGGCATCTGAAATTCTATAACGGCTTTAGGAACACAAGTTTCTTCAGGATGAGCTTTACCCATTAAATGAAGCTCTCTTAATTCTCCGTTTATTTCCCAACCATTAAGTGCAATCCATTTTAGTAGCTCAACGATGGCCAATTCCATTCCCTCAAAAGGACCACTATAGAGTAAAGAAGCTACTGTTTCTTCAGAAGGGAGCTCTCTTAACTTTAGATCACTTTTTCTTAATAAGATCAGTTCTCTCTCATCTGCTTTTAGTCCTACAGCTACTTCCATATCAAGATTCTCTTCAGAATACTCTTGGTTATAATACAAGGTCAATTCAGGTCCACTAGGGTTTATTTTTAACTCACCTAAGGTCTTATAAAGATTCCCATACATCGAAGCACAATAAGAGGCCATATCTTTTAGGTTTGGTACGATACTTCTCAGTGAAGCGATCACTAAGCCTTCTGAGCGCTTAATAACGATGTCATAATCAGGAAGCTTGCTTTCGTTTTCTATAGCGTTTAAACGTTCAGAAACACTATTAAGGTTAAGATGTGCTTCGTTTATCTCTAAAAGAAGATCTTGTTTTCTTTTGATCATCATGGCTTTCATCTTGTCTAAAGAAAGATGTTCATCGACGAGGTGACTTACTTCGATTAAAGAAAAACCCATGTCTTTAAGAAAAATGATCCTGTTTAAACGAGGCAACTGATCGATACTATAGCTCCTATATCCAGTTGATTCATCGATAAGATCAGGTTTTAATAGACCTATTTGATCATAATGTCTAAGCATCCTTATCGATACTTGACCAATCCTTGAAAAATCTCCTATCTTTAGCATGTCCTTCTCCTTAGCTTCTGTTTCTATTTTAACGTTTATGCTCTTTTTCTTTTATCAATTTTAACACTTTCGACACATCTTCACTCTATAATGGTTTTATAAGGTGAACCTATGAACCTACTGATCGCAGACGATAACCCACAGATTACATCTATTCTTTCAACCTACGCCATTAAAGAGGGCTATAACGTAACCATCGCAGTTGATGGTTTTGATGTGTTGAGTAAAGTAGAAAAAACAGATTTCGATATGATTCTATTGGATGTTATGATGCCTAAGATGGATGGTTTTCAAGTCTGTCGTCAAATAAGAACCACTAATAATGTTCCTATCATTATGATCACTGCTAAAGGTGAAGACTATGAAAGAATCATGGGTCTTGATATAGGCGCTGATGATTATATCGTCAAGCCTTTCTCTCCTCAAGAAGTCATGGCTAGAATAAAAGCCATTATGAGACGCTTAGATGGGAAAGTTACAGATAAGAAACAGATCTCTTTAGGATCTCTAAATGTCGATATGGAGACTTATCGAGTATTCATCAATTCTTCAGAGCTTCTTTTAACCAAGAAAGAAATAGAACTTTTATATACCTTAGCCAATAATCCTAATCGAGCCTTCTCAAGAGAAAACCTCTTGGATCAATGTTGGGGCTACTCCTATTATGGAGACTCTCGTACAGTAGATTCTCATATGACTCGTTTAAGAGCCAAAGTCGATGAGATCGATCATCCAGAATGGTCTCTTAAGACAGTATGGGGCATCGGTTATAAACTAGAAACGGACATCAAATCATGAGTTCAGGCATTACCCGTAAACTAGTTGCGTATTTTGTCTTGGTCATCATTAGTTTCGCCATCATCATAGGCGTTGTTTTTAGTGTCTCCTATCAAAGCCAAACCAAGAATACGATCAAGACTTCTCTGATTCATGAATCAGAGATGATGGTGTCTTTAATTGAAAGCAAGGGAACTTTAAACCTTACCGAAAGCGAGGTCTCTAATCTATTGGCCTCCTTGTCTTTAGAAGATGTCCAAGTATGGGTCGTTAGTGACGCTGGTGTCATCACTAAGCTCACCAAGACCTCTATGGGTATGGGTATGATGAAAGACTATTCTAAACTACAGACCACCACTAAGACCTACATCGATCAAGTCTTATCAGGAGACCAGATCACTTCAGAAAATATACGAGGTGTATTCAATCAAGATACCTTAACCATAGGATCTCCTATTAAAAGTGGAACTACAGTCATAGGTGCCTTGTTTGTATCTGCTTCTCTTAAAGCCATCAGTTCTATCAGTGATAGTGGTGTTCGTTTAATGATCATTGCGACGCTTATTGGGATCTTAGTGGCTTCTTTGATGGGTTATTTCCTCTCAAGACGCTTTATAAAGCCTGTTCAAGCTGCCAATCAAGCCATAGATACTTTAGCTTCAGGAAACTATGAACTTACACTACAAAAGAGCTCTAATGATGAACTGGGTCAATTAACAGATAACCTCAACATTCTTTCTCAACGTCTATCTAAAGCGAAGACCCAATCCGATAATCTAGAAAAGATGAGACAAAACTTCATCTCAGATATTACCCATGAACTAAGAACGCCTGTCACTATTATTAGAGGTCTTGCGGAAGGGGTAAAAGATGGCCTTTATGAGGATACCCAAGGTATCAGTGAACAGATCATTACAGAAACACTGGGTATGCAAAGACTGATCAAAGATCTCCTAGAATTAAGTAAACTAGAAGATCCTGATTTTACCTTTGAGAAACAAGCCATAGAACTACATGACCTCTTAGCGGATACCTGTAGATCAGCGAAACCATTACTAGAAACTAAGTCTCTTAAACTGAACTGTGAGACCCAAGAAGGCCTCTGGCGCATCGTCGCTGATCATCAAAGGTTAAGACAGATGCTTATGATTGTGCTTGATAACGCGGTTAAATTCAGTCCACAAGGAAGTTCAATAGACGTTAAAGTTACTCAAGATAAAGATCAAGTCTTCTTAAGCATCATCGATCAAGGAGAAGGTATGACAGAAGATCAACTCAAGACCTTATTCGTACGTTATCATACAACAGAAGGAAATGGGATAGGCTTGGCTTTATGTAAAAAGATCGCTGATCGTCATAACATCAAGATCGACGTGAAGAGTACACCTCATCAAGGAACAAGCTTTACTTTTATTATTCCAATATCAAACTAAAAGCCGAAAGGCTTTTTGTTTAAATACGGAATGATTTAGGTATTTCATAATTTATAACATATAAGCTGAGTGGAAAAAGCACTTGAAAATATGGATTATAACCCATATAATATAAGTGCCATTGGGAAGAGTGGTAAAGTTAATGGATGATTATGAAGTAACCTATTACCAGAGGTCAAATGGTAAAATGCCTGTGTCTATTTTTCTAGATGAGTTGACAGTTAAGATGCATGCCAAGATGTTAAGTAGAATTGTATTGTTAGCTAAAAATGGTCCTAACTTAAGGGAACCAGTATGTAAATCACTTGGAGATGGGATTTTCGAATTAAGGAGTCAAATGGATGGTTATGCCTTACGAATTCTTTATTTTTTCGGATCTGGGAAAAATGTTATATTAACGAATGGGTTTGTTAAGAAAACGAATAAAACACCAAGAGAAGTGATAAAACAAGCGAAAGCATTTCGAAAAGATTACTTACAGAAGGAAAGGTAAAAACAATGACTACTAATTTTAGAGAAGACCTTAAAAGAAGATTGAAAGATCCTGAACTAAAAAAAGAGTATGATGCACTTGATGGCGAAGTCAAGGTAATTCAAGCAATAATAGATGCTCGAAAAAAAACCAACCTTACTCAGAAGGAACTTTCAGATCGTTCAGGAATAGACCAAGCTGATATCAGTCGTCTTGAGAACGGTACTACAAATCCTACTATTAAATTGCTTCAGAAATTAGCCAATGGTTTGGATATGGATTTAGAGCTACGTTTTGTACCAAAAACTAAATGATTTCATTTGGTCAAATATACTAATGATGGTTAAAAGTTGATAAGTGTATAAAAGCGTTGTTTTCTGCTATTTAAATCCTTTATAATTCTAAATCTTTAAAAAGCTCCTCTGTAGTCATCTGATCTGATGGATCGTTTTTTGATATCAGATCTTCAACTTCTTTGATCGCTTCTTTAGTTTTCTGATTTAGCTCTAGATTATCGTTTGTGGTTATTAGCAATGTTCCTTCTTCAGTTGTTTGCATATCACTTTCAGGAACGGGTAAACCAGCTTTTCTGAGCGCTGTGATATTGATTTTCGCGTTGGTAATCAAATAGTGTATCGCTTCATTTTCATCTTTACCAACACCTGAAACACCTTTTAATTTAGGGTATTCCGCAATATATTCTAATCCGTTATTTGATTCGATGGTATACACGATCATTTTATAGTTCATAGTTTTACCTTTCTTTCGTTTCTGTTTCTTCCTATGTATCTTTCCTAAGTATCTCTACATACTTCTCATAGATAAAGATTCTGTTTCTAGAAGTGTTTGTACTTTCTTTTAAGATACCTAAATCGATGAGTTGATAAACAATTGTAGAAACAGTGTTATAAGTGATACCTAAAGCATTAGCTGTCTTACCTATATCGATGATGGGATGTTGCTCAAGATAATCGAAAACCAAACGTTTATTATCTTTCTTTCTATGTGGTTGACCCAATAAAGCAATGTTTTCATCGTGTAGTTTGGATAAGAGTTGAATCGATGTATAGGCATCGAGTGAGGCTTCTTTTACCGCTTGAAGAAAGAAGATGATCCATTGTTCATAGTTACCACTTCTTCTCACTTCGCTTAAACGATCATAATACTCAACTTGATTCTTCTTAAGAAAATAAGATACATAAAGTAAAGGTTTACTTAGCATTTTATGATCGATCAAATATAGAAGAATAAGAAGTCTTCCTATTCTTCCATTTCCATCTAGAAATGGATGTATCGTCTCAAATTGATAATGGATCAAAGCAGATTGAATAAGGGCATCGTATTCAGGATTCTCATTGAAGTATTTTTCTAGATCAGACATCCCACTATTCATATCACTTACATTTGGTGGAATATAGCGAGCATCTTTTATGGTGCTGTTTGTACTTCCTATCCAATTCTGTGATCTACGAAATTCCCCAGGATCTTTATCTTGACCTCTTTGGCAATCCATCAAAAGCGCATGGGTCTCCTTAAGTAATCGATTGCATAAAGGTAATTCATTCAGTCTATTCAAAGCATATTGAGCTGCCTTGACATAACTGATGACTTCACTGACATCATTATTGAGGTTTCGATCTAGATGAGGATCTAAGACATCCTCTAATGTACATTGAGTTCCTTCGATCTGAGATGAAATAAGCGCTTCTTTCCTTACATACATAGATACAAATAGATCAGAGTTGCTTAATAGTTGAGATGCGGTATCCAGTTGAATCAATCGACTATTGGCTTCTACCAAAAGTTTAAGCATCTCATCTGATATCTCAATCATTGGTTCAGGTGGTAAAGGAGAAGGACGAAAAGATCGATAAGACGATTCTCCTGATAGATTCTTAATGTCTGTTCCTGCTCGTTTCAAGATCTTAGCTCATTTTCTAAGGCTTAACCTTAACTTAAGTATAGCTCAATATTTCAATAAATACCTACTTATTGAAATAAGGAAGCTAAAAATCATTTCTTATTTCAATAAGTCCATAAGAAAACCGTATTTAAGTCATACGGTTGTTTTAATTCATGTGGTTTTATTGGATGTAAGCTTGAACGAAGGTCAGTTTACTTAAATGATAGAAAGGTAGATGAACATCAGAGATAAAGGTCCCATCCGCTTGGACATCGATATTGACATTGGTATAGACTCTTTCTTCGTTACTAAAAACCATCATTACGTAATACTCTGAGTACTTGGAATCTAAGTGTCCAGTAATCACCAAGTGGACATCATAAGGCGCATATCCGATATCATCTGGCAAGTAACCATCATAATATCTACCTTCACCAGCGCTTAGTGCTTCAAAGTCTACATTCGTGATTTCCGCATCGATGGATTCCACATAGATCTTAAGTGATGTCCCTGCTTGTAGCCAAGAAAAGCTTTCACTAGGATAGACATCTAGTTGTGTCCCATCTGTGACTTCAACATTCGATAAAGCTGCGATCTTCGCATCGATCAAGGCATTGATCTCTGCTTCTGTGTAACTTTTGGTGGCTTCTTTAGCGGAGCAGCCCAAAAGTAAAAAGCTTAAAGCGATGATGATTCCGGTTTTTCTCATACAAGTTCCTCTGAGACAAGTCTACTCTATTTAGTTCACTAAAAACGTAAGAGCTGAAGAAATAAAAAAATCGCTTATTTTAAGCGATTTATTAAGCTTTATTCTTCTTCTCTTAAGGGGTTTTGTTTGATCTCTATCGAATTTCCAATACTAATAAAGATAAATCCAATCAACAAGATCATAAACCAAATAAAGAGGGTGCTTTGAATCTGAACATTTTCGAAGTTCATGATGGTCTTAGAATAAAAGATACCTGCGATTGATCCAACGACCCAAACCCCAATTCCTATCCACCTAAAAATTTTGGGAAGCATTTTTATAAAGTCCTTTCATATGGGTAAACTCACAGACACTATTCTACCAAGGTTTTGTGAGTTATGCTACCTACTATGAGTGGTATTTGTAATGTTTTAACGAAAAAAGTATAAGCCAGTACTGTTTTTGTCACTAATATAATAAAAGGAACGATTAAATGTGCCCAACAAATATATAAATATATTGTTATTGTTGGGCAATTTTGCTATATTGAGTTTAAGGTGAACTTATGTCAATACTATTTTCTATACTAGAAGATGAACTCAATCGTAACTTAAGAACTCAAGCAGCTTATACTCTTGAGTTGTCACAATATCAAAAGGGTAGCCTTATTGAGAAGAAACGAAATAACAAAATTTACTATTATCTAGCTTTTCGAAATGAACTCAATCAAATAAAGACAAATTATGTAGGTTCAGAAAACAGTCCTAAGGTAAATGAAACTAAAGAACATATTAAGAAGAGAAAAGAAATTATTTCTATCCTGAAAAAATTAGTGATTGAAGAAGTAGAAATAAGAAAGATGTTGAGGCATGATCGATAAGATACAAGAAGACTGTTTGTTTGAAGTGTTAGGACTATTTCAAGAATTAGGTTTAAATAAACACGTAGCATTAATAGGGAGTTGGGCGGAATACTTCTATGATGAATATTTCGAAAAGGATTACTATCCAGAAATAGCTACAAGAGATATCGATTTTCTCTATCGAAACCTAAGAGTACCGGATTTTAAAATTCCACTTATAAGTACTTTAAAAGACCATGGATTTATATATAGTGAAAATCCAATGACAAGAGTAGCTAAATTCTACAAATCAAATATCATTGAATTAGAATTTTTGACTCGAGTCATCGGTCAAGATCAGATCAATTATGATATTAAGAGTTTGGGGATAACCTCAGAAGGTATTAGGGACTTAAATCTCCTAAATAAATATTGTGTCGAAATTCAAAAAAGGGGAATTTCTTTATTCGTTCCTCAGCCAGCGGCATATGTAGTACATAAAATTCTAATAAATAATAAAAGATTAAAACAAAACAAAGCAGACAAGGATATGCGGTCAGTAAGAAATCTTCTTGAGCAGATTAAAGGAAACTCTCATCAAAGAATTTTATTTCAACAAATCATTAGTCATCTATCAAAAAAAGAAAGAATAAAGTTTGATTTGATTTGTATACAAAAAAATCTTGATGTATCCTCACTACTTTAAATAGTGATCTTAAATGTAGATCTATTCTTTGCCTGTCCAGTTCTTCTTAATGACTCTAAAGAGTCTCATAAAGCTCCCAAAGAAGATGAGTCCACATAGATAACCACTCATATCGATCAACATATCTACAGGAGATGAAGCTCTTCCTGGACTAAACAATTGTATGCCTTCATCAAATATAGGAATCAAATAACCTAAAAGAAGTAGTTTATCCTGTTTGGTTTCAGTAGAAGCTTTCGTATAGAAATAAGCTAAGATGAAATACTCTGTAAAATGGGCAACTTTACGAATAACCAAAACAGTGATGCTTAAATAGTCAGGATCCTTAAGAATGGGTAGGATCATAGCCAATAGATCTAGAACGATATTACTGCTTACTATGGATTCATCACCACTTTGAAGAGAAAAAGCGAAGATAACAAGGGTCCATAAGAGCGCTAAGATGAGAAAGGTATGTTTTTTAAGGTTGTTCATATCACTCAATGATATAATAAAACAGTAAGGAATGATACCCTATGAAAAGACAAGTCATTGATTTGCTTTTAGTTATCTTCGGAAATTTGATTCTTGCGTTTGCGGTAAGATTCTTTATCTTGCCTTACAATATCCTTTCTGGTGGGGTTGCGGGGATCGCTGTTGCGGTCAGTAAATTAACAGGTGTCGAAGCGGATTTCATCGTCAATGGCTTGATCATTGCGATGTTTATATTAGGTTCTTTATTCTTAGGAAAGAAATTTATGACCCATACGGCCATCAGTTCTTTCTTATATCCTGTCTTCTTAGTGCTTCTAAAAAGAGTCGAATTCACCATGAATATCGATCCTATGTTGGCGAGTCTCTATGGAGGTCTCTTAGGTGGAGTAGGTGTAGGTCTTGTCTTTAGGACAGGTGCTACAACTGGTGGAATGGATGTTCCTCCTATGATCATTCATAAATATACTCATATCGAGATCTATAAGTTGATCTTGATCGTAGATGCCTTAACAGTACTATTTGGGATGATCGCTTATGGGGTAGAAGCTGTCTTGATTGGATTGATCTCAGTATGGGCTACTTCTTTTGCGGTAGATAAGATCATCTTATTTGGATCACAAGAATCCTTATCGGTCATGATCATCTCTGATAAATCCTTAGAGATCAATGACTTCATTCAAAAAGAAGTTGATCGAGGATCAACCATATTACCTGGTAAAGGTGGCTATACCAAAGAAGACAAGAATGTCATTATGACCGTCATATCTAAAGGAGAATATCCTGAGATGATGAAGGAAATCAATAAGATCGATCCTCATGCGTTTATCGTGGTAACTGATGCGATGGAAGTCAAAGGCAATGGCTTTTCCTTTGATTTCAAAGTCTAGGCGTATAATAGAAGTTAAGGAAGAAAAATGCTAAAACTAAAAGAAGTATATAAAACCTATAAGAATGGGGTTAATGCGCTTTATAATGTTAACCTTTTCATAGAGCAAGGGGAGTTTGTTTATATCATAGGACCTACAGGTAGTGGTAAGTCAACTTTGATCAAATTACTGGATGCGGAAGAAAGACCCACCAAAGGCCTAGTAGAAGTCGCTGGTATAGATATTGGAAAGCTTAGACAAAGTCGTATCCCTAAGTATAGAAGATTCATAGGGGTAGTTTTCCAAGACTATAAGCTCTTAGCTAAAAAGACAGTCTTTGAGAATGTTATGTTGGCACTTCAGATCGGTAATATGCCATTACTCGCTGCACGAGCTCGTGTTAGAGAAGTCTTAGAACTCGTTGGATTAAGTGATAAGGCCAACTCCTATCCAAATCAATTATCAGGTGGTCAACAGCAACGTTGTGTCATCGCTAGAGCCATTGCGAATAAACCAAAGCTTCTTATCGCTGATGAACCTACAGGAAACTTAGATTTCGTCAAAGCTAAAGAAATCGTCTTACTTTTAGAAAAGATCAACAAAGAAGAAAGAACGACCTTACTTATCGTTACGCACGATGTCGATATCGTCAATACGATGCGTAAAAGAACCATCGCTTTAGAAGATGGACATATCGTAGCCGACCTTAAGGAAGGAGGTTACCACAGTAATGTATAGACTCACCAGACACATCAAAGAAGCATTTTTTGGATTGATCAGACATGGTGGTATGACCTTTTCTTCCGTTTTAGCAGTCACCATTACCTTAACCTTAATGTCCTTTTTCTTAATGATCTCAATGAACGTGAGACAGATCACCCAAAGCGTTCAAGGAGAAGTCCAGATCCATGTCTCCATCAGTAATGTGTTTGATACAGAATCCATTCAAGGATTAGGTGATCAAATCGAGATCTTAGATGGGGTAAGTAAAGTAACTTTCTCTGATAAAGACCAAGAACTCGATAAGTTCATCGCATCCTATGGGGCTGAAGGTTCCATCTTTGAGATGTATAGAGGAGAAAAGAATCCTTTAAAGAATGCCTACATCGTAGAAGTCAAAGAAGGATCCGATATTAAGCTCATCACTGAACAGATAAGAGTATTCGTAGGGGTAGATAAAGCAGATTATGGGGGAGAAAATACAATCAAGCTCATTCGATTTATGAATGGGATAAGAGATGTAGGATTGATCTTAGTCATTATCTTAAGCTCATTGGCGATCTTCTTGATCGCAAACACAATTAAAATCACGATCCAATCTCGTTTAGACGAGATATCTATCTTACGTACTTTAGGGGCTACCAATTCATTTATAAGAGCGCCTATGGTTCTAGAAGGTCTTACGATTGGCTTTATGGGATCTCTGTTTCCTATTGTTTTAACGGTCTATGGATATGAGTGGTTATATAAACTTTTAGGTGGATTTATGGTCAGTGAACTCTTCGTTTTAAGGCCAGTTTATCCATTTGTCTTGCAAATTAGTTATTTATTGGCTATATTAGGGGTAGTAGTAGGTCTGATCGGAAGTTTTATCTCCGTTACGCGTTACCTACATATGAAACGATGAAAAGAAAGATCCTGTTATTTTTAGCTGTCATGCTGTTTAGCAACGTGACCTATAATGTCAGCGCGGTTGACTATAACTTCGAAGAGAATGAAGATTATTACTCGTCGTTGTGTTCGTCTGCGGCTGCCGCTAAAAATGTAACAGTGTGTACAGCCTATCAAGCTTATGTCGATCAAAAAGTAAAAGATGCTGAAGCTGAACTTAAGAAGCTTCTTGGCGATCTTAAAAACCTTTCTGCGAATATTTTAACCATGGCTAAAAAGATCACAGAATATGAAGCACAGATCACCAAGCTTGAAAAAGACATCGCCAATTTAGAAAAATCAATTAAGAATAGTGAAAAAGCTATCCTTGATTTAGGGGTACAGATCGTAGATAGAACCAAGAGTATCGATGGGATAGATCAAACCATCAAGGATCGTATGGTTCAAATGCAGGCCTTTGTCTCTTTAAATTCATACATAGACTTTATGATGGGAGCTAAAGATTTCTCTGACCTCGTCTTACGTATCCAAGGCATAAACGACATCACTGAGTATGATCGAGATCAAATCAATCTTCTTATCGAACAAGTCAATGAACTAAACGCAGATAAAGCTGAAGTCGAAAGACAAAAAACAGCACAGATCCAAAACAAAGCCAATTTAGAAACCAGTCAAGATACAGTTAATCAACTTAAAGTAAGCATCACAGCCATCGTCACAGAGTATCGTAAACAACAAGATCTCTTAGAAGCCAAAGCCGATGAGATCGCAGGTGATATTGAAGCGACCACAGCCATTTTAAAAGGCATCAGTGAAGCTTTAAAGAACGTTCCTACATCCAGTGGATTCATAAGACCTCTAAGTAGTTTCAGTGTCTCAGCTGGAGTATGGACCTATCCTGAAGGAGGCATTCATCTAGGAGTCGATATGGCTACCTCTGTCAATACCTCAGTCAAGGCTGTCGCCAATGGGGTCGTCATCTATTCCAGTAATGCCTGTCCTACCTATGGTTATTTAGGAAATGCATGTGGAAAGCCAGGAAGATCTTATAGTGGTAATCAACTGTATCTTTTAGTTTCAGTCAATAATATCTCTTATGCGATTGCTTATCTACATCTCGCTCAAAATACTGTCCTTCCGATAGGAACCATTGTCAACGCTGCGGATGTCATTGGTAAATTAGGATCTTCAGGATCATCAACGGGACCTCATGTCCACGTTGAAGTTATTTATCTAGGAACCAACAATGTCGGTTACTATGCGAATGCTTGGAAAGGAGATCTGTTTTTCGGAACTTCATCAGGTACAACCGCCATCAATACCTATAGATGTGACTATAATGGACATAAAGCACCTTGTCGTGAGAACCCGTTAACCATCTTCAGTGTCTTAGTAGGTAAACGTTATTAAAGTCAGCCAGTCGCCATCACGACTGGCTTTGTGTTAGAATAAGTTAGATTGAGGTGCCTTATGGACGATAACAAACGTAGTATCCGCTTAAAGAAATATTTATGGCCTGATGAAATCAGAGCTAGAAGATCAAAGAGAATCAAAACAGGACTCGTTGTATTAGCGATCAGTATGTCTTTTGTCTTTGGTTTTGTCTTATCCAGTGCTTTCGCTCCTGCAGCTGTTGTAGATACCAATAAACTTGCTCGTCTTCAACAGATCATGGATGTCATAGAAACCAATTGGTATTTTGGAAATGAACATAGTGATCTAGAGACAGACATGGTCAACGATGCCATATCAGGTATGTTGACTGAACTAGGTGATAAATACACCACTTACTTCACAAAAGAAGAACTTGAAGCTTTCAGTAATGCGATCAACTTAGGTTATGAAGGCATAGGCGTAAGCTTCTTCGAAAACAATGGTTCTTATATCATCGATAGAGTCTTCGTTAATTCTCCTGCAGATAAAGCAGGGGTTCAATCAGGAGACATCATCTATAAAGTCGATGGGACAGATGTCACAGGTAAGACTTCAGATGAACTCGTAACCTTGGTTAAAGGTAAGGCTGGCTCAGAAGTCACCATCATCTTTAAACGTGGCTCAGAAGAGATCTCAAAGGTCATTACACGAGGTCAGATCAGTAATACAGCTTATGGGAAAGTCTTAACAGGCAACATCGGTTATATTGAGTTGTCTACTTTCGGTGATACATCCAGTGCTGAATTTATGACTTATCTTAAAGATTTCAAATCCAAAGGTATCAAAGATCTGATCATTGATCTTAGAGATAATGGGGGTGGATCTTTAACTGCCCTGATTGGGATCGCCAGTAATTTCATTCCTTTCGGAGAAACCGTTCTTCAACAGAAAGATGTCGATGGGAATATCACTTTGGATAAGTCTAGAGGAACAGCCATTGATACCTATGACCATATCATTATCTTAGTAAACAATAACTCTGCTTCTGCCTCAGAAGTCTTGACCGCAGCCCTTCAAGAAAAAGCAGGCGCCATCGTCATCGGTAAGACCACTTATGGGAAAGGCCTCGTTCAAACGATGGCTCAATTCTC
>JAAXXT010000026.1 GCA_013334325.1 Erysipelotrichaceae bacterium | reverse complement strand
CTTCTGACTGTCTTCTACTTTCAATATAAAACTTAATAAACCTTTCTCCAAGGCATCCAGATATGTTTTAGGGATCTGATTAACTATAACTAAGTCTTTGTTGAGTTCAATCGTAGTTAAAGCTGTGCTCCCGTTGATGGTATAACCTGAAACCGTCATAGAGAATCGTGTATACAATTCTAGCTGGGTATCATTTGTGCTCTTATTGTAAATCGTATAATCGATCACTAAAGATGATCCATCGATCGTACTGCTTAAGATAGGGGTGGTCTCAGTCTGCTTCACTTGTCGCTGACTGGTCCACAGCGCTTTCCCTCCTTTATTAACGGAAAGGGAATCAAGAGTGTTGCTGTTTGAAAGATTGACTTCTACTAAAGCAGGACAAACCATCGATTTTTCTATAGAAGCATCGAGTCTAGTAGGAAACTTGATCGCATAGCCCACTTTTGACTTATCTTCAAAAAACGATTTTTGCGAAATCGCAAACAACTGTATATCGTTGATGTTTCCACAATAGTCCCATGTCGATAAGAGTTGGACATCTCTGAATTGATAGTTGAGCCATAATGTATCTGATGAGGTAAATGGAGACATAGAAATTTGAGGAGACCGAACTTGAAAATAAAAATTGATAAATCCTGCAATAATCAAAACAATCACCAATCTAAGAATCATAATTCTTTTTGAGAAGCTTTTCTTCTCTCTATTGATAAGGGTTGACGAATACTCTAGAACTTCTTTAACTGCTTCTTCTGTTTTGATCTCTGACACACTGAGTTCTCCTTGAAGTATTTCACTGACTGAAACCTTCAAAAGGTCTGCCAAACGAAACAGTAGTGCAATATCTGGATAGTTTAAGCCACGTTCCCATTTAGAAACAGCTTGTTCACTGACAAACAAAGCATTGGCCAATTCGCTTTGTGTTATCTGTTGTTTTTTTCTCTGTTGTGAGATAAACACCCCAACCTTGATTTGATCCATTTTCTGTCCTCTGGCTTCCCCATTATGTCATAGCGTTATTTAATGTCACACAACCCAAGGTTGTATCACTAAACAAAGGATTGTTTTATTACTAATACTTAGTTTCCAGTCTCATTTCTAGTCTTAAGGATTTTTTCACTACAGATCTGACAAACTTCTTTTTGAAGTCTATAGGTAATTTTATTTTCCTTAAGTCCTATTGTAAACCTTTCTATGAAGGGAGTCGTTTAAACAAAAGAAAACTTCGAAAGGGTCGAAGTTTTCTTAAGAGATGATGCCTAGCTTAGGCCATTGGATACGATAATGAGTGTATTGTTCAATACACATGATGGTCATATCACTGCCTATGAGATCGATCAACCATGGTGTAGATACTTCAGTATAACGATAACTTATGTCATCCCAATACCCTGATGGGAAGACCCATTGATCTGCCCCACTACTGGAATACCATTGAACTCGATTGAAAACCACTACTTCTATGACTTGAAAGATCCCATGTATTTCTGATGAGCTTGGTTCTCTTTCGATATCGACTGAGAACCTTCTCCCATATTGATCATAAGTAAAGGTCGCGATCGTATTGGGTGAAGAGAAAGTCTGGGTGATCATCCACTCCCCATCGACTAATACAGTGCCTCTTCTTTCAATGAACCCATATTCACCGCCCGAGAATTCACGATAACCACGATAGAAACGAGTCGTTAAGTTATCGAGATCGCGCGATATGACTTGAGAGAAACTAATGGCTTGAACTAAGGAAGTCAATTGGGTTTTGATTTCGTTGAGATAAGATTCAGGAACGAGTCTTTTTGAACTACCCTCTTTAGGAGACGCTACATTTATCGCTTGGGTGCTCCCATTGATCGTAAAGCCCCAGATCTCTATCGTAAAACGAGTCATCAATTGTACATTTTGATCATCTGATCCTTTACTGTGATCATAGATCGTATACGTAACCTTAGGCACATTATCCATCATCACCGCAACTTCTAATGTCCCACTTAATAGATTGGTTCCTGTTGAATAAGCACTCATCCCATTCAATAGATTTTTGTTTTGGGTATTGATCTCTAAGGTCATTGGACAAAAGATACTGGAGTTATTTGTTTCAGGCTCATATTTATAAGCAATTCCTTCAATGTCTGTCCCTATCCCAAAGATACTTTGTCTATAGATCGTATAAACTTGTCCGCCTGTTTCTCCACAACCTTGCCAAGAGGATAAGAATTCCATATCCTTATACTCATTCTCAAAGAGTTCTAGATTAGTGTCTGTCATTGGAATTAAGGTATAGGCAGGATGTTGATTATCGAAATAAAGCGATCCAGCTCCTGCCACCAATAAAGCGATCACCAATCTAAGCAACATGATCTCTTTTGAGAAACGTTTACTTTTCTTTTTTATGACCGTTGAAGAAAAGTCTAAAACTTCTTTTACAGCGTCTTCTGTTTTGATGTCACTCACACTGAGTTCTCCTTGAAGTAATTCATTGATACTTACTTTTAAAAGATCCGCTAAAGGCGCAATCAAATTGATGTCAGGGTAGTTTAAACCACGTTCCCATTTAGAAACGGCTTGATCGCTGACATGCAGTGCTCTGGCCAGATCGCTTTGTGTCATTGAATGATGTTTACGTCGCTCTAGGATAAAGAGCCCCACCTTGTTTTGTTTCATATCTTCTTCCCTTAACGTCTCTATTATCCCATAGTTTAAGCACTTGTCACTCAACTCAAGGTTGAATAAGCGCTCTATTTGACATTTTGACTCAACTGTATTACTATAATAATACAGTGATACAGCAAGGAGGCAAGTTATGATTGTTGTAAACGGACAAAGTAGTACACCCATCTATCAGCAGATCATCGAACAGGTCCTCGCTCAGATCGCCAGTGGGATTATGGTTCATGATGATCCATTACCCGGAATACGTACGATGGCCAAAGACTTGGGAATCAATCCCAACACCGTCGTAAAAGCGTATACCGAACTAGAAAGAGATGGTTTTGTTTATTCTCTGACTGGAAAAGGGTATTATGTATCTACAACACCTAAAGACCATAGTGAACTGACAGCTTCAAAGCTCAGCGAGATCCGTAAGACCATCGAATATGTGAAACATTTCGGGGTCACGGAAAAAACCATGATCGAGTTGGTCAGCAGCATCTACAAGGAGAAAAGACAATGATTGCCTTAAAGAACATTAAAAAATCCTTTGACAATAAACTGGTCCTTGAAAACATCAATTGGGATATTCCTAAAGGCTCCATCTATGGCCTAGTAGGACCCAATGGTGCCGGTAAAAGCACCCTTTTACGTTTAATGAGTGGAGTATTAAGCCCAGATGCAGGACAGATCACTTTAGAAGGCGCAATCATTTATGACAATCCTTCAGCTAAAAAGAAGATCATGTTTGTGCCTGATGATCCTTTCTTCTTGACTCAGTCCAGTTTAAAAGAAATGAAGAAATTCTATCAGATCTTCTATTCGACCTTCAATGAAGCAATGTATCAGAAACTCTTGAATCATTTTAAACTCAATGAGAATGATAAGATCACTGATTTCTCTAAGGGAATGAAGCGTCAAGCCAGTGTTATCTTAGCCTTATCTTGTGATCCTGAAGTCCTTCTCTTGGATGAAGCCTTTGATGGCTTAGATCCTGTCATGAGATTGATGTTTAAACGTTTGATCACCGATGAGTTGATGAATCGTCAAATCACTGTGGTCATCTCTTCTCATAACTTAAGAGAACTAGAAGACATTTGTGACAGTATCGCTTTATTAGATCACAATACGATCTCTATTCAAGACGAAGTAGAAAACATTCGTAGTAACTATCATAAACTTCAGATCGGCTATTCTAAAGAACAAGCAGGAGACGTCTTCAATGAACTCAAACCGCTTCATCTAGAACAGCGTGGTCATGTCTATCTGATGGTCGCCAAAGGCGACATCAGCGCAATCAGAACCTTGATTGAAAGCACTCAACCGATCCTATTGGAAGAAATCCCAATAACGATGGAAGAAGTCTTTGTCTATGAAATGGAGGCTAAAGGTTATGGTCAACTTGTTTAAACTGAGACTTCAAACAGAATACCTAAGATTCTTATTAAAACGCAATGCCCGTTATATGTTTATCATGAGTATTGCGATGATGACCCTTTATCCTGTCTTAGGATTGACCGTTAAGATCTTATCTAGATCAGACAGTTATGATGGGATACGAGAAGTAGGGCTATTCTTCAACATAAGTCTATTGATGTTTACTGCCTTCATGATTCCTTTACAGATCATGAGCTATATGAATTCTAAGAAGAACTTAGATGTATACCACGCTTTACCAATCAAACGTTCAGATCTGTTTATTACCTCGCTTATCGCAGCGATTGCGATCGTGGTTGTTCCGTTTACGATCGGTTGGTTCAGTGGTGGATTGATGATGATGACAGGATCCTTTAATTTCTTGGTCATCTTCGAAAGATACTTTGCCTTGATTTCGATCGCAACTGCGATCTTAAGTGTGGTCTTGTTTACGATGATGAATACAGGGACTTCTTTAGATGCTTTCTTGTATTCATTGACACTTAACTTTATACCTATCTTAGCCTATGGTGCCTATATCCTATTCGTTCAAACCATCCTCTTAGGTTTCTCGATAGGAGATCTTACCAAATGGGTTGGGATCATCTTCCCTATCTTTGCCTTATTTGAGAGTGGTTTTGAGATCAGTGGTCGTATGTGGGCCAGTGGTTATGTGAATGGGCTCTATTGGTTGGTTCTATCTGGTGTCATCATCGCCATCAGTAATCAGTTCTATCTCAGACGTAAATCTGAAAAAGCTGAGAAACCTTTCACCAATAAGACCTTCTTCCCTACCGTAAGTGGTCTACTAATCATCTTGTTTATCATCTTCTTATATTGTGTCATTTACAGTATGAATTCTTCTTTCTACTATACCTCGTACTATGCGCCTATCAATTTTATCTTCCCGATCTTCTTCAGTATGGTGCTCTATCTGGTCATGGATGCGATCGCAGAAAGAGGCTTCAAGCATCTCGCCAAAGCTTTCATTCATTATCTAGTGATCGCAGCAGTTGCCTTTAGTCTATTGATCGGTGGTTTATGGAGCAAGGGCTTTGGATATGCCTCTAGGATCCCAAGCTTATCTAACATCGAATCAATCGATTTCGACTATTATGATAACTCTAACTTCATCATGTCATCACCTAGCTATTATCGTGACATGATGGCTGTTCCAGCATCTTCCTTGCATTTGACCACAGCCGATGATATCTCAGCTGTTTATGAGTTGCATCGCATCATCATCGCGGAATACAAATGGATCGACTATAATTACAATTACGCATTTAACAACAACTTAGTCACTATGATCGAAGAGCAAAAAGGTTACACGAAGTCCTATGAGACCTTACCTTTCTTCATCAACAATTCGATCAACTCGGCTCAAGTGAAGATTACTTATCATCTAAAATCAGGTGGTGATCTGGTAAGAAGCTATACAGTTCCTCTTCAATGGACTAATAGCTTATTGACCCTAAACAACACACCCGATATCATCGAAGTCAATGCGCCTAATCTAGCCAACATGGATGAGTATCCTAATGTGAATATGGCTGATTGGGTCACCCCAGTGGGAAAAGCTTCTATATCCCCACTAAAAATTAATTTATCCGAGCTCAAGACAGCTTATCTCATGGATATCGCAGCGCTTAGTGATGCGCAAGCGATCTCTACCGACTACACCGCAATGGGTTATCTCAATCTAACGACCTGTAAGTTCAAGACTTCAAATTGTATGACCTCTGTGATAGATGTCGATACACGTTTCACCCATGTGATCGCTGTGTTGACTGCGACAGGCGTCAATTTGAATCCTGCCCCAGAAACTGCCCTCAGATCTGCAGTGTTGATTCTTCCTGAGGAAAGTTCTCCCGCAACGATTGTGGACATCCCAATGTTTAGAGTTGCGATGCCTCAATCCTCTCAACGATATACCTTTGATTTAGAATCGAGCTATGAAGAATCTCAACCTAACACCTATACTTATGTAAACCTCAGTGATGATCAGTTGATTCAGATCTTACCTTATATTACTCAAAGAGGTATCTCTGAAACACCGCTTATCTCCTTGGTATTCAATAATGGGTCAGGTAATCTCTTAATACAAGCTCAGTATACCGATGAAGTCTTAGCGATCATTAGTGAAAATCAACGCAAGAGCGTTGTTAATCTCTATAATCTCTTCGCAACAGATGGTAAATAGTAAAGATGCCCTTCGGGGCATCTTTTTTTATGGATAAGGTATAGCTTCTTTAGACATGGAGGCTTCCCATAGAAAGAAGGAAGCATAGGTTTGATAAGGAGCGTATCTTTGATAAAGCTCTTCGAAGAAAGCTTTCTCTACTTTCTCACAATGATAGAGCCTCATGATGCCTCGTCTAATCGCAAGATCATCATAGCTCATCACGTCCATTCGTTTTAAACTAAAGATCAAAACCATCTGTACGGTCCATAATCCAACGCCTTTGATGGCGATCAATTGAGAAATGATTTCCTGGGTACTTAAGCTATTGAGGATGTCCCATTGTACAGACCCATCGATCTTAGTTTGGGCGATGTTTTTGATGTAGGAGACTTTAGACCCTGATAGACCTAAAGCACGCATCTCTTCAACGGAAGCATTTAAGATCTCTGTAGGATCTCCTTCAGGAAATCGATCAAAGACTTTTTTTCCAATCGATTGAGCTGCTTTACCTGAGACCTGTTGAGCGATGATACAGTCGATGGTGGATAAATAAGGATCTTCTAGAGTACCTCGACTTAATGGACCCTTCTTCGCAATAAACGCTCCTAGGATAGGATCTTTTAAGGTAAGATGATCGATGGCTTCTTGAGTGACCTTAATGAAATCTTCACTCATCTTACAATACCTTTTTTAAGAGTATGAAAATGAAGCAGTTCTAAGACTTGTTCATCTTCCCCTACAAGAAGCATCCCTTGAGAGATGACCCCTCTTAATTTGACAGGTTTTAAGTTAGCGACAACGACGACTTGTTTACCGATAAGGTCTTTGGCTTCAAAGTGTGGACGAAGACCACTGACGATCTGTCTGACTTCTGGACCGATCTGAACTTGAGACACCAAGAGCTTATCTGAATCAGGATGATTCTCACAGCTAAGGATGTTTCCAACACGAAGATCCAGTTTCGCGAAATCATCGATCGTGATCTCTGCTTTGAGAGTTAGTTTTTCAGGGGCAGGAGACAACTGTTCTAGAAGGACTTTCGCGTCTAGTCTTTGGAAAAGAATGGTAGGTGTCTCTGTGACCTTGGTTTGATTCAGTATTCCCCCAAATGACTTGAGAGAGTCTAGATCTCTCGCTTGGGTATTGAGTTGATCAAGGATGGATTCTGAGCTCTTCGTGATAAACGGTGTTAAAAGAACCGCACTAAAACGAATGGCTTCACACAGATTATAAATAACGGTCTTTAGACGAGGAAGATCCTGTGGATCTTTCGCTAAGTTCCAAGGTAAGGTCTCATCGATGTATTTATTGGATCTTCTTAAAAGCTCAAAGACATCGTCGATCGCATCTTGGACTCTTAGATGAGCCATATGTTCTTTGACTTTGTTTGGAGTTTCTAAAGCTAAGGCAATGAGTTCATCATCAAAAGGTCCAACTACTTTAGGATTTTCTAATACTCCATTAAAATACTTATTGGCCATGGTTACTGTTCTATTGACGAGATTACCTAAGATATTGGCTAGATCTGAGTTGATTCTGTCGATCATGATGTCATAGGTTAATGTCCCATCTTGAGCGAAAGGCATCTCATGAAGCATGAGATATCTTACCGCATCGACCCCAAACAATTGTACGAGATCATCCGCATAGATGACATTCCCTTTAGACTTGCTCATCTTCCCATCCCCCATCAATAACCAAGGATGTCCAAAGACTTGTTTTGGTAAAGGAACTTCTAAAGCCATCAACATAATAGGCCAATAGATCGTATGAAAACGTAAGATATCTTTCCCAATCAGATGAAGATCTGCTGGCCAGAAATCTTGATAGTTTTGAGTTGAATGCCCATCGACGTCATAACCTATGCCTGTGATGTAGTTACTTAAGGCATCGATCCAGACATAAACGACATGTTTAGGATCAAAGGTGACAGGAATTCCCCATTTAAACGAAGTACGTGATACCGCTAGATCTTGTAGACCTGGCTTTAGGAAGTTATTGATCATCTCATTCTTTCGGCTTTCCGGTTGAATGAATTCAGGATGATCTTCGATGTGTTTGATCAAACGATCTGTATATTTACTGAGCTTAAAGAAATAGGACTCTTCTTTAGCTTTCTCTACAGGACCTCCACAATCAGGACACTTAGCGTCCTTTAATTGGGTCTCCGTATAAAAAGACTCGCAGGCTTTACAATACCAGCCTTCGTACTCTGATTTATAGATGTCTCCTTGATCATAAAGTTTCTTGAAGATCTTTTGAACTTGAAGTTCATGATCCTTGTCTGTGGTCCTTATAAACTTATCATAGGAGGTATTCATCAGATCAAAAAGACCTCTTATGGTTCCTGCGACTTCATCAACAAAGACCTGAGGTGTCTTTCCGGCAGCCTTAGCCTTGTCTTCTATCTTCTGGCCATGTTCATCCGTACCTGTCATAAAGAACACATTAAAGCCATCCATGCGTTTATAGCGTGCTATCGCATCCGCTAAAACGATCTCATAGATGTTTCCGATGTGGGGCTTACCTGATGTGTAGGCAATAGCCGTAGTCATGTAGTAATTCTTAGCTGTTTTCATTGTTTCCTCCTAAATAAAAAGCGCCCGCTAAGGACGCTTTCACGTGGTTCCACCTTAGTTCACCTTAAACAAGGTGCACTCGATCCCATATCGCCGGGTCGCGTTGATGGTGACTAAGCCCATACCTGAAACTCTTCTGATCAGCTTTCACCACAGCACTGACTCTCTAAGCAGATGAATAACATTCATGCTCTCATCAAGATAGCAATATTATAGGAGTTAAAGTGAGATTTGTAAAGACAAGAAAAGCTTTAGTCAAGCTTGATCAATTCTCCCGAATTCTACTTTCTACTTTCTCGTTATATCGATTTTTAAGTTCAAATAAAGATATTTTAAGTGTTTATCGTTTAAATACAATAAACCCATCTTTGGTTAAGATGGGCTTGGGAAATTACTTGATTTTTGTTAGGGTCCCTATGGTCCCATCAAAGCTTTTTGCGATGGTAGTGGCGACCCATCCAGAACCACTGTTTTCAAAATGAAGTTCTAGATTAAATTGATCATTGGATTGATTACCGTATTTGGTAAGAATAAATCTTGATGTATAAAGACCTTCATCTTGGTAATCTTTACTTAAAGTAACCGGGATCGAATAAGGACTACGATTTCTTATAAAGGCTACATTCACATCTCTTTTCTCTTCTTGGATATCTGCTTTATTAAGAGATAAAGAGATATCTCCTGAAACTGTCAACTTCATGATCTCTCCAGCTGTATACTGGCTTTCAGTAGGGCTACTTCCCCATACGATCTGCCAAGATCCTGCCCATTTGGTGACTTCTTTGTAAGACCAATCTTCTATCGTGAATTGCCATCCATCTAGATAATAGTATTTACCTTTGATCGTATAAGTCGTTGTGGCAGTCCATCCAGATGATGCATTACCTCGTGTAACCACATAAGTTGCTTCACCGATCTCTAGATTAAGTTCTTTAGAAACCAAAACAGGAGTTTGTGTAAACGCATTGGCTTGGAATTTCGAGTTTAAGACATCGATGTCTCCTGCCGCATCTAAAACCTTTTGAGGGTCTGCTTCTGCCTTAACCGAAACTGATTGATAGCTGAATTGGGTATTGACCGCAGTCCAAGCTTTCTTCACCCATTCATAGTTGATGACGACTTCTCCTTTAACCAAAGCTTCCCCATTGTCGTAAACCATATTCGCTACGACGAGGCATTGTTTACCTTGAACGGGTTGTGAGATCACATCGATTGATACGATCTTCTCAAATTTCGCTTGAATAAAAGACATGTCTAAGGCATCGACTTGAATCTGTTCGAGGGTGACGACTGTTGTTGGTTTTCCACTGTCTGTACAGGCACTCATCCCTATAAACATCACGAGAATAAGTCCAATTTTTGTGATCTTTTTCAAAATTTCTTCCTTTTTTAATAACAGAAATTGCGTAGACTGATAAATAATCTGTTTTTATTTTAGCACATGATTATCGAAAACGATTTCATTTTTTATTTCGATAAGATTCCTCATCGATTAAAAAACCTGCACTTATCAGGTGCAAGTTATAATTAATCGATAAGAGTGAAGATTCTTTGAGCGAGATCTAAGACTAGAACTTTTTTATGTTTAAAGGGTTCTAAACTAAGACTTCCTGCGATACCATCCATAGTTACGAATGCTTTTTCAGAAAGCACTGTCGCAGCGATAACTTTATCGTAAGTGCCACTTATTTTCTTAATCTTAAGATCGATCTCAATCAGATCAGTCTTAAATAGACCCAATTCAAGATGGAAATCCCGAATCATCATTAAAGGTGGTTCTACCCTAAGTGATTCCCTTAAGGTCGTATAATGAGCTTTCGTATCGAAGATGAAGGCATGTTTAGTATGATGAAATTCTGTCATGACAACCAGATGACCTAAATCGAAGCATAAATGAAGATGGTCATAGTTTGATAAATGAGGATAAGCTAGATGAAGATCCAGATTACAATGTGCAAACGAGACATTGACTCTACTAGATTCTGGTTCAAGAATGACTTGATAATGAAGTAAGATGTCTTGACCAATGATCCCATCGATAGGTAAACCAGAGATCTTACGATAACGTTGAAGCATTGGACTAATGGATAATTTATGGCTCTTCCCTAATATGGTGATTGAGTCCCTTTCCCCAATCGAAATCTTTTCATCAGAAGCAATCAAGAAACGACCTTCTGGACAATTATAGATGGGTAGCTTTCTTATGACGTCCCTACTTTCATCCATCGTCGAGAAGTTATCACGCCAATTATTAGCGATGGTCTTCGTATTACGATAAGATTTAACACTGTCAGAGACACTGTTGAAGGCATCCATCGACTTAGACTTATCATAATGAGCTTGGCGATCACGATCAAAGCCCATACGATCAGCGTCTTCTCCTTGCGAGAGATCAGCCCCTAAATAGATGAACTGCCATTCATCGACAGTGGTCTTATGTTGGATCAATTCCCTAATTTGGGCATAACTATAATGATGACTGGCGTTTTCATAACCGTCCGTGATGATAACGAAGATGGCGCCTGAATTGTCTTTTGTCTTGCCTTCGTTTTGATGAACAGCCTGTAGATCATAAACGGATTTACCTATCGCATCCAGTAGAGCGGTCGACCCACGTACGAAATATTCTTTATTACTTATTGGTTCTACATTGGCGATATCGATACGTTCATGAATGAGATCGATACGATCATCGAAGAGGACCGTGGTCACACGGGCTTTTCCATTCTCTGCTTGTTGATTGGATAGGAAGCTGTTGTAGCCTCCTATGGTATCGGTTTCTCGACCACCCATACTTCCAGAGCGATCAAGAATAAAGACGATGTCAGTTGTGTCTTCTTTTTTTTGGGTCATAGTTTTTCCTTTTGTTTTTAGATATACAGAGGTACTTTAATATGGGCATAGAATTCAGTAACAGTCTTAAGTAAAGCAGGAGCTAAATAGGTCATGATGATGTCATCGAAGAGTTGTTTAGATACCGGTCCATAGAAGGCTTCTGCGATCCCACCTGCCATGGCGGCTTGTGTATCGCTATCTCCTCCTAAGGAGATCGCTTTTCTGATCGCATCGATCACGCTGCTTGAATCTAGGAAAGCGATGATTGAGGGAGGAACAGATCCTTGACAGGTTACATCGAAGCTTGTATGAGGTCTTATTTCATTGATACTGTGAGATAGATCATAACCGAAGAGTTTCTGTAGAGTCTGTCTTATGTCTTCTTTAGAGACCTTTTTTCTCGCCATGAAGATGGCTAAAGCGATGGCTTGCGCTCCTTTGATGCCTTCAGGATGATTATGCGTGACTTCTGCAGAGCGTTTAGCTTCAGAAAGCACTTCTTCTGCACTTTCAAAGAGCCATCCAATAGGCGATACACGCATGGCTGAACCATTCCCAAAACTATTGTAGGGTTGAGCTGATCGATGATGAGCCCATAAATCAAAACTAGATCCATATCCTCGATGAGGATACTTTATCGTATAATCTTGATAAGTTTGCGTAAACGAAGTCCCATAGAGATATACCGACATGGTGGCGACCGTAAGGACGCTATCATCGGTAAACTTGGTAAACTTAGACGTTAAATCGAAATTCACGCTTTTTATTGGATGATGTTCATAAGCACTCCCAATGATGTCTCCTAAGAGCGTTCCAATCAATGTTGTGCCCCCTTTTTCTTACTTTAAGTATATCTTTCTTAACTCTAAACACAACTCAACTGTCCAATAAAAAGGACACTCATTGTGTCACTGTCTCATTGATTTACTTTTCTACTTATCGATTAACAATTTACAACCTGTGACGCAAACTTATCCTAAAACATATAATCTAGTTTATTTATGAGTATCTATCAATAAAATTAGTAGACCTTCTATTTTATTTGATTAAAGTCACTAAAAAGAACAGGGACTTCCTGTTGAATGATGACATTTTTTAATAGTGGAATTATTAAACTGCCTATAGGTTTGAACTACCAGGCAAATCATAATGATACTTAGTCTATTTCCTAACTAATTATGGATCATAAAGACTCTTATGATTAAGAATATAGTGGTCTAATAAGTATAATTTGTTAATTTAGAACAGGGTTATATAAATATCTTTTTAAGAATTAGATCAATATTTAATTTTCCCTTCAGCAACATGTCTTAGATGATTTCCATAAGGTGACTTTCCATAACGTTTTGCGGACTCCAAAAGTTGTTCTTTGGTGATCCATCCTCGAGTATAACCAATTTCTTCTAAAGCAGAAATGGTGACTCCTTGTCTTTTTTCCATCATTTGAACAAACTCTGCGGCTTCAACAAGATTATCCATTGTACCCGTATCTAACCAAGCAAATCCTCGTCCTAATAAGGTAACATTAAGATATTCTTTTTCTAGATAGATACGATTTAAATCCGTGATCTCAAGTTCTCCTCGTTTTGATGGTTTTAATGCTTTCGCATACTCAACTACCGTATTATCGTAAAAATAAAGTCCGGTAATACAGTAATTTGACTTAGGTAGTTTAGGTTTTTCTTCAACAGATATGACTTTTCCATTAGGATCAAATTCAACGATCCCAAATTGTTCAGGATTATTTACATAATAACCAAAGATATTGGCAAATCCCTTTTCAGCACTCTCTTTTGCTGCAAGTAACAATTTACTAAATCCGCTCCCATAGAAGACATTGTCTCCTAGTACCATAGCAACAGAATCTTTCCCAATGAATTCTTCTCCTAATATAAATGCTTGAGCAAGTCCATCTGGGGAGGGTTGTTCCTTATATGAAAAAGATAAACCAAATTGAGATCCATCTCCCAATAAACGTTGAAAATTAGGTAAATCCACAGGGGTCGAAATAATTAAGATTTCTCTTATCCCTGCCAACATTAAGGTTGATAAAGGATAGTAAATCATTGGTTTATCATAAATTGGTAATAACTGTTTTGATGTAACCATCGTTAATGGATAAAGTCTGGTTCCTGATCCTCCCGCTAAAACTATACCTTTCATGTCTCTCTCCTTTGAAACGTTGTTTCTTTGTTTAGTAAATCTAATTATTTTTTAAATTGTTAGTCATTAAGTCGTGGATTTTGATTATCCCTTAAACACCTTTTTTATTCAAGTAGTCCTTTAGTGCTTCTTCCCATCTAGGTAATCTTTTAAAACCATTCTGATCAAGCGAAGCTTTCGATAATCTACTGTTAAGTGGTCTTAGAGCTTTTACTGGAAATTCAGAGCTATCTACTGGTATAACAACAACTTCATCCATCTGGGCTTGTTTAAATATTTCAACGGCAAAATCGTACCATGAACAATACCCTTCGTTGGTGGCGTGATAGGTCCCATAAAGTTCACTGAGCACCATATCGCCAAGTAACCTCGCTAAATCAAAGGTATACGTAGGTGATCCTATTTGATCATTTACGACTTTAACTTTCCCGTGTTCCTTACCTAAACGAAGCATAGTATTAATAAAATTATTCCCATTGATCCCAAAAGCCCAAGAGATTCTTACAATAAAATGTTTCTTAACTAAACGAATTACTTCATCTTCACCATCACTTTTACTTAATCCATACACATTGTTTGGCTTTTTAGGGGAATCTACTTCAAAAGGTTTAGTTCCTTTTCCATCAAAAACATAATCTGTACAAATATAGATCATTTTAAGTTCAAGATCACGACATACCTCAGCAATGTTTCTTGTACCATCGACATTGACTTTTCGACATAGATCAGGCATTTCTTCTGCTTTATCTACTGCGGTATACGCTGCACAATGAATGACTGCATCAACTTTTGAGGTCTCAATGAAGTTTTTTACTTTTTGGGGATCCGTAATATCCATTTCAGCAACATCAACACCTACAGCTTCTATTCCTCTAGATTCTAGTTCGTTGACAACGTCAAAACCCAATTGACCTTTAACCCCTGTGACTAATACTTTCATTTATTTAACTCCATATATTGTCGATCAAAATAACTTTGATAATCTCCACTTAAAATATGTTGCCACCACACTTTATTTTCGATATACCATTGGATGGTCTGTCTTATCCCAGAATCAAAATTATACACAGGTTTCCACCCCAACTCAGATTCGATTTTTCTTGGATCGATCGCATAACGTAAATCATGTCCAGCTCGGTCAGTAACGTAATTGATTAATGTTTCGGGTTTATGAAGTTCTCTAAGTATCGTTTTAACGACCTCTAGATTGGTTCGTTCATTATGACCCCCAATATTATAGACTTCCCCAACTCGACCTTTTCTAATGATAAGATCAATGGCTGTACAATGATCATAGACATGAAGCCAGTCTCTAACGTTTTCCCCTAAACCATAAACAGGAAGCTTCTCATCTGCGAGTGCTCTTGAGATCATTAAAGGAATCAACTTCTCAGGAAAATGATAAGGTCCATAATTGTTTGAGCAACGACTAATTGTAACAGGTAGTTTAAAGGTTCTAAAATAAGATTGAACCAATAAATCAGCACTTGCTTTCGACGCACTATAAGGACTTGAGGTATGTAACGGGGTATCTTCAGTAAAGAATAGATCTTTTCGTTCTAATGGCAAATCTCCGTAGACTTCATCGGTACTTACTTGATGAAAACGACCTACATTGGTTTTACGTGAAGCATCCAATAAGACCTGGGTTCCCATGATATTGGTTCTTACAAAAATATCAGGATTGGTTATACTTCGATCAACATGGCTTTCAGCTGCGAAATTAACTACTAAGTCAAACTTTTCTTTTTCAAAAAGATCATAGATGAATTCTCGATCCGCAATATCTCCTTTTACAAAGCTGTAATTCGGTTTATTCTCTATGTCTTTCAAGGTCTCTAAATTGCCCGCATACGTTAAAAGATCAAGGTTGATAAAGGTATCCTGAGGATAGGTTTCAACCATATAATGTAAGAAATTACTCCCGATAAACCCTGCTCCACCTGTAACACAGATTTTCATTGTCTTTCCCCTTTATAGATAAAATTATAATCACAATCTTTTAGAAGTGGCGCTTCCCTATCTTTTTGAGATAGCTGAGGATCAAGAATTCCCCACTCTATCCCAAGTTCGGGATCATCAAATCGAAGACATCGATCATGTGGTTTTGAATATAAGCGATCTACTTTATATTGTACTTCAACATCATCACTCAAAGTCAGAAAGCCGTGGGCAAATCCTTGCGGGATATATAACTGTTTAAAGTTTTCGGCACTGAGCTCGATTTTAAGCCATTTTTTATAGGTAGGTGATCCTCTTCTTAGATCAACAATAACATCTATGATACTACCCTTGGTGCATCTTACTAGTTTTGTTTGAGCGAGTGGGTCTGTTTGAAAATGTAGACCTCGTAGTATTCCTTTGGTTTTAGACTTCGAATGATTGTCTTGGACAAAAACTGTATCTATTCCAAGATCTGAAAGTTTTTTAGCACTATAGGTTTCTAAAAACCAACCTCGATCATCTTCAAAAACTTGAGGCTCAATTATATACGCATCTTTTAATTCTGTTTCTATTTTTCTCATTGTTTCTCCAATATATTATACAGGGTATTTAGCGGCTTATAATCATCTATGTCTTAGCTTAATCAACTAGGATTTCCTTTAATAAAAGCGATGCGGTATTACGGTCGATCTAGAAGAAAGCAGTTTGTTTTCGTAAAATTGGGATTATAGAATGGGTCTTTCTCAATCAGTGCTTGCCATTTATCATTCATAAACTGAGTCTCATTGAGATAACGTTGGAATTTCTTAGAAGTAAAATCACTTCCTCGCGACTTTGATTCAAAATGAAATAATTTGACCTGCGGTAATAGCACATTATAATTGCCCAACTTACATAGCTTTAGACAAAAATCCACATCATTGTATACAATCCCCAATTTTTCTTCAAAACCACCTACTGCGTTATACTTAGCCTTCGAAACCATTAAACAAGCGGCAGTAACTGCACTGTAATTATACGGGACACAAAGTCTTCCGTATAATCCAAGTTCTATCTCATGCGAGTGATGGAAGGCATGTGTTGCTACACCGCCTATCCCTAAGATAACTCCTCCATGTTGGATGGTATGGTCTTTATAAAGCAATAAGGCACCAACTGCCCCAACCTTCTTTTGACTTGCAGTACCCACCATTTGTCTTAACCAGTGCTTTGTGATGACTTGAGTATCATTATTTAGAAGAAGTATATACTCTCCCTTCGCATGATTTACGCCAAGATTATTTAGTTTAGAATAATTAAATTCGATGTCTGCGTTGATTACTTTGAAATTTTTGGTATTCCTTTGATATTTTTCTAAGAGCGCTTTGGTTTCTGCTTGTTCGCTTCGATTATCAATGATGATAATTTCATAATTATTATAGTCATTTTGATGAAGAATCGAACTTAGGCAATTATCCAATAAGATCGCATTGTCTTTGGTTGGAATAATGATCGATATAAGAGGTTCATAATCCAGTTCATAATCAATAAGATAATAACCTGATCTAGGTTCAAGTGAGACCTTGGCCTTTATATCTTGTTGATGCAAGAAACTTTCAACTGCCTTTATCCCATTAAGTTGTGCATAAGTCTTATTACTAGACGAACTTGAGGTAGAGGTATTCGACATTCTCCAGTGATAAAGAATCAGTGGAATATGATAAATCGCTTGTGTTTCTAATGAGATTCTAAGGAAAAGATCATGATCCTGAGCCCCTTCATAACCTTCTCTAAATCCTCCAACTTTTAGAACCAAAGATCTTCTTATAACTGATAAATGACATATATAATTTGAACTAAGAAGTGAGTTGGGCGAGTAATCCGGTTTAAAATGAGGTGAACATCGGTTTCCGTTATGATCCAGTTTATCCTCATCAGAATAAATGAAATCAGCTTCAGGATGTAGATTTATAAAGTTCGCCATAACTAAGGCAGCATCTAAATCAAGCACATCATCATGATCCAATAAAGCGATATAGTCTCCGTTAGCTAAAGCAATCGCGTCATTACTGGCACAACTTATGTGGCCATTAGAATTTCTAGTTACGATTTTTATTCGATCATCTTTTTTACAGAGATCCTCTAAAGTGCGAATGGTTTCCTCATTACTAGAGTGATCATCCGTTATACAGACCTGTATGTTGCGATAGCTTTGATTTAGTACAGATTCAATGCACTCCATTAATATGTGCGCTGGGGTATTATATACAGGAATGATAAAAGAGATTTTCGGTTCAGATAGTTTAATTTTTGATTCAAGATCCCACTTTTTATTTTTAAGCCATAAATTATAATCCGCTTGATCATTAGGATCTAAATAAGGACTATTTCCCCAAAATCTAAGTTTAAAAATCAATCTCTTAAAGTAGTGTTTCCACATATTGAGAGGAATTCTAAAATGATGGCGTTGCCATGCAGTTTGTATTCCATTAGAAAACACACCTAACATTTGAAAGATCTTTGATCTAGAGTTTTTCTTTTGTTTTTCTTTTTGATTCATAGTCATTAGCCGTTACTACTCATAAAGTCATGATAAGCGACAACTACTTTCTCAGTCTTATCAAACATCATCACATTACCTTTTTCAAGCCAAAGTACTTTATCACAAAGTTCTTCGATTTGTTTAAGATCATGAGATACAAACAAAACAGTCGTTCCTCCACTCATCAGTTCTAGCATTCTATTCTTACTTTTCTTTTGAAAATTCTCATCACCAACACTTAAGATCTCATCTACGATAAGAATCTCAGGATGAACTACAGTTGCGATAGAAAAAGCCAAACGCATCAACATCCCGGAAGAATAGTTACGAATAGGTGTATCTATAAACGTCCCTAAATCAGAAAATTCCAAGATTTCTTCATACTTAGAAGTCAAGAATTTTTTTGAATACCCTAAAATAGCTCCATTTAGATAGATATTCTCTCTCCCAGTTAAATCATGGTCAAATCCTGAGCCCAATTCTAACATAGGTACAACATTACCGTTGACCTGGATCTTACCTTTGTAGGGCTTTAAAATCCCCGCTATTACCTTTAAAAGGGTGCTTTTTCCGGCTCCATTTCTTCCGATGATACCAATAACTTGTCCACGTTCTACCTCGAAACTTACATTATTTAGAGCCTCAAAGGTTTGATAATGAAGATCTCGTTTAAGAAACTTAATTACATATTCTTTTAAGCTGTTGATTCTATCTGTAGCTAAGCGATATCTTATCGATATGTTTACAATTTTGATCATGATCTACTCCTTACAAGTGATGGATGAATCTATCTTGATTCTTAACAAAGAAGAGCCATCCTAAAGCAAAGCTACCAAAAGAGATACAGATTAGGATCAAATAAGACTGAAGACTAGGTGCAACCCCACTCAGTAAAATCGTTCTAGCAGCTGAGATAAAGTGATATAAGGGATTAAGCATATAAATGAAAGCATATTTCGCAGGAATGATACTTACTGGATAAAAGATCGGGGTTGCATACATCCAAATCAACAAGACAATACTCCAAAGGAATTGAGTATCTCTGAATAAGGTCATTAAAGTCGCTAAGACAAAACCTAAACCGATACAGAAAACCAAGGCCAAAAGTAAATTAATGAAGATCAATGGGGTATATAAATTTATTGGTGATCCTGTGATCACAACCATAAGTAACATAGGGATCATCGATAAGAAAAGATTGATGGAAGAGGATATTACTTTCGCGATGGGAAAGATATACATAGGTAAATAAACCTTGGTAATTAAAGGGGCATTTCCGGTAATTGAGATTAACGCATTATTTGTTGCCTCAGATATGAAATTAAATAGAGTGATTCCCGCTAAGAGATACACCATGAAGTTTTCTATGTTGGATTTAAATATCGACGAGAAGACGATATATTGAACTGACATCATCAATAAAGGATTCAATAAGCTCCAGATCATCCCTAAATAAGATCGACGATATTTAACTTTAAAATCTCTTTTTACGAGTTGTTCGAGTAAAAAACCATATTTTCTAAAGCCAACTTTATTTCTATTCTGATTGGACATCGTTTACACCTGCTTTCTTAGTTTACATAGAATCTTTATAGCTTCTTTTATAGGTAATGATTATGTTTGATCATCCTGTTTCTTGGCGAAATAATCAAAACAATTTTCAATCATCGTTAAGAACTTTTCACCACTATAGTTTGAAATCGCATGAGTATACGCTTTCTCAGTGATTTGTTGAACATCCACACTTCCTAGATAAAGTGACTTGATGGTATTAAACCATTGTCCTTGTTCACAGAGAAATCCATTGACATTGTGTTCAATCGCATTTGTATAAGTATAGATTGGTGATGAAACCGTGATTGTATTCACGACGGCCGCTTCGAAATATTTAAGTTCGGATTTACAGTTGGTAAATTCATTGTCTACCAAAGGTACAATATTGACATCTACTTCCGCGATCAATCTTTGTAGTTCTAGAAAATCTACCAAAGGCACGATTTGTATCCGTCCATTATGGAGGTATGATTTAGCATCGTCAGGAAGCTGCATAAACCCTACGATCTTCAATTTAATGGATTTGTATTCGTCCAGAAGGTTCAAAAGTTCTTTATAGATCAATAAGAAGTCATTGATATGAGAAGGCGTTCCACTAAAGTAACCAATCACAAACTCATCATTTTTCTTAGCCTTTTTCTTAAGATCGCAGATTTGGTGTGAAACCAAAAGTTGTTCTTTGTTTAATGAATTTATGATGATTTGATAGGGTTTATTGAATTTTTTACTTAGGACTTCTCCTAAAAACGGATTGGTAGTGAAAAAACCATCGGCTCTTTTCGCAGTAAAATAGATTCTACCTATGTAAGAAAACCAGAAATCATAATGTTGATTAGAGTTCAAATCAATACTCAAAGTATTGGTCAATAAGGGTAGTTTATCTAAATCAAAAACTAAGTCATCCACATCAAAGATAATTTTTAATCCATAATTTCTTGCCTTTATAAATAGAGGATCAAATTCTATAATCCACTTATTTCTCGTAAAAATCAATACATCTATTTTATAGAGAATCTTCTTTACAATTGTTAACTCACTGACATAAAAATAGACCGCTTGCCAACGAGCACTCTCTAAAGTTGCTTGATAGACGTTGTAACATCGATATCTAAAGGTAGAAGTGTCTGCGTGATCATACACATACAAAGCGATTTTTTTTCCTTTATGGATGGCCTCATCGATGATCTTGATTCGATCATAAGTACTTATAATCCACGGTGTTATCGATTGAGGATTTTTATAATCAATGTTGATCATATTTTTTTCCAAGAATCCATAAAATTAAGTACTGGTTGTAGAGTTTTTTGCCAATCTTTTTCGATTTTTGAATCTTTAATATTGGCACTTCTCTTTTCATAATCAAGACTTAATTCAATCGCTTGAGAAAGCTTTCTAAACATCGTCTTTTCATCTAAACTAGATAGAATAATGTTCTTTGATTCTGTCATTTGTTCTTTACATTCAAAAGAGTTGGTTAAGACAACCCCACCTGAGGCAGCGAAATCTAGTGGTGGATAGCTGGGATGAGGCGTATACATCAAAGAGAATGCTAAATCACTGGATCGTATAAACTCCGCATATTCAGTGAAACTTAAACGATTCAATCGAATAGGTTGATAGCCGTTATCAAAAGTAACTTTTGGGGTACTTTGTCCTGCAAAATAGATATCCCATTGTTCAGTATCGATGATGCCTAAAGTAATGGCTGAATTTAATATATCTAATCCATAAGTGTATAAATTTCTAGGATTATTCGGTCGAGCATAGAAAAATAATTTATGCTTTTTTGAAGAAGTTTCTTTTACAAGTTCTCTTGGATAAAAAATCTTATCAGAAAAAGCAGGTTCAAAATAAATCCCATTCTGAGAAATATTAGAATAATGTTTTTCAAAATAATTAAAAAGGTACTTAGAATTAACTATGAAGTCAATATGCTTGGATTCAAAGATCTGTGTCGTTAGTAGATGCTCTAATCCATAAGGATAAAAGAAAGTTTCTACTTCTTGAACAAGATAAAAGAATCTTTCTCTAAGAGTTGTTTCTGAGATGGCTTTTGCGCTCCACCAAGAGGTCGCCAAAAACACATCATTGACTCCAACTTCGAGTTTATAAATAAACTGTTCTGAATTTCTTAAAACATCATTATAGAAAGATACCTTAGTTGCGGGATTTAATCCATTGAGTTTCAATAAATTATAGAATTGTTCGGGTTGAGCAACGGAGTTTCTCGTAATAATACGTAATTCACAGTTATTTTTCTTAGCGTACTCATTCGCTAAAATCAACGCAGTTGCAACACCTCCAAATAAAGATTCTTTCCCGATACTATCTGTTACTAGATTAAGACGTTTGGTTTCTGTATCGGAAACGAGAATTGATATAGGTTCTATTGGATGAGAAGACAAGTTTCTAAATGTTTCTTGGGTAAAATTCTCATCGAGATCTTTGCTTAGGTTCTTTCCACCTGAGAACACAACCCCAATGACGCGTTTAAACGTCATGATGGTTCCATATTTTTTATGAAATCGTCTGGCTTTTATCATAAAAAAACGGACATATTTAAGACTGTTTTTAATTTTGTTTAATATTCTTTTCATATATACCCCCTTTAGTTAAGTAACAAAACACTAAAACTTCTATTTGTCTTCTTAATCGTAATGGTCAATCTTTTTTATAGATTCGATTTAAAGTTTTATGACTTTAGTAAATAGAAACCTAACTTATGGACTAGCACCCAGTTCAATCCTTAATATTATACGCTATAAATGTTTTTCTGAGACAGTAATCTATATTCTAATCTTAACTATTTTACTTGAAATAAGCCTTGTCCCCATAAGACTTTCTTGGTACAACTCAAAACAAATTCTCAATCAAAGAATTATCATAACCATGTTTATTTATATCAATAATTTACTGGCAATCTTGTTATGAATTAACTCTTTCAAATCCACTCTAAATGCCTGTATAATGTAATTGTTAGTTCGTTTGAACTCTTAGATAGAGTCTGATCTAACCTACTATCTGTTATTTTCTGTTTTTTATTAACTACGGGACTTAGGGGTAAAATAATGAGTAAAGTATTGATTACTGGTGGAGCGGGTTTTATTGGAAGTCATATCGTAAACTTGCTGGTAAAACAAGGAAATTTTGAGATAAGAATTTTAGATAATTTTTCTACTCAAATACACGGGGATGATTATAAGGCTTCATTTTTGTATAACGCTGTCTTAGATAAAGCCGAGCTCTTTATTGGAGATATTCGAAATCAAGAAGATGTTTTGAATTCATTAATTGGGGTTGATCAAATCATCCATCTGGCTGCTGAAACTGGCACTGGCCAATCTATGTATTCATTGAACAATTACACTGATGTTAATATTATGGGATTGTCCACTATTTTTGAGGTCATCCTAAAGTATAAGATACCTATCAAGAAGATTATCTTAGCTTCTTCTCGGGCCGTTTACGGAGAAGGGTTGAAAACGTGTCCACACCACGGGATTGTTTCTCCAAAGCAACGTAAAGAAGATGATATGATCCTGAAAGACTTTGAAAATCATTGTCCTATTTGTAATGCGATCCTTAGTTCAGCCTTAACTACAGAATCCTGTCAAACAAATCCTATCTCTTATTATGCTTATACAAAACTGGCTCAAGAAAAGATGATTGAAACCCTTTGTCCTATTAACGGAATTGATTATACAATCTTTCGCTATTACAATGTTTATGGGGCTGGTCAGTCACTTAATAATCCCTATACTGGGATTGTCTCAATTTTCTCAAAGTTGTTACTCCAAGATAAAACAATTAATGTCTTTGAAGATGGGTTAGAAAGCCGGGACTTTGTTCATGTTGAAGATGTAGCAGAGATCACTTGTAAAGCCCTCACTGAATTGAAATCGAATACCCAAATCATAAATGTGGGCTCCGGAACAAGCATTTCTGTCCTTCAGGTCGCAGAAACTTTGAAGTCTATCTATGGTTCTCATTCACTCATTAACATCAGTGGAGATTTTAGAAAGGGCGATATAAGACACAATACGGCAGATATTTCTCTTCTTAAAGAAATCTTTAATCATCGTCCTCATATTTCATTTGAACAAGGTCTTAATGATTTAGCAACTTGGGTCTTAGATGAAGTCAAAACAAACCCAGAAATCTTGCTGACACAAGGATACGAACAATCCATTGATGAACTAAAAGAAGCCAATATGATCTTTCAAGCCAAAAAAGAGATCCTTCATGACTAACTCTAATGGGAAGAAGATCTTATTTATGTGTTCTCCCTTTTTTGGGTATTATAAACATATCATTACTGAACTTGAGAAATTGGATTTTACAGTTGATTACTACAATGATCGACCCAGTGAAGGTCAGTTTCAAAAAGGTTTGATCCGCATGTTGCCTTTTTTAACTTATCCTTCCATAGTTGCTTATTTTAATTCCATTCTCAAGAAGACATATGGTAAAGATTATGATGTTGTCTTGATTATCAATAATAAAGTATTAACTGAAGATTTTTTAGTCAAACTTCATAGTGATCATCCCAAGGCATACTTTATCTTCTATACTTGGGACTCGGTTCATCTTTATCCCTCTACCGTTAATCTTCTTTCTTATTTCGATATTGCATATTCTTTTGATCCTGTTGATTGTAAAAGAATCAATGGACTTCATCACTTAGCCCTATTTTATACTTACAAACATCAAGGCATTGGAGAAACTTTACACAATCTTCCCAATATAACGTTTAAGTACGATATTTCAAGTGTTGGCACAGCTCATCCAAACCGTTATACTGTGCTTAAGAAACTGATCCCATATCTCGAAAAGCGAGAACTGAGTGTATTCTCTTATCTCTATATTCAACCCATTCGTTTTGCCTTTAGTAAACTTTTTGTCCCTGAATTCAGACATGCCCGGATAAAGGAGTTTCAGTTCAAGGAACTGAGTGAAATCGAGATGATTAATTCATTCAAACAATCCAAAATCATCCTTGATATTCCTCATTTTGGTCAATCTGGATTAACGATGAGAACCATAGAAACTTTAGGATCAAAACGTAAATTAATAACATATAACACGAATATTGAACACTATGACTTCTACAACACAAATAATATCTTAATCCTAAATGAAACCAATTGGGATAGTATCGATGATTTTATAAAAATCGCATATGAACCCCTCGATCCAGAGATTTATCAGAAGTATTCTATCACCCAATGGATTGAAACTTTGTTTGAAACCTGGACTTATAGCCAAAAAGAAACCTCGAAGGATAACCTGTGAACCATTATCAATTTTCTGAAAAAATTACAAATGTCATCAATTTAGTCTATACAATGATCTTTTTTCCTAAGGCGCGCTTGATAAGACGTCCTTTCTATCTACGAGGAAAGCGATCTTTTGGGTATGGGCAAGGTTTTACTTGCGGTTATGGGTGTCGCTTTGATTTATCTAATGATACGAAACTAAGTTTAGTGTTAGGAGCAAACGTCTTGATTGGAGATTATGTCCACATCGTCGCCTTAGATAGTGTCCGAATTGGAGATAATTGTCTTTTAGCGTCCAAGGTTTTCATCTCGGATACAAATCATGGTAATTTGAATACATCTGATCCTAACTCTAGTCCATTGATCCCTGTGAATCAACGTCCGCTTCAAACAAAACCTGTGATAATTGGGAAAAACGTGTGGATAGGGGAAGCTGTGAGTATTTTACCTGGAGTAACAATAGGGGATGGGGTCATTATTGGTGCCCAGAGTGTGGTCACTAATAATATACCAGCTCATTCAATGGTGGTAGGCGTTCCCGCAAGAGTCATCAAAACGTATGATTTTGAGCATTCGCTTTGGGTTAATTCCTCACTTGTTTCTAAGGTGGAGCAATGATTTCTGTTGTCTTAGCGACCTTTAATGGGGAACTCTATCTTAAGCAACAATTGGACTCTATCTTGAGTCAACTGTCACAAGAGGATGAGTTGATTATTTCAGATGATCACTCTACAGATAAAACCATATCAATCATAAATACTTATCAAGACCCTCGAATTCACTTGTTCATCAATGACCCTAAAAATCATGGATATTCAGGAAATTTTGAAAATGCGTTAACACATACTAAAGGATCGATTATATTTATGAGTGATCAAGATGATGTATGGTTCGCTCATAAAGTTGAAAAAATGAGTCAAGCTTTGGCGATCTGTGATATTGCTATTTCAGACGCGACAGTCACCGGTGCAGCTTTAGAACCACTTTACCTTTCTCATTTCGAACACGCACATGTCAAGAAAGGATTAATGATTAATTTCGCTAAAACTCGCTATATAGGCGCATGTATGGCTTTTAATCGATTACTTCTTGAGAAAGCATTACCCTTCCCCTCACAAAAAAAACATTGTCCACATGACTATTGGATTACTTTAATCGGTGAAGCTTTCTTTAAAGTACAACTGATTGATGAACCTTTAATCTATTATCGTAGACATTCTCAAAATGCATCTAGTGGAGGAATAACTACTTCATCTGATTCTTTATGGCTCAAAATATATCGACGTTTATATTGTGGAGCTCACTTAATTTTTAGGAGCATGAGACCATGATGAATTCTTCATCTCCTTTCTTAAAGAATGATTCTATTGACTCATTAACTCACTTATCGATTTTGTTTGTCCTCTATAATCAAAAGATTGATGAGACTGAAGTCTATACTTACCTGAAAAAGAGCCAATTGAATTTCCAATGGGTTATTTTTGACAATTCTGATGAAAATTTAGTTTGTGATTATAACCAAAAATTTATCAAACCTGAAAAGATGCTCTATCTATCATATAGGAAAAATCTTGGTTTAAGTAAAGCTTATAATTTCTCAATTAAAAAGATACGTGAAACATCACCTGATATTTCTTGGGTATTGATTCTAGACCAAGATACCCAATTGAATCAGGATTATCTCTCGGAGATCATCTTTCTAAGTGAAACAAGTGAACCGATTATATATACTCCACAAGTAAAGTCTAAGAAAGGCCACTTATCCCCATCAAGTTTTAATCCTTCTTTATGTTTTAATCTAAATACTAAACAACCAAAGCAATTTTTGAGTTTTCCTATAAACTCAGGAACTTTATGGCCCATCAATATTTTTAGAGAGCACCAATTTGACGAGTCGTTATTTTTAGACATGATCGATTTTGATATTTTTTTCCAACTCTACAGTAAAGATGAAAATATAATAGTAAAACCAATGGCTTCCATCATTAACCAAAGCTTTTCTGGTGATGGCTTCAGTACGCTATCAAAAGATCTAAATAGATTTAAGATCTATACCAAAGATATTATGGTTTTCTCAAAGAAGTGGTCCGTCCCATCACGTTATATTCAATCTCTCTTAATAAAAAGAGCACTTAAATTAAACTGGCATTATAAGAACTTTAAATTTACTCAATCACTAAGAACTGATTCACATAAATATTGATTAAAAAGACAGGTTTTAACCTGTCTTAGTTTATTCTTAGTAGTTTTTTACGTCCATTGAGAAATGAGACTGAGGTTCACCACATACTGGGCAAATCTTAGGCGCATCTGTGCCTTCGGCTTGATAACCGCAAACACTGCATTCCCATACAACGGCTTCGTCTTTCTTGAAGACTTTACCTTCTTTGATGTTTTTTAGAAGATCGTTGTAGCGTTCTTCATGACGTTTTTCGATAAGAAGGACTTGTTCCATCTGGAAAGCGATCTTATTGAAGCCTTCTTCTTTAGCGGTAGCGGCGAATTCTCTATACATGGTTGTCCATTCATAGTGTTCACCTGCGGCTGCGTCAGTTAGATTGACAGCTGTCGTTGCGACTTCCCCATTGTGTAGGGCTTTGAACCATAAGAAGGCATGTTCCTGTTCATTACGAGCGGTCTCAAGGAAAAGTTCTTCTAATTGTTTGTAGCCTTCATGACGAGCTTTAGCCGCATAATAGGTATACTTATTACGAGCCATTGATTCTCCTGCGAAAGCAGCTTCTAAATTCTTTTCAGTTTTTGATCCTTTTAAATCCATGGTGTTCTCCTTGTTTGATACTCTTATTATAACCATTTTAAAGGGGCTTGTCTAAATTGATTATCAATCAGAGATGAAAAAAAGGTGAACCTAAGAGGCTTCACCTTTATTATGATAGCTATTGTAGATGTCGTGTTTATTCATCCCTACTTCTTTAGCGACCTGTTTGATGGCTTCAGAAGCACTGATCCCTGTATCGACATATGCTTGGATACGTTCATTGACTTCAGCTAAGTCGACGACTTCAGCTTTTTCTTCAGCCTTGCCTTCGATCACCAAGACGATCTCGCCTTTTAATTCATCTTCGATATCCCCTAATTCACTGAGTCTTCCTCTTAAGAATTCTTCGAATTTCTTAGTGATCTCACGAGCGATAACTGCTTGTCTATCTCCTAATAAAGGAAGTAAACGTGCGATCGTTTTCTGGATTCGATGAGGTGCTTCATAAAAGATCAAGGTATAAGGATAAGCTTTCAGTTGATTGACAGTTTGAGTAAAGTCTTTGTCCGTTAAAGGAAGAAAACCATAGAAGATAAAAGGCTGGGTGACTAGACCAGAGGCCACCAAAGCATTGAGTGCAGCACTGGAACCTGAGATAGGGATCACATTGTATCCTGCGCTAAGCACTTCCTGAACGACGATATAACCAGGATCTGAGATAAGAGGATAGCCCGCATCAGAGACAAGGGCCACATCTTGACCGCTTTCAAGAAGCTTTACAATTCCAGAAGCAGATTCTTTCTCATTGAAGGTATGATGAGAGATGACCTTGGTTTCTATCCCAAAATGCTTTAAAAGAACCATCGTCGTACGTGTATCTTCACACGCGATCACAGAGACCTGCTTTAAAACCTCGATGGCTCGAGGTGTCATTTCATTCAGATTTCCAATAGGCGTAGCGACCAGATATAAACTGGTCAAATCATTTTGAAAGCTTTTCTGTCGTTTCATTCGGATCACGCTTGATGTAGTCTTTGAAAGCTTCATCGAAACCTAAGAATAAAGATTCTTCTCGACTTTCAAGTTTACATTGTTTGGTTAAAAGATTCATCGATGTTACACGGTATTTCTTACCGTTATAATCGATCAATTCGTTTTGTTTAGGACAATCCTTCTTCATACACTTATAGTTTTCATCTTCATACTTTAAACAGCACATCAGTTTACCACATTGACCTGATAATTTTTGAATGTTTAAGGCAAGGTTTTGATTCTTTGCCATATTAATGGATACCACATCGAAATCACTGAGATAACGTGAACAACAGGTCTCCATACCACACGTCCCAATACCACCTACGATCTTCGCCTTATCACGAGGTCCTATTTGTCTTAGTTCGATACGACAATGAAGATGACTGGCCAATTCTTTTAGTAACTCTCTAAAATCAACGCGTTCATCTGCCACATAAACGATGATGATCTTCGATTTATCTAAGGTATATTCAGCTGAGATCAGTTGCATATTCAAATCGAGATGTTTAACATCTTTCTCGCATACTTTTAAAGCTTCTTTCGCAGCGGATTGATTGTTGATGTGATGATCTTGATCAAGTTGAGTTGCTTTTCTGATGATAGGTTTTAATTCAGAATGGATATTGACGTTTTCAGTCAAGTGAAAATCGGTGATGATCTCACCTAGTTCTAATCCTCTTGCGGTCTCTACGACGACCTTATCTTCGATATGATAGGTATTTTCGTTGGTCCCAAAAGTATATGCCTTCTTATTGCCTTCGAAACGAACCGAATACACATATGTATAGACCTGACTTTGTTCAGTCATGATTGGCCTCCTTTAGTTTATAGAGCACAGAATCAATCAAGAGTGCCAAATTGGCATTAGAATTGATCTTGTCCTCTGCATCATTAAACAAATTAAACGCCGTCATGGGATCCATGATAGGCCGTATATGCGTCATTCTATTCTTCCATACTGGAGAATGGATCTCGCTTTTTAGCATCAGATCCTTAAAGAAAAGCATCCCGATCTTAAAGAAAAACGATAATCTTCTTCGATCAACGACTGGACCTTTCTCAACGACTTCTTTAGCTTTCTTCTTATCTTCAGGCTTATTAGAATCTCCCATATCGGGTTTTTCAGCTTCTTTACGTTTACTCAACAACTGAGTCTGAACGAAAATCTCACCTTTATAAGGTGCGATCACATACTCATCGATGAAGTGTCCAAACATAACCAAGGCATGTTTGAAGTCATCGTTGATCTGTAGATCCATCATACCTTCCACATTGTTGACCAATTGGCTCAACAATTGGATCTCATAAGGATCATTGTTTTCCATATCGATCTGAGCCACTAAAGCTTGTCTATTTTGAGCCTTAAAGGTCAAGGTTTGACACCGTGAGATGATGGTCTCTAATAAGGCATCAGGTTTCTCAGAAATCAAAATCGCATAAGTATCTGATCCACTAGGTTCTTCTAGAAACTTCAAGAGACTATTCAAGGCTTCAGTCGTGGCGTTTTCTGCCCGATTGACGATATAGATCTTTTTACCATAAGACTCTAACGCTGTCTTAGAAAACTGTTCTTGTAGTTCTAAGACATCATCCTTCTTAATGGAACTTAAGGTCCCATCTAGAATGATAAGATCGGTAAAATGATTCTCTTGTATTCTAACACAGATCTCACATGTTTCGCAGGCCCAAGGGTCTCTATGAGGACAAACCAAGGATTGCGCAAAAAGAATCGCTGTTTCCAGCATTCTTGTGCCTTTAGGTCCTATAAAGAGATACGCATGAGAAGCCTGTTTATGTTTAAGGGCGTTATAAAGAACCCTTTCAACGATAGCTTGGCGCTCTTTAAGCACATCTTTAAACATAAGCTTTGACCTTCTTCAAGACAGCCTGTAAGGCTTCTTTCTGAACGGTTTGGATCTCCTGATTCGCATCGATCACGACGATGCGTTGTTTAAAGTGCCGTAAGACTTCTTGATAACCTTCCACGACTTTCTCATGGAAAGATATTTTTTCTTGATCTAAACGATCTAAGTATTGTCTTTGAGCGATACGATCCAAGCCTGTTTGAGCACTTAGATCGAGATAAACAGTTAAATCCGGAAGATGATCATCGATCGCAAAACGATTGACTGTATAGACTTCATCGAAGCCTACTCCACGAGCGACCCCTTGATAAGCTAAGGAACTATCGACAAAACGATCGCATATTACGATCTTATTTAAAGCCAAGGCAGGCAGTATCTTCTCAACGAGGTGTTGTCGTCGACTAGCCGCATATAAAAGGACTTCCGTTTTCACATCCATCTTGGTATTTTTAGGATCCAAGATAACATGACGTATCTGTTCAGCGATGTCGACACCACCAGGTTCTCTGGTGTGGATGACATCATATCCTAGATCGATCAAGGCTTTTACCACATAAGTGCTTACTGTGGTTTTACCGCTTCCATCTGGTCCTTCAAAGGTGATAAAACAGGCTTTTTTCATCGACATACTCCGTGGTTTCATTATACCAAAACTACCTGTGTCCTTCAAACAAACAAGTGGGTCATGTTATACTATTCCCATGAACCTCATCGAAAAAAAACTTAAAAGTGAACTTAAATTTAAAGGGAAGATCATCGAAGTCCATCATGATGATATTCTTTTACCTAATGGAGACACTTCTTTAAGAGAAGTCGTTAAACATCCAGGCGGTGTATGTATCGCTGCCCTCAATGAAAAAGGAGAATTCCTTCTCGTTGAACAATTTCGTTATGCCTTTGATACGGTACTTCTAGAGTTTACCGCAGGTAAACTAGAGAAAGATGAGAATCCATTAGATGCGGCCAATCGTGAGCTCATCGAAGAGACAGGTTATGAAGCACTAGAAATGACTTCTCTTGGACTGCTTTATCCTTCTCCTGGTTATCTCGGTGAGATCATTCATCTCTACTACGCACCAAAAACGAAATTCGTAGGTCAAAAACTAGATCATCATGAATTTCTCAACGTAAAGACATATACCTTAGATCATTTGATCGACTTGGTCATGAAAGATGAACTTAGAGATTCTAAAACGATAGCCCTCATCATGAAGTTGAGCCAGTTAAATTCACTTAAGTAAAAGAAGCTTATTCAGCTTCTTTTTGATTGAGATCTTTTTCCCAGGATTTATCTTTTAAGTCAAAGGATAAGTCCCACTTAAGTGGTGTAATCGATACGGCTTTCTCATACTTCATCGCGTAGATATCACTGTTTATAGGTGTGTCATTAGGATTGATACGCTTTTCAGTCTTTAATTCATAGCCCTTTTTAAAATCACGCTCAGGAGGAATCAAGAACTCTGAGTAGTTTTGAGGACTTTGTCTCGTAAACTTGATCAAAGTTGAATCATCGATAAGTTCAGGGAAGTTGATGTTTAAGATGTCTGCGTTTTCTGGGAAACCTTCTTTAAGGATCTTTATAAGAATTCTTCTAATGACCTTTTTTATAGGTGCCCAATCGATTTCCTCAAAAGATTCTGAGTGTTGTTTAGAAAGGGAAGTCGGGATCGAAAAAGCCAATGCTTTTATTCCTTGACTATGGGCTTCAAACGCTGCGCCTAAGGTACCACTACAAGTCAAGGATAGACCTAGGTTTTCCCCATAGTTGATCCCACATAGACATAGATCAGGTTTTCTATGAGATAACTCTAAGATCCCATAGGCTACTGCTTGGGCAGGTGATCCATAGACCCCATAGGATTTGGTTGGATCATCGTTGATCATTAGGATCTTCTCTTCAATGATACCTATGGATTCACCTTGAGGAAAGGAACGTCCCATACCAGTTTGTTGAAAAGAAGGCGCAACGATTAGTAATTCTCCCAGATCACTTACTGCTTCTGATAAGGCCAATAGTCCAGGAGAAAGTATCCCATCATCATTTGTGATTAGAAAATA
>JAAXXT010000025.1 GCA_013334325.1 Erysipelotrichaceae bacterium | reverse complement strand
GTAACTTTGGTGTTGTGTTCCAAAAGTGTTTTAACAAGAAAATACCCTACTTTTCCTCCTCCAATAACAAGTGCCTTCATAATTAATTCTCCTTCACGAGTAGATCCATCAAAGCTTGACGATCACGAATATGATGACTACATACGACTAAGTCACCATTTTCTAAAACAGTGTCTTGATTGACCAAATTGGTCACTCCATTATGGATATTGACTGAAATGATCGTATTTGCTTGTTCATACACTTGCTTAACACTGATTGGTAGATCACGTTTAAGTTGTATCCTTGTGATTTCTATGCCTGAACTTACTTGGACCAATTGTTCAACCTTAGTAATGTCCATACGTGATAATAAAGCATTGACGCCCATTTTTATCGTACTAAAAGACTCAATCCCTAATAGTTCATATATATTCCTACGTTCAGGATCAATGACTTGTGCAATTACTCTTTTAACATTAAATATATGGGTAGAAACAAGGGATACTGTTATGTTTAGATTATCATCATCAGTCAAAGCAAGAACCACATCAGCTTGATGAATTCCAGCTTCAATAAGATTATCTTGATCAAATTCAATGCCTTTGATGATTAATCCATTGAATCCTTGACCTAAACACTCTAGTTTCTTCTCATCTCTTTCTATAACAGCAACATTATGATTTAAGTTGGCCAATTCTTTCGCTAATTTAGCTGAAAGAACTTCACAGCCTACAACGATGACATACATGGCCTTACCTACTCAAATCTAATGGGGGTCTTAGAACCATCACCTACCCGATACAGATTGTATAATACGACTTGATCAGTCCCGTCTAAGGCAAGTGCCGCTCTAAAATGACGCATCGCTTCTGCTCTATCTTTTTTAAGTTCACTGATGATGCCTAGATATAAATGCGGTTTACTACTGTTTGGTTCTTGAGTAAATAATCTCGCTATATAATCATAAGCTGTTTCATAATCATAGGCTTTTATCGATTCCTTGATACTATTCATAAGTTCTTCATTCATTCTTTTCACCTCATGAAAAGTATAAAAAAAACCGTATAAATACGGTGTTAAGATAAGAGCTTGCTTATAAAAATGGTATAAAGTTAATTTTCGATGAAACGATATCCTATCCCAATCTCTGTCAGGATATATTTTGGTTGAGCTGGATTCAGTTCAATCTTTCGTCTAAGGTTAGCCATGGTGACACGTAAGGTTTGAATATCAGAATCAAGTGATCCTTCCCCCCATACTTGTTTTACCAGATTATGATGTGTCATGACTTTCCCATGATGAAGCATTAGAATCCCAAGTACTTGAAATTCTATAGGGGTTAAGTGTATTTCTTGATCAGATACCATACAACTATGCTTCTCAAAATCTACGCATAGATCTTTGATTTGGATACGCGTTTCTACTTCTTGTTTTTGAATAGGTCGATGTCTAAGCCCAACCCGAAGTCGAGCCAAAAGCTCTTGAGCACTAAAGGGTTTCGTTAAGTAATCATCTGCTCCACTATCAAGGGCTGTGATTTTATCATTCTCTTTATCTCTAGCACTAACGATGATGATCGAACATTGAACAAATGGTCTAATTTGACTTAATACTTCTAGCCCATCGATATCTGGTAATCCTAGATCAAGGATTATAATATCAAAAGCATAGGATAAAGATAAAGTAATACCTTGACGTCCATTAGAGGCTTCTATGGTTTCATAGCCTTGAGCGTTTAGTAATACCCGCATAAAGCTTCTTAAAGAAGCATCATCTTCAATGAGCAGTATTTTCATATTGACCTCCTGTATATGGGAAGATACAGCGAATGATTGTTCCACTTGGTTTATTGTCTTTCGCTATTATGATCCCATGATGTGCTTCTACTATGCTTTTACATATGGCTAAACCTAAACCTAAACCTCTTCGATTGAATGCAGTATCACTCTTAAAGGTATAAAAGCGTTCAAATATCTTTTTCTTTTCATCGTCAGGTATTCCTTGTCCTTGATCAGATACCTCAAATACAAACTCATCTTTTTGAACATAGGCTCTTAACATGATCTTACTATCTTTTGGAGAATATTTTAATGCATTATCTACTAGGTTCAACAATACTTTCTCCATCAATTGGATGTCCATAGGATAGTAAATGGGTTGATCAGGTAATTCTAGTTCAACACGAGTACCTGTATGTGAAATCACTCTAGATAAAACATCCCCAAATAACTCTTCAACAGACTCCAAATGTGTATTTAAATGAAAACCTTCTTCAACGCGCATAAAACTCAGGATGTTTTCTACGGAATTCATTAACCAAGTAGAATCTTCTTTGATATTGTTCAATAATAAGGTTTTATCTTCTTCAGATAATTTAGAAGCATTCTCGATTAAAGTATCACTAGAACCTATTATGGTCGCCAATGGGGTTCTTAAATCATGAGAGATCGCACCTAATAGATTATTTCTAAGTTTTTGTTCTCTAATTTTCAGCTCTGCTTGGTTTTGTTTGTCTATCAAGTCAATCTTCTCAAGATTTTGACTGATGATTGAAGCAATACTATTAAGCCATTCTTGTTTTATAGGTTCATTTGTCGCAAGTTTTATTTGACCAATAATCTGCTCACCAAAACTTAAGTTTGCTTTTGTTTTCTTAGCAAGTGTGTTTATGGAGTATTCTTTGGTAGAACTATAGAAATCTACTTGGTCCAGTTTTACTTGGATCTCAACATTACCTTCGATTGATTCAGAAATCAGATGGGAAGTTGCATTTAGGGCATTTTGAAGAGGGAAATTCTGGAATAGTTTATTGATGCCTTCCATTAGAAGAACTTGCTTCGTTCTTTCTTGAGAGACTATTTTTTCGTTTTTTAGTTTAGAGGTCAATGAACTCGATAAAAAACTCGCTACGAACATCACGAAGAATGTAAAGAGATAATCAGGTTGAGAAACATTGAAAGTATATAGTGGATGAGTAAAGAAAAAGTTAAACGCCAAGACACTGATCAATGAGGCAGCTAATCCATAGATATAGGTAGAGGTTGTTTGAGAAATGAAAATAACAGCCAACATATAAATAATAATGATTGTTGCTTCTTGAAAATCAAAAAATGCAAATAAGTAAGATAAAAAAGTCGCTAAACCTAGGACAACGAATATAATCGCTGAATTCTTGAAGAATGATTTCATAACAAATTTATTATACTCTTTTTAGTGCATCTAAATAAACGGGTTAGAAAAGTGATATCTGTTCATACCCATAGCCTTTTTGAGTTGTCTTGATGATGTCATCCATACGATATAAGATCCCATATCGATCACACTCTTGGGTAAAGACAGACCAAAGTTGCTTAGATCTAGGAGATGAGCACGCATATTCATTCCCAAATGTCTTGATGTATTGTTCTTTTAATCCTGGAAAAAGAAGATCTAGTTTATTATAATACCACTCTCTTTGATTGGTTCGTAGCGTCACCCCAAAATGAGGTGTCGCATAAATAAATCTCGCATGATGATCATGGGCCATCCTTACTATGGAACGAATATTTTCAGGTGTATCTTCGATAAATGGTAATACAGGCATAAGAAGTACTCCCGCAAATAAACCCGCATCACTTAAACCTTTGATGGCTTTAAAACGTTCAGAACTTAAAGAAACATTTCTTTCTAGCTTCTTTGATAAAGCATCATCGCTGGTTGTGATCGTAATGGCGGCTAAGACTGGTGAATGTCGAGATATCTCACACAGTAGGTCGAGATCTCTTAAGATAAGATCACTTTTCGTAAATAGACAGACCCCAAATCCATATCGATGAAGTAATGCTAAAGCACCACGTGTTAAGCATAGTTCTTTCTCAAAAGGATTATAAGGATCACTCATTGCCCCACTCCCAACGACTCCTTTCTTCGTCTTAGATTTTAGATCTCTTTCGATTAAAGTTAAGGCATTGTTTTTAGCTCTTACCTGATCAAAATTTTCAACTTGATAGCATTCGCTTCGACTGTCACAGTAAATACAACCGTGATTACAGCCCTTATAAATGTTCATATTGTAGTTTGCCCCAAACCATTCATTTTCAGTTCTATATTCTGAAATAATGGTTTTAGCGTCGATATATTGAATAGGACTCATACCTTAGTTTTGCTTCAAAACGAAACCTAATAAAGCAGAATTCAAATCATTGGGCTTTTCAAATATAGTTACATGACCACAATCAGGGATGATCAAATATTCAGAACCTTTGATTTCATCATGGATGATCTTCGAAAATTTACGTGGTTTCAAAATATCATTTTCCCCACATATGATCAGAGTAGGACATGAGATCGTATGAAGTGCTTGCGTCATAAACACATCATTTAAAAAGGTCTTATACAGTGAGATCTGTCCATCAAAGTATGATGGATCGATCTGTCTCATCGCAACAGCTCTTTTTTCAAGCATTTCACCATTATTTTTAATAAAAGTATCTGAATAGATCGTAGGCATCATCAACTTAAAGAATCTCTCCCCTTCTTTAGCTTTGGCCGCATCGATCCAGCCATAAACTAAGCCTTTTAAAACTTCATCAAGTTCACTTACAGAATCGATAAGAGAGATGCTTTTAACTCGTGCAGAATGATCTATGGCTAGTTTTAATGCCACTTCGCCCCCATAAGATGTCCCAATCATATGGGCTTGATCTATGTGGAGATAATTCATAAGTTCTATGGTATCATCCGCATGTTGTTTAAATGTATAACTGCCTTCAGGTTTATCTGATCTAAGTTGACCTCTAAAATCATGAAGAATGATTCTAAATCCTAGTTTTTCAAAAACGGGAACTTGAAAACTCCAACTGGATGTTGAAGCCATTACTCCATTGAGAAAAAATACTACATTTTCGCTTTTAGGATTTCCTTTTTCTTCATAGAAGATGTTTATCCCATTAATGATGACAGTAGGCATGTTGTTCTCCTTTGTAGTTAGTTATTTATCTATAGTTCAAAGCATATGATAATGCGTCATAATCAACATACTCGGATGATAAATAACCATAAAATCTTATATAAAGTATAGCATAATCTACCAAATGAAAAATGCGCAAGAGCTAAGCTCCTGCGCATTAATTTCAGTTATTTCCCGTTTATTTTAAGCAGTTTCATGACTTCAACAATCAACAATGGCATTAGAGAAAGACCAATAACGACTTCCCAATGTTGAATATCAATAGGAACAACTTTAAACAGTGTATTGACGCTTGGAATAAATAGAACAGCCAACATCATACTGACATTGATAAGCGTAGAACCTATCAACCATTTATTGACAAAGAAGGATGTAAATACACTACGAGTATTTGAATGAATATTGAATGAATGAGCCAATTGACTAAATGCCAAGACACAGAATGCCATAGATCTACCTAATTCAAGTGATCCTCCATTGCTCACATCAGAACCATATAAGAAGGCTATGATGGTCAATGCTGCAATCAATGAACCTTGATATCCTATACGATAGATCATTCCTTTATTTAAGAGGCTTGTATCTCTATTAGGCTTTCTTTTCATGATGCCTTTTTGAGCAGGATCTACACCTAAGGCTAAAGCAGGTAAACTATCCGTAACAAGATTGATCCATAGAATATGAATTGGAAGCAAAGGAGCGCTCCAATTTAACAGGGTCGCAACTAAGATTACACCAAGCTCACCTACATTACACGAAAGCAAATAACTGATGGCCTTTGCGATATTGTCTCTTATTCTTCTTCCTTCTTCAACCGCATGGACGACCGTGGCGAAGTTATCATCGGCTAAGACCATATCAGCTGCACCTTTAGCGACTTCCGTTCCTACGATGCCCATCGCAGCCCCAATGTCTGATTTCTTAAGTGCTGGGGCATCATTGACCCCATCCCCAGTCATTGCGACGATTTCCCCATGTTTCTTCCACGCATCGATGATGCGCATCTTATGTTCAGGAGATACACGTGCATATACTGCGATATGTCTTACTTCTTTGAAGAGATCATCATCGCTCATTTGATCAAGCTCGACTCCAGTAACGATACGATCTCCATCTTTCATTAAACCAATCTGACGACCTATGGCTTCTGCCGTAGTACGATGATCACCTGTGATCATAACAGGCTGTATTCCAGCACTTCGACATTCTTGGATCGCAACCTTAACTTCTTCGCGTGGTGGATCGATCATCCCCATTAAACCAACGAAAGTAAGATGATTTTCAACGGAGACATCTCCATCTTCAACCATCGACTTGAGTTCTCGTCGAGCAAGTGCCAATACACGTAGGGCTCTTGATCCCATCTCTTCATTAGCCTTTTGGATATTTTGTCTATCCTGATCTGTGATTAATCGATTGGATTCGCCTTCAGCGATGTGAGTAACGCCACTTAAGACCTCATCCACGCCACCTTTGACATAGGCAATAATCTTATCCGTTGTTTGATGGATGGTTGTCATTTTCTTACGACCAGAATCAAAAGGAACTTCAGCGACACGAGGATAGCTTTCTTTGATGACTTCAGTTTCTAAGTCAGATTGTATGGCCCATTGAGATAAAGCAGTCTCAGTAGGATCTCCTACCCATGTCCCATCGACCAAACGTGCATCGTTACATAAGAAAGCACCTTTATGAAGTTCATCTAGATTGGATTCATAATTGATCCAATAATCCGTTACTGTCATTTTATTTTGAGTTAAGGTCCCAGTTTTATCAGAACATATAACTGTCGCTCCACCTAAAGTTTCTACACTGGATAAATTACGAATGATCGCATTACGTTTGGCCATACGTTGAACACCCATCGCCATAACGATGGTGGCAACCGCAGGTAAACTTTCAGGAATAACAGCGACTGCCAAACTAACAGATGTCAAAAACATATCCAATATATCTCGCTGATTGAAAACCCCAATCGCGAAAATCAAAATAACAGCCAATAACGCACCTATACCTAAGGCTTTACCCAAATCATTGAGTTTCTTTTGAAGAGGCGTTTCTTCTTTCGTTGAATCATTCAACATTGTAGCAATCTTCCCTACTTCAGTGGACATCCCAATGCTTGTAACTAAGCCAATGGCTCTTCCATAGGTAACATTAGATGAAGCATACGCCATATTCTTACGATCACCTAAAGCAGATTTTTCACCCAAAACTAGATCAGCACTCTTATCGACTGGGACAGATTCTCCTGTCAACGAAGATTCTTGGATCTGACAACTGGATGTTTTTACCAATCTTACATCCGCAGCAACTCTATCTCCAGCTTCTAAAAGCAATATATCCCCAACGACCACCTCTTTAGAAGCGATGACCACTTCTTGTCCATTACGCCGAACTTTCGCCATAGGCGCAGACATTTCTTTAAGTGCTGCTAAAGCTTTCTCAGCTTTGTTTTCTTGAAGTATGCCCAATACAGCATTCAAAATAACAATGGCCATAATGATGGCTGCGTCAGTAACTTCTCCCATAAACGCAGAAATAACAGCTGCAACGATCAAGATCAAGATCATTGCATCATCGAATTGTTCAAGAAAGAGTTTTATGAATGACTTTTTCTTGCCTTCTTCAAGTTTGTTTTCCCCATTTTGTGTTCTCGAATCGAGAACTTCTTGCGTACTCAAACCATTTTGCACGTCTTTCGTAGCCAATACATCCAACAAAGTCTTCTCATACCATGCTTTTTGTTTGCTCATGTTGCTCCTTTTAAGGTCTAAAATAAAAGACCTTATCATTAAAAAATGATAAAGTCTTGAGATTTTGATACGTCCGGACCTAAGTCGTGCTGACGAAACGGATCACCCAGAGGGCCTCTACTCCCTTTAACCTTGATACTTTATCACTTTAACTGCTCTTAGTCAAACTTGTGAATACTAGAAAAAGATTCATAAGTTGAGTCTAAAACATTCATTTGTCTAGTTTACAATCATCCTAAAAAGACTATGATTATAAGTAGAAGATTCACTCGAAAGGCCATATATGAAGGAACTTAAAAAATTGGTTATTTTGCATTCAAATGATATGCATGGGGATTTTTTATCCAAAGACAATCAACAGTTGGTGGGTGGAGTATCGATGCTTTCTGGTTATGTAACCGACGTACGAGAAAAAGAAGAAAGCGTTTTGTATTGTATCGCTGGGGATATGCTTCAAGGATCTTTGATCGATTCTGAATTCAAAGGTATCTCAACGATGGAAATCATGAACTATATTGCCCCTGATATTGCCTGTATAGGAAACCATGAGGTAGATTATGGTTTACCTCATTTACTCTTTCTAGAGAAATATGCTAAGTTTCCCATCATCTCTGCGAATTTCTATCTTAAAAATCAAAACACAAGATTGTTGAATGGGCATCGTTTTATTGAGATCGATGGGTTGAAGATCTTATTTATAGGCATCTTAACGGAAGCGATCTTAGACTCATTAAAATCAGACAAGTTTATTTCCACCTTTATTGATATAAAGGATGCTGCTTCTGAGGTCGGTAAGATCTGTGATACCTATCGTACAGTAGATGTTGATCTTACGGTATTATTGACTCATATAGGATTCGAAAATGATTGTAAACTGGCAGAGCTTTTGGATCCTGAATGGGGAGTGGATCTTATTATAGGTGGGCATTCTCATACCATTCTAAAAGAACCCGCAAAAATAAACGATATCCTTGTGACACAAGCAGGTGTAGGAACTGCTCAAATAGGACGCTTCGATCTGATGATCGATAAAGAAAAGAATCGTATTCAGGAATACACTTGGAAGCTTATTCCAATCAACGCAGATACTTGTCCAAAAGATACAGTACTTGAACACATCATTACGAGATATAAGGACCAAGTCGATGAGAAATATAATCGTATCTTAACTCACCTATCACGAAAACTAACTCATCCAGTCCGTTATGAAGAGACCGAATTAGGAAATCTTTTTTCAGACATAGGAAAAGATATGTTGGGATTAGATCTTATGATGTTGGGTTCTGGTGCCATTAGAAAGACTGAATTAGGTCCCAATGTAACAGTTGCAGATCTATACACCATTTTCCCTTTTGCTGAAGCAGTTCATCAGATTAAACTAAGTGGAGCTCAATTGAAGAGTATTTTCGAGTATATCTTGGTTCCTGAAAGAATGGATCAAACATTTGAAAACTATCAAGTTAATCATGGGACCAAGATCATCTATGATGCGAAAACAAGAAAGATCACATGCTTTGAGATCAATGGGCAAGCCATAGATCCTAAAACTCTTTATAAAGTGGGCATACAGACTTATCATTTAAACAATATGGAGAAATTCTGGAATATCAAAACCAATGATGTTATTGCGAACTTCAGTCCCATCACCCTCTGTACTTCATTAACCAATGTGTTCGAAGAGTATTTAATGACCCATACCAACCTAAAATCTAAGCTTGAAGGAAGGATTCAAAGAATAAACTTAATTTAGTCATAAACCATAGAGAGCTATTGGGAGTATATTGCTTGAAAAAGTACTTTTAAATTGGCATAGTAGGTTTAGAAAGATAAGTAGGAATAAATGAAAACAACGATAACGATAGAGACAAGCATCTCTGCACCTCTAGAATTGGTATGGGACTGTTGGACATTACCTAAGCATATTACCCAATGGAATGCAGCATCTGATGATTGGCATACCCCAACCGCCACCAATGATTTACGTGTTGGAGGACGATTCACATCACGTATGGAATCTCGAGATGGAAAATTCGGATTTGATTTTTGGGGGATCCATGATGAAGTCCAATTGAACAGCTTGATTAAAAGTACTATGGGTGATGGACGTAAAATGGAAGTCCGCTTCACTCAAGAAGGATCTCAAGTGAAAGTAGTAGAGTCTTTCGAGACAGAGGATGAGAATAGTATTGAACTACAAAAACAAGGTTGGCAAGCCATCTTAGATCGATTCAAAGGCTATGTTGAATCTAAAGGTAAGTAAAAATGATACAACTCAATAACTTTATCGACTTCAATGGGAATGCGAAAGAAGCGATTGAATTTTACGTCAAAGCATTCAATATTGAAACACCTCATATTACTCTTTTTAAAGACATCCCCGATTCAATGACTGTGAGTGTTGAAAGTGAAAATAGAGTTGCCCATGCGAACCTAAAACTCGCAGGAACACAAATCATGATCTCAGATACTCAAGTTGAAAAACCCATCCTTGTAGGTGAAAACATTACCTTGTTTATTCAATGTGATGATCTTGATGAACAAAAATCCATTTACGAAAAATTGATGGTCAACGCAAATGTTATTATTCCCCTCTCCGAAACATTTTGGAGTAAATCATATGCTTATTTTATAGATCAATTTGGTATTGGATGGCAACTTAATTATGATGCCCCTGAAACGAGAAAATAGTATGCAAAAAATAACACCCTTTCTATGGTTTGATGATAAAGCACTTGAAGCTGCTCAATTCTATGTATCTATATTTAAGGATTCAAGAATCATTGACGAGATCGATGAAGATGATTCATCGGTATCATTTGAGTTGTATGGACAACGTTATATCGCTTTTAACGGAGGTCCATATTTTAAATTCACTCCTGCGATATCCATGTATGTAGATTGTGAGGATCAAAAAGAAGTTGATTACTATTGGGATAAATTGACTGAAGGTGGTGAAGAAGGCCAATGTGGATGGTTGACCGATAAGTATGGTGTATCATGGCAAATCGTTCCATCTATTCTAAGTGAAGTATTGAATCATCCTGATCCTAAGAAAGCTCAAAAAGCGATGGAAGCGATGCTTAAAATGAAAAAGCTTGATGTCGCTGAATTAGTTGCAGCTGTTAAATAAGTAAGTGTTCTTAAGAACACTTTTTTCATAATATGGTTTTTTTATCTATTTATATTATGATATAGTTTCACTATAACCTTTAGGAGAACCTTATGTTAAAAGATCAACCATGGATACGCTTTGCTCCAGAAATGCTTTTAGAATGGAAACAGGCAAGAGATGAAGGTCGAGATGTTAGATTATTGCGCGCTGTTTGTGAAGAAATAGCCAAACGTGCTAAAACCGAAAACCAAGAAGAAATGGCGAAATCCCTAAAGACACAGTTGGATAACGCTCCTGTGATTAAAGGATATCCTTTTATTGAACCTTCAGATTATCCAGGTATCCAATCTGCTAAACCCAATCGTAGACATACCTTTAAACTTGAACTTACCCAGGATCAACTTAAAAATAAACTAAGTGGTGCTTGGATTGGTCGAATTAGTGGATGTCTATTGGGTAAACCTGTTGAAGGTTGGCAAAGTAAAGACCTTCATAAACTCTTAAAAGACACCCAGAATTTTCCTATGAATCGTTATATCGAAAAGAAAGATTTTACACCTTATTGGGAAAAACAAGCCAATCCATATGCGACATGGGCTGATAACATCAACGGGATCGCACCTATCGACGATGATACCAATTACACTGTTTTTGCGATGAAATTGGTTCAAACCTATGGGAAAGAATTCACCCCTAATGATGTCTTAGAAGCGTGGTTGAATTGGATCCCAATGTTTGCGACCTGTACGGCTGAACGTGTAGCGTATCGTAATGCTGGTATTGGTTTATTGGCTCCTGATACAGCTACTTATCTGAATCCATATCGTGAATGGATCGGAGCCCAGATTAGAGGAGATTTCTTTGGATACATTAACGTTGGTGATCCTGATTTAGCCGCTGAGATGGCATTTAGAGATGCTTCGATCTCACATATCAAGAATGGGATCTACGGGGAAATGATGATGGCTGCGATGATTGCAGCTGCAGCCGCAAGTGATGATATTTTAACGGTAATTGAAGCTGGTCTCGATGAGATTCCTGCGAGAAGCCGTTTAAGAAAAGACATCCAAGTGGTCTTAACTTGGTTTAGAGAAAAAATGACCTATGATGAAGTCATTCAACAGATCCATAAGTTATACGATGAAGGCGATTCTCATGGATGGTGTCACACCAACTCCAATGCGATGATCGTCGTTACTGCCCTGCTTTATGGGGATAAAGATTTTGGGAAGAGTTTATGTATGGCCGTTCAACCAGGCTTTGATACTGATTGTAATGGAGCTACTACAGGTTCTATCTTAGGTATGATGCTTGGTGAAACCAAGATACCTGAACTTTGGTCTAATCCATATCATAAAACGCTCGCTACTTCTATCATAGGACACAATATCGTCACTGTAGATGAATTGGTTAATCAAACATTAGAACTCGTAAAAAAATAGACCACTACATGTGGTCTATTTTTCTATTCTTCAAATTTTAATAAATGATTCAATTTAACTTGTTTTGTTTTTAGATACTGTTCATTCTTCTCATTGTGATTAAGTTGAATAGGAATACGCTCTACGATCTCTATCCCATAACCAGATAAACCTACGAGTTTACGTGGATTATTGGTCATAAGACGCAATTGTTTGATCTTGAGATCAGCTAAGATTTGAGCTCCTATCCCATAATCACGCATATCCGCTGCAAACCCTAAAGCGAGATTTGCCTCGACTGTATCCATGCCTTGATCTTGTAGATTATAGGCACGAATCTTATTGATGAGGCCTATGCCTCTTCCTTCTTGACGCATATAGAGAAGAACGCCTCTTCCTTCTTTTTCGATGGCTTTCATTGCGGCATCATATTGCTGACCACAATCGCAACGTAAGGAGCCAAAAGCATCCCCTGTTAAACATTCACTATGAACTCTGATCAAGACAGGTTTTCCATCTGTGATATCACCTTTTACCAAAGCTACATGATGTTCCTTGGTTAAGGTATTTTCATAGCCTACGATAGTGAAGTTACCATAGCGTGTAGGAAGATTAGCACTTGAAGCGCGCTTAATAGTTGATTCTCTTTGTCTACGATGAGCGATTAAATCCTCTATTTTAATAACAACGAATTTTTCTTTTTCTGCCAATTCTTTTAGTTCATCATGAGTCAATCTTTTTCCATCCTGATGAGCGATCTCACTTACTAAACCAACAGGTCTTAAACCTGCTAAGCGAGCTAAATCTACAGAAGCTTCTACATGACCTACTCTTTTTAGAACGCCTCCAAAATGAGCTTGGGTAATATAAACATGACCAGGTTGAACAAAATCCATTAAGGTCGAATTATAATCCGCTAATTTAACGATTGTTTCAAGTCTAGCTTCTAATGAATGATCAGAACCTATGCCTTTTGATTGAATAGAAATCGAATTGACAACAAGATAAGTATTGTCATCAAAACTCGCTTTAAATCCTAGATCCAACATACGTGAGGCTTCTAAAGCAACATGTAGAGTAGATTGTCCATATTCATTGAATATAGCTAAGGTTTCTGGGATCGTCTTTTCCGCAGCTAAAATTAAATGAGCTTTGGAGTCTGCACTTTCGTCGTCTAAGATAATGATGGGTTTCCCTTGTTGGGTGGCGCTAATCGCCATGGGAATGGTATTAAATTTCATAATGATCTCCTTGATGAATACATCACTGCTTCAGCATCACCTTTATACCATAATCCAATAGATTAATGGAGCTTATTGACCGAGATTGTTTACAAGCTTAACCATTTAATCATATCTTGCATAAACTAAAAAGCTTATAAACTGGATTAAAAAAACAAGCATTTCTGCTTGTTTATTCATCTTGTTCAATTGTAAAATGCATCGCATCTGGCATAAGCCAACAAACATTCACTTCAATCAATCGATTCAAGGTATCATAGGTCTTTACGATTGAATAACTATAGGCACTTCCTACCGGGACATCGAAGATCTCAGCTTCTCTTTTCTTCAGATTGAGTGCTTCTATTGTTCTTTCAGAACGACTGAACTCTAAATTGAATTTTGATTTAAACAATTCATAATAAGGTTCATCCGATTTAAGAATCACATCGAATCCAGGAAATAAATCTTGAGGGAAATAACAATCTACCAAAACCATAGGTTTATCATTCCCATAATAAAGTCTACGAGCGAATAGGATCTTACCTAATGGCATTTCTACACTGATGTCTTTTGGGGTCTTATAATCCTTACTTACGGTCAAGGTCTTGATTTTAGGTGTTGACCCTGTGAGTTTGATGATGTCTACCAAGGACGTAAATTTTTCGAATATGATACGTGATACTTTCCCGAAACTAACGACCCAAGTTGAATTCTTTAGGGTAAGATGATTCCCATTCGCTAAAGCTTCATAAGCTTTTATCACTTCACTACTAGAAATCCCAAGCTCTGCACTTAATGAACTTTCACTGGGCATAACTGCGCCAGGTTGAAGTTCTCCTCTGATCATCTTTAAACGTAAATCGATTTCTAATTGTTGAGATAAAGGCGTTTTTGAACGTCGATCTAGTGTAATATTCATTGTTTCTCCTGCTTATAGGTCAATTTCAAATATCGACCAGGATAGGTAGATTGGATAAAAAACAAAGGTTTTTTATGGGTATCCCTATAGGTGCTTCTAAAGACATAGGCTGCTTCATGACGTGTGACTTGAAGCATTTGAGAGGTAGAAGACAATAAGTTCTCAAGTGAGAAGTCATGGCTAGAATGAGCCAAAGGTAACTGATACATGTCTTTAGCCAACATCGATACAGAATAATTAGGATTGATAAATACCTTATCTAGATTTGGGAACCATGAACAAGGTAAGACCATTTCTTGACAATACACTGGCGTTTTTTGATAGATCGCACTTAATGTGATTCTAAAAGCCAACTCGCCTTCTTGGAGATTCAAATAAGAATAAGCTAAGTCATGATGATCAATGACTTCGATGAGGTTCAGTTTCTTAGTGACACCTAGATTGGAAAATTGTTGATCTAATTGTCTAAAATCAGAGAAAGTGGCTTCAATCTGAGGAACCGTCGTCACATATGTGCCTTTCCCACGGATCCTGGTAATTAAATGTTCCGACGCTAAAACCGAATACGCTTGTTTCACTACGATGTTACTGATACCGAATTGAACACAAATGTCTTCATCGGTTGGAAGCTGATCGTCATGGTTCAAAACATGGTCCGAAATTGCCAAACGGATACTGGTAGCCAACTGCTGATAAATCGGAGTTTTTGAAGATTTGTTTACGAAGAGATAGTACATAAGTCAATTATACCAAAGAATAGTATAAAGTATGATTTTTATAATCTTTTAAGTAGTTATTTTTTGGTTTTTTTGTTAATAAGGTACTTATTTTTGTTATGATTTTGAAAATCATTGGATCAAATCAGTGCTAAAAAAATAGACTCCACTATGGAGTCTACTTAAATTTCTTGACATTAACTAATAAACGCATCGTATTCTCAACAGCCATTTCTATATTGTTAGGTCCTTCAATCAAGGCTTCATTTAGGGTACATACTCGAGGCACGATACTCACAGCACTTGTAACACCTGCTTTATATAAGCTTTCTAAATTACCACTGATTCTTCCTGAATAGGCAATGACAGGAACTTTTTTACGTTTAGAAGCTTTTGCGATCCCAAGCACCGTCTTCCCAAAAGAAGTCTGTTCATCGATACTGCCTTCTCCTGTTAAAACCAAGGAAGCATCACTAAGATGAGTCTCAAACTTCGTGAGTTGAATGACTGTATTGATGCCTGAGGTGAGTTTCGCATTTAGCACAGCCATTAACGCTGCACCGATGCCTCCTGCTGCACCAGCCCCTTGGACTGAATCGATTTCTTTATTGAGTGTTTTCTTCATGACAGAGGCATAATGCTTAAGATTCTTATCTAAGATCTCTACCATTAAAAGATCGGCTCCTTTTTGAGGACCAAATACAACGCTTGCACCTTTTGAACCCGTTAAAGGATTCATAACATCACAAGCCACAACGATCTCTAATCCCATTAATCTAGAATCTAATCCTGAAATATCTACACTCGCCAACTGATTTAAGAATCCTCCGCCTAAACGAAGTTCATGACCTATCGTATCGGTAAACTTAACACCTAAAGCACTCAGCATTCCAGCTCCACCATCATTGGTTGAAGAGCCTCCTAAACCGATAATAAGACGTTTTGGTTTAAGTTTAAGTGCCTCTAGGATCAATTGCCCTACCCCATAAGAAGAAGTCGCAAAAGGATTACGTGATTCTTTAGGGACAAGTTGTAAACCACAGGCTTGAGCCACTTCAATGATCGCTGTTTCTTTATCTCCTAATAATCCATAAGAAGCAGAGACTTGTTCACGTAGTGGTCCAGTAACCATCGTAGAATAAAGGGTCCCATTGGTAGCTTCTACTAAAGAAGCCAAAAGACCTTCTCCTCCATCAGACATAGGCATTGATACAACCAAAGCATCAGGAAAAACCTTCCGAATGCCTTTCTCCATACTTTGGCAAACTTCAGAAGCACTCATGCTTTCTTTAAATGAATCCGGGGCTAATAGAATTTTCATCGCTCATCTTCTTTCTATGATTGTGGTACCCAAAATACGGGGTTTAAAACCTACTACTTATTAAAACCATTATAACACCTTTGGAAACTTAACACGAAGTGAAAAGCCCAAACTTCAATATCTTTATGTCTAGTTTATACTGTAGAATCGTATAATAGATATAAGGCTTCTTAAAAGCATCTAAATTTCATTCCTAATACTTAGTTATCTATCTTCTTTGATGATTTGTTTCTTAAAGAAGCACTCTATGATTTTAAGTATATCTTGATTGTGATATTCATCATCCAATAAACGATGATTCACTCCTTCTATCACCATAAGAAGCTTTTTAGGATGAGCTAACTTAGCATATGCATTTTGACTACTTCTAACGGGTATGACTTCATCATCACTTCCATGAAGAAACAAAACAGGCACATCCACCTCATCGATAGCGTCTTTACACATCAATACGATTTTTCTAAAGGTCAAAGTGAAATGATCAGGTAAGGCAGGATAAGTCGAAGGAATGACTTTAGGTTTATTGGTGACTTTACGCGCTACTTTCTCAGCCACATTTATAACTGTTTGAAGTGATAGATACTCAAAGGCTGGTGCCAATAAGACCACTCGTTCAACAGGATAGATGGACGCTAGTTTCGTCGCGATGACCCCTCCCATTGAGAAACCTACAAGCCATATCTTTCTTTTTTGCGCACTTAGGTTTTTTAATCCTAGCTCAGCTCTAGAAAACCATACCTGAGGATCATCGTCCTTTTCATTGAGTTGATCAAAGAGATCTACGCATACAACTTGATGTCCTTTTGATTCAAAATATTTCCTAAGTGGGTCAAATTCTATGGTTCTTCTGATCCCAAAACCATGAACGCAATAAATGACAGGAAGCTTAAGTTCTCGTCTTTTTCTAAACCATGATTTTATCAGATTAATCCATTTCTTCATGAGTATACTATAAAGGTTTCCTTAGTTCATTGACAAGAGATATTATTAAATAATCATCTATTTCGTTTTGACTTTAAGATCAAAGCTAGATAAAGGTACTGGGCCTCGTAAGACTTCACGCACGATTTGTAGACAACCTTCTAAATTTACGATCGTTCTCCATTGAACCAAGATGATCTCTTCATTTTCAATTTCGATCGCCGTCATACTGTTGGGATACACACAACACCCTGTATTGAAATAGGGTAGTTCATTTGAGCGAGGAAATTTATAACGATGAGTATGACCACAGATCAACATCATCTGATGTTTTTCGATCCATTTATTATAGTTCTTTTCGATCTTATGACGTTTTTGGGCATTACGAACAGGACTTGATGGATTTTGCATCCCAAAGGCATGCATAAAACGCCAGAAATATCGTAAAGACAACATAGATATAAACCAGTTTTGATCATTGGGTAAATCACCTTGATGACCATGGACCGTTAAGATCTCTTGATTGGTATCTTTTACTTTTAAAACCAAAGCTTCTATAGGTTTGATGTGATTTAAAAGTTCAAAGACTGTTTCGGTGTATTTGTCATAGCAGGTATACAGATTCTTCACGACATAATCATGATCATTTAAGAAGATATTATGATTCCCATAAAGCATGATCAATTTATTCTTCTCATGAAACATCTTAAGGGCCATAAAAACATCCATATGAGCTAATTTGATGTCTCTATATTTCTTATGTTCCCACAGTTCATCCCCATCACCTGCTTCAACATAGGTAAAACCTTTATCGAGATAATCGTAAAGCGCATACACCATCGCATTTTGATTTCGACTGAATTCATCTGATGAACTCCCGTCTCCTCGATGACAATCACTCATAAAGACCAGTTTTGATTGTTTATCGATGATTTCAACGCGAGCGTCTTTATAGGCTTGAGTTAAACGAGCATCTGTTCTCATAATGAGCCTCTTTGATTTCTGGGTCAACACAATCTAATAATCTACCTAGTTCTATTTTACACCACTAGATAAAGATAAAAACAGGTATCCATAAGTGATATCCTGTTTTTTTAGTTTAAGTTAAATGATCGATTAAGATCTTAAGCCCAATCCCTAATAATACTATGCCTCCTAAGATCTCTGCTTTATTGTCTAAAAGTGAAGCATAGCGTTTACCAATGATGACACCTATTATGGATAAAGAAAGCGTAACCAAAGCAATGATCAATGAGGTCGATAAAATGGATGTGCTTAATAAAGCTAAACTGATTCCTACCGCCAAAGCATCAATACTGGTGGCCAGTGAGACACTTAACATGGGGAGAAACGCAGTTCCTGGATCGACTTCACAACTAAGATCTTTGACTTGAAGACCCTCATAGATCATCTTTCCACCGATGATCGATAAGAGGATAAACGCGATCCAATGATCATAATTATTGATCAATGAACTAAAAGATAAACCTAAGGTATAACCCAACCAGGTCATAAACCCTTGAAAGAATCCAAAATAAAGCCCTATTTTTAGTGCGAAGCGAAAACGATGGTCCTTAGTACATAATCCTTTGACTAAAGCTACAGCGAAAGCATCCATAGACAATCCAACACCGATGATCAGTATCGAGTAGAAATCCATCTTTCCTCTTTCTAGCAAATAAAAACTCATATCCGCTTGGTTATGAGTCTCTTTGTTTAAGGTTTGCCAGATGATCGCTCATCGGGTTGTTGACAAAACCGCACAAGGTGCCAAGTACTCCCTCATATCATCACAATTTTAGTTGAAGGAGTGGTCCATGTCAAGTTGAGTATGACTTATTATCGTTTAAGTATTCTCTTGAGATCATCCTTAAGAAATATCCATAAAGCCAATCCAATATAAGCACCTTGAATCAACAACTCTACAGATTCAAACATCTTTGTGAGCTCAGCGATGCCTTCTACGAACAGATCTGATCCGATAAAGATAAGGACTAAACCTAAGATCTTAAAGATCCAGTTTAAGTTCAATTTTATAGAAGATTTAAAAATCACGACTCCGATGACGATCGCTAAAACGATGCCTAATATCGTTCCTAAGGCTACATCATTCGCTTGTGTGCTTAAGTTCGCTAAGGTAAAGACCACCAATTCTGTGCCTTCTCTTAATATCCCAAAAAACGCCAGAAGAGCCAAACCAATTCCCGTCGAAGTCTTTGAGACACGATTTGATAATGAGGCTGAGACATCTGCGTTTTGCTGAGACATCCATACCACGAAATATGCGATGAGACCTGAGGCGATAAGCATCATGATCCCTTCAATGAGTTCAAGGGTCTCTTCTTCTAGACCTTGAGCTGAACTAAATAGTAAATAGCCTCCTAATAAACTCACAAGTAATCCCGCTAAACTACCCACATAGACATAAGGTTTTAGTTTATCTTTATGTTGCTGAGTCAAGCTCGATAAAATGATCCCAACGATCAATACTGCTTCTAGACTTTCTCGTAAAGAGAGAAAAAGATTAGTTGTCATATGTTTTACCTTTCTATACATAACTTTATACTTTTAGTCTATCTTATTCCTTTCACTTCAACCATTCATATGCCTTAACTAAAAAAAGCACTTCATAGGAGTTAGTTTAGTTAAAGGGATAAGTAAAATGTCAGTTCATGCCAACAGTTCAGAATCTTGGAAAGTGAAGATTGTCGATACTGGTCTTACCACGATGATCGGTGATCACGTCAAGAGAATTGCGAATTATGTAGGAGATGAACCTTTTTTCCAACTTATGAAGATGGTGTGGCAGATGTTGATCATGTCAAATTGTTAAAACAACATCAAAACAGTGTCAAGATAGCGACCTTAACAGCGATTCAATCCGGAGGAAGATTCGTGATGCTTGAATTTAATGCTTGAGATACAATTGAAAGTTTCAAAGAAAAATCATTTGAGGATGGGGCCATGGTGGTTTCATGGTTCTACAACTGGAAATCTTTGATTTATCAAGGATGATACACAGTATTTGAACGTGATTCGCTTGAAACATTGCTTAAGCTAGTCAGTTGAACGCCACTAAACATTTTGGGTTTTGGTAATGTATGGATACATTAAGAGATAGAGAGTTACTTGAAAAACTATGGGCGACAGATAAAGTTCCTTGGAAGAAGTGGAAATACATGTCCTCATTTTATAAAGACAAGAAAGAATTCATTACCGGTTATACTGGGTTTAAAGGATCTTGGCTAACCAAAATCTTAATCGAGTGTGGTGCTGAAGTAAAGGGTTATTCACTGGAGCCTTCGAGCCAACCTAATCTCTTTTCAATGCTAAATTACTGATAGTCTTTGCATCATCATATTGGAAGTACCCTTGATATAGATCACTTTCCCTCTATGTGACTCGTCAAGAAACAGAGACCAATATTCAAAGAAGAAGCGACACTGTTGATATTAGTGAAAAATATCCACTCAATGAGACAACCTTTTTAGTTTCAGGAGCGAATACTTTTAACGCAGACATCTCAAAAATGTTGAAAACACTTCATTACGAAAATATCATTACAGATTCGTGGCGATAAAAGATAATTTTATTCATAAACATAAAACTTAAAGGAAGTGTTGCTTATCGGTTGACCCGAGCTTAAATCAACTTCCTTTTTTATAATAATCGGATTTAACAACTTAATCGTGGTTGCGATGAAAGACAAATCAGTCGTGTTCATAAGCCCTTCGACTTAAGTCAGGTCTATGAAAAAAATGACTATTTTATCGCTCTAATGGGATGAAAACGTCTATAAAGTGTTTCGATTAGGTGCATTGCTATAAGATAATAGAATCAAAAAATGTTTTTGATTAGGATATAGAAGGCAGGTATGATAAAGAATGAAATACCAAGTACAAATCGAATCCTTAAGAAGTTCCATCCCATTCCTGTTATTTCAGCATCTTCAACCTTTTCAATTTGGTATTTCGGATGTTTAAACAACACATACACTAAAAGTAAGGAAGAAAATACGGTATACAAAATATCTAAATTATTAAAGATATATAATTTAGCCATGGTTAATCCTGCATTAATATCTCCAACAATGAAAGATTTGAAGATACCAAAAGTCAGCATATTTTGGTCTACATTAAGGGGCCATATATTTACTGTAAAGATCACAAAGAAAACCATTATAAGAAACTCAATAATCATAAAGATATCAAATTTCTTAGACAAGGTTGTTCCCAAGACCCAAAATGGTACTGCAAACAGTAACCACTGTGGATGCCAAAAAGAAAGACCAAATATAAGGAAAGTGACAAGATTGCTTAAAAATAAGGACCATTTTATGATTTCAAAATCATCAGAGAGTTCTTTAAAATAAGCATAAGTAGATAGAAGTATCCATAGCATAACTACAATTCTTATCGATACAATAGTAAGGTCAAAGCTCGCATAAAACATGTAATTAGTAGCCCCAAAGCCAAATATCCCTGTTCGGAAGGCTTGAGATGGTAAGTAGATTAGGACCTCAAGTAATAATGGTAACATGAGTATGATGCTGTATTTGATGATTTTGAAGACATTCTTTTCTACCAACATCAACAAGGGCATAAAAATCAGAAATGGAAAGTATTTGAAAGTCATGGCTAGACTCATAAAAACAGCAAACATGAGGTTATTCTTTTTGTAGTAGTAGTATAATCCAATTAACATGAAGAATACAGTGAAGATATCATATTGACCAAAAACAAACTGACTAAAAAAGCCAATCGGCATCGTTAGAAAAGCATAAGCTGCACATTTTGAAATAAGTGTCTTTAGTCCAATTAGTATACTTATCTTATAAACCAAAAAGGCTGAGGCGAAATAAGCCAAGGTAGGTAGTAGTTTAAACCAATAAAGTGCCAATAATGGCACTTTTAAAGTAGTTTCGTTTATTAATCCAAAAAGATGAATCGGTAAATTCCAAATTGCGTAAAGTATATAAGTGCTAGGAAGATAATTGTTCTCGATGACAATGGCTTTGTTATAGTCGTAAAAATCAAAAAAATGACCTTTAAGATAAGCGAAAGATGATATACCAGTGTGCGATAAATCGCCACCTTGTTCAAAACTAAGGAAGCAAAGAATCCCGAAAAATGCAAATAGGATCAAATCTACAGCGGTAAGTGGTTTTTCCAAATATGTCCTTAACTTCTTCATGATTGCTTCTCCCCGTTATAGATTTTAATGAATCAGATAGTTATTATAGAAAGAGTCTAAATTAATGCTTAATACATTATAACGATTTGACGCAACCTGTCAAATCAGCCGTTACTTTAAGCCCATTTTCGAAACGAGTTAGTTTAGTTAAAAGGGACAGATAAATAAAACGACACATTAGAAACTTGAAATCTAGTGTTTTTTTATAAGTTAAACTCAAGGAGGACTGAATGAAAGAACGCATGACAATATAACACGCCGTGTATACGCTTGAAGAGAAAGAGAAAATACTACAGTTGTATCTAAGTGGGGCGAAAACTTCAAAAGAGTTTGCTCGAGAATATGATTTGGGTAATCCCAAGAAGATTCGAATGTGTCGAGATACGAAGTTAAAGCAAGGACGACTCATCCACAGTGTCTCCTACAAAGGAAGCTGGGTTAACAACGTCCCGATTGAGTCCTGGTTCAGTGACTTAAAAACCGAGTCTGTTTACTAATTCAAGCATCTTACCGTAGAAAGAATGATTCAAGTTGTTTCAGATTACGTTATCTATTACAATGAAGAAAGATTACAGGAACAATTAAAAGAGCTAACTCCGATTCAGTATCGGCAGTTAGCTCTCTAATCTAGCCCTTTTATTTATCTGTCACAATTAAATGAACAGACTCAATCGAAGGGCTTTGGATTATATGACTTTAGCTAAGAATTTTTCTGGACTTAAATGATTGTTGATCCCATCGATCAAGTTGATGGAATTACTCATATCATGTAGTAAGACACCTCCAACCAATCCATCTTGAGTGAAGAAGTATCGAGCTGTAGCGTGCTTTATATCATCGACGAAATCGATCACATTGTATTTCTTATTAGGATCTTTACCTGGATCACCTAAGGCAAAGAGCTCTGTTTCTAAACAATGCATGCTTACGATAGGAATGACCCCATAATAGGCTGTATTGTCTCCTACAGCGTTGGCTCCTGCGACTTTACCTTGCTCAAGTGCTTGAGGCCAGATCGCATAGTTTATACCACCAAACTCAACACAATCCCCTGCCGCATAGACATCAGGTATATTGGTTTCCATCTTCTCATTGACGACGATGGCTCTGTTTACTGTGACACCTATTTCTTTTGCGAGATCGACATTGGCTTTTACCCCAGCAGAAACTACAATCAAGTCTCCTTCGATGAAGCGTCCATCAGCCAATAAGACCCCTTTTGCCCAATTGTTTTCAGCACTGATCTCAGTGATTTGAACAGCCGTATGAACAGCGATGTTTTGAGCTTCTACTAATTTACGTAAACGAGATGAAGATACATCATCGAGTTGTCTTGTCATCAGCATTGGAGCCAATTCTAAGACGACGATCTCTAAACCTAGCTTTTTAAACTGCCAAGCAGCTTCTAGACCTAAGATACCTCCTCCGATGACGACAACTTTCTTGATCATAGGGATCAATTCTTTAATCTTATCCACATCCTTAGTATTTCTTATAACGACCACATTCTCATTGACACTGCCTTTGATCGGTGGGATAAAACAAGAAGCCCCTGTTGTTAGGATCAATTTTGAATAAGAGACACTAGATCCATCGCTTAATTCAACGGTTTTTTGAGTTGGATCGATCTTGGTGGCTTTAACACCTAAACGAAGATCGATACTGTTTTCGACGTACCATTCTCTTTCTTTAAGTAAGAATCCTGCTGAATCATAGTCTCCCATGAAATCTTTCGTTAATTGAGGACGATTATAGGTAAGACGTTGTTCCTCAGAAAGAATCACGATCTTTGCTGTTGTATTTCTAATACGAATGGCTTCTGCTGCGTTGATGGCTGCTGCTCCAGCACCGATTAAAACAAAAGTCTCATTGCTATCTTGATGGAAAGTGGTCTCATTGTATGGGATCTCAATAAACTGATCCGCAGGTGCTCCACAGACAGGACAAATATTAGGACGATTCTCAGAGATGATGATCTCTCCACATAAGATACATTTCCACGCTCTTAAACGACCTTTGATTTGATCACGTTCAAGCAGTTTCTTTCCAAATTCTTTGCCCCAAGCTTTCGCAATCGCAAGTTTCTTTTCATCTGGATTAAAGCGAATGCTTAATCCATCGACGACATCCATTCTTAGCATTCCTAAACGAGCGACGAGATTAGGTACACCTTCACCGCTCCAGCCATAAGATCCAAAGACGGAAGCGATCTTACCTCCATGAATAACAGGATATAGAACACTGGTAAGATCCCATAATGGTTTTAAGGCATCTCCTAATATAGTAGGCGTTCCTAATAAGACCCCATCGGCGTAGAAGATCTCTCCTGCGACTTTGGCGATCGGTGTAGTGACCAAATCGAAACTTCTGACTTCGATATCCCCTGCTTCTTGTATTCCTTCTTTGATGGCTTTAGCGAGTTTCTCAGTATAACCATAAGAAGACACATAAGGCATAATGACGGTCTTACGTGTATTTGGATTGACGATGGTCGCCCAATCACGATAAGTCGCCATGATTTCAGGGATTCTGACATCTAGTACAGGTCCATGTCCTGGAGCAATCATAGTTAAAGGAAGATCCTGTATACGATCTAGTGCTTTAAGCATGAAGCTAGGGAAAGGACCTAAGATCATATCGTAATAATACTTAAGTGCTTCGTGGTAATCATCAAGCGCACTTACTTTAGATAAGAGAACTTGATCAAAACTATAATGGGCCCCAAAAGAGTCACAGGTAAACAAGACCCCGCTTTCTCTCACATAGGTATACATCGTATCTGGCCAATGTAGATTAGGCGCCATAATGAACTCAAGCGTAAGATCTCCTAAATCCAAAGTCTCCCCTTCATTTACGATACGATAATCAAATTCCCCATTGACGATCTCTTTAAGATATTCAATGGCTAAAGCTGTCCCAATGATTTGAATCTTAGGATTAAATTCTAAAAGCTTGACCACAGATCCACTATGATCAGGTTCAGTATGATTGACGATGATATAATCTACATCTTTCGGGTCTACGACTTCTTTGACCTTTTCGATGTATTGATCAAAGGTCTTTAGTTTAGCTGTTTCGATCAAAGCGGTCTTAGAAGTGCCTTTTAAGACATAACTGTTATAGGTAGTCCCAAACTTTGTTTCCATGATGATGTCAAAGACTCTTAGATCAGGATCTAGTGCTCCAACCCAGGTTAAAGTATTCGATAGTTTAAGTGATTTCATAATTCCTCCAGCGTTTTCATTATAACACTTCAAGTTTTTTAACTCATCTCTCACTATCTATAAACCATTACTTTTAGACATAAATAACTGTCTCAAGATCTGGTGTAGCTTAGTAGGTGATTTGTATAATGTGTAAAATAAGCCTATAATAAAGGAGTATCCTCTAACCTTCAAACTTTATGAAGGTCACAATAGAGCAGAATCTTGACCTAATCGATCTAAAACCAGTATCCGGAGGATACATTTTGACTTTGATTAGGAACCACTTTATTAAACTTTGACAAATCAAAGGAAAGGAGACTCAAAATGCTTTGGACCATTGCCACTATACTTATTATCTTATGGTTATTAGGCATCGTTACTTCTACTACGATCGGTGGATTCATCAATGTCTTGTTGGTGATCGCTGTCATCATTGTCTTGATCAAGATTATTCAGGGTAAACGTATTTTATAAACAATAAAGGAGAATGTATGAAAATAACAAAGAATATGGGATTTCTACTCTTAGGACTATGGTTGATTGTTTCCGGAGCTTCAGCCTTGGTAAAGATTCCAGTCCCATCATTAGGTCTACTTCTATCTTGTCTAGCGATCGTTTCTGGTGTGTTTATCATAATGGGTAAATAGAATAAACGTCATCTAACCTTGGAAATCCAAGGTTTTTATATGTGAAAGTCGTTTTTCGGTCATGATTTGTTTATAATATGTGAAGCGTGTTAGAATTCTAAGATAAACAAAAAAGAGGACACCCATGATTCAATTCAACGATTTAAAACAGATAGATCTCTCTCATACGAAAGTCGTGATTACCGGAGCCAATAATGGATTAGGTTTTGAGACCGCACGTTATTTCGCAATAAATGGAGCTCAAGTATTTATGACTTCTCGCTCTGAAGAAAAAGGAAAAGCAGCCATATTAAAAATCAAAGAAGAAACTCCTAACGCAAAGTTAGTCTTGATGTCTTTGGATCTTGCGAGTATAAAATCTATTGAGAATTTCTCACGTGAGATGCATAAGAATAAAACAAAGATCGATATCCTCATCAATAACGCAGGTATTATGGCTGTACCTTATGCCTTGACTGAAGATGGCTATGAAAGCCAAATCGGGGTCAATCATCTAGGACATTTCCGTTTAACCGCTCTCTTATGGGACTTGTTGAGTGATAAAGCACGCATCGTCAATCTCTCTAGTATGGCTCATAAACAAGGCAGCTTAAACTTCACGAATTTTATGTATGAGAAAGGTGGTTACAGTTCATTTGGATCTTATTCTAGATCTAAACTATCTAATCTTGTCTATACGATCGCCTTAGGAAGACGTGTTACCTTCTCAGGATCACATATCGTTGTGGTTGCGGCTCATCCTGGTGTCGCAAAGACTGGTCTCTTCGATACAGGTAAGCGTTCTAAGTTCATCCAGTTCTTCATCAATCTTTTCTTAGCTTCTGTTTCTTCCGCTGAAGATGGGGCTAAACCAACCATTATGGCCGCATTAGATCCACAAGCCATCTCAGGCAATTTTTATGGACCAGATAAGAAAACCATGGTTAAGCTCGATACACCTAAGAGAATCGCTTTAAGTAAACAAGCTCAAGATGACTTATGGGCTTATTCAGTAGACATCACTAAGGTTACTTATCCTTTCTAACCTATGAAACCAATAAAACATAAGAAAACGATGATCTTTCTGGCTTTATTGGTTTTTCTTTTTGCCTTATCGATACTTCCAAATTTCACTATTGAGACAACTCAATATACTTTAGTGAATTCTAAATTGCCATCTTCTTTTGATGGATTCAAGATCGTTCAGATCTCAGATCTTCATAATGAGAATTTTGGGAATAAACAATCAACACTAATAGATAAAGTCATCTCTCAGAAACCTAATCTGATCCTCATCACTGGAGATCTTATCGACAGTTCTCATCCAAATCTAGATTCTGTGATGGATTTGATCCATGGGATAAAAGATCTAGCACCGATCTATTTCGTAAGTGGAAATCATGAGAGTTGGATCGATCAAAGCCTGTATGATTCATTGAAGATGAACCTTAGCTCAGCAGGAGTCATCATTCTAGAAAATCAAGTTATTGATTTTAAAAACAGTGCCAATGAATCCATAAAGATCCTTGGATTAAATGAAAACTCATCACCTTCTTACGCACTTGAGTTTATGATGAGCCAAGTTGAGAAAACAGATTTTATTCTATTACTTGCCCATCATCCAGAAAACTTTGAACTTTATGTATCATATGGTTTAGATCTTGTCTTTTCAGGTCATGCGCATGGGGGACAAATGAGATTACCTGTCATAGGAGGCCTTATCGCACCTGATCAAGGAATATTACCTAAATATACTTCAGGTTTATGGACACAAGATAAGACCACTATGTGTATCAGTCGAGGACTAGGAAACAGTATCATTCCCATTCGATTCTTCAATGGGCCAGAGCTCATCACTTTAACTTTGCGTACATCGTAGATCAGTGTTTTTAGAGCTTTGTCAATAAGTTATTACATTATCATATTGCACAAATGTAAGCGCTATGATACACTTTAATCAAGTTAATAAGACTGTAAAGAAACAGAGAAACAGGCAAGGAAGTATATTTGCTTTTTTATTGTCTATTTACAGCTAACTTAGGGAGGAATACATCATAATGAAGAAGATTCAGGCTTTGATTAAGAATTCAAAACAGCTGTTTGTCTTGTCTTTGGTTGTTGTGATTGTGGCAAGCATATTCGCCAACATGATCAATACCTCATTCTATTCTGTAGACGTCAAGCGTATCAGTTTTACCACTGAAAAAGGCGTTCTATCAGGATTACTGTACTTACCTAAAGGGGCCAGTGCAGACGATCCAAGAGCGACCATCGTTACCACACATGGTTACTTGAATTCAGCTGAAATGCAGGATGCTCCTGCAATCGAATTGTCGAAACGTGGTTATGTCGTTTTAGCACTCGATATGTATGAACAAGGTCACTCCATGAATAAACTGGATAAGACCAATTCTTCTGCCTTCTTCTCATTCTGGCCTACTGCTTTGTTTGATGCTGTTCAATACATCTATGCTCAACCCTACGTTCTCAAAGATTTTAATGGGAATGGAATGATTGCAGTCAGTGGACATTCTATGGGATCCTTCTCATCAGTTATGGCCGTTGTTATGGATGAACAACAATTCGCTACCACAGGGATCCGTAAGATCCATGCGAGCTTAGCTGTTGCTTCCGATTATCTATATACTGGTTACTTAGGCGTCAATGCTGCGACAGCCAATGCCATGTATGGATCCCGTGTCAATGGGATCATCGCTGCTCATTTTGATGAATTCTTCTTTGACTCTAAAGCTGAAGCTACTGGGGATACCATGATCTATAAGGACTATGTCCAAGAGATCGATGGTAGAGCCTTCTTAGGTAATCCTTCAAGTCCTACCGCTGGTAAATGGTATACCTTACCTAATGGTGGAACACGCATCATCTATACACCTTATGAAACACATCCTTGGAATCATTTCTCTATTGAAACCACAGGAAATCAAATTGATTTCTATAATAAAGCCTTTGATTCAGCACGTAGTGCCAATATGATCATTTCTTCAGGAGCTAATCAAACATGGTTCTGGAAAGAAATCTTTGAATTCATTGCTTTATTAGGATTCTTCATTATGTTTATGCCTTTGGCCAATCTACTCTTGACCAAGACAAAAGCTTTCTCAGGTTTAAATAATCCTACTGAAACTCTAGTGGCTGGTCCTAAGACTGGTGCTCAGAAAGCCCTCTATTGGCTCATTATCGCCTTTAGTGCTTTCTTCCCAGCTTACTTCTTCCCGACTTTGATGGATAAACAAGCTGATGGCTTAGCACTTCTACAAAAGGGTGCAGAAGTCGTTATGGTGTTTGCTGTTGTTATGTTGATCATTACTTATGTCAAAGACAAAGGAAAGAGCTTCTCTAAAATCGGCGCTGCTGGTTTGGCTTTCTTTGGAGCCTTGACGATGCGTTATATGGCTACAGATGCTGGTAAACTATTTGTACAAAGTGCTTGGTTCAATCAACCTACCACCAATCAAGTCGTTTATTGGGCCATCATGTGTGCTTTGGTTGCAGTTATGATCATCTCGATCATTCACTTCTTCGATCGTAGCACCAACCCTGCTTTCGATTTCAGATCTTATGGGGTTTCCGTTACATGTAAACAAGTCATGTTGGCTCTAGGCTTAGCCTTGACCTTATTGGCTGCTGGTTATGCTTTGTTGTATACCATCGACTATCTCTTGGTCGTAGACTTCAGATTCTGGTCATGGGCTATCAAAACCTTTGAAGTTTCCCATGTGATGTCTGCTTTACAATACGCTCCATTCTTCTTGGTTTATTACTTCTTTGTTTCAATCGCCATCAACCTCAATACCAACAATACTTATATCAATGGTTGGAAAGGCTACGCTGTTGCGATCTTCATGGTCGTCGGTGGCTTGGTTATTTGGATGATCATGCAATACGGAAGCTTGTTTACGAATATGGTCGCTATGGAACCTGGACAATCGCTCAACAGTATCTTGTTGTTTGCGACCATCCCTTCCTTGACCGTTGCAACGATCTATGCCAAACGTCTGTATAAGATGACTGGTAATGTGATGACTGCTGCTTTCTTCAACACAGTACTCTTTACATTGATCACTGCTGCCAATACGATCGTCTATTCATTCTTGAAATAAAAAGGCATATAATATAAGCAAGCCTGCGGCGCAGGCTTGCTTTTTCTTAGAGCTCAGCTCTAGATGGGAGACCTTATGGAAGAATACATCTTAGCTTTAGATCAAGGAACTACCAGTTCACGTGCCATTGTTTTTGATAAACATTCAAACATCATCTCTGTAGCTCAAAAAGAATTTACTCAATACTTTCCTCAACCTGGTTATGTCGAACATGATCCCAATGAAATCTGGTTATCGATCTTAGCGGTCATCGCTGGGGTCTTTCAGAACCATACGATACAACCTTCTCAGATCAAAGCCATAGGGATCACCAATCAACGTGAGACCACCATCGTTTGGGATAAGAACACGGGGATCCCTGTCTATAACGCCATCGTTTGGCAGTCTCGTCAAAGTGCCCCTATTTGTGATGATCTTAAGGCTAGAAATCTCGCTGATTTGATCAGAAGCAAAACAGGACTCGTCATAGATGCTTATTTCTCAGCGACCAAATTAAAATGGATCTTAGATCAAGTTCCAGGAGCTCGTGATAGAGCTTTAAAAGGTGAACTTTTATTTGGGACGATAGATACGTGGTTGATATGGAAATTAACAGGAAACAAAGTCCACGCAACAGATTATTCCAATGCGAGTCGTACAATGATGTATAACATTCATACCTTATCTTGGGATAAAGAAATCCTAGAGATCTTAGGTATTCCTGAAAATATGTTGCCTAAAGTTATGGATTCTTCTGGACTCTTTGGGAGAACTGCATCTTATCATTTCTTTAACTATGAAGTTCCTATTACAGGTGTCGCAGGTGATCAACAAGCTGCCCTATTCGGTCAAGCATGTTTTACCCAAGGTATGGCGAAAAATACTTATGGGACAGGATGTTTCCTACTGATGAATACAGGAAACAAAGCCATGGTCAGTGCTCATGGGCTACTTACGACGATTGCTTGGGGCTTAGATGGGAAAGTAACTTACGCGTTAGAAGGCAGTGTCTTTGTGGCGGGTAGTGCGATCCAATGGATCAGAGATGGTTTAGGTCTTATCGCAACTGCATCTGAAAGCGAAAGATCAGCAGAAGCCGTTGAAAGCAGTGATGGGGTCTATGTGGTTCCTGCTTTCGTTGGATTAGGAGCCCCGTATTGGGATGATAAGGCAAGAGGTGCCATCTTTGGATTAACACGAGGCACCACTCGAGATCATCTGATCAGAGCGACTTTAGAATCCATGTGTTATCAAACCAAAGATATACTGACTGCGATGGAGAAAGACTCCAAAACGAAATTGACTGCTTTAAGGGTCGATGGAGGCGCTGTCGCCAATAACTTCTTGATGCAATTTCAAAGTGATCTGCTTCAAACGAAGGTCATTCGTAATGAGATCAGTGAGACCACAGCCTTAGGTGCTGCTTACTTAGCTGGTCTAGCGGTTGGTTATTGGGTCAATAAAGAAGATGTCGAAGCCAATAATAAGGTCAATCGTATCTTCACTCCTGTATTAGATGACACCAAGGTCAAAGAACTTTATGAAGGATGGCTAAAAGCTGTCCGATCGACTTGTACCTTTCATAACTAAAAAAACACCTTGGAAATCCAAGGTGTTTTAATCGAATCGAGCAGTTTTTACAGCCAATTCAAGATTACTTACGGTTATCCTATGAATGCCTGTTTTTAAGATGGCACTGATTTGAGAAGTCGTTTTGACTAGACCACCTGCCCATACTTCAGCTTTGATGTCTTTGATGAATTCAGGAAAGATCTCATAAATCAAAGAAGGCAAGAATTCAACCACATCTGGTTTCGTAGTTTCAATGATCTGTAGGCTTCGTTTAATGGATTTAGAATCCATGATGAATACTCTTAAGATGGCTAAACAATGATTCTTTTGAGTCATTTCAATGATCTTGGGTTTTGAACTGATGACCCCATCGACATGCATCTGTTGGATCAAGAACTGAGCCCCATATTCATCATTCGCTAGACCTTGGATCAGTTCGATATGAACGATGACTTCACGATGATTCTCATGAGCGGTCTTGATCATATAACTGAGATGATTGATATGGACATCTTGTAGGATAAAGACTTTTAAAGGGGTCATCAAGAAATCTTCTAGACCCTTCATTGAGGTAATAACGGGGATGATGTTTTGTTTAGAGATCATTTGTTTTTCCCATGGTGCGTGAAACAAGGATGTCTACGCCACTGTCACAGATATTATGACATATAATCTGCTCAATGGTGACAGGAGCACTCAAGCTTATCGTTTCTAAGACCTTTAGAGCTTCCATGATGAGTTCTTTTTTAATGGGACCACTGGATACTACTGGGCATCTTTGATGAAGCGCACCGTTGATCTTTACGGTCGATGTCAACATACGTTTAGGCTCTATGGCTTCTTGTATCCCATAGATGTTGCCTCGATTACAGGCATTGCCTGTAGTCGTATAGACCCCATTCTCTTCACTCACTAAGACTTTACATCCTTTAGGACATACGATACAGATCACTTGTTTATTCATCGCTGAGCTCCACAATTACGTTTGAATTGATTTTATCTAGGATGACTTTCGTCAAATTAAAACTCTGCATCTCTGAAGGATGAAGATCTACTTTAGGGATCTTTAATAAGACTTGGTCATTACAAATGATCCTTAAGAAACCTTTAGTCATTGGTTTGCTTACTCTATACTTCAATAAGACGGTATCACTCTTAGGATTGATACTTTGAGGAAGCACATAGTTTAAGAAGCCTTTTGATTTAACAGGGATAAGATCTAAGGAGTCTTGATCTTCGAAGTACTTGATGATCGAAGAAGCCACCAAGATACCTTCCATCGAGACATGATCGACCAAGTCATGGATATGAAGCACATTACCACACGCAAAGATACCAGGCGTAGAAGTCATCAGTTCACTGTCTACTAAGGGACCCTTCGTTTTAAGATCTAAGCTTACTTTGGCTTTTTCACTTAAGACATTATCAGGAATAAGACCTACAGAAAGTAAGACCGTATCTACCCCAAAGTGTTTGGCAGTCTCAAACATGGGTTGACGATTCTCATCGACTTGACATAAGGTAATACCTTCTACTCTTCCATCACCTTTGATTTGAGTGATCGTATGAGATAGATATAGCGGTATATCGAAATCATGAAGACACTGAACGATGTTTCTAGTCAAGCCATTGGAGTAAGGCATGATTTCTGCGACACCAACGACCTTGGCTTTCGCTAAAGATAAACGTCTTGCCATAATGAGCCCTATATCACCTGAACCTAAGATAAAGATCCTTTTCCCAACCAAATATCCATCCATATTGAGATACTTTTGGGCGTTACCTGCGGTCCATACCCCAACACAACGATCGCCTGGGATCTGGATATTGCCTCGTGTTCTTTCACGAGCGCCCATCGCTAAGACGATGACTTCTGCCTGAATTGAATAGATTCCCTTGGGTTCTGAGACAGTTACGATCTTATCTTCACTGATGTCTAATACTGTCGCATCGATAATATAAGGGATCTGTAGTTCCATAAATCGATCGATGTGATGTTGGGCATACATCGGTCCTGTATATTCTTTCTTATACATATGAAGACCAAATCCATTATGGATACATTGATTGAGGATGCCTCCTAATTCATTTTCCTTCTCTAAAAGTAAGATATCTTGGATACCTTTTTCTCTTAAGGCAATGGCACAGGCTAAACCGGCAGATCCTCCACCGATGATGATGACTTTATTTTGTTTCATAGAGATCCTCCATCGGGGTCAAAAAGGAAGTATTGTCATTGTCGTAGAGGACTTGTTGTTTAGGAATGTTGAGTTCTTTTGATAAGATGTCAACGATCTTTGATTCACAGAAACCACCTTGACATCGACCACTACCAGGTCTTACCCTTCGTTTTATGCCTTTGATACTACGAGTTGAACATGGAGAATGGATCGCATTGATGACTTCTTGAGTTGAGACATCTTCGCATAGACAAACGATCTTCCCATAATTAGGATTCGTTTTGATCAAGGCATTTCTTTCATCTAGAGACATCAGTAGTAAAGGCTTAGGATGGATATAAAGTTCACGATTAAGTGTTTCTGGATGAAACTCAGGTTGAACGAATTGTTCGATCACATATTGAGCGATCGCAGGTGAACTCGCTAGACCAGGCGAATCTATCCCGATGACATTGACCCATTTCTCATGATTCTCGATGATGAAATCCTTAGTAGGACTACCAGGTCTTATCCCAGCGAATTGTCTGATCATTCTATTTTGAGGTAAAGGTTTAATGATCTCATGGATCCTAGAATTGACTTCAGCTAAACCAATAGATGTCGTATCTTGATGAGTTGGATCTTCTACGATATTACTATTAGGGCCAAACAATAGATTTCCTTCCACAGTCTTAACAGCCAAGACCCCTTTTCCTTTCTCAGTAGGTAAAGGAAATAGAATATGATTAAGATAAGAAGCATCCGTTTTATCAGTAACTTGATACTCCCCTTTTTTATAGATCAGATTTATAGGATAATCGGCTTGAGCTAAACGAGCGACCTTATCTCCATAAAGTCCAGTACAATTGATGACCATCTTCGCTTCATAAGATGATTTAGGAGTCTTAACGATATAGGATGATTTTTTCTCTACAGCGATAACTGCTTCACTGTTTTTTAAAGTGACCCCATTGAAGCAGGCATTGTCCATTAAGGCATAACCTAGTTCCCAAGGAATAATGACCCCAGTCGTAGGGAAAAACAACGCTTTGATGACTGAGTCGGCTATGTGTGGTTCTTTTTGTCTTAAGATTTCTTGAGATAGAAGTTCACAAGGGATCTTACGTTGAGCTGCTTTAATCTGCAGTGCTTTTAGCATGTCTATCTCTTTATCATCGTGTGCTACAACCATACTGCCACACTGTAAAAAAGGCACTTGAAAATATTCACAAAGTTCTTTGGTTAGTGCAGCTCCTTTTACGTTTAAGAGTGCTTTTAATGTATCGTCTTTAGGATCATAGCCTGTATGGATGATCCCAGAATTGGCACTACTGACTTCGTTTAAAATCTCAGCGTTTTTTTCTAGGACCAATACTTTAAGATTGGTCAAACTGAGTTGATAGGCTAAATTGCAGCCTACGATACCTGCCCCGATGATGATGATGTCAAACATGGTTACCTCCAAGTAAAAAAGCGAAAACATCTATTATATGTGGTCTCGCTTTCTCTACCGGTGATTAACTTGTATCTAAATTATACACTATAATGAGTGTTTCTTAAATGGCTAAATCAAAACTTATTCATCTTGTTCAATCGTAAAATGCATGACATCTGAAATTCCATAGACTTCAGATATTTCATAGACTCGTCCTTCTTCATCAAAGTTCTTAGCAACTGTCAAATAAGCCGCCGTACCTTCTGGAACACCTAGATACTCAGCTTCTTTTTTTCT
>JAAXXT010000024.1 GCA_013334325.1 Erysipelotrichaceae bacterium | reverse complement strand
AGACAGTGACTACGGTGACGATGATCGAATTGAATAAGTATCGACTCATAGGGACCCCTGTCGTAGACGCAGTCCTAAAGAGATCAGTGAAGTTCTTTAGTGTAGGTTTGATGACGAAGAATCTTGGTGGAAACATAAAGAGTTCATCGAGTGGTTTAAACGCTTGATTGACGATGTATATGACAGGTAAGACCATAAATAAAGCCATAGGAACTAAGACTGCATAGAATTTAAGTTGAGACTTATCAAAACGCTTAGGATTGATTTTAGTGCCTTGGAATGCCATATTAGTCCCTTTCTCCAAACAAGCGGTAAGCTACTTTAGAAAAACCCCAAATGATCAAAAGCAAAGCTACTGATACAGCTGCAGCATATCCCATTTCATATCGTATAAAGCCATAATCTTCAATATGATTGATGATCAATTGACCTGAATATTGAGGTGTAGGATTGGTGCCTGATAAGGCAACTCCGATCCACCCACTATTGAAAGCCCCAACGATGGCCATAACCGCTCCAAAGAGCATTTGGCTTCTCATCGAAGGAATCGTGATATAGATGACTTCTTGAAGTTTATTCTTGATCCCATCGATATAGGCTGCTTCATACAGTTCTTCGTTGGTGTTTAGTATCCCGGCCAACATCGCAAGGAAGCCTATCCCCATCGCAGACCATAATCCAACAATGATCATAATATTCATTAAATATTGTGGGGATTGTAGAAACTGAATGGGTCTTACGATCCATCCCCATTGCATCAGTGTCGCATTTATGTATCCTGCTTCATCTCCTGAAAACAAGGTTCTCCATACAACTGAAATAAAGACACCACCAACCATCGATGGAGTATACAAAGCCAAAGCGATGATCGTTCTCATCCTAGGAGTAATCTGAGCCAACATCCAAGCCAAGATAAACGATAAGAAGTATCCGCCTGGTCCAATAATCAAGGCATATTTAAAGGTGTTAGGTAAGACGAATTTTAAGAAGACTTCATCTTGAGTCAAAAGCATAATATAGTTGAGGAAGCCTTTAAATTCAGGAACCTGTATCGTATTAAAATAAGTCAATGATAGACCAATCGCTAAGGCTACAGGTATAGCTACAAACAAAGAAAACAATAAAGCATAAGGCAGAAGCAATAAGAAGATCGTTAGGTAATCATTGAAAGTAGATTCACCAGCCTTTTCGATAAAGACTCGTCGTACACGTTTAACGATGTTCATCTTAGTTCTCCTTCGCTGCGTCGATTTGAGCTTGGATCCAATCGACTCCTCTTACGATATAAGGTTTAATCACATTCCCATTGGTATCTAAGTAACCAAATTCGATCATTTTGCGTTTGATTTCTCTATCGATACTGATCTTCTGCATATCGATGGCGACTCTTATTGGAGTGCCTTCTAAAACGGTGGTATTCCAGATGTCGGATAGACCACGTTCAAGCATATAGCCACCTGGTAAACGAGGTACGTCATTGATCCAAGTAAACTGTTCAAGCATGACACGTTTATCTGCCGCATCGATTGGGGCATTCTTAACTGCTTCTAGATTAGAAGATAACCATACATATTCTGGACCATAGGTCGATTGTAGGGCATAAGCGAAAGAAGTTTGGGTCTCAGTTGAAGTCCACCATTTCATAAAGTCCCAACTGTTGTCCGCATACTTGGTGCTCTTGAAGATGATGCCTGCTGTCCCATTGACGATGTCCCAACGTAAGACTTCTCCTTGGTCATTCTCAATGCCTGGATAAGGCGCTAATGCCCATAAACCAGTCAACTCAGAAGCAGCATTCTTTATTTGTAGGTAGGTTGAAAAATCGGTGATACCGATAGGTAATGATCCAAATCTAAAGCCATTATAGAAAGAAGCAACTTGTTCAGGAATCGCATATTTGATAAAGAGATCTGTCATAAACTTAAGCCCAGCTACGGTCTCAGGACTATCGATCGCTGAACTATAACCATCTTTAGAATAGAGACTGCCTTCAAATTGATAAACGAAAGGACTGGTCTGATAGTACCACTTCAAGGCTGTTCCTCCAGCCGTTAAGTGATAGAAGTTCATCCCATAACGTTGAAGTTCAGGCAAGATATCTATGACATCTTGCCAAGTGTCAGGTACTGTAAGATCTAGATTCGCAAAGATGTCTTTTCGATAAATAACCGCATGGAAATCCAATGTTTCAGGAATGGCATACACTTGTTCATTGAGGACATAAGGCACCATCGATCCAGCAGGCATATTCCCAACTGTTTCCCAGAAATCAGGGAATGAGCTGAGTTGATAAGCAGCATCTCTTATCGCAAAATCATAAGGCATATAGGATGGTAATCCTAAGGCAATATCAGGTGCTTCATTGGTCGCATTGGCCAAAATCAATTTACTGACATCAGGCATAACTGAGATCTTTACTTTGATGCCTGTTTCTGGTGTGAAAGTCTGATCGACCAGTTTCTGCATCGTATCGACATAAGTGATGGATCGATTGACCCATACATTAAGTACAGTAGGATCTTTCTTGGCGATGTATTTTTTAGAAGTAAACGAATTGATGAACCCTAAAACGGTTGAATTCGCCACATCAAAGAAAGAGGCATTTGATAATAAAGGTTGTTTATCTGTATAGAATGCAAAGCTATCTAAAGAAAGGGCTTGGCCCTGAAGCGTGGTCAAGGTATTGCCCAACATTTCAGTGACTGATCCCGTCGCACTGTATAAATCATCCAAATACAAAGGCAATTCATCAGGTTTTTCCAACATCTTATCCAGTTTCATAATGGCTTTAAGTAAGTAAGAAAGCGCTGAAGAGGATGCCCCGTTATTGGCGTAAACAGATAGATCGCTTACCAAGCGACTGATAAGGATCTTATAGGTATTAAGATTCTTCTCTGTCTCAGGTAAGAAGGTCGTTAATTTCCATGTTCGATTACGATCGATATCTCTCCCTGTGATCTTACGGATATCTAAGGCAAAGGCATTGATGTGGGCGATCAAATTACGGATGGTCGTTAATGAAGGAACCAAAGGTTCATTTTCAGCCATAAAGGTAATCTTATGGGTTCCTTTACTTAGATTAAACAAGTAAGGTTCTTTTTGATCATCAGAGATAAGCTCTACGCCCCAATTACCACCACCTGTATAATCAAAGGCATAGGCTTCTAATTCTTGAAATGGGATCTTCCCATCGATCAAGATGGAACGGAAAACTTGGAAATCAGTCTTATCATTGAGATAATGAACCGCTAAAGCATACGCTCCAGCTTCTTTAACATCGATCGTATAGCTTACAGCTTGTCCCGATTTATTCCAGGCAACTCCATCGATGATGTTCAATAATTTTGTATTTACTGAGAAAGGTGATACGGATGGAGATCCATAAGAACTGAGTCTAACGAACGATGAGTTCTTAGAACTATAATGGATCGCATCGATCAAGATGGCTTCTTTAGATTCTAAGCTTAATGATGAGGCATATTGACTATAGCTTGGAGTCTCATTGACAGGCATCAAGACAACTTTGATGATATTGATTGGACTAGAAGAAACATTCGTAAAGGTTATAGTAGAATCTCCAGCTTCAAATCCAAACTTTAAAGGTTGAGTACTACTGTGTAGATTATCAAAGAAATCTAAAGCCACGATCGACGTATCGACTGTCTGTAATGGTAAAGATTCATCTTTATATGAATCTAGAGGGAAAGAGGAGGTATCACTGAACCAATTGAGGGCCACATCGATCGATAGTGCTTCAACGAAAGGATTCTTCCCATTGATCGCAACTGAAAGGATAGGCGATAATAAGGTCCCGTCTTCAACTTGATAATAGATCCTAAGTTGAGCCGTGGTAGCGCTTTCAAGATTGAGTGAAAAATCAACGCTTGCGTAAGCTCCTAAAACCAAAGCCTCAGAACTTATTTCTTTTTCAAATTCCAAAGAATCTGACTCTAAAGTCTTAAGATAATCAGCATAAAACAAAACAGGTTGATTAAGCGTTTCAATCAAATAGGAATAAGCTTCGTCTCTTTCACCATCACTATAGTTTTCGACGGCAGATCCACTTTGGCATCCGCTTAATAAGCTTAGACTCAGAAACAACGATAAGACCAGAGTTGAGATTCGTTTCATCAAGCTTCTCCTTTTTTATTAAACTGAGGAAGATACTGTGTATTGGCTTTAAGATAGTCTTTTAGCATTGCTTTTGCGCTTGGGATATCATCGATCATCCCATTGATGAGTAAGGCTTGTAGGAGTATGGCTTCATCTCCATTGACAGCTGCTTTGACCGCAAGTTCTGCACTTTCTATTTCACGTCGACACCACAAGGCAGCAAGTTCAGGAACTTTTCCTATAGTCTCACCTTTGATCGAGTTTTTCATAAACGATGCAGGTACTTCGACGATGGCATCTAAGGGTAAGTTTTGGATATAACCAAGATTAGGTAAGTTGACCGCTTGATCATGATAAGGCTCATCGTTCATCATCGCTACGATGATCTGTTCTGCTCTTTCTGTATGGGTATGAAGTAGATGATCGATGGAACCTTTTCCAGCAGCCAAATCATCGATTTCTCTCCACATCTGGTGACGATCACCTTCAGCTTTCATCAAGGGATACATTTGGATATCATAGTGTTCCCAAGCTTTCTTAGCTTCGTTATGTGTAAAGGGGAAGTATTCCAACATATGACAATCTCCTGATACAGGTAAGATGTCTAAGGTAGATAAGATCTCTCGTGTATAAGGCTCAAATTCAGGATAAGAATTTTTAAATTTTTCTTTGAACTTAGGTAAAAGATCTTGTCCTGTTTGTTTATCGATCAGAGATAAGAAGAAAGTGAAATGATTGACCCCGGCAGCCAGTAAGGTAAATCTCTCCTTGGCTTGGCTCACCATGTCTCCATAGGTCCCCCAATCCCCCTCCCAAGTAAAGCGATAATCTTTAGGTACCTTAAATCCATATTCTTCTTGAAAGATCTTCGCAACCATCAAATATCCAAAATCGATTTGATGACATATACCCACCATTTTAACCTTGGTGTAACGAGCTGCGGCGATACATATTCGAGGTACAGGATTCGTAAAATTCATGACGATAGCCTGTGGACATAATCGTTCGATATCCCTTAAAATCGGCATGATGATGGCAATGTTTCTCGCCGTATGCATCAGTGCTCCAGGACCACCGTTTTCTCCATAATGTCGTATTCCATATTTTAGTGCTATATCGACATCGCTTTTCCAACAGGATTCACGATCTACCGCAACAGACAAGATAATATAGTTCGCCTCGATCAAAGCCTCAGTACGATCTGTGGTCGAAGTAATCGTCATTTCAGCCTTCCATTCACGATTCATTCTCTGAGCTAATTGAGTGATACTATGTAGACCAGATGCGTTGATATCGACCAAACATAAACGAATTCTTTTAAGTTGAGGATGGCGAATAATGGCTCCTAAATTAACCAAACCAAAGGAGGCACTACCTGCACCTATGACCACAATTTTAGTCGTATTTATGTTTGTTTTCATAATACATTTATTTTATCAAAATTCATCTTATAAATCAAGAAAGCGTTTTCGCAATTTCTCGACTAATCATAAAAAAGGCACCCTAAGGTGCCTAATTACGATTATTTGAAGTCTGCGTCTTTGAAGCCGTAGAATTCTTTTAAAGCATCTCTCAGTGCTGTTTCAGCGATCTGGAAGCGTTCATTAGCGGATGTATTCCAATCAGCCAATCTTGCTTTAACTTCATTCGGGAAGCTTGGGGATACGCGGGTTGCGCCAGCGATGTCCGGATTATTCATGCTTAGGAATTCGCTGATGATGGTTTTCTTTTCGCCATTTTCAGTATAGAACCATAAAGCAGCTTTATCGGAGATTGCCCATACTTGACCTTTTTCCCAGATGTCGAGAATCAGGTGCCAACCAGGCATCTTAGCAGCATCAGCAAAACGGTTGTGGATGGCTGGTTGATACCAGATTTCCATTTGTTCGTCGAATGCTTTGCCAGTAACGAAAGGTAGAGAATCATTCATTGCGGATTTAACAGTTGTTCCATCCAAGAATGTTTGATCAGCTCTTGCCTGCCATGCAGCTGTATCGCCAGCCATGAAAGCTGTGAAGGTATACGCCAATTTTGTGGCAGCATTTTCTTCAGTTGTACAAGCAGCATCGCCGTCATCCATACAATGATTGTAGACAGCCATTGGATCTAATACTACACCAACAGTGTTGTCTTGATAATCTGTAGACGGACGTGGATAGATATCCCAGTCGGAAGATTTACATGAACCGCCCCAAGGATCTTCTGGATTAGCGCAATCGCCCATCATCCAAGGATCGCCAGCGTTGGTCAACAATACGTTGTCAGCGAATAATTTATGACCCCACCACCAGTGTGCGTTCATAAAGTCGCCAGATACGTTGCCTGCATCATTTTGAGGCCATACAGCAACTGAAGCCCATTCAGGAACATAGTCCAACAAGGCTTTAACTTCATCGGAAGCCAAGTTGACATAGTCACCAGTTCCGCTGTAGTTCTTCATCTGTTGTTCGATGGTGGTAACGCCAGTACGAATGATGTCGATATCAACATCCATTGCACCGTAGAAACCATCTTCAGGTTTAGCAGAAGTAATGAAATCAGTATATTCAGCGATGGTCCAGTTTGGTTCTGGAACTTCGATATTATAGTCTTCAGCCAATGCTTTATTAACGAAGATACCCCAAGGTTGTAAGAACTGTGGTAAACCAGCTTGGAAGCCGTAGTAGTTCATCATACCCAAGATGGATTTGTTGAATGATTTGTATAAAGGATCACTACTAAATACGGATAAGTCAGCAACGAATCCACGAGCGATATCGCCAGGAAGATCCATAGCAGCATAGAGATCAGGATATTTCCCATGGTCTACTTTGAAGTTTTCAATTTCTTGAACCCATTCAGCAGCAGTTCCAGGACCGCCTGATTTTGCATAAACGTTGATCTTAACGTTCGGATAAATTGCGTTGAAGGCTTTAGCGACTGCATATACAGATGCGTTATTCTGGCCTTTTAGATCTTCCGGTGCCAAGTCTTTGTGACCGAGGTCTTCAATGTAGGTGCCGTCGCCGGACCACATCATAACATCGATACTACCTTCGATTGTTTTGTCGAGGGCTTTGTAGCTTGAACATCCGGTTAGAGTTGAGCCAATGAATGCTAATGCGATAACAGCTAGTAGAATTTTCTTCATTGTTTCCTCCTAATGGATTAATTCTAATCCTATATTAGCAAATTACGAAAACGCTTTCAAGTGTTTTGTATATTTTTTTTATAATGTTGTTCGACAATCGATTCTTCTAAGGTGGATTCTTCGTTCTGAAGAGGTGGTCGATATGGTAAGCGCTATCATATCTCTAAGGAAGTCCGGATTTAGCATCCATAAATGGAATACCATGTTTTCATCCATTCTTTCAGCTTTGAGAGTCTGTATTTCGCCTTTCCTATTTGAGATGTTCAATTCGAATCCATCATTAAACATAGGATCATCCGCTTTTATGACCAAAAATGGCCATTTTGATGCATCGAAACCGTTTGCGTTGAGATAAAGCACCGCATTTGGTCCTGTGATGTATCGATGTCCTCTAAACAGATTATGATCAGAATTGACCCCTAAACGAGGATGAATTAGGCGTTCATAGAGGGGTTTTACCCTTAAAACGATGGGTTTATCCTTTCTTTCGAGGGTTTTGAAGCCCATAGATTGGATCCACGCATTATGATTGACAAACCAGTCATTTATCGTCCAATAATTGATCCCTGTGATGAATCCTCTTTCGCTTTCTGATCCATCGAAATTTAGGTTTCGTAGTTCAATAAACGCACGCAGATTATTCATGATGACCGACAATTGGACCCCATCTCCAGCTGAGCTCCATAGCCCATATTCACTCACCACGATAGGTTTCTTATGGGTCTTATAGGCTGCTTTCAGATAATCAAGGGTACCAAGATAGGCATTGTCGACGTAAGGTGTTTCTGTATTATGAGGCTGTCCATGAAAGATCCCAAAGTATAAAGTAAAGCCTAAGACATCCAAAGGGTCCATAGATGGATCACTGTAGCCTGGTCGATCCGCTGCGGAAGATTGGGTCGTTAAGCGACCATCATCAAAGCACTTTCTTAGATCACTGACCAATAGACGATTGTAGGCCAATCGATAATCATTTCCGTTACATTCATTTTGTGTAGACCATAAAAATACAGAAGGTCTATTTCTTTGGGTGAAGATCATTTCTCTCCACATCTGTTGATCGATGCGTCGATTGATCTGAGCTTTGAAGTGTTCGTTTTCATGTTGCCACAAAGGTACTTCCATCATAGAAGCCATCCCTAATCGATCTAAAACACGATAGGTCAAAGGATGATTAGGATAATGACCTGTACGAGAAAAATTCAAATTCATCTTCTTTAATTCTAGACATTCCGAAACAATGTCTTCATGACTTATGCTTCTTCCTTTATCAAGAGATTCCTCATGACGGGCCATCCCATTGAGAAAGACTGCTTTCCCATTTAATAAAATAGAGTGCTTGTTGGTGGATAAGGTCCTGACCCCAAATTCATGATACAGGGTCTCTTCATTCGTCGAGGTCTTTAACGCATATAGATGAGGATCTAGTAAGCCCCAAGGTTTTAGTGTACTTGTGTCGATCTTAAAAGAAACACGTTCTAAAGAATTGGATTTCACATCGATGGTTTTAGCTTGTAGTTTAAACAATGAGGCATCAATGAGATCCTTAGCGTAATCAGAGCCAAGATTCTTTGAGGTGATATTTGTTGAAAAGACTTCAAAATTCAGGGTAAGTGTTTGATCGAGTGAAGATTTATTGACGACGATAAGTGTAAGTTCTGTTTCTTTTAAGCTCTTAGAGACAAGATCAACTCTACGCACAGATACGAGAGGAACCTCTTCGATCCAGAAATCATGGATGACACCTGTATAGTTGAAGTAATCTGATCCTGCTTGAGCAGGGATCGTATCGATTCTTGAGCCCCACGGGATATTGTGAACTCTTAGGGCGAAGACATTCTCGCCTTCAACAAGAGCTTTAGTTACATCAAAGGAGAAAGGATTAAAGCTTCCTTCATGGGTCCCTATATGGATATCATTGATGAAAAGATCAGCGACACTGCCCATCGAGAGGGCTTTAAACAAGTAGATCTTATTGGCTTGTTTTTTGACTTTGATGATTTTTCTATACCATACCCCTGCCTCATAGGTTTCCATACCTTCCCCATGAGAAGCTGCTTTATGACCTATTCTATTCTCAACTCCAGGTAAGACATGATCAAGAAGATGTTGATCATTAAAATCTCTTAAGGTAATTCCTGGCACTTCTTGTTTAAGTTTATCAAGCGCATTGACATCACGTATACGCATGGTGAGCTTAGGATCATTGACTCTGATCTTTTTCCAAGTCCCATGTAGCTGTATCGTAGGAAATCCTTGTTTTTCAAAATAAGGATAGACTTCTTTACATTGCATTGGAATATAATGAGGCTCCTTTTCATTGAGTTGAACTAATGAAAAGGTTGAAGGTAAGGTTCTATAGTTCATTCTTCCTCCATCAACATGGCTTTGACTTCTTCTAGTTTAGAGTCGCTCCAATTGAATTCAAGTTTAAGCACTTTGAGCCATCGACGTAAAGGTGGCTCTGTTTCCCACCAGAAAGGATTTCTCGTCATCTCAACTAGTTTCTTGACTTGAGTATTTTCATAAGGATATTTAATCCATCGATTATAAGGATAATCCAAGCTTAGATGAGGTCTTACCTTATCATCTGAGTTCACTTCGAATTTAACACTACACAAGATCTCTTCACAGGAGAAACCTATACAGGCTTCAAATAAACCACTCTCCACTGCGAATCGTCCTAGATGAGGCACATAATACGCAAAATCTCTTTCAGATAAAGTAAAGCTTATCTTTTGAGATTCTCCTGCCTTTAGTTCAACTTTCTTAAATGCTCTAAGTTCTTTTAGTGGACGAGGCAAATAGGATTCAAGATCTTTTAGATAGACTTGAACGACTTGTTGACCTTTTCTTTTTCCTGTATTTTTCAAAGTAACACTTAAAGTTAAGGTCTCATCTTTAGTAATCTTCGTTTGTGATAAGACAGGATCAGATAATTTAAAACTGGTATAGCTTAAGCCATATCCAAAAGGATACATGACTTTTAATTGACGTGTATCATAATGACGATAGCCACTCAATAGACCTTCACTATAAACGATCTCATCACCTAAGCCAGGGAAATTTCCATAAGCTGGGGTATGTTCCAACTGAAGTGGGAAAGTTTCTGAAAGCTTACCTGAAGGATTATGATCCCCAAACAAGATGTCTACTAAAGGTTGACCAGACGCAGAGCCTAGTAACCAAGCTTCTACAATGGCTTTACAATAAGGCTGTACTTCTCTTAGATCGACTGCAGCACCATTGTTTAAGATAACGACGATGTTGGGATTGATCTTATGGATTTTTTTAAGTAAAGCGAGATGCTGATGAGGAAGATCGATCGATGAACGATCAAAACCTTCTGATTCCATCGAGGCTGTAGTACCTGTAAAGAATAAGACCACTTTCGCTTTAGATGCAGCTAAGAGAGCTTCATCAGTAGATTTGCGTGTTACTTTTTCTTGATCATAAGCAGGCGCATAAATAACTTTCGTCTTGGCTTTTAAAAACTCTAAAGGTCTTTCAACTCTATAGGCATTTAACCATGAACTACCACCACCGTTATAACGGACTTGATCATCACTAAAGCGCCCTATGACTGCGAGTTTAGTATTCGATTTTAAAGGAAGTATGTTTTCATTCTTAAGTAAGACGATGGATTCTAAAGCGACCTTCTGGGCGATCTTATGATCAGCCTCTAGATCCAATCCACAATTATCACCATTTTTATAGACGCGTTGATTGAGTCTTAAACAACGCTCTACGTGATCATCGATGATGGATAAAGGTAGATCTCCACTTAAGACAGCTTTCTTTAAACGATCATCCAACGCTACAGGACCAGGCATCTGTATGTCTAATCCATAACGATGAGAATCCAGTTTATCATTGACGGCTCCCCAATCAGAAACGACGAGCCCATCATAAGCGAGGTCTTTCTTTAATGTTTTATTGAGGGTATGTTCATTCTCACATCCATAGGTCCCATTGATTCGATTATAAGAACCCATGATGGTCCAAGGATTGGCTTCTTTTATGGCCATCTCAAAAGGTGTCAAATAGAGCTCATGAAAAGTTCTCTCATCTACTTTAGAACTGATGAATAAACGACTCGTTTCTTGTTCATTGGCGACATAATGCTTAAGAGAAGTCCCTACTTTTTGAGATTGGACCCCATTAATAAAAGAAGCTGCGATCTTACCACTGAGATAAGGATCTTCTGAATAGTATTCAAAATTACGACCCGCTAAAGGAGATCTTTTTAAATTGACACCAGGACCTAATAAAACTTGGACCCCATAATGGCGACATTCTTTACCTATGGTTTCTCCTGTCAATTTGATTAGATCAGGATTAAAAGTAGACGCTAAAGCAGAAGCCGTTGGGAAATTGGTTGCGGGTAAATTGACATGTTCATTTTCAGTTTGGACTCTGATCCCATGTGGTCCGTCACATACACGCACATCTTCTATACCTAATCTTTCGACCCCATAGAAGTGCCAGCCATCTTTGCCCCCAAGCATCAATAGTTTCTCTTCTAAAGTCATTTGAGAGATGATCTTTTTAATATCCATAATTAGTCTTTCTGAAAGACCTTTACACTCTTTATCGATAAACGTTGAGGTAAACATGTGTCATCGATTTCTCCACCCCAGCCTCCACCTAAGGCAAGGTTTAAGATAAGATAGTGTGGTTTATCAAAAGGCCATGAATCTGCATAATCTTTCTTAAGGACGGTCAACATATGTCGATCATCAACAAAGAATGAGATCTTAGTTTCATCCCATTCTAAGACATAGGTTTTATATGAGGAAGAAACATTTTCGATCTTCGTAAAGAAGGTCGCTTGATTACCTATCTTATGATTATAAAGTTTGGAATGTAGACTAAAATGGATGATGTCTTGGTTCCAACCTACGTGTTCCATAATGTCGATTTCACCCATTTCTGGCCATCCTTCTTTAGGAAGTTTATGACCTAAAGTCCAAATCGCTGGCCATGTACCTTTTCCTTGGGGAATCTTCGCACAGATCTCAAATCGACCATATTTCCATTCGATCTTGTCTTTGGTTACGATCTTAGCTGAGGTATATTCTTTGGATTTATATTTTTCTTTACGACCTTCTAGTTGAAGAGCTCCGTCTTCGAAGATGATGTTATGTGTACCTGCGGTATAATACTGAGCTTCATTGTTTCCACCTCCATGATCTCCCACATCAACTGTCCAATGTGTTAAATCTAAACTGGTCTGCTTGGAAAAATCTTCTTCAAACACCAAATTCCATTTTGACATATGTTCCTCCTGAAAACGCTTTCGGTAAAAATATTATAGCATACCCCCTTCATAAAAAAATAGACACAGTTGTCTATTTTTTTACTTTAGTGGATTCTCTTTCGATGATTGTACATGGAATCTTAGAGACCAATTGTACTTCTTCTTTATTCATAAGTTTTATTAAGGTTGCGGCCAACGCATGACCGATCGCAACTCTATCTTGTCTAATGGTGGTTAATGGAGGTATTAGGTTAGCGGCGATTTGGATATCATCGAAACCCATAATACTGATGTCTCTTCCTACCTTTAAACCAGCTTCTCTTATGGCTTGTATCGCACCTACTGCGGATAAGTCACACATGATATAGACCGCTGTAGGAGGATTCTCATTGGATAAAAGAATGTTCATAGCGCCATAACCTGAGATGGAGTTATACTCATTGGCGTAGACCACCATATCAGGATCATAAGATAAGTTTTCTTCCATCATTCCTTGACGATAGCCATCTAAACGTTCACGACCAGCGATGGATGCTTGAGGTCCAGCGATATGGGCGATTCGTGTATGACCTAATGAATGAAGATATTTAACTGCGTTTATAGAGCTTTGGACATTATCTGAATAGACCAAAGGTACTTTATTCCAAGGTGTATCTGTCGTTACACAAGGGATATCCGCATTAAATAAATCAACTAAACCTTTATCAGAAGTATCAGCGGTGACGACGAAGACCCCATCGACCCCTCTTACTCTACATTTTTTGAGATAACCTATGTCTCTTCCGTTGATGAAGACGACATCATAACCAGCGTTTTCAACTTCTTTTTTAAAAGCTTCTAAGACACCTGAAAAGTAATAGTGTTCTAGACCGATCCCAAGATGTTCCGAATAAACGATCCCAATTAGATTTGAACGCTTAGTGCTTAAAGATCTAGCACTAGAATTTTGAATATAGCCCAATTCATCAACGATCTTCATGATCTTGATCTTGGTTTCATCACTGACTTCTCTATAATTATTCAATGTCTTGGATACTGTCGCCACGGATACCCCAGCCAACTTGGCGACTTGCTTCATATCGATCATACAAACCCTCCATACTTGTTACTATTTTACCACATTTGATCACTGAAAAAATATATTACGAAAGTGCTTTCGGTTATTTTATTCATAAGATATAATAAAAATAGAAAAAGCAAGTTGAGGTGAATTATGGATCAATTCTTCGTAATGGATGTTGGTGGAAGTCATATCAAATATGCTTTAATGACAGCCGATGAAATTATCGAAAAAGGTGAAGTACCTACACCTGTAGATAATAGTATCCATTTCGTTCAAGCTTTAGTAGAATTGGCTAGAAAATATGAAAACCAAGTCAAAGGCATTGCCTTAAGTGTACCTGGTCGTATCGACACAGCCAAAGGTTTGATGCATACAGGAGGCTACTTAAGTTTCATCGAAGATTTCCCTTTAGTAGACATCTTAAAACAACAGATCCCTTTAAAGATATCTATAGAAAACGATGGGAAGTGTGCTGCTTTAGGTGAACGATGGAAGGGTTCCTTAGTCGGAGTAGAAAACGGAATGGTCGTCGTCTTAGGAACAGGTATAGGAGGAGGCATACTCGTCAACGGGAAACTCTTAAAAGGACAAAATTTTGGGGCAGGAGAATTATCCTGGTTACCAATTTCAATGGTTGAGATGGGAAAAGATGAACCCTTCTTATGGGCTCACCTTTGTGGAACGATGGGTTTAACTGAAGTCTATGAGAAAGAGAAAAATCTACCTCATCAATCGATGAGTGGAAAAGATTTCTTTAAGTTGGTGAATGCAGGTGATCCTACATCTCTTAAGATCTTAGATCAATTTGCGAAAAGCTTTGCGATAGGAGTCATTGGGATTCAAGCAGTTTTGGATACAGAAGTCATCGCAATAGGAGGAGGCATCAGTGCCCAACCTATCCTCATTGAGTATTTAAAAAAAGCAGTCGATGACTTATATGGACAGTATGAGAAAATGCCTATTGGGAAACCTAAGATCGTAAGATGTACCTTCGCCAATGACGCCAATCTCTATGGCGCCTTATACCATCATCTCTATGAATAAACAAAGCACTCTATGAGTGCTTTTATAAACGATTAACCTCGTGCGACTTTCGCAGGATACCATTTCGCAAACCATGCGGTAAATAGTCCCATTCCAGATGGGATCGCATAGTTGATCAAACCTGTAAATTCTGCTAAGAAACTTTTCATTAGGAAATATGATAATACTGAAGATAGGATGTAGAGAATTCCCCACATCATCGTCAAGATACGATTTGTTTTTATAAACAAAGGATTCTTATAGGCTTCTTCCCCATTCAAAGAAGCACTAGAATAATACGCCGTAAGTGGGATCTTCGTAAAGGTAGAGATAAACCATAAAGCCCCAAACAAGAAATATGATAAGAGCACCAAGATCAAGGTCTCAATCCCCATCAACGCTCCTAAGCCTAATAAACACACTAAGACATAACCAATCTTTTCATAGATGGTTTGTTTGATCTTGACGCTTAGTAAAGGTAATAAGGCACAAAGGGTGATCGCGATCAAGCCAGCGATCTTTGGTTGTAGAGGCAACAAGATCCATAATGATATCCAAGGTACCAAGAGCATCAACATGACACTTTTCTTTTCCTTAACTTGTGTCACAGGCGCTTGATTTGATTCTTCATTGCTTCCAAATAAGGTATTCATCTTCATCATCGTCTCAAAGCTTCCAGTGACTTTATAGAGCTTATCCATCATCGCTTGAGCTCCATTCAACTTCCCTTCAGAGATCTTCATCCATATCTCATAAGGGGTCTCGATCAAGACCGTATTCGGTTTAAAATCTTGGGTGAGTAAGGTACATTTCCCATCTTCGATGACGAATTGATAACTTTCATTTAAATCTGTATATTTCATTTCGATGACGAAGTGTTCAGTAGGACTTACCGCTTCTTTATTAAATGTCGCCCCCATTTGTCTCATAAAATTCAAAGCTGTTTTTTCTGTTTTTGGGCTCTCTTTAGATTCAGCGATCTTCCAGCTCGCATCCGCCATCTGAATGAACTCTTGGGCAGGATACAACAACTCTTCTAGATGATTCTTACTCTCTTCAGATATCTTACCTGATGAGGCATACTCGATCCCTGCTTGTTTAACGTAGCCTAAATATTGATTGGTTCGTTTACTCAACTGAGGAACTCTAAACAGTTCTCCTTCTGTACAGATGATCTTATCGTAGTGACCATAATATAAGATCTCAAATTGTTTAAGAAGTGAATCATAATTATTTTGGGTCGAATAAAGACCACTGGTTGAGATCAATAGGTGTTTTTGATGACTTAATTCATAACGATAAGGATGAGTCGTTCCACCAGCTTCTCTTTCTACCATATAAGGAAGTGTCGTTGGAAGTAAACGATCTAGAAACATCTTTGTTTTAGAAGGCATCCCAAAATAATACAAAGGAAAGTTCCAAATCAAAAGATCAGCCGCTAAGACCTTAGGAATATAATCCGCCATATCATCTTTTAAGACACAGGTCCCAGGTGTTTTCGTCCAACACCCATAACAGCCTGTACAAGGACTGATATTGGTTCTAACGAGATCGATGAATTCTATGTCGTGTTGCTCAACAGAGTTCATACCTTCTAAAAAAGATCGAGTCAATTTTAAGGTGTTGCTTGCGTTGCCTTTTGGACTTCCATTAATTACGAGAATCTTCATGAGATTTCCTCCAATGTTTTGATTGTATCTTCAGCCCATTTAACACACATATTGAGATAATATACCCCAAAGGTTGCGGTAGAGGCCCAATAGACCATGCTTTTCTTGTTTTCTAAATTTTGGCCATAATCACTTATAACTGAACCTGTTTGACTCATCGCTTGTAGATCACCTAAACACTGTGCCTTATAGCGCTTCAGTGTGTCTATGGTTTCAGAGACATTGACTTCAGCCGAGAAAAACATCTTCATTAAAAACACATTTTTTACGTTGAGATCTTCTTCAAGATCCTTCTTAGAGAGCCATTTCTTTAGTTCAGCTCTACCTAAATCAGTGATCTTATAGAGCTTTCGATTGGGCTTACCTGTTTGAGGAATGATCTGTGAGATCAACCAGGCTTGTTTCTCCATCGCATTCAGTTCTCTATAGATCTGACTGGTCTGTGCTTGCCAAAAGAAATTCAGTGATACTTTGAACGCTTTATCGAGTTCATATCCTGTCATATCTCCATAATTCAGTAATCCTAATAAGCCATGTTTAAGTGACATAAGGTCTCCTTTATATTCTACAAGTATAATATATACTTTGTGGAATATAAAATCAAGAGAAATTATCTAAGTAATAAAAAAGAGCTCATTGAGCTCTTCAGTTTAATAGGCAGCTTTCATCTTTCGATACCACAAGGATAAACCCAAAGGAACCAAACAGAGTAAACCAAAGAAAATCAAGGTTTGATCGGTTCCGATCCAATCAACGAGAAAACCAGACATCAATGGGGAAATCAAAGCGGATAGACCACTATACATCGCTAAGCCTAAAAGTTGTCCTGTTGATTTTAAATGGGCTGGTGATTCACTATCGATCAATTGTTTAGAAGACAAAAGGATAAACGGAAAAGTCACCAGTTGAGTCGCAGAGATCATCACCAATTGAGCTGCAGAAGTCGCAAGGGCACTAAGAAGAAATCTCACCATAAACATGAATATCCCAACCATCAGTAAAGTCTTCGCAGAGAAACGTTTATATAGGACACTTCCTAAGAAGAATAGAGGGAGTTCCATAAAAGCTTGAAGGACCCATTTATTAGAGATGTCTGTGGCAGTTCCTCCTAAGGCAAGGATCTTATTGACGATCGTATAGGCATCCGCATACAGAACGATATTGATAAGAGTCAAGATGATCAAAAGAATGATGTATTGTTTCTTTTTAAGAAGTTGTTTGATATCTACCATCTTGATAGGTGCTTGATGAGACACCTTTTGGGCATCCCCCATCGTAGCACCAATCAATAAGGTCAAGATGCTTAAGATACCCACATTGAGTCCTATAGATCCATATCCACCTTTACTAAGTGCCCATACTGTATAAGGAGCCCCTATGATCCAACCTAAAGATCCAAAAGCACGAATGATCCCGTAGTTTCTTTGTAGAAGAGGATCTCTTTCAATCGTCCATGAATCTAAAAGACCTACGACGATCCTAAAGAAACCACCCATAAGGGATAAAGTAATCAAATGAAAGAAGAAGGCGATCTCAGTCACTGAATATGCCCAAGTCACGATCAAAATGAACACAATGGTCGCTAAGTAAAACATCTTCTTAACGGTCTTATATTTATCACATAAAAATCCAAATAAGAATTGACCGATGATCGATATGACCGCAGCTCCTGATAAGATGAGACCTTTCTCACTCGAGGTATAACCTATATCCGATAAGAAAGGCAACATCTGTGTATAACTGACCGCATAAGCGATATACGCCACAAAGAAAATAGCCATGAATTGAATATGAAGTTTTCTTGAGTTTAGTTGTTTAAGCTCTGTCATTTATGAGCACCTTGAATATCTTGTGGGTCTAACATTCGATGAGATAGACTTAAGACTTTCTGAGCCAAGGGGAAAGTAATTCCCATTGAAGAACCTAAAAGAACCAAAGAGATCCAAGTGCCTTCTCTTAAAGTTTCAAAACCCAAATGAAAAATCAATATAAGAAACAAACCTAAGATGATGGAGATCACATCGACTAAGGTCCTGAGTTGAGCGAAAGGTCTCTTAATTCTTTCTGAGATCACTAAAACGAAAGCCTCTAAAGGCATCTTGATGGTTTCTGAAGCCATGACGATGGCGACCCCAATCGAGATCACTATAATACCCAATATGGTTAATACCCATTGAGTTAAATAATTTCCAGGGATATAAGTTGAGGTTAAACTAAAATCATAGATCCAAAAATTAACCATGAGTCCACTTAAATAAGCGACGATCACCTGAAGCCATTGAAGTTTATGGAAGGCCTTTCCTAAGAAGACAATTTGACCAATAACACAGCTCATATTAAAAATGATCAGGACTGTCCCACTTTTTATATGGGTTACTAGCCCAATCGTAGTGGCTAAACCAGAATACGCAGTTTGACCTAGACCTGATTTATTCATAAGGGCGATCCCGATCGAAATCAACGAGACCCCAATCAATAACCACATAAAATTAAGCATTTGTTTTCTCATAAGACTCCAAACTCTTGTTGTATATTCACTCTATTTTAGACTTAAATATTGTAGCACACAGAGTTATCCCTTAATGCTTGTCTTTTTCCCTTAGTTAAGGTAAACAATAAAAAACGCTCTTTGGAGCGTTACTTAACGATTTGAGTTTGAAAGGTCACTGTCGCAACTGATTTACCTGGCATATTATAAACCAAGACTTGATCCCCTATATGAATCAAGGCATCTCGTTGGGTGTCTTTGATGTTATAGATGACCATTGTTATGGTCTTATCAGGATTCATAAACGCCACTGAAGTAAAGTTGCCTTCTGCTTTCGTTGAATCGATTCTTACCGCATCCTTTTCTAAGTAGTCGCTAAAATGAGCTAAAGTTAGAAAATCTAAATTATAAGTCAACGCTTTGGTGTTCTGATTCACGGTAACGACACCACGACACGTAGATCTCCCAAACTCAGGTACTACAGGTCCATTATTCTCATCAAGAGCCATATTCCATAAGACATAGGTCCTAGAGTAGTTTCTAAACACATCGATGCCTGTTTTGATTTGAGATAAAAAAGCAGCTTCAAAAGGCGGGATCCATTCTCCACCAGAAGCTTCAGTAAAATAAACATCTTTCTCTGGGTATTGACGATAGACCTCAGTTTGAGATATGACATTTCCCCCATAGACATGCCATGCCACCCCATCGACTTCATCTAAAGCTTTTTCTAAGACAGTCAAAGGATAATCTTTTCGATCCCAGTTATGATCATAAGCAAGGATCTTTGTCGATAGACCTTCCTGTACGAAAGCAGGTTTTAGATAGTCCTTGATGAATTTGGCTTGTTGATCAGCACTAATTCCCATACCTGCATAATTAGTAGGGACATATAAAGGTTCATTTTGAACAGAGATCGCAAATAGATCGATGCCTTCTTCTTGATAGGCTTTGATCGTCTTCACAAAGTATTGGGCATAGTTTTCATAAGAGGTGGCATTCAACGATCCACCTTTCATACTGTCTGAGCTCTTCATCCAACCTGGTGCACTCCAAGGACTCATCATGACCTTAAGATCAGGATTCAAATCCAAGGCTTGTTTAACCAAAGGAATGATGTCTTCTTGATCATGAGCGATACTAAAATCACTTAGATCTTCATCTTTTACACCCTTTGATTGATCATCATATGAATAGAAAGTCCTTGAGAAATCAGAAGATCCCATTGGATTACGAATAAACGAAAGTCCTATCCCATTCTCTTTACTAAACAACTTTTCCATTAAACCATTACGATCATTTTCGCTTAGTACTTGATTGATCAGATAAGCTGAACTATCTGTAAAAGAAGCCCCTACTCCCAAGATATTTTGGTAAGTCTTATTGGGATCCACATATACGTCAAAACCAATCTTAGGCGCATCTTTCTTATTATAAAGTGTTATACCTTCAGTGATCTGAGTATAGGCATAGGTCTGATCAATGGTTGATAAAAATACCTTGGCTTGATCTGTGATTTGATAAAGATCTGGTATAGGTTCTGGATCTGGTTCAGGCTCTTCTTTAACACAAGCACTTAAACTCAGCAATACGATGAGGAAAGATAGGGTTGTTTTCATGTAGTTATATTTTATCATTGAAAAGGCTAAGGTATAGATGAGAAATAAAAAAGGTGCTTAAGCACCTTCTATGATTATTTTACAAATAAGGATCTCGCTTGTTCTAGCATACCTTCCCCATCGATTCGACTATAGATTTTAGGATCCATCAAAGCTACGATTTTGCTCGTTAAGTAAGCTTTATCTTCGATGTCTTTAATTTGATGGCGCAACTGAGGTCCAACCAAGATCACATCGGCATCATTGAGATAAGTAGAAAGTTCACTTACTGAACAAGCCATGATCCTGTCTTCTCTAGGTGCGTATTGTCTCATATTGTTGACTAAGATACTGGTCGATAAACCTGATGCACAAATCAAAAGCACTTTCATAATCGACTCCTTTTTTAATGAACTTATTAAATAGATTTAGAACTTGATGTTGATACCATTATGATTGGTACTATTGTTAGAATTGGCTTGTTCATTGGCCGCATCGATTGCCAAAACAACTGCCAAGGCTAAAACTTCATTGACCGCAGGATCGATGTCTAAGACATAAGAATCTCCCCAACTAAACCAAGCCTTTTCAATATTGATGACAGGATTGTCTTGATCAAAGACACGATACATATGCGCGTTGAAGTTGCCTTCTACTTTCCAATTAGGCCCATTGACTGCGTAAGCTTGTTTTAAGAAAGTAAATTTCTTTACGATCTCTGCGACTTCTTGTTCATTTTGATAAACGAAATACCGAGGCATCAAGCTCATGACTTTTTGATGGATAAAAGCTACTTCTACCCCACTCGCATCATAGATGTGAAGCTTCTTTCCGAACGAAAAGAATTCTCCTTCGACAGTGTACTTATCGAGATCTGCCTCATCTTTAATCGTAAACTTATCTTTCCATGAGAATACTTGTTGTTTAATATAGAGTTTCATAAATTCTCCTTTCTTTTATTATAGACCATAAATCTTAAGTCGATAAAGCAAACACCTTATCTGTTTAAATATTGTGTTCAAGTGTCCACAATGGTGAACACAATGTCTTATATATGCCTCTTTTTTCACTTTTCGCACACACAGAAGGGGTCATAGTAGTGGGTCCCTATGATACAATTAACTCAAAGAGGTCCCCTATGAAAAACACCATGAAAACGATTAGTAAACTGAGTCCACAGCGTGGGGCCGGCATCATCTCTAAACCCATCCCAACCATCCAAGACGATGAGATCCTCATCAAGGTCTTAACGGCTTCTGTATGTGGAACCGACGTCCATATTTATGACTACAACGATTGGGCCAAATCTAGAATTAAGATCCCTCAAGTCATGGGCCATGAATTGGCTGGAGAGGTCATAGAAATAGGTAGTAAGGTCACCAGTGTTAAACTAGGAGACATCGTTTCAGCTGAGACCCACATCATCTGTGGTACCTGTGAATTTTGTTTAAGTGGTCAAGGTCATATCTGTCAAAATACAGAGATCTTAGGTGTGGATCGTGATGGGGCTTTCGCAGAATACATCGCGATCCCAGCGAAAAATGCCTGGATCAATAATCCAAAAATAGATCCTGCTTATCTATGTGTTCAAGAACCATTAGGTAATGCGATCCATACTGTGACTTCAGGAGAAGTCAAAGGTAAAACGATCGCGATCGTAGGCGTAGGTCCTATTGGACTAATGGCTGTCAATGTGGCCAAAGCTTTAGGCGCACGATTGATCATCGCTGTAGACATCAATAGCTATCGTTTAAATCTCTCTAAAGAATTAGGTGCCCATATGGCACTCAACTCTCTTAATGATGACGTCACCAAGATCATACTAGAAGCGACAAATGGTTATGGGGTTGATGTGGTATGCGAAATGAGTGGAGCGCCTACTGCCCTTCATCAAGCTTTTAGTTTTCTTAAAAAAGGTGGTCGTTTATCCATCTTAGGTCTACCTGATCATCCGATGACCATAGATGTGGCCAATGAGATCGTCTTTAAAGGCATCACCATCCACGGGATCACAGGACGTAGAATCATGACTACCTGGCAACAAGGCAAAGAACTGATCGATGCGGGACTATTAGATCTCGATAAGATCGTTACCCATATCTTACCTTTCGATGATTATGAGCACGCTTTTGAGCTTATGCATTCTGGTAACTGCGGAAAGATCGTTCTAAGAGTTTCCATTGGTGATCACAAATGAGTATCCATGACCTCGATTTCTTAAAAGCCAAAGTCGATCAACTTAAGGCAGAAGGTACCTTTAGAGTCTTGCCTATTTTAGAATCTCCCAATGAAGCTATGGTCATCATCAATGGGAAAGAAGTCATCAATCTAACTTCTAATAACTATCTAGGATTCGCAAATCATCCTCGTTTAAAAGAAGCTTCTATTAAAGCCATAGAAACATTTGGGATAGGGTCTGGTTCCGTAAAAACGATTCTAGGCAATATGTCGCTTCATGAACAACTCGAAGCTGATTTAGCCGTATTTAAGAAAGAAGAAGCTGCCTTAGTCTTTCAATCTGGATTCAACTGTAACGCAGGGGTCATCCAAGCCATTACGGATCTAGGCGATCTTATCCTTTCAGATGAACTGAATCATGCCTCCATCATTGATGGGGTCAAATTATCTAAAGCGGATAAAGCGGTCTATAAACATAGTGATATGAATGATCTAGAGCGTATTTTAAAAGAAAAACGAACACACTACACCAATGTCCTCATCATTACGGATGGGGTCTTTTCTATGGATGGAGATCTTGCCTTACTGCCTCAGATCGTTGATCTCGCAGAGAAATATGCCTGTTTGACCTATGTCGATGATGCCCATGGATCAGGAGTCTTAGGTGAAAACGGAAGAGGAACTGTTGATCATTTCCATCTTCATGGGAGAATCGATTTTACGATAGGTACTTTATCCAAAGCTTTCGGAGCCATGGGTGGTTATGTGGCAGGTAAAAAAGTTATGAAAGAATGGCTTACTTTAAGAGCTCGTCCTCTTCTATTCTCAACGAGTTTACCTCCTGCAGTCGTAGGAGCCCTCATCGAAGGGGTCAAGATGATGAGTGAAAGCGATGCCTATACGAAGTCCTTATGGGACAACAGTGCTTATTTTAAATCGAAAATGAGTCAAGCTGGATTTGATATCGGACATAGTGAATCACCAATTACCCCAGTCATGATTTTCGATGAAGCCTTAACGGTTAAATACTCTAAACGACTTTATGAACTAGGCGTCTATATCTCACCGATCATCTTCCCTACTGTCCCTAAAGGTAAAGCTCGCTTAAGGGTCATGGTCAGTGCTGCTCATACTCAAACTCAACTTCAAAAAGCAGTCGAAATGTTTATAAAAGTACGTGAAGAACTAGGTCAATCTAAGGTATAATTGATAAGCACCCAGTATTAAATAAGTGGTTTTATATCTTTTAAGAAAGAGTGCTTTTTAGTCCTTGATTTATTAGACTTCATATCGTAAAATTTCGATGTAAAACATTAAAAGAGAAGTGAATAAAGTGTCATTTACCTGATTCAACAAGGAGAATTATCCCTATGAATGTAATCCTAATCTTTACCTTGTTTCTGATTGGTTGCTCAATCTTCGTCAATGGATGGACAGATGCACCTAATGCGATCGCAACAGTCGTATCTACCCGTGTCATGTCTCCTAAAGCTGCCATCATGATGGGTGCTTTCTTCAATTTCTTAGGGGTTTTCTTGATGGGATCTGCTGTTGCGATGACGACATCTACGATCATCTCGATCTCTTCTGGTACAGAAGGATTGGTTACTCTTGCGGCTGCTCAATTGGCCATTGTCTTATGGGCCGTTGGGGCGTGGAGATTTGGGATACCAACCAGTGAGAGCCATGCTTTGGTGGCTGGCTTAATGGGTGCTGGTATGTCTTTAAATGGTCTTGCGGCGCTTAATATGACTTCTGTTTATAAAGTATTCGGTGGTTTATTTATTTCAGTTCTAGTTGGTTTGGTTGCGGGTTATTTTGGAACCAAACTGGTTGGCTATATGTTTAGAAACGTCAATCGAAGAAAAGCCAATAAATTCTTCGCACGAGGACAATTGGTCTCGGCGATGTTGATGGCTTTCGCTCATGGAGCTCAAGATGGTCAAAAGTTTATGGGCGTTATGGTTTTAGCGCTGATCGTAGGTAAAGCTTTACCTGTTCAAACTGGGGCAATGGTCATTCCTTTATGGATCATGGTTGCTGCTTCTGGGATCATGGCGATAGGGACTTCTATTGGAGGTTACCGTATCATCAAGACGATGGGAATGGATATGGTCAATCTAGAAAAGTATCAAGGCTTTACCGCTGAACTCATTGCTTCTGTAAGCTTACTCTTGGCGACTTCTTGGGGTATTCCACTAAGTACCACCAATTCTAAAGCCACAGCGATGATGGGTGCAGGTGCATCACGAGGTGTCTCTAAAGTCGATTGGGGCATCGCTAAGGAAATGATTGCCGCATGGATCTTAACCTTCCCTGCGTGTATGTTTTTGGGTTATGTGTTCGCGATCATCATTCGCTCAATATTGCTATAGGAGGCACTATGACAAAGAAAACGCTCTTATCAAAGATCAAAGGTATTATTATCCCATCTGATGTCGATTATTTTGAAATGATTACACAAGGCGCTGAGATTACACTAAGAGCCGCCATTGCCTTAAAAGAAGGCTTCAAAGATGGCATCATCAGTCGTGAAGAACAACTCAAGATCAAAGAGATCGAACACGAAGGAGATCATCATGTCCATAGATCTCTTCAGATCATCGAAGATGCTTTCATTACTCCTATCGATCAATCTGATCTTATCGATATCTTAAAATCAATCGAGAACGTTACTGATCATATCGACTATGTCTCTGCTCATATCTATATGCTCAACATCAAAGAACCAGATATCTTCTACAATAAGTTCATCGACATCATGGTCCTACAAGCAGAATTGGCTTTAGAACTGATGACTCATCTTAGACGATTCAAAAAAATGGATACAGTTAAGATGTATGCGGTCATAAAAGAAATCAATACACTGGAAGAAGATGCGGATCGAGTCTATATTGATAGTATGAGAAATCTTTTCATCAATGAGACCGACGCTAAACGTATCGTTCAAAAGAAAGCCATTTATTCTAGAATGGAAGATACTTGTGATCGTTTAGAAGATGTTGCGAATTCTGTAGAAAGACTTCTTATCGCTAAACTATAAACTTATATTGTTTTAGTTTACCTTTAGAAAGAGGACCCTATGAAAACAATCCATGAAGTAAAGACCACTCGTAATGGGATAAATATCCCTGTGGTAGGTTTTGGGACTTGGCAGATTCCTAATGAAGCAGCCTATGAAGCAGTAAGCTTAGCGCTTAAGAATGGCTATCGTCATATCGATACAGCTGCAGCTTATGGGAATGAAGAAGCCGTAGGAAGAGCCATCAAAGATTCAGGGATTCCTAGAAAAGATCTCTTTATCACCAGTAAACTTCAAGCTCAAATCAAAGGTTATGATGAAGCCTTGGTTGAATTTGAGAAGACCATTACTAAACTAGGGGTAGATTACTTAGACTTATATCTCATCCATGCGCCTTGGCCATGGGATCAGATCGGGAAAGATTGTACACAAGGCAATATTGACTCTTGGAAAGCTTTTGAGAAGCTTTATAAAGAAGGTAAGATCAAAACCATAGGGGTATCAAACTTCGCTCCTAAAGACATACAGGCCCTCATCGATACCTGTGAGATCGTTCCTTTCGTAAATCAGATCTCTTATTGGATAGGACATACTCAAAAAGAAACCGTCAGTTTCTGTGATACCCACAAGATCTTAATCGAAGCCTATTCTCCTCTTGCGACAGGTAAACTATTCAAAAACGAAAAGATTGTTGCGATCGCAAATAAACTAGAGGTCAGTGTCGCTCGTTTAGCGATCAAGTATTGTGTTCAAAAAGGAACCATTCCTTTACCTAAGAGTACTCATGAGGCTCGTATGATCGAAAATGCGGATCTTGAGTTTAAGATCCCTGCCTTGGTTATGGCTGAGTTGGATCAATTGGATCGTTAGACTATGGCCAATAAAACAATTGTCTTATTTCAAGGAGACAGTATTACCGATTGTAATCGATTTAGTGTTACTCCCTATGGAGATGGCTACGTAAGTAAAGTAGTTAAAGCACTTCCTCAACTTGAGATCATCAATAGAGGCATCAGTGGAAATCGTGTCATTGATTTAAAAGAACGTTGGAAAGAAGATGCTTTGGATCTTCATCCTGATGTCTTGGTCATTATGATCGGAGTCAATGAGGTTTGGCATTATCTCTCTTATGGGAAAGAATATTCTGATTCCCAATATGAGAAAGATTATAGACTCATCTTAGATGAACTGAAACATATCAATCCAAAATTAAAGATCGTCATGATGCAGCCCTTCTTATTTGAAGTAGGGGTCGTCAAAGCTGATTGGGTCGCTCCATTAGATCGACTAAAAGTGATCGTTAAACGTATCGCTCATGAGAAAGCAGATGCCTATATCCCTCTTCAAGAGATCTTGAATCAAGCCACTAAAGATTATTCTAAAGAGGAACTCTTACCAGATGGAGTTCATCCTAGTGATCTTGGTCATCAACTTATCGCCAACGAAGTCACTAAAGTCCTACAAAAACTTCTATAAATCCCTTCGGGGATTTTTTTAATCATAAAAATCATTTCTCGGTCATATAGATATTTATCTATATGTTCATATGGTACAGTAAACTCACAAACAGGAAACACTCCTGTTTAACATAAAGAAAGCGAGATATTTAAAATGGAATTCAATGAAGTACTAAGACTAAGAAGATCGATCTATGGTTTGGATAAGAACGTTAAAGTGAGTGACACTAAGATCACTAAGATCCTAGAAGACGCACTACTACATACCCCTACTGGCTTTAATTCACAGGGTCAAAGAGCTGTCTTATTGTTGGGAAAAGGTCATGAGAAACTATGGTCTATGACGATGGAAGCTCTACGTTTGATCGTACCTGCAGCTTCGTTTAAGAGCACAGAAGATAAGATCAATAGCTTCGCAGCTGCGTACGGAACCATCTTGTATTTCGAAGAAGATGCGATCGTAAAAGGTCTGCAAGATAAATTCGCGCTCTATGCGGCCAACTTCCCAATCTGGGCTACACAATCCAATGGTATGCTTCAACAGAACGTCTGGTTTGGATTGACTGAAGCTGGATTAGGTGCCTCCTTACAGCACTACAATGAGCTTATCGAAGAATCCGTCAAACAAGAATTCGATATTCCTTCGACTTGGAAACTAGTCGCTCAGATGCCTTTTGGGAATCCAGTAAGCACAGCTTCACCTAAAGAATTCGTTCCTGTTGATTCTCGTTATAAAGTCATCAACTAAGCATCACCTTCTCACTCACAGAATTTCTGTGAGTGTTTTTTTATCATAAGGCTATCTTGTCTTATGATTTTTAGGTAAACTAAGAGAGACTAAGGAGAACTATGGATAACTTTAAATTTCATGCGTATACAGAGATCTTGTTTGGGAAAGATCAGATTCAACAATTACCGATGGTCTTGGCCCCTTATGGGAAAAGAGTCTTATTGGCTTATGGAAGCGGAAGCATTAAAAAGAATGGGATCTATCAAACGATACAGAACTTATTAAAAGATTTTGAACTTATTGATTTTCCTGATATCGAACCTAATCCTCATCTTACCTCAGTAGAAAGAGGCGCTAAACTATGTAGAGATCATAAGATCGATGTGATCTTAGCGGTAGGAGGAGGCTCTGTTATCGACTGTAGTAAAGTCGTAGCGGCAGCTACCTTCTATGAAGGACCAGCTTGGGATCTCGTCATGGATTCTAGTTTGATCACAAAAGCATTGCCTATCGTTACGGTATTGACTATGGCAGGTACAGGTTCTGAGATGAACAAAGGCGCTGTCATCACCAATACAGAGACGCGTATGAAAAAAGGCACAGGTGCTTGGGTAACCATCCCACGTACCTCGATCATGGATCCTACTTATCTTATGACCCTACCTGAGAAACAGACCGCAGCGGGCTCCGCAGACATCTTCTCTCATGTGTTAGAATCCTACTTTAAATCTACACCGGATGCCTATATCCAAGATAAGATTTCAGAAGGCATCTTACAGACCGTCATCAAATACGCACCTCTCGCACTTAAGGAACCACATAACTATTCCGCAAGAGCAAATCTAGCATGGGCCAGTTCTTTGGCTTTAAATGGGATATGCGGAAGTGGAAAAAATGGCTCTTGGTCAGTTCATCCTATTGAACATGAACTCAGTGCCTATTACGACCTTACCCATGGGATCGGTCTAGCGATCTTGACTCCGTCTTGGATGAGACATATCCTAAACGAAAACACCGTCGATAAGTTTGTCGACTATGGGCTCAATGTCTGGCATCTATCCCCTTCTTCTGATAAATTTTTAGTGGCTAATCAAGCCATAGATGCGACAGAAGCTTTCTTCAAATCACTTAATATTCCTATGACTCTTCATGAGGTAGGGATCGATCAAAGTAAGTTTGAGCTTATGGGAAAAAGAGCCGTTGAATTAGGTGGCCTCCATTATGCCTATGTGCCATTAAATCTAGAAGATGTCGTAGAGATCTTAAAAGCTTGCGCATAAACAAAGCACTTCAATCGAAGTGCTTTTTTAATTCATTTAATCCGCTAAAAGGGTAAGGGGATGTTCAATCAGATACACAAGATCCGTTAAGAATAGCGCAGCTGGATACCCATCTGTCGCACGATGATCAAAGCTTAAGCTTAGGGTCATCTTATTGACTTTGACGAGATTATTGTTGGCGTCGAATTCAACACGTTCTACAGTTCTTCCTACCCCTAAGATACAGATCTCAGGGACATTAATGATTGGGTTGAAATCAATGACGGCTGTGGTCCCTAAGGAAGTGATCGTAAAGGTCCCTCCAGAGATATCATCAGGCATCAGTGTATTCGCTTTTGGTTTACCTGTTTGGGTCTTGATGGCTTTAGATAGATCTTTTAATGATAAAGCTTGGGCATTCTTGACGTTAGGTACGATTAAGCCATTTTCTAACGCAACTGCAATCCCTAGATTAATCGAAGGCATCACATGGATCCCATCTTCTAAGGCACGGGCATTCATTCCTGGATGTTTGACTAAAGCTTTGGTAACGAAATACGCCAATAAATGAGTGACAGTAATACGAACACCAGCTTCTTTTTCGATCTTATCTAAAAGTTCGGTTCTCATTCTAAGCAGTGAATCCACGTTAACTTCTGCGTTTATGGTCACAGAAGGAACTGTAGTATGAGACTTCAACATTTGATCAGCGATCAGTTTACGGATGCCTGTCCAAGGGATGACTTTTTCTACACCCAAGACGACAGCTGCTTTTCTTTGACCTGGTTGATAAGCTTCCACGTCTTTTAAATGAACTCTAGTTAAACCCGCAGTCGATGAGAATACATCTTCGACGGTGATTCCACGATCTCTCGCTGCTTTACGTGCCGCTGGAGTCGCTCTTACTCCAAATCCATCGGATGGAAGTGCCTGAGAAACAACAGGCGCAGACACAACGGTTTCAACTTTTGCGACTTCACCAACTGGGGCAGCTATGGATGGTACAGGTGCATCCAACTTCGGTGCTTCTACTTTTTCTCCAGCTTGTCCAATATGGGCTATTACGGTGTTAACAGGTACGACTTGACCTACTTCAACGTAGCGACCTAAAACGATCCCTGCATCATAAGCTTCTACTTCAATGGCGATCTTATCGGTCATGACTTCAAACAACACTTCTCCGACTTTAATAGGATCTCCTACTTTTTTAAACCATTCTGTAACATGGCCCTTATCCATCGTAGAGGACAATTTGGGCATCAATACTTCTTTAGCCATAGTGTTTCCTCCTTACTTCACTGCCATAATCTTGCGGCAGGCTTCGACGATGTCGTTCACTTGAGGAACGGCGAGTTTTTCTAGATTAGGTTCATAAGGAATAGGTGTTTCAGCACCCGCTAAACGAACCACTGGATGATCAAGATAGTCAAAGGATTCTTCTTCGGAGATGACCGCAGCCAATTCCGATGAGAAACCACTACGTTTAACGGCTTCGGTCACGATAAGTGCACGACCTGTTTTCTTAACGGAATCAACGATGGTTTTCTTATCTAGTGGAACCAATGTTCTTGGATCGACGATTTCAATATCGATGCCTTCTTTCGCTAAGATCTCAGCGGCTTCTAAAGCTTTATGGACCATATAAGAGGTCGCAACAACGGAGATATCTTTTCCTTGACGTTTGATGTCTGCGACACCAATTGGGATAAAGTACTTGCCTTCTGGGACATCCCCTTTGGTTCTGTAACATAACTTATGTTCATAAAACATGACAGGGTTATTGTTGGCGATGGCGGAATGGAGTAGGCCTTTCGCGTCATAGGCCGTGGAAGGTTGGATGACGATGAGTCCTGGAATATGTGCTGTCCAGTTTTCTAAAGATTGAGAATGTTGAGCGGCTGCGCCTGTACCTGATCCACCAGGTGTTCTCATAACTAAAGGAATAGATACATTGCCTCCATACATATAATGGATCTTAGCGGCCTGATTGACCATTTGATCTAAAGCGATCGTAATAAAATCTGAGAATTGTAATTCAAAGATAGGACGCATGCCTGTAATGGCTGCGCCTACTGCGGCTCCTGCGATGGCACTTTCTGAAATCGGGGTATGTCTTATTCTTTCAGGTCCGAATTCTTCGATCATTCCGCGAGTAACCCCAAAGGCACCCCCGTAAACACCGATATCTTCACCCATGATAAAGACATTTGAGTCTTCTCTCATGGCTTCGCTTAAGGCTTCTCTAACGGCTTCTGTATAGGTAATTTCTCTCATTGTGGCTCCTTACGCTGCGTAAATGTCGGTCATCAGTTGATCGGCATTTGGTTTGATTCCTGCTTCCGCAAACGCTACGGCAGCTTCGATGGTTTCAGCGGCTTTCGTTTGGATCTCTACATCTTGAGCTTCTGTCAGGATCTTCGCTTTGATCAGTTCTGCTTTGAAGTTGGCGATAGGATCACGTTCTGTTTTCCACATGTCTTCTTCTTCACGTGTTCTGTATTTCTTAGCGTCAGATTTAGAATGGCCTTTCCAACGATAGGTCTTGGCTTCAATAAGCGTAGGACCTTCACCTTTACGAGCACGTTCTACGGCATCAAAGGTCGCATTGATGACTTCGATGAGGTTATTCCCATCGATGGTGATCCCAGGCATACCATAAGAAACTGATCTTATCGAAAGATCTTTGACCATGGCCATATCTTTGATAGGACCACTCATCCCATATTGATTATTTTCGATAAAGAAGACAACAGGTAGTTTCCAAATAGAAGCCATATTCAGTGACTCATGGAAAGAGCCTTCGTTGGTGGATCCATCTCCTGCGTAGCATAAACATACTTGATCCGTATGTTTCATTTGAGCTGTAAGTGCGGCCCCACAAGCGATCGGATAACCGCCTCCTACGACCCCATTGGCACCTAGGTTACCAGTTTCGATCTCTGCGATATGCATAGATCCTCCTTTACCTTTATTGGTTCCAGAGGTTTTCCCAAAAAGCTCAGCCATCATTTTATTGATGTCGGTGCCTTTGGCGATGGTTTGACCGTGACCACGATGGGTGGCTGTGATCCAATCGGAGTTTCTTAAGACGATGCCTGAACCTACTGCGCTGGCTTCTTCGCCTACACATAGATGGGTCGTCCCATGGATCATTCCTTTGGCGAAGAAGTAATCTACTTTTTCTTCGAATAGACGAATCAAACACATTTTACGATAGGCTTCAATAAGTGCTGCATCGTCTAGATTTGCTTTGTTTTTAATAGATATTGACATAATGATCTCCTTTTAGATGTGTATAGGATAACCGAGACCGGCTTCCGTATTGTCCATGATGGCTTCTGAGACGGATGGATGAGGGAAGATGGTCAAGGCGATATCTTCTAAAGTAAGGCCTGTTTCAATCGCTAAGGTCACCACGGAGATGATCTCACTGGCGGATACTCCAGCGATCTGGGCTCCTAAGATAAGCTTTGTCTTCTCATCAGAGATGATCCTTACAAAGCCTTCCGTTTTAGACGCTGCGATGGCTCTAGAATTGGCCGCTAATGGGAAATCAGTAGCGACTGCTTTTAGTCCTAAAGCGAGACATTCTTCTAAAGACTTACCAGTCGTAGCGATTTCAGGGGTCGTATAACAGACCGCAGGCATCGCTTTATAATCGATAAGAGAAGGATGACCTGAGATGACTTCCGCAACGATCTTGGCTTCATAAGAAGCCTTATGGGCTAAGGCAAGACCAGCAGTGATGTCTCCTATCGCATAGATATTAGGATTAGAAGATTGAGATTTCTTGTTTACTTTAACGAAGCCCTTAGGATCAAGCTCTATTCCTGAAGCGTTGATATTGATGAGATCTGTATTAGGACGTCTTCCTACTGAAACCAAGACAAGATCAGATTCAAGAGTTTGTTCCTGATCAGCTTTCTTATAAGTAAGTGTTACTTTATCTTCGTCTTCTTTAGAAGATAGAACCAAGGCATCGGTTAAGATGGTGACGCCTAATTTCGTTAAATTACGTTTCACTAAATCCGATAACTTCGTATTGAATCCAGGTAAGATACCGGGGGTTGCTTCTATTAAGGTCACTTTCGTCCCAAAAGCCGCAAAGGCTTCTGCGAGTTCACTACCGATATAACCTGCACCTATGACACTTAAGGTCTTAGGTAAGAAAGGAATGTTTAATAGACCAGTCGAATCTACAATGCGTTTCCCAAAAGGAGCTGCTTTGATTTCGATTGGACGACTACCTAAAGCTAAGATAAGGTTCTTAAAAGTATAGTCTTCTGTTTTTCCTTCAAAGCTTACACTTAAGGAAGACTTGGATGTAAACTTGGCTTCACCGAATACGACGTTGACCTTGTTTTTCTTTAAGAGCTGAGTAACCCCAGATCTTAGTTTCTGAACCACTTGGGTATTCTTCCAAACTTGGGTCTTTTCGAAATCTAAAGTGCCACTCGCAGTGATTCCAAATTTCTCTGCATGCAAGATCTCTTGATAAGTATGACCTGCTTGAAGAAGGGCTTTAGAAGGGACACAGCCTACATTAAGACAGGTTCCCCCTATGACATTCTTTTCGATAAGGGTGACGTTTTGACCCAATTGACTGCATCTGATGGCCGCGACGTAACCGCCTGGACCTGAACCGATAATGACGGTATCACAAGTGTTCATTTGTTTTCCTCTCCACTGTTTTCTTTTTGAGACAATTCCAATAACTTATTGGCGGTTTGGACATCGGTGACCAACACATTGATGAGTTGTCCAACCAAGGCCGCATAGATGCCTTCGACTTTCGTCAAACCACCAGCACAACCTATAACCAAAGGAATGCGTTTGATGTCTTCTAAGTCTACTGCCATAACACGTTTATTCCAATCTGATTCTATGGCTTTTCCATCGTGATCTATGAAGTTATAACAGATATCTCCTGTCACATTGGCAGCTTCTTCTTCTTGAAGAGGATCTACCTTATGAAAGTAAGCCTTAGTCATTTCGAAATAGGCAGGTTGACCACCGATCCCGACGACTGCGATATCGACATTACGAGCGATATCAAAGACTTCTTTGACGAAACGTTGACTCATAAGTACGTTTTTCGCATTGACATCATCTACCATGACTGGGACATGAAGGGCGATACTGGATCCACCTGTTCTTCTGGTGAAGATATCACAGATGACATTGGCTTGGATATCGGATTGGGCTTTGCCTAATCCTCCAACCAAAGGCACAAATACCACGTTGGACATAGGGATCTGGACGTTGATATTGGAAGCTACCTCATATACCGTAGTTCCTGCGGAGACCCCAATCACACTGTCTGGTTTCATCATACGGGTCAGATACTTCGCTGCGGCGATCCCTATTCTTATTCTGATCTGATTGGGATCTTGAGCGTTGACACAGATGATGTCTTCCAAATCAAAACGCTTCTTGAGTTTTTCTTCTAGAAGCTTATAAGGATGAAGATTCTCATCGTGGATGGTGATTTCCACCAAACCCATTTCACGTGCTTTGGACATATATTTAGAAACCAAAGAACGACTGATATTGAATTTTTTAGCGATTTCGTCTTGAGTGGCACCTGATCCATAATACATGTGGGCCATCTCGATCAGTAAACGGACATCGTCATTATATCCCATAGCTCCTCCTTATCGATTTTAAAGGTTTAATCGATGATTTGACCAAAGTCTTGGTCAAATTGCTTTCCACATCATAGTGGTAAAACCAAACCATTTTTAGCTTATGACATTTGTGATGGGCTATCACAAATTCTACATCATCAGTTTATGAGATAACAAAATCAATGTCAAACATTATACTGGTTTGTGACATTTGTTCTTTTTTACACTTAAACAGACACTTATAGACGATTATAATTCACATATGTTTTTTAGGATTCACAATTATTCCACTCTTACGTAAGATTTGAGTCATGTTTTCCTTTAAAGCGTGGACCGTTATAGGCTTATTAGTGATGTCACTTAAAGTGATCATACTGTTGAGATCGATTTCAGGATATTTAGGATCACTTAGAGGATTCGCTAGTTTATAGAAGTCACGTATGAGCTCACATCGATTGGCTTGATTCCCATTCACACAGATCGTGATCATCACCATGACCGCATCTTTACTTCGATACTGAGCCATCCCAGCGAACTTTTTACCTCTTACACTGAGATCGTATTTTCCTGGGCAATAAGACGCTGATACTTCTCCTTCTTCTATAATCATATGGAAATCTTGAAGAAGATGCTTCATAAGGTTTACCCCAAAGGCATAAGATTCATCTAGACCACCTATTTCAGGATGATTCTTAGAGAAGAGGATACTTAAGTTTAAGATGCCTCTATCACAGACGACAGCCAAGCCTCCTGCTTTACGTATAAAGGTATTTATCTTAAGCCCAGAGATGTGTTTTAAGCCCTTTTCAAACTGAGGTAGTAGAGTATCCATCTTACCTAAAATGATCCCTTCAGTGCTCCAGAAACGCACGATAAAGCCATCCTTATGGATCTGTTTACTTAATTCCTTATCATAGGAAAGTTGATTCTCTAGAGAAACAGATTCATCTATGAGTGACACATGTTTAAATAGACGAAAGAGGTTCATATTTATTTCAGTATACCTTCTTTTATGATTTATGACAAAAAAAGAATACGCAATGCGTATTCTTTTGTAACCCTTTTTATGGTTAGCTAATGCTTATTGATAGATGAAGAAACTGAAAGCATAAGCGATCAATACGGATACTGGGCCAGTGATCATTCTTGAGAACAATACAGCAGGAACCCCAATAGCGACTGTCTTAGCTTCAGCTTCGCCTAAGGTCAAGCCTACAGGAACGAAGTCACAACCGACTTGTGCATTGATGGCGAACAAAGCAGGAAGAGCCATCGATGGGGCAATATTGCCTTTACCGATTTCAACGCCCAACAGTACACCAACGACTTGCGCGATTACAGCACCAGGGCCCAAAACTGGGGATAGGAACGGAATAGCAGCAATGAATGACAAGACGACCATACCGATGATGTTTTCTGACATCGGCTTAACTGCTTCAGCAATGACTGTACCGAAACCGGATACTGTGATCAAACCGATCATCATGGAGATGAATGCCATAAACGGCAAGACGTTTTTGATAACGATATCGATGGATTCACGGCCAGCCTGATAGAATACGCCTACGACTCCGCCAACAGCACGCCCGATTGAGC
>JAAXXT010000023.1 GCA_013334325.1 Erysipelotrichaceae bacterium | reverse complement strand
CACAGATCCTCTTACTTTAAGGTGGCCTAGTGCTGATCTTCCTCGTTCATTAGATCCCGCTAAAACGATACTAGATGCTGTACTACGAAAAGGCATCAAGACTTTAGATCGTTTAGAAGGTCATTACTCTTTGGTTCTTTATCAAGAAAGAACCAAGAAGCTTATTCTACAAAGTGATCCTTTATCTTCAGTTTGTTTATATGTCGCTCAAAACGGAAGTAACATCGCTTTTAGTACACTTATGTCACCTCTTTTAAAAACCGGGTATTTTCCTAAGGCTCTAAATGAGACCACTATCGCTGAATATTTAACTCTACATTCTGAAACTCAATATTCAAGAGCTACAAATACAATAATAGATTCCATAAGTTTACTTCCCCCAAAGAATCGTTGGACCTTTGAGGTTGATGGGAAATATTATGAACAGATCCAAAGACCTGAGCTTGATAAGATCACAGATTCAACTTTAGCGATTAAACTCTTTAGAAAGACTTTAGATCAAGTGATACATGAATCCACTCAACATTCAGTTAAAACAGGCATTATGCTTAGTGGGGGTTTATCCTCTACGATCGTAGGAGGTCTATTAAGTACTCAAAGTAGAGAAGTTTATTCATATACCCAAGTCCCACTATTTATTCCTAATAAAATACCAACGAATATTAATCCAGATGAGGAATCCTTAGTAAAAGCTTTCATTCCTTATCATCTGAATATTCATCCTGCTTTTGAATCAAGTAAAGGATCAAGTGCCTATACCATCCTTGATCGTTATCTGGATTGTTTAGAAAGCCCCTATACTGACTTTATAAATTCTCATTGGATCAACAGTATTAGTCAAAGAGCCGTTAATGAGGCTTGTGATGATTTAGTATGCGCTAATTTCGGAAGTACGACTCTATCCTTTGGATCTTTCGAAAGTGCTGCCTCTGAACTCTTTTATGGTTTTCATTGGATCACTTTATGGAAAGAACTCAAACATAGACACCAAAGAACCAACTTATCCAAATTTAAAATCATGATTCCTATCTTATTGAGATCTTTACCTCATCAACTTTCTCAGATCCTACAACCTAATATTAGAAACAAATCTGAAGTTCATACGATCATCAATCCTGACTTCTATAAACGAATGAAGATGAATAAGAGTCATAATCACTTAAGAAAAACTAGTGCTCAATCTCAGACTCTTCCCTTAAGAAAACAATTGAATTCTATGAGGAGCGATACTGTTTTATCTAGGATTGGGGCCGTTAATACAAAAATGTCTTTGGCTTATGGGATCAATATATTCGATATCACTTTTGACAGTCGTTTAGTAGATTTAGTAAAATCATTCCCTCCTACAGCTTTTGTCCATAATGGAGTTGAGCGTAGAATAGCCCGAGAAGGATTTGATGATGTGATCCCTTCTGAAATCAGTATTAATGAAAAAGAAGGATATCAAGGCTTCGACTTTATATATCGACTATTGCCTCATTGGTCTGAAATCCGTTTTGAACTGAATATTGCTTTAAATCATCCTCTTATTCAACGTTATTTTGATATCCCTAGACTTAAGAAAGCTCTTGAACTTACAACTTATCCTGATCCCAATGATTATCTAAATCCAGAAGTTCATCTTTTAATGAAAACCTTGATTCTTTATCACTACTTCCTTAAATGGGAAAAGTACCCTTAAAAAATGTCTTCTCTTAATTAGAGAAGACATTTGTTTTCTTATGGTTTATCCTAATATTATTTGTCTGCTTTGGCTGCGTCTTCAGAGAGTATCTTGATGATGTGGGATCTACGATCAGACTCTGATAGATCATCCCATTTTTCATCTGTCATCTTCAGTGTGATCATAGATGAACCACATTGAGGACAAATCCCTTTATCCTTATGTTTGATTGCCCAAATCGTTTGACAATTCTTACATCCATACATGTCTTTCATAGTGCTCCCTTAATCTCTTCGTTTTGTACAATCCTTATTTAACAACTTTTCATGACACATGACAAGTATAAAATGATGGATCTTATACACTCCATAGATTTAGATAACTATGATTTTTGTTGAAGCTTAGCTGCCTTTTGTGCTTTCTTTTTATCCTTATTGTATTTGTATAAATTCTCTAAGTTAAAAAAAGCATAGATACAAAGCCCTGCTGGAATGATAAACATCAGCATCGTCAAAATAAACTTAAAAGCACTATTAAGATAACTAAAAGCCGCCAATAAGGTAAAGACCCTACTATCAAATTTATAAGCAAGTATATTAAAAATATACGCAGGAGAAATAACCACCATAAAAACAACCAATGATATCAGCATGTGTAATAAGGGTGTATCTCCTTGATTCAAAAACTGATGTAATATTACATAAGCATAAAGGAGACCACCAGTGATCAGTGCATAGCGAAGGGCTGTTTTCCCGTCCATATCTGTTTCCCTTTTGATGAAGTTTATTCTTGAATGATCATAACTAAACTTAATAGTGATATCATACCATACCTAAACAAAAAGGCATCATCTATACTATCTTGAAAATGATGCCTTTCTTTGTTACGTTCTAAGTTTTATTTTAACTTGAGATAGGTATAAGCTAAGACCAATCCTGGAACCAACATGATCAGACTCATTGGGAAGTACGTTAGTGCTGAAAGCCCACAAAGTAGTGCAGAACCTAAGATAAATCCTTGGGTCTTCTTAATTATCGCAAGTAGATTAAACACAAAAGCTCCCATCAAAAATATTGAATGTAAAAGATAAGGACGAATGCTTTCTAATAGATTGTTCATATCGATAGTATTTAATCCAACTGTTTTCAAATAAGCAATATAGACAATGATTAGTATGAATCCCAATACAAGAAAGTTCTTTTTGTTCATAATGTTCCTCTTATGCCTAAGTTTGGCTCTTTATACTCTCATTTTACATCAATTGGTCTTTTTTTGGACACTTAAAACAACAAACTCATTTTGAGTGATACACTAATATCATTAGAAGAGGTAACTATGGATCCTTTACAAATCTTAACACTAGGTTTACTCGCTCTCATTTTAATTTTAGTTATTCTATCTTTATTCTCAAAACGAAAAGATTCATTATCAGGAGAACTAAAAGCCTTTAGAAATGAACTTGCCAATGAGAATCAAAGAACCATCAAGACTTTTAATGATGTCTTTGTGTCATCGAATCAAAGCACCAATTCCATCATCGACAAACGATTGTACGAATTGACCAATCTTCTTCATAGCAATCAACAAGCTCTAAATAAAACAGTCTCTGAATCATTGCTTCAGATCCAAAATCTTCTCAATAATCATGCGATCCAAAATGAACAGAAACTTAATCAAATCAGAGAGACCGTTGAGAAACGTCTTCAGTTTCTTCAAGAAGAAAACAGTAAGAAACTCGATGAGATGAGAATGACCGTCGATGAGAAACTTCAAAAGACCTTAGAAGAACGTATCTCTCAATCCTTTAAACAAGTCTCTGAACAATTAGAATCCGTCTATAAGAGCTTAGGTGAAATGAAAAATATAGGTCTAGAAGTAGGAGACCTTAAGAAAGTATTGTCTAATGTGAAGACGAAAGGCATCTTAGGAGAGATCCAACTCGGTGCCATCTTAGAACAGATCCTCTCTCCAGAACAATACCTTAGAGATACATCGACTTATCCTGGATCTCGTGATCGCGTAGAGTTCGCCGTAAAATTACCTGGTGATGAACGAGGTCATGTCTTGCTTCCTATCGATTCTAAATTCCCAACTGAAGATTTCATGAAGTTGATGGATGCCTATGATGCGGGTGATAAGACCTTGGTTGATTTCCACTTAAAAGCTCTAGAAACTAATATTCGTAAGTTCGCCAAAGACATCCACGACAAGTACATCAAGATTCCTTATACGACTGAATTTGGGATCCTCTTTCTCCCAACCGAAGGCCTGTATGCGGAAGTCGTTAGAGGAGGCATGGTTGAAGCCCTTCAACGTGATTATCAGATCAACATCGCAGGACCAACCACAATGGCTGCTTTGCTTAATAGTCTTCAAATGGGCTTTAAGACCTTGGCCATTCAAAAACGAAGTGGTGAAGTATGGAGTATCCTATCCGCAGTCAAAACGGAGTTCCAAGAATTCGGTAATGTCCTACAAAGCGCTCAAGATAAACTTACCAAGACAGGTGAAGAACTCGATAAATTGGTTGGGGTCAGAACCCGTCAGATCAATAAGAAGCTTAAAGATGTCTCTGTCTTAGATGTCGGAAAATCTCAACTCCTTGAGACGGAAGAAGATAAAGAAGACACAAACGAATAAACCAGCACAGCTGGTTTTTCTTTTATGAGATAAGATTAATGGGTTCTAAATGTTGATTGGCAATATGCTTCCTTTTCTTGGTGTGAAGATAGAATGGGATCATTATAAGGATCGGTAAGGCAAAGAATGAAAACATACCTGTATAACCTACGAGTGTTACTAAACTACCAGAAATTAAAGAACCTAGGAAGTTGCCCCCATCTAGACCTACGTAGTTGGTTGAGGTCGCAATGCCTCTTCGTTCTGTTTTGGTTGAATGGATACACTCCGCAATCAAAGCAGGACCTGCTCCTGAATTTCCTATGCCCATGAAAACAGCCACCACAATTACTGCACTTAAGGATCTTGAGAAACCTAATCCAATCACTGATAAAGCGATCATGATCTCGCAAGGTATGATTACTTTAGATATCCCTATTCTTTCAGTTAGGTAGCCCATCAACGGTCTAACCGAAACCATAATCAACGCATTCACTGTAAAATAGAGTCCTATATCCACTATTCCATATTTATTCGCATACATCACTAAAAAGGTTCCTACAGCGACTCCTGCCATCGCATTACACATCGTCAATAATGCCGGCATGATCGCACTTCTCTCTAGTAGATTCTCTAGTTTAATCGACTTTAATAAACTTAAATGACCATTTCTAGGTGCCTTAGTCATCACAAAAGGAGTCATCAATAAACTACCTAATGCTAAACAAGACGCACATAGAAAAGTGCTTTGATAGCCCCATTGGTTCGCAATGGCTAATCCTAGTGAAGGCGCTATCGCTGATGTCATCATCTGCATCATCCCGTAATAACCGATCCCTGTCGCTAAACGTTTATGAGGTATCGCATCTGTCGCAATCGCCATACTTGTGGTTGAGGCAAAGCCCCATCCTAATCCATGAAGTATCCTAAAGAAAAACAAAGCTCCTATTGAGTTAGTGAAGGTATAGCCCAACATCGCAATAGAAACGATCCCTATAGAACCCATAAGTAATTTCTTTTTGTTTTTTAGATCGATCGCATTTCCTGAGATAGGCCGAATGATCAATGAGGCAATAGAAAAGATACCCGCCAATAATCCAACCACTGATCCAGTCACATTTAATGAGGTCGCATAACTCGCCATAATAGGAGAGATCATCATAATCGACATAAACAAGAGAAAACCTGTGATCAACATCAAAACGAAACTACGATTGAATATCTTCTTATTTTCCATCTGCTTGATCCTCTTAGTTTCGTATAAATACCACTTTATTCTATCAAGGCTTTCCTCTTCTATCCTTTCGTAATTTTCACCATATCTTAGGGCAAGTTTTAACCTTAATGGATTTTCTTCAAAAATACTCTTGACATCTATAATTTCTACTGTATTATTGTATTAGGTGCTTAATACAGTAATACAAAGGAGGAACCATGGAGTCATTCCAGAATACCCAACCGATTTATCTTCAAATCATGAATTTAATCAAAAAACAGATCGCGACTTCCGTTTTCAATCCAGGACAGCTCTTAGAATCCGTTAGAGAGTTAGCCATGATCTATCAAGTCAATCCAAATACCGTTCAAAGAGCTCTGAGTGAGCTAGAACGTGAAGGCTTGGTTCGTAGTGAAAGAACCATAGGACGATACATCACCAAAGACGAAGCAGCCATCGCTCAGTTGCATCAAAACCTTGTCGACGAGGCTACAAGCACCTACATCAACAATGTCTTAGAACTACATTTGAGCCCAGAAGAGATTCTCACCACGGTCAAGAGCCGATTGAAAGGAGACAACACATGATTGAAATCAAAAATGTAACCAAGACCTATGATGGTAAACCAGCCCTGATCAATGTCAACCTTTCCCTTCAGACCGGAAAGATCATTGGCTTATTAGGTCCTAATGGATCAGGTAAGACGACCCTCATCAAGATCTTAAACGGACTACTTAGAGACTATAAAGGAGAGGTCCTCATCGATGGGAACCCTGTCAATGAGATCTCTAAATCATTGGTATCATATCTACCAGATCGTAATTATTTACCCAATTGGACCAACGCTGAAGGCGCCATAAAGATCTTCAAGGATCTTTATCAAGACTTCGATGAGGAAAAGATGAGAAGCTTATTTGCGAAACTTAATCTCGATCCTAAACAACCCTTAAAGAAGATGTCTAAAGGAATGAAAGAAAAATTCCAATTGGCTCTCGTCATGAGTCGTAATGCGAAGATCTATATCCTAGATGAACCCATCGGAGGTGTCGATCCTGCCGCTCGTGAATTGATTTTAAAAACCATCTTAGAGAATTATGCGCCTGAATCTTTAGTCCTCATCTCAACTCATTTGATCGCTGATATTGAACAGATCTTTGATTCTGTGGTCTTCTTAAAAGAAGGTCAAGTCGTCTTGTTTGAAGATGTCGATACGATCAGACAAACTCAAGGCAAATCCATAGAAGAATACTTCAAGGAGGTCTTCAGATGTTAATTAAATCTATTAAACACGATCTATTATCCACCTACAGAGACTTCTTGAGTGTGTATTCAGCCCTCTTGGTCATCGCTCTAATAGGACCCTTCATCGTTAATTCTGGGGTTGAATGGATGATCGCAATTCTTTTCTTAGGTATCTTTGGTTTCAGTGTAGCGACTTTCGTCATTACCTTTCTAACCATCATTCGTTTATACAATAGACGTTTATTTTCAGCTGAAGGCTATTTGACTTTGACCCTTCCAGTGAAGACTTCAACCACCATCATCGCGAAAGTAGTGACAGGCTTTATTTGGTCAACCTTAACAGTAATTGTATTTGGGATCTCTATGCTTATCTTTGGTTTGATCTATTATTGGACCAATGGGGCGTTTAAGTCTGTAGATTATCTCGCTTTAATGGACATAATTGAAATGATTACGGATACAGGTGCTGTATGGACTGTGATCCAATCTGTCTTCGTAGGTTTACCACTTACGATCCTAGACTCTATTTATAGTTTAGTATTATTGGTCTTCGTTATGACCTTGATCAATACTTCTTTAATCAAGAAGTATAGAGTTCCAGTAGGTATCGCCATCTATATGGTCATCAGTGGACTTCTTAGCTCAATCCTAGCCATCTTCCATGGGGCAGCCATCGTTTTCTCTACAGGAGATCCGATGTTTATCACAGGACCCTTTGACTACTTGACCAACTTCGGTTATTCGATCAACTGGGTCAGTTATATGATCCAATTCATAGGTATGGTCGTTTATATCGCAGGTTTAGGTTATGGTTCTTGGTGGTTATTAGAACATAAATTAGAAATAGAATAAAACAAAGGAGTTCATTGAACTCCTTTTTCTTTACATATTTTTAGAACTTGTGTTTCAAGAACCTTCGTTTTTACAGAATAACTAAAATCAAGTCTAGCTAAAGGATTAGTTCCTGTCTTTCTTGTTTTGACATATACTTAATTTATTGAAGACATGATTTAGACAATAGCTCGATCAAAATGCTCTACTTTAATTTTCTTTTAGAATAAATTATCTTCGGTCGCACTATTTGGTTTTAAATGCCAATCAATGTTGGAAATCTGATTCTTGGACTTCTCAACAATATCATTTAAGTCCTCGAATGTTAATTCATCTGGTCTCAATACAATTTCAAGTAAAATAGGTAGATTGATTCCACTGATGATCATGACATTTGACAAGTTCCGATTCATCGCTGTTTTTACGAAGTTTTGATTTACACTACCATATTGTATATCAGTACATACAATGAGTTGGTCATCCTTCTTGAGTTGATTGAATAAATCTTCAATATCTGACTCTTTATGATTTCCGTTGTAAAAGCAAAGTGCAATCAAATTTTCACGAGGGCCACAAACCATTTCTAGTGTATTCTTGAATCCTTCCGCAAGCGATCCATGCGTCGCAATTACTATTTTTTTGATATGGTCGCCCCTCTCTTTAGATTAGTAATTAAATTACTTCCAATTTACTATGAACAATATGCAGGTGGTTCTGATACTCACGGGTTCCAAATAAAGCGTCTCGCGTGTTTACCAGTTCAATTTTATTTTTTATTACCCAGTCTTTTATTTCTTCAGAAGTGAGTGCTTTGACATCGATAACCCTGGCTTCAGTTAAGCTGGATTCATTCATGACATATGGGTCTAAATATCCAGGATGCCACGCAGTTAGTACGATCTCTTTATCCATAATACCATCATCATCATTGACATAATAGGTAACTGGGTCATATTTTTTTCGTTCTTCATAAGAATCATGATAACAAATTCGATATACGGTTGCAGGTTGATTCGGCATGTAAATTTTCAAATCCCGATAATGTTCAAGTGCTGGGATAATTTTCCCGTCGCGATCAGGTTTATCAGCAAAATTTATCGCAATTCCGTATTCTTTACATACTTGTATTCTTGCTCTTTCAAAGTTACTGTTTGTGTCCTGAATCCATGTTGAATCAGGGGCACGACCGAGCACAGACAAGCATAATTCGATTTGTGCTCTCGATTCTCTTAAGACATCATCGTAAGAGCAGGTTTTTTTGAGAGATTGGTCTTTTCTGAACTTAAATCTCCCATCGGTATTAACCATAGATGGAACATCTTTTGGATCTAGCAATGGCTTTCCCCAAAAATGGGCATGCCAGCCTATACTAATCCAAGGATATTCCTTCATACGAATCAAGGCATCCATAGTTCCTGGGGTATCAAACATCAAATCGACAGAGGTTACTATACCATTGTCGATGGCTTCGAATGTTCCATCATTATGAGCCTTAGTATAACCAACATCATCTGCTCTTACGATAAGTTTCATTTCAACTCCTAATGACTACATAATCTTCAAGAACGACATTGCAATTCCAAACACGATCATTCCAAAGGCGATCATTGTGATCGATACTTTACGTTTGATCAATTTATAGACAACAAACACTGTGATAATGGACAATGCTTCTGGAACAATCTGATCAAGCATCGTCTGAAGGGCTACTGAAGTTTCTCCGAATTTGATTGCCAATGGCGTAGTCACATTCATCAGAGAAGAGACAAGACCACCAACCATCATTAAACCAAGAATGGAAGCTGCTTTGGTCAAACTCTGAACAAGACCTTTCTCAAACAAATCCTTAAGGTAGTTCGTGCCTAAGGTATAGCCAGCCTTCAACAACGGATACTTAATAGCTAAGAAAGTTCCGCCATAGATTAGTAAGAATATTAAAGCCCCAACGATATTTCCTTCTAGTGCAAAGTTGATACCAATACCAGCACCGATGACTCTCAACGTGATATGGAAGATTGAATCTCCAATACCGGCTAGAGGTCCCATCAGTGAAGCCTTGATGTTCGTAATCATCTCACTTGAGACAGGTTTACCTTCTGCTTTTTGTTTTTCTAATGCATAAACCAAACCGAGTAAGAAGGCTCCAAAACTAGCATGCGTGTTAATAAAGGTATCATGACGCTGAAGTGCTTCAGCCATTTTCTTCTTATCGCCTTTGTATAAATCGGCAAGTGCGGGAATCAATGCATAGGTGAATCCCATTGCTTGACGCTTTATCGCTTGCATCGATCCATTCATTAAGTTCGAACGCATTGTAATTCTAAAAAGTGTCTTTTTTTCTTGAGGTGTTAAACCTTTAACAACTTGTGTCATTAGAATAGTTCCTCCCCTTTTGAAGATGATGCATTGGCTTTCTTTTCAGCATCGATGAAGTAAAAGATTAAGGCTGTTGCGCCAGCAATGAGGGCAATACCCATTGTACCAATACCCAAATACGCAACAAGAACAAACCCGATGATCATGAAACCTGTAAGTTCTTTTTTGTAGATCATCGTTAAGAGAATCCCCAAACCTACTGCTGGGAATAATGCTCCGGCGACGGTCAAACCTTTGAGAATATATGGAGGCAGTACATTAAAGAATGAAACAACAGCATCTCCACCCAACCAAACGCCTAAGAAGATAACAATCGTATGGAATAAACGAGAGAAGACAATACGATAGATTTGTTGCAAGAAAGAGTAACTCTTATAGTCCCCTGCTGCTGCAAACTTTTCAAACCAACGTATGAGATAGGCGTGCATTGGAAGAACCAATGTATTAATGTTACGTGCTAAAGTCCCAATCGGGAAAGATAATGCAACCCCAGCTTCTAAAGAGATCCCTCCTTGAATAACGTAGGTTACAACAAGTGCTGTTGCAACATAAGCATCCGCCGGCGCTCCTCCGCCAATACTGACGACGCCCATGTAGATAGCTTCTAGCATCCCACCTAAGATGATGCCAGTTTTAACATCTCCCAAAACTAAACCAAAGATCGGTCCAGCCACGATAGGTCTGACCAATGCTTGCCACGAGAACGATTCATCGATCCAATAGACTAACCAATACGTAAACGCAACAATTAATGCGGTTGTCATATTATGAATTCCTTTCTTTCTTTTTAGATAAGTTCACTGATTTTCTTCTGAGGAAGGGTTGGGGTCATTTGATAATAACTTTGGGGACGAAGTTCAACAATCTTCTTAAAGATGTTTTTCTCTTCGTCATTAACAGCAAACGAGGTATCGATTATTTTCCGACCTCTTCCGTTTTCAATCATTCCAAAATTACCCACATTAACTTCTGGGATCGCCTCAACACTCTCTATTAGTTTTAAAGCTGCTTGAGCTTTTCTAACTAATATCAATACTTGCTTGGTTGCAATGCGAGGATCATTCAAGAGTGGAATTGCTTCTTCTACTGTCCTTATCACAACTTTGACGCCAGTAGGCGCAGCCATTTTAAGAGACAGCATTGCAATATCATCGGTCGCGGTTTGGTCATCAGCTATGACAATACTGTCAACTCCCAAACTCGTACACCATGCTACCGCAACTTGACCATGAATGAGTCTTTCATCAATTCTGAAACCTCTGATCATAAATCCTCCTACGCGAAAATTAATTCACAAATTCATGTGCGAACCTATATCAGCTAGTCTAATTTGATCAGCGGCCGTCCGATCAAATCATGTTATGCTTCATTCGCACTGTAATCATAACATTAGATTATTTGCTTATGGATTGAGTTTTTGCATCAATATTCATGCAAATTGTAAGTTAGATGGTCCAACGCTTTTGATACTTGCTCTTTGAAGTTTTCTAAAGTCAGATCCTGCAAAACAGAATTTACAAAGGCTTCATTGGTAATAAACTCTGATAGGTAAGACCACAATTGGAAAGCCCGTGGATTTTCCGCTTCAATACTAACTAAAAGTATTATTCGAACATGACTCCCATATTTATCCCAATTACACTCGTTCTCAAGTAAGGCTAAAGCAATATGTGTTTTCTTCGTGACAGGAGTCATTGGGTGAGGCATCGCTATGAAGTTGCCGAAATAAGTACCACCCATAATCTCCCTTTTATGAATTTCTTTCATAAGCTGATCATTGCATCCATCTGCATTTTCCACATACTTGATTAATTTATCTAAAAGTTCTCCTTTTAAATTTGTTTTCCCGATATACGTCATTTCTTCTTTAAACAAGGCTAAAATATCTTCCTTCCCATTAAATCCATCCAGTATCATCCGAATATTTCGATGATCGGTGTCTGTTGGAAATTGCGATATCAAAATCGTGTCATCTCTATCTCTAAACACATTGCTTTCAGTTGTACATATAACTTTATACTGACTAAAGTCGACATTCACTGTTTCAAAAGCGTCAATGATCTTGAGTTCAGAAATGGAGTCTGCAAACCAAGAGTAAATCCTTTCTCTCAAGAGTAGTGTTTCACTTCTCTTTAAAGAACTAATGATGATGATTTTATTGGTATAGTCGTTTTTTTGAATGGATAAAATCGAAGTATTAAAGTATATCGCAAAGTAGGCTATTTCATCTTCATTAATCTTATAACCATATTTTTCTTGTATACGATACGCTACAAAGGATGCTATATCATACGCAAGTGGATAGGACTTTCGCACGTGCTCCAACACATTGTTTTTCAATTGCATGTTGTATTTCAAACGTGTAATCAAAGGTATGATGTGAAGAGACAACGATATTCTAAGTTGAACATTATCTGAAAGATCGATTCCGAAATTATCTTTGATTGCATTCAATGATTGGCTTACAAACTCATCAATATCATTTGTAATATAAGAACTCTCTGGATAATTTGATTTCCCTCTTAGATAAACCGCCAATCGATTGATTTCAGATTCAATTCTAGGAATTCCAAATGCACGATGACATTTTTGGAAAATTTCATTTGCAATCAAGATTTCCTCAGAGAAATCTCTACTTAATGCTTCATCGTGAACCTCTTCAAGGAAAAATCCGATCATGATCCGTCGTATGATGATATCGATATGAACGATAAGATTCTGTAAAGCAATATCTGATATTCCATATTTGTGTTTGGTAAGAGTGTCGACTAGGATTTCACCGATTTGACCTAAGTTCATTGAAATTTGACCTATGGTCATAAACTCGTTATATGCATAAAACAAGTCGATATTCTCGTTGTTGATACAAACTCGAATGTCCGTTTCTTTGGCTTTAATTGCTAGACCATGATTGAGTTTATGAATGATTTCGATATTGTATTGGTTAAGCAGATTTTTTGCATTTTTTAAGTCATTAGCTAGAGTGGATTTTGACACAAAAAGCCGATCAGCCATATGCTGAACATCCATCCCTTGTTTTGACTCAAATAATAACGCAATGATTTTGTTGACTCGATCTTTTGGGGTCCCAAGCACATCTCGATACAATGTTTCCATTTGTTTATCGATATAAGATTTGAATTGTTTCTTATCATGTATTTCTAGTCTATATCCTTTTGATGGAAAAGATATAAAGTCGACAAAATCAAAGAAATCGATTTCCCTCTTAATGATGCTCAATTCACTCTTTATTGTTCTTACACTGAGTTGGAATTTCTCAGCCAAAAAATTCGCCGTGAGATAAGAACGATTATCCTCTGATAACTCACTAAGAATCTTAAACTGTCTTTCAGATAACATGTTAGCCCTCACTAAAACCAACCCATTCCGTGTTTTCAATAACATCATATCAGTTACATATCTTTATTCATGCAGAAAATTGCACGATGTTTTGTGCAATTAACTATTTTACAGATTTTTTCTCAAAGGATGAATTCAGGCTTTTATAGATACTATCTTCAGAATATCTGATGGAAGTACCTTGATGAATATTCTTAAAGTATATAGATCTAACATTTCCCCAGCGTTCAACTATTTTCGAATCATCATACCAACTTGGATTTCTTAGAATGCTCTCAGTACAATTCAACAAATACTGAAGATATGAATTCGTTAAATCAATCATCCCATGACCTGGAAACACCCCATTAATTTCTGGAAACCTCGGTTTCAAACGTTTGAGCGCATCATACATAGCTTCAACAGTATAAAAATCTCGATATGGATGACCTTTGGGGGCAGATCCGATGCCAGTTACATCTCCTATGAAAATTGTTTTATTTCTGCGGTCATAGTATGCACATTGTCCAGAGGTATGGCCTGGGATATGGACCGCCTCAACAATATAACCATCCCCTAAATCAAATTCATACCCATCTGGAATCCCATGAATCTCATAGTGTTTTGGTGAGATTAAGTCTCTACGATCGAAGTCGGTAAAAAGCGGTTTACCCGTTTCCTTATCAAATAGATAATTCCAAATATCTGGATTATTTTTCTGTTCTAGATTAGAGACTTCTGCTTCATGACAATATACAAGATCAAATTGTCCATTACCATATGCGTGGTCAAAATGCGCATGCGTGTTCACAACGATCAATTCCTTGTTTTCACTCAGATGATTGCATAATGCCTTAAGATCTCCCAATCCAAAACCGGTGTCTATTAGAAGTGCCTTTTTTGGACCAACAATCAAGTACATCCACGGATCTCCAGCACCATCCAAGCTTTCTGTATAAAGACAAAACAGATTATCACGCATCTTATATGATTCTACATATGGATTCAACTCAGGAAATTCTTGTTTAAGATCGCTGTGCTCGCGAAGAATCTTTAAATAGGACCAACGAATCGGCTTTTCTTCCTCCCACACCAACTTTTTGGTTTTCAGGTTTGATTTTATCTCTCTTGGGTTTTGTCCGAACATGTTGTGTTCCTCATCTCTGTCCTTTACTACGATAACGAAAAAACTATGAAGATACATGTCAAATTTTGCACGAAGTTCGTGCAAGTTGCGTTGTTTTGTATCAAATAAGAATTGAAATCAAAACATATGGAATAAACATCGACATCAAACAAAAAAGGAGATATTTCTCCTTTTTCTTGTTTATAAGGTTGTAGCGGTATAGACTTCGCCGAAGGTCTCTACAGTAACTAAGGTCATGACTTGATTTTCCTTAGGTCTATCTTGAGCTCCGGTTGAGACAGCAGCGATACGATCGACTTCTTCTAGACCAGTCAATACTTTACCGAAAGCAGCGTATTGTCCATCTAGATGGCTTGAATCTTTATGCATGATAAAGAATTGTGAACCCGCTGAATCTGGATGACCACTACGAGCCATAGAGATGACCCCACGAGTATGTTTAAGATCATTGTTTACCTTGTTGCCTAAGAATTCACCTTTGATGCGATAACCTGGTCCACCAGTTCCCTTACCTTCAGGATCTCCACCTTGGATCATAAATCCAGGTATGACTCTATGAAAGATGAGCCCATTATAGAATCCTTTTTGAACCAACGAAACAAAATTCGCGACAGTAATCGGTGCGATGCTTGGATACAATTCTAAGGTAATCTGTTGACCACTTCCCATAGTGATCGTAACGATAGGGTTATTCATGTTTTTCTCCTTGAGTGTGCCTTCTTATGATACCCAAACAAGTCGATAAATACAAGCCTGATGGTTTTATGATACACTTATTTTATTGAGGTGAAGTATGAAAGTCACACACGCATTGACGCTATCGCGTCACCCTGTATTGGTTTCTGATCCTAAAATGATCCAGTATTTGATTGGAGCTCATTTTGAGGTAGGTGAAAGATTTCTAGGTCTACTTCTTCAACGCAATGAAGTAAGGCTCTTTCTAAATAAGCTTTTCCCTTATGAGAATGATCAGATAAAGATCATTAGATTTAGTGATGAAGAAGATCCCATTCATATGCTTGCGAAGGTTTGGGATGAGGACACTTTAAAAGTAGACCATAATCTAGCGAGTGGTTTCCTTCTAAAATTGATGAGACTTAAACCTTTAGCGGATTATCATATCGATACGACGATGGATCAGATTAGATCCATCAAAGATGATGAAGAGATCAACTTTATGAGAGAAGCCAGTCGTTTAAACGATGAAGTGATGAGTAAGGTACCTGATCTATTAAGAGTTGGTGTCTTAGAAAGCGAAGTCGCATCTAAGATCGTAGAGCTGTTTAATACAAGTTCAGATGGGATCAGTTTTAAACCTATTATTGCGTTTGGGGATCACGCTTCTGATCCTCACGCAAATCCTACAGATCGAGCTCTTAAAGCCAACGAAGCCATTGTGGTCGATATGGGATGTAAATACAAAGGCTACTGTTCTGATATGACCCGTACTTTCTTTATTGGACATAACTCAATGAAAGAGGTCTATGAGACGGTTTATAAGGCCAATATGGCTGCGATTAAGAAAGTTAAACCTGGTGTAAGCTTAAGCGACATCGATAAAGCCGCTAGAAGCGTTATAGAAGAAGCAGGCTATGGACAATACTTCATTCATAGAACAGGTCATGGGATAGGATCTTCCGTTCATGAGCCCTATCCTGTCTCCTCAGATTCTCAAATCATCTGTAGAGAAGGCATGATTTTTTCTATTGAACCTGGGATCTATCTTCCTGGAAGTGGTGGAATAAGAATAGAAGATCTAGTCTTGGTGACTAAAGATGGTTGTGATGTTTTAAATGCTTATCCTAAAGATCAAGAAATCATTATCCCATAAAAAAATACCGGCCTAAATTGGGGGAAGAGCCGGTATACCCTCAGTAAGTTAAAAATGGGTGGGGGATATCTTACTGAAGGTGGAACTTTCGTTCCTACTTAATATTATAAATGATTATTTTAAAATGTATAGTAAAATGACACTTATAGTGTGCATTTTTTGATGAAAGGTCTTTCACATTGTGATTTATCAATAAAACTTCTTATTTATGATTATTATCCTTACAACCTACCTTAGTATTAGTTATACCTAAAAAAACATTAAAAAAGGAACTCTTCCTTAAGAAGAGTTCCTTATCTATTTTATGAGATCAATGACTTTAAATAGGCGTAAATAAACTCATCAAGGCTTCCATCCATTACTTTTTGAAGGTTGCCTTCTTCATAACCTGTACGATGATCTTTGACCAAGGTATAAGGCATAAAGGTATAGGATCTGATCTGAGATCCCCATTCAATGGCTTTTTGTTCACCCTTGATGTTTTTAACTTTAGATTCTTGAGCTTCGATCTCTAACTGATAAAGCTTTGATTTCAACATATTCATCGCAGTTTCACGATTATTGAGTTGAGAACGCTCAGTTTGACAGTTGACGACGATACCTGTAGGTAAATGTTTCAATCTAACCGCAGATGAAACTTTATTAACGTTTTGTCCACCTGCTCCTGAGGCATGACGAACTTCAAGTTCGATGTCTTTAGGATCGATAACGATCTCTATTTCTTCATTGAATTCAGGCATGACATCCAATGAACAAAACGAAGTATGTCTTCTTCCTGAGGAATCAAATGGGGAGACACGTACTAAACGATGAACTCCTCGTTCAGCTTTTAAATAACCATAAGCCATATCACCTTCTATTAAGAAAGAAACGGATTTGATGCCTGCTTCTTCACCTTCTTGATAATCGAGGACCTTTACTTTCCATCCTCGTTTTTCCGCAAAACGTGTATACATCCGATATAGGATTTCAGCCCAATCTTGGGATTCAGTTCCACCTGCCCCTGGATGTAGTTCCAAGATCGCATTGGAGTGATCATAAGGATGAGACAATAGTAGCTTGATCTCAAAGGCATCAAAAGCTGCTTGCGTAGTTTTATATTCTTCTTCGACTAAAGCTTTCATATCATCATCAAAAGCATCCTTAAAGACATCTATGGTGCTTTCTAGTTCAGCAGTAGATTCTACTAAGAATCGATAAGACTTTACCAATTCACTAAGACTATTTCTCTCTGAGATCAAGACTTGGGCTCCTCTACGATCATTGTAGAAGGAGTCTGTCATCATCATCTCATCGATTTCTTTTATTCTTGCATCATAACTAGCGAAGTCAAAGTGAGTCACCCAACTGCTTGAGTTTGTCCCTGGTACTGATGACTCCTTGTTTTAATTCATAAAATTCCATTTTATTTGTTTTCCTTTATCTCAATACGCATTCTCATACAGAAGTTCAAGACTTCAGATGCGATCGTATTCATCATTTCCTCAAACAACTGATATCCTTCTTCAACATAAGCTTGAAGTGGTTTAGACTGTGCATACGATCTTAAATGGATACCTTCTCTTAGTTTACTCATCGTATCGATGTGTTCTTGCCAAGAACGATCTACGATCGTTAAGACAACGTTCTTTTCAAACCCTAAACCATATTGACGAATAGGTTCTAGTTTAGCTTCATAAGCAGCCCAAGCCTTGTCTTTACAATAGCTATGGATCTTTTCAAGTTCCAATCCGTTGAGATCAGCTTCCGAGATATTTAGATCTTTAAAACCGATCTTCTCAAAGGCATTGATTAGATCTTCAGCGTGAAGCTTATCTTTCCCATCACGAATGATATGGGCATTGACGAGATTATCGATAACACGAGTAAACATATCTTCAATCAACGAATGGACATCATCATGCTCAAGGATATAGTTTCTTTGACCATAAATGATCTCACGTTGTTGTCTTAAGACATCATCGTATTCTAAGAGTGTCTTACGGACATCGAAGTTGACGCCTTCTACACGTTTCTGTGCATTGGTGATCGAATTGGTAACGAGCTTGGATTCTACAGCTTGATCGCCTAGTCTTGCGAATAGACTTTCATAACGTTCAGATCCGAATCGAACCATCAGTTCATCTTGAACAGAGACAAAGAATCTTGAATAACCTGGATCTCCTTGTCTACCTGATCTTCCTCTTAACTGATTATCGATACGACGTGATTCATGTCGTTCTGAACCGATGACGGCTAAGCCACCCAACTCACGTACACCTTCTCCTAATTTAATATCAGTACCACGACCAGCCATATTGGTAGCGATCGTAATGGATCCTTTTTGACCTGCTTTAGCGATGATGTCAGCTTCACGAGCATGATTCTTCGCATTAAGTACTTCATGTCTTAAATGATTTTGAGTCAAGATCTTAGAGATGAATTCTGAAGTCTCTACCGCAATGGTCCCTATCAACATAGGTTGTCCCATCGCATGTCTTTCTTGGACTTCAGCTAATAAGGCTTGGAATTTAGATTTACGGCTCCCAAAGACCGCATCAGGCATATCGATACGTACGACTGGTTTGTTGGTAGGGATCGCTAAGACACGCATGTTGTAGATAGATAGGAATTCTTCTTCCTCAGTTTTGGCTGTCCCTGTCATTCCACATAGCTTCTTATACAATCTAAAGTAATTCTGATAAGTGATCGTTGCCATTGTCGATGTTTCTTGTTTAATAGGAACACCTTCCTTGGCTTCAATGGCTTGATGCAAGCCATCTGAGAAGACACGCCCTGTCATCATACGACCTGTAAATTGATCGACGATAACGACTTGTTTATCTTGAACCACATAATCCACATCTAGACCCATGACATAATTCGCCTTTAAAGCTTGGTGTAGATGATGAACCAAATTGGTATGTTGAATATGATACAAGTTCTCGACTTTGAATAATTTCTCAGCTAAAGCGACACCTTTTTCTGTCAACTGGACAGTACGTGCTTTTAGATCGATCTCATAACCTTCATTTTCTTTCAATGATTTAACGAAACGATCCGCATTTAAATAGAGATTGGCAGTCTGTCTTTGTCCACCAGAAATAATCAAAGGTGTTCTAGATTCATCGATCAAGATGGAATCCACTTCATCGACTAAAGCCATATTAAGTGGACGTAAGACTCTATCGTTGACCTTGGTCACCATGTTGTCTCTTAAGTAATCGAAACCAGATTCCGCATTGGTCGTATAGGTGATATCGCAAAGATACTGAGCTCTTTTTTCACTAGGAACCAATCTTCTTAGATTGAGCCCTACTGTTAAGCCTAAGAAACGATGGATGGATCCCATCCATTTAGAGTCACGTTCAGCCAAGTATTCATTGACTGTAATAATGTGGACCCCTTGTCCACCTAAGGCGTTAAGATACACAGGAAGCACTGAAGTCAAGGTCTTACCTTCGCCAGTCTTCATCTCAGCGATATCGCCTTTATGTAGAACGATACCCCCCATGATTTGAACGAGGTAAGGATATTCTCCTATGACACGTTTAGCTGCTTCTCGCGCTACCGCAAAGGCTTCCACCAATAAATCATCCAAGGTTTCTCCTTGGGTGAGTCTACTTCTAAATTCTAATGTTTTTGCCTTAAGTTGATCATCTGATAAGACAGCCATTGGCGCTGATAAGGCATCCACTTCCAAGGCTTGCTTCTTTATGACTTCTACTTGTTTACCGTCTCCGTTAAACAGTTTTTCTATGATTCCCATGTGAACCTCCGAAATTGCATAGTTATTATAGCATTATAATTATGTGTACATTATGGCAACCGATTCAGCCTCATTTAGACAACAAAAAGGTTGGACTTTCGTCCAACCTTTATGAGCTTATATCTTAGTGATATTTTGAGCTTGCAAGCCGCGATCTGTCTCGACTTGTTCGAATTCAACGTCAGCGTTTTCTTCGATTGTTTTGAATCCATCCATCTTCAATTGTGAATAATGGAAGAACACATCTTTACCGTCATTGTTGACGATGAAACCGAAGCCTTTTTCTTTGTTGAACTTCTTAACTTTTCCTTGCATCTAATCCTATACCTTTCCCATGTAGAACTATTCCTACACTACGAGTTCATATTAACACAATTTACTTTAATTGCAAGAATATTCGCTTTTTCGATATGAATCACCTTTCAGGTGTCCCGGATTAAGGGCTAAAACCACAACTTTTATGGACTTTGAGTGCGGTTTTAGTAGATCAATACAGGCTTTTAGAGAGTATCCAGTAGTACAGACATCATCTAAAAGAATGATCTCTTTATCGATGATCATCTCAAGATGAGCCAATCTTAAATGATTTTTTATTTTAGAACGCTGGGTAGCACTTCTTAGACTTTGTTTAATGTCATCCTTCTCAAAAGGACTCACCATCTCTAATCCAAGTTCTTTATAAAACTCCCTAAGCGGTTCAAATCCTCTAGATTTAGTTTTCTTTTCAGATGAAGGAACCAATACGATGGTTTTCTCTTCACAGATTTTTTGTAAATATGATACATAAGGATGAAGAAAAACAGGGGCCAGTGTTACATCTTTATTTTCTTTGACCTGAAAGATCATTTTCTCAAAGAACGACTCATAACGATAAAACGCATACACTTCAAAGTCTAAGACAGAAACAGTTTTTCTTAAAGGAATCAACAAGTGTCGACATACCCCACATAAGTTATCTTCTTTTCTAAAAAGATCAATTAAACTTAAGCCATCCGTTAGGTCACAGAAGCAGTTAAGACAGACTGGTTGGCTTTGGATAAATCTTTCAGACAATTTCTTAAGGCGCTCGTCGATCTGAAACATAGAAACTTCACCTCTCCTTTTGGGAAAGCAGGATCTCTTCCTACTCTCCCCGCAATCTGAGTCAATACAGCTGTGTCAAAGACTTGATGATCAGCTTGTAGGACTGCCACTTGTATATCACTAAACGTGACCCCTCTTTCTAAAACGGTGGTGCTTAATAATCGAGGAATCTTTTTATCTTTGAAAGATTGAATGAATTCATCTAAGCGATCACTTGAGGCATATACGAAAGGTAGCCTAAGGATCTTAGATAAGACTTTTCCTCGTTTTACACTAGGGACAAAAATCAACCACATTTTTTTAGACCGTCTCAAGATCCACCATAACACAATCACTTGGACCCAAAAAGGAGAATAAATGAGTTTTGGGATTGGTAAGGGGACGTGATGAGGTCTCACGTTGAGTGACAGTAATGTTAACTTACCTTGTCTTACTTGTTTAAGTAAGCTAGGATCTGGAGTCGCAGTCAAATAGATGATGTGACCTTTGACTGCTTGTTTCATAAATCCGTTTAAGACAGGATTATTTCTAAAGGGGAAGGCATCTGGTTCATCGAGGATCAAACAATCAAAATGCTTTCTATATCGATAAAGTTGATGTGTTGTCGTGATGATAAGATTTCCACTGATGTCTTGGGTATGTCCTTCACATACGACTGTTACTTTGATTGAAGGAAATGCCGTTTTGAATCTTTCATATAACTGTAAGGCGACTTGTCTTCTCGCTACCGCAACCCCTACATTTAATGATCGATTAAGATGATCTTTGATGGTCTCCATAACGAGCTCAGTTTTTCCTGCCCCACACACCGCGTTGATCAAGATATCGTTTTCCCTAGATAATTCTCGACAAGCCTTTGAGATTTCATTTTGAGCTGGAGTTAATTTAAAATTCAGATGATAATCCACAGCGTCTACTGTAAATACTTCTTGAGCGTCTTCACCTTGAAATCCTATACATCGTCGACATACCCAATTCCCATTTATTTTAGCGAAATATTTAAGTTCGGTATTTAGACATCGTTCACAGGTAGGCATACTTATCTGTATGAACTTAATCTCATCTCTCCTAAAAAAAACCACGAGATTCGTGGTTTATCTTACTTGAGAAACTAGAAATAGGCTTTGATTCTTCCCATCTAGATCCATCTTATGAATGCCTTCAACTTGATCTATATAGTCTGTATAGTAGATTTTCTCATCGATAAGTTCAATTTGAGTATCTGAGCTGTTTAAGGTAGCGATCTCTTCACTTACAGAGCCATCTGTCTTAGTTCTCACAATGATACAATGACTATCTACTACCTTTGTCCAATACACCCAATCCAAATGAACCAAGCGTATATAAAATGCTTCTTCGATGAGTAAGCTTAGATTGGATCCATCTAGAGCTGTTCTATAGATAGATGTTTTCTCGTTCTCCGTTCTAGAGAAGAATAAGGCATCTCCTTCTAGATCAATATTCCATACTGAACCACTTAAGATTATTTGATTGGAAGAACCATCTAAATTGGCTTTATGGATATCTTCATCTCCATTTTCTTTTGCTAAGGTTACATAATAGATTGAATCTTGATGGATATCAAAAGAACTTACTACGTCTGTAGTCAACTTGGTTTTTTGACTTCCATTCGTTTTCATCCGATAAAATAAGCCACTTGAAGTATAGTAGATCCAGTCATCTTTGATCGCTAGATTACCAATATTAGTTATATCAAAGAACCCAAGCTCAGTCCCATCTATTTTTATTCTGGAGAGGGTTTTCGTATAAACTGTATCCCATTCTAGGATATAGATCCAATCTCCAACTCGGATATATTCACTTGTTTCATAAGGATAAATAGATTCAACTTTATCTCCTTTGGTCTTTGTCAAATAACCAGCGTATATATTTTGATATGCCCAACCATCTATCAGAAGTAACCAAGAGCTATCATGAGTTAAAGTGTCGTTAGGTTTAGGCGCAATGCTTGTTGGAGCAACCATGACCAAACTCATGAGGCTCTCTTTCGTTTTTCCATCAAGCGAAACTCGATTGACATCATACCAAGGATATTCATTTTCGTAATATAACCAATTGCCTCCACTATTGAGTGAATTCGCGAATTTTGTCGATGATATTTGTGTCAACGACTCTCCATTGAGATCACTCATATACAAACCACCAACCCCACCAAAATAGAAATGATCATCAACTAGATTGAAGGTAAATATCCCTGTCATAAGCTCAAGAGTGTTCGTGCCTGAACCATCCGTTTTTGTGATGGTTACACCAATCCCCCCATTCGTTGCACAATAGGTCGCTAGATCATCTGTGAAATATCTTCCTCCACAAGGATCTTCTCCTAAGACAGCCCCATACTTCCCATCCAATCTTATTTTTCTAAGTTTTCCCAAAGTCCTATCTGTGTATACAACCCATTCTCCGCTTAAGCCCATCCCATACACTTCATCATTAACCAGCAAAACGGTATCTTTCCCGTCTAGTTGAGTTCTATAGATCTTGGAATCACTTTCCTTTAAATAGTAGATGTAGTTTCCTTTTACAAACAATTTAGACACAATGAAATCAGTAAGTGCTGTTTTTGAAGTCCCATCCGTTTTCATTTTCATAATGACCCCAGACTCAAGCCAAACACTAGATGACTCTAGGTAAATGATCCAATCTCCAACTACATTCAGATGGAAATTATTTTGTGTATTTGTGAGAAGTGTTCTTTCTGATCCATCCGCTTTCATCTTGACGATTCGATTAAAATTGAGGGTCTCTGAAAGATAAAGCCACTCACCTTTATCAACGATTAAACCCCCATTAAATAGATTCCCGCCTGTATTTCCGATTTCACCTTGATACTTTTGATCAAGCGCCACCACAACTGGTTCTTCATCGATAGGTTCTTCATCGATAGGATCCTTTTTAGTACATGCTGATAAACTCGTCCCAAGAAGAAGCAAGACGAGGAAAGCTTTCATTATTTTTGTGTTCATGGTATTCCCCCTATAGATAACAATCGTTAGCATCATTATATCAAAAAAATAAATAGACAATCTTACGATTGTCTATTGTTTAGGCCATGCTTTGACTTTTGTTCCTGTAACGAAGAAGGCCGATTTCGCATGGTTTGCCAAAGGTGTATCTGAAAGTGAATCTGAATAGAATTCATCGATCGAATGTAGTGGGTATTTCTGTGAGAAACGTTTTACCTTCTCTGGTCCCCAACAGTTTTCTTCAGTATGTCCTGTTTTTGGATCCACAACGGATGCAATCAAGATACAGCCCCATTCATCGATCAAAGGTTGAAGAAGGAAAGTAGGAGATGCGGAAATGATCACATCGTCTTTCTTCTTTTGATTCATATAGAAGTCTTGAAGATAAGTCTTATGTGTGCTCCAAAATCCTGATACTCTTTCATCCATATTGGTGATCGTAGACATGTATCGATAGAAGGTCTGTTTCATTTGAGTCTTAGGAATAAGCTTCAGTTTATAGCGAATCATCGCAACGATCTGTCTAGGAAAGAATCTTAGTATGGTCCAATCATTCTTGAGATTATACACATAGAAATCTATTGAAGAATCTCTTAAATAAACTGTCTTATCGAAATCATACACATTCATGAGAGTTTCTCCTTATCATAGGCAAGCTGTACACCTAAAGCTAAAGACACCAGTATCCAAAGCTTAAATATCAAATCAAACAAAACTACTGTTCTATTAATGTCTGCGATTGAAATCATCCAAAGTGTAAAATTAAGTACCGATAAAGCAATTAATAGAATTAAGTTCTTTGGATACTTATTTAAGATTGCGATTGAGACTAAGCCAAAGACCACCGTTATGATTACCAAGGGATCATAGATCCCAGGTCTATACATCATCCATAGACAATAGATCGTATCGATAAGAAAGACAACAAACGCCAATACGACGATTTTAGGTTTCAAGTTCATCGTTGTATAGGTATAGATAAAGGTTCCAGTGATCAAAAAGAAAAGCAGGAAGTTAAAGAGTCCACCCAGCACATCCCCAGAGTTAAATGAATAAGACGCTAGAAAAGCAAAAACTTGAGGACTATATAACGCATAAGGCAAACCAAACAAGATCCCATTCAACAATAAGCCAATATTCACTACTGTAATGATAACTACGATAAGGATCGTTATTTTGGCGTTTCTTAGTGCGTGTTCACGCTTAAACATTCTTCGCTGCCTTCAAAGCACGGATCCCTTTAAAGACATAATAAACCAAGATCGCATGATAAATGAATTCAATAATAAAGGTAACTGAGATCTCAAAGCTCGATATGAGAACGAGGGAATCTAGAATCAAGACCCAGAAGCCTATCTTGATGGCTCCTGGTTTCTTCGCACTTCTAAAATAAGAGTAAGCAAGAAGCAATAACAGGACAATCATCACAAAGGTAAAGAAAGGGATCGCCAGTTGATATTGTTCATAAGATTCAAAGAAATCCACAACTGCTTCAGGATACTTGAAAACGAAGTGAGCCGCATTGACAGGCACCATTAAACTTAAAGGAAATATAGGACTGAAATGTAAAGCAACGACGATGATGTTTAATAAAGTCATAAGCCCTGATGCGGCTAAGGCATTTCGAGCTAAGACGATAGGATTAAAGTTTTTAATGTTTTTCATAGAAGTTCTCCTAGCTTGTATTTTAACATAAAAAAAACTTCCTCTTAGATTAAGTGAGGAAGTTCGATTTCGAAGCTTGTGCCTTCTTGAGGTTTACTGATCGCAGTGATCAAACCTGAATGACGTTGGATAATATTAAGAACCAAGGATAAGCCTAAACCTAGACCTTCCTTATCTGAACCTTCTACTCTGTAGAATGGTTCAAAGATATGGTCAATGTCTTTTTCAGCGATACCACAGCCTGTATCTGCGATGGTGATCTTTGATGTATGTTTCAAACACTCTAATTTAACGCGGACTTTTCCACCAGCGTTATTGTATTTGATCGCATTTTCGATAAGGTTATAAAAGGCTCTATATAGTAATACTTGATTGCCTTTTCCACTAGGACAATCGACACTTTCAAGTTCAAGACTTACTTGATGTTGAGTTGCGTAAGGTTTGATGTCGGTGATCACATCAGAGAGGATCTCATCGAGACAGATGTTGTCATCGATGGAAGCTGTGGATAAGACGCTACTGTCTAATAATGTTTCTATGACCGCATTCATCTTGTTGAGACTTTGATGAATAATGGCTATGGTTTCTTGATAATCTTTGATATCTTTTGCTTCTTGATTATTCAAGACATCGATATGGGCTTTCATAACTGCCAATGGTGTTTTTAGTTCATGAGCAACAGAGACATTGAAATGTTTCTGTGCACTCAGTGCTCCATCCAACTTACTCAACATTTCATTGTAGGATTGAGATAAGGTCTGGACTTCATCACTTGTCGTGTTGATGGCAGCTTGTTTGCCTGCTTTGACTTGTTTAGTGAGATGTTTGATCGGACGATTAAAATAGGCAACGATCAAATATGCTGATCCAATAAGAATCAACATCGCCACAACGGTAATGATGGCTGTATTCATGATCAAGTTGGTTTTAAAAGATTCAACGTCTACCGTAATCAATATTTCTCCGGCTGTTGTCCCAAGGGTATCCCCTTTGACTGTTGAATAATCGACATCGTTTTCTACGATGGTATTTTGTTCCGCTCGTGCTACTTCCGCTTTATATAGCCCAACCAATGACTTGGTTGCTGCATCGACACTCATCAAGTAGAAAACGCCACACATAAAGATGGCGAGTGTTAATGCGATAAAGGTTTTAGCTTGAATGGTTTTTTTCATGTTTAGGGGTTGAATCGATATCCTACGCCTTTGACAGTTTGGATCACGTCATCGCGTTGGGTCGCTTCTTGAATTTTCTTACGTAAGGCATAGATGTGGACCCTCATCGCTTCACTGAAGGGATCGGCCTCATCATTCCAACACTTCTCCAATAACTCTTCTGAACTGATGATACGTTCTCTGTTTTGGATCAAATAAGTAAGGATCGTATATTCTTTTAAAGTAAGAAGTATCATCTTACCTTGATAGGTAATCTGATGTAGATTAAGATCGATATTGAAATCATTGATCGTTAATACTTTGGGTTGAGAAATAAAGTCTCTTCTCAATAAAGCTCTTATTCGAGCTCTTAATTCTTGGAAATCGAAGGGCTTGGTTAGGTAATCATTGGCTCCTAGATCGAGCCCTTCGATACGTTGTTCAATAGAACGATTGGCACTGACGATGATGATCTTGACGGACTTGTTTAAAGTGCGTACTTGCTTAAGCACTTCGATGCCATTGAGTTTAGGTAAGTTGATATCTAACACAACCAAGTCATAGGTATTGATCTCACACAGTTCAACGGCTGATGCGCCATCTCCTGCAGTATCGATCGCATACCCATCCTGTTTTAAACCCTTCACATAGGCATTTAGAAGTTGAGATTCATCTTCGACCAGTAATATTCTCATTGTTTTCCTATTTCTTATTTAGTTTGCGATTAAGCGCTAAACTAACGATGATCAAACCTAAGGTTGATGCTAATACAGATAGTGTAACCATACTCTTACCTTTATCAGCTAAGTCTCTGACGCCAGTCGTAGTATAGATGTCTTCTTCATTAATGCCATCATCTGTTCTCTGACAAATGGTAGGATCTTTTTCGCAATCCACTGGTGTTTCATCGATCGTGTTATCAACAGGTGTTCCATCAGGCAATACGACTTCGATAACGCATGTTTCTACGCCATCTTTATCCACTGTGCAAACTTTAACTTCTTCGCCTGTTCCTACAGATCCTTCATCAACTCCTGTGGTTGTCATACAAATTTCTGGATTTTCTCCACAAGGATTAACAACTGTCCCATCATCGACAGTGACTGTAGGATCGACTGGTGTAGGCTCATCAGATGTCGCACTTACACTTAATCCCATAAAGGCAATAAATACGAAACTCATAAGTAATACAGTTAATTTCTTCATAGATGTTTCCTCTTATGGTTCAACTATATCATAGCGTATATTAAGTTAATATTAAGCGAAATAAGATTTGATTATGAACTAAAAATAAAAGCCGAGGGAAATCGGCTTTTATCCACTAAAGATTTGTCCATTAGGATGAAGCAATTCATCTCAAATCTTTTTAGTTTTTTCTTACTTTGCGATTGATCGCTAAACCTAATATGATGAGACCTAAAGTAGATCCAACCACAGATACTGTAACCATACTATTGTCTTTGGCGTCTAAGTTCTTATCGCCTGTCATATAGTAGATCCCATCTTCATATTTTCCATCAGTAGGCATTAAGGTTTCAATCCCATCATCAGTTCTCTGACAAATGGTAGGATCTTTTTCGCAATCCACTGGAGTCTCATCGATCGTATTGTCGATAGGTTGACCATCTAACGGAACGATTTCGATAACACAAGATTCAACACCATTCTCATCGATTGAACAAACTTTAACTTCTTCGCCTGTTCCTACAGAACCTTCAGAGAAGCCTTCACCTGTGGTAGCGATACATACTTCGATGTTTTCTCCACAAGGATTAATGACTTCACCATCATCGATAACGATGATAGGATCCACAACGATTGGTTCTTCTGGTTTAGGATCAACCAAGATCGGATCCAATGGTGTAGGTTCATCTGATGTAGCACTAACGCTTAATCCCATAAAAGCTATAAACATTAAACTCATAAGTAATACAGTAATTTTCTTCATTCTGTTACCTCTTCTGCAACCATATTAGCATAGTGTATATTAAGTTAATATTAAGCCAAAAATAATTTCTTATTTTTTTAATTCGTTCTTTAAAGTAAGAAAAAAGTCGAATTTCTTCGACTTTTATTTAGACGCATCGATCATCAATTGGGCTAAGGTATTAGAGAACTTCACAGGATCTTCTAAAGTAAAGCCTTCAATCAATAGAGCTTGACTGTATAAGAGTTCCGCATAATCTTTTACCTTATCTTGAGATACTTTACTTAAGGCTTCGATCAGAGGATGCTCAGAGTTGAGTTCTAAGATACGTTTGGCTTTCATATTAGGAGCCCCATCAGGCATTTGAGCCAAGACCTTCTCCATCTCAAAGCTTAGACCTTCATCAGAAACCAAACATACAGGATGGCTCTTTAAACGACCACTCAGTCTCACATCACTGACTTGATCTTTTAAAGCTTCTTTTAAAGATTCAAGTAAGTCTTTATTGGCTTCTCCTTTATCTTTTAAAGCTTGTTTTTCTTCTTCTGTCCCTAAATCAAGATCACCTTGATTAATGGCTTTGAAGGCTTTTTCTTTATAGGTCCCAAAGGCTTGTAGGACAAATTCATCCACATCATCGGTTAGATATAAGATCTCATAGCCTTTTTCTTTGACCCATTCAGTTTGAGGTAAGGCATCACATTTCGCCAAGCTTTCTCCTGATACATAGAAAATTTCTTTCTGGTCTTCTTTCATACGTTCTACATATTCTTCTAGTGAAACCATTTTTAGTTCTTTTGAGGATCCAAATAAAATCAAATCTTCTAAGAGTTCTTTATTGGCTCCATATTGAGCGTAAGCTCCGTATTTGATCTGTAGACCAAAGTTTTTATAGAAAGCTTCATACTTCTCGCGATCCGTCTTTAGCATCCCCAACAATTCGCCTTTGATTTTCTTTTCTAAGCGAGATGCGATGGCTTTCAACTGACGATCATGCTGAAGCATTTCTCGGGAAATATTAAGTGATAAGTCTGGGGAATCCACCAAACCACGTACGAATCTAAACGCATCCGGTAGAAGATCTTTCGCGTGATCTAGAATAAAGACGCCTCGACTATAGAGTTGTAGACCTGCTTGATAATCTTGGGTGTAGAAAGCAGGAGGCACATGAGAAGGCACAAACAATAAGGCATCAAAACTTAGAGCGCCTTCTAGATTGGTATGGATGACTTTTGAAGGGGCTTGGAAATCATTGAACTTATCTTGATAGAAACTATTGTAGTCTTCATCTTTAAGTTCGCTCTTATTACGTTTCCATAAAGGAATCATTGAATTCAAAGTGACTTCTACGATCTTGGTTTCTTTGACTTCACCTTTCTCGTCATAGTCGCTTTGTTCTTCATTCATTTTGATTGGATAGCGAATATAGTCTGAGTATTTCTTGATGAGGTTTTTGATTTCGTAGTTTTCTAAATAAAGGCTATAGTTTTCGTCTTCCTCATCTGCTTTTAAATGTAAAACGATGGTAGTCCCAATCGGACGTTTCTCAACAGTCTCGATCTTATACCCATCTTCTCCTTCAGATTCAAAACGAACAGAATCTTCGCCTTTAGCACTTTGAGAATAGACTTCAACTTTTTCAGCTACCATAAAGGCAGAATAGAATCCTACCCCAAACTGACCAATAATATCGATATCATCTTGTTTATCTTCCTCCTTTAAACCTTTCTTAAAGGTAAAGGATCCACTCTTCGCAATCACACCTAGATTATCTTCGATCTCAGATGCGGTCATACCGATCCCATTATCGGTGATGGTCAAGGTTCTTGCCTTTTCATCAACGGTGATTCTAATTTCTAGTTTAGTACGATCGATTTCTACTTCGTTATGTAAGGATGCATGATAGATCTTATCTAAGGCATCAGAAGCATTAGAAATCAATTCTCTAAGGAATATTTCTTTATGCGTGTAAATCGAATGGATCATGAGATCCAGCAGTCGCTTTGTTTCTGCTTTATACTGTTTCTTTTGGGCCATGAGTTCTCCTTTTAGCACTTTACCACTGTGAGTGCTAATTAATTGTAGCACATCTTTTATAAAATTCAAGCGCTGATCACAGCGCTTGTTTGATTTTTTGAGAAGAATTTTTAAAGGTAATGACCCCATCAAACACTTCTTGAAGCGTTGGGATAGATGAAGAAGCCCCACGCTTAGTTACAGTCAAAGCTCCAGCCACATTGGCCATCTCTAAAGCTTCCGCAACACTTAGTCCTTTTTGAACTCCCGCTAAGAAGTACCCTGTAAAGGCATCTCCTGCTGCGGTAGTATCGACAGCTTCTACTTTTAATCCACTCATCTCATAAGTCATATTGGCTTGTTGAGCCATGACCCCTAATGAGCCTAAGGTCAACACTAGAGTCGTATTAGGATATCGATTGTGAAGGGTCTTTAAGATCTTGTCTGCTTCTGAGAAATGGCTCAACATCTTTCCTTCTACTTCATTAAAAATCAAATAGTCTACTTCTTCTAGAGGTAGATCTAAGATCTTAGAATCAAAAGGTGATGGATTAAAGGCAATCTTAAGACCTTTAGATTTAGCGCTTTCGATGATGAACTCTAGCTCATTGATCTCATTTTGAAGAACGATAAGATCTCCTTCATGAAGAGATGAGATCACTGAACTGATACGTTCTTTCGTAAACTGATGATTGACCCCTTTATTTAAAATGATACAGTTTTCTCCACTAGGATCCACTTGGATAAACGCTGTCCCTGGTTCCCCATCAAGACTTTCAATCATCGATGTATCTACCCCAAACGCTTTGATCTCTTCTTTAAGAGAAGTATCTTTTGAGGAGATATTGGCGAAGAGCTTAACTTCAGGATAGGCCTTACTTAAGGCAATGGCTTGATTAAGACCCTTGCCTCCTAGAAAACGATCCATAGATTCAGAGGAAATGGTTTCTTTAGGTTTAACGAAGTAGGACACATGAAAGACGATGTCTATGTTTACTGATCCAATAACAACTATTTTTCTCATTCAGTTCTCCTTAAGTGATGGATACTTTCAACTGTTAATTTCACCATAAACTTCAGATCTACAGATGTCAAGACCAAGACATTGTTGGAATCGCCTTCTTCTCTGGTTTCTCCTCTTCGCGCATCCTTAGAGACATCCACGGTGATCGACTTCATGCTTTTCTCAAAAGCTTCAGGAAAAGCAACTGCCGCAACTGCCGTTGAATCATGAAGGGCTGCCCCTCTATTCTCATGACGATAAAACGCAGAATTCGCATAGAAATCTATAAAGTCGATGAAGATCTTTTGAGTATCACTAGGATCCTTTACCATCTTAGTAACTGCTTCAGGTTTGATCCTTAAATCATTGGTGATGTTTAGTCCTGCCATCATCAAAGCTATCCCTGACTTCAAGACCACACTGAGTGCTTCAGGATCACCGTGTGCGTTGAATTCCGCATAAGGGGTCACATTACCTTGAGTTGTAGATCCTCCCATAAAACTGATCATTTTGATCTTAGGTTTTAACTCAGGATGATTGACGATCAAATGAGCGAGATTGGTCAAAGGACCTGTGGCGATGATCGTAATAGGTTCGGTAGTCTCCGTTAATAATTTAATATACATTTGAGAAGCAGGTAAGATATGTTTTTCTGCATCCATCTCTACTTTTAGATTACCTAAACCAAACGATCCATGAGCTTCTTTCGCGTGAAGTATCTTATTGATCATCGGATAGGCAGCACCTTTTGATACAGGAACCTTTATATTCAAAAGCTTAGCGATAAATCGTGTATTACGATAGGTGTCTTCTACAGAGGCATTCCCATTTACACAGGCTAATCCCATAAGCTGTAGTTGAGCTAGATCTGAGACTAGAAGCAAAGCTAAGGCATCATCTAAACCTGTATCGACATCCAAAATGACTGGAATTCTGTTCATATTGGCCTCCTTCAAGGATTCTTTTACTACACACAGTTTAACGCTTTATAAGATGAATCCCCAGTTTTTCGCTTATCAATATAAACTTAGCTTACTTTATTAACCCTCACAATAAAAAACCGCTTCTTTCGAAGCGGCTATTCCTTAGTCTTTTTTCTTACTTATCAATAAACCCAATAGGGCTAAAATTAGAAGCGACAAGCCTGATTTGGACGCAACCCCAGTATCAGGTAATGATTCTGTCCATTGAGCATAAAGCATTGTGTTGTCTTCGAAGTAATATGTATCTTCATCAATCATGTCTTCACCCAGGGCATCCGTAGACCATCCCTTGAGCACAAAACCAGTTCTTTCAATAACTACTGGAAGAATCCTATATTCCCAATAAATATATTCTTTCACATTGGGGTTATAAAACTCATCGGTACCTTCCATTAGTATTCTCCCAAAAGTCAGTTGCATTTGAATTTTTTCTTCTTCTGAGATAAAGAAGATATAGTTACGATCTCCCCACAATGAGAAGTATCCATCATTTAACCCACTGAATAAGAAGAATTCATAGTCACCATCAAAGCCTAGATCAGTACCAAGACTTCCCGCTACATCACTGGTTACATCTTTGAAATTAATAGTTGCATATCCAGTATCAGGAAATAAAGAAGAACCTGTATAGAGTGTATTATCAAAGTAAACATTTACCAAGCTAACTTCGACATTGGAACAGTTGATCGGATCGATCAAAGTCTGGAAGGATCCACTTGGGGTAAACCCACCAGCAGGAACACTGTCTTGTTTATCAAGCGTTCCAGCAAAATATGATTGTACGATCAAAACTTCTCCTAGAGATAAACCTATGAGACCCCCAACAACTCGCTCCGCTGTAAAGGTTCCTCTCGCATAAGAACTGTGGATTTCTAGAATATCGCCTTCTTTTTCTCCAACCAAACCACCTACATACATATAACCAGTCAAGGTCCCAACAAACGAATCTGAACTTAGGAAATCCCAACCATTAGATTGGCCAATAATGCCTCCTACATATGAATCACCTTCAATGACAGCATTTACAAATGCGTAATAAATATCAGTATTGAGAGAGAGTCCATTAACTCCTCCTACTCTATCTCCGGTAGATTTGACTTCACCACTGAAATCTATGTATCTATAGGATCCATCTTCTGATGTCCCTGCAATACCACCAACTCTATTTACACTGCCTCCTAATCCCACTCTGGTTTCAGAGATCACCAATTGACGAATGTAGTCAGCAAGACTATACCCAACAAAACCACCTACACCTAGATAACCATCCCCAAATTCTTGTGAGAAATCATCGCAAATTTTAACGTCAACACCTTTGATCTCATTACGGATGTAATCCATATAGTAAGAGTATCCAACGAAGCCCCCTACGCCACGACCTCCAATAACGATGACGTCTTCTACATAATTACGAGTAGCATATAGATCATTATCATCATCATCGATGATAATACCCACTAAGCCACCAGCATGAACATAGTTTCCACTTGTAACCGTCGTACCAACAACGGAATTTCTAAATATTACATCTGAATCCGAGAGATAGCTATCATAGTATTCTGCCCACCCGATCATTCCAGCTACGCCAGATTCATCAATACTGGCTCCAGTTTCAATGGTAGCATCAAAAACGCGGGAATCATTAATACTAAAGTCTTCCCCATAACCTACGATACCACCAACACCCATCCCGCTATTTTCTGCGTCAACTTTGATAGATCCTGTAAAACTTAATGCAGTTAGATGTTCCACCAGATAAACTTCCCCAAAGATTCCACCTACAGAGGTATATCTAAAGGTACTTGTCGTACTCAATTCAATATCCCCATCGACCCAAATATTGTTGATATCGATGTCATAATACCCTTCCACATAAGTTGATAATCCACCAACCATGATACTTGTATCACCAGTTTCAATATTTAAAGCACTGATGGTATATTGTAAACCGAAATTATATAGACGTGCATTTTGCCCAATAGCCCCAAACATCCCAGCAGCGAAAACATTCTCTTCGAATATGTTTGTTACATAGATCGGTAAAGTTAAATTGGTGATTTCGTAACCAGCTCCATTAAGCTCTCCAACAAACGGATCACCATATTCACCAATGTGTTCCCATGAAAAATCCGTCATATCCAAATCATTTCCTAAGACATAACATGCATCCAAATCTAAATTCATGTCCTGTAATTCTTGAGGTGTCGTGATCACATACGGATTATCAGGCGTTCCTTCTTGTCCTTCACCATACCCCACCACTCTTAACCCTACACCTTTTAAATTAAGCAATAAAGTCAATAATACAACTAAACATATCCCAATTCTTTTCATCGTGATTACCTCGCTTCGATATCTCTATTTTAAGACTATATATACATTTATACAATCTAATTATGTGCACTTTCTAAACATAATCTTAGTTCTTTAGAATTGGACTTGCATTTAACAGTCATAGATGGTCTTCTGCTTTGGACGTCTTCCCTGTTTTTCCTTTACTTAATCTGTTAAACTGTGTATAATCTGTCGGTATGTCAGCACAGAAATGAGAAAAAATGAAATTTAATGAATTAAGCATAAGCAGTGAGATGTTAAAAGCCATTGACGAGATGGGCTACGAAGATTGTACCTACATTCAAGAGAAGACAATTCCCTTGATTTTGGAAGGCAAGGATATCATTGGACAAAGTCAGACCGGAACCGGTAAGACTGCGGCCTATGGCATCCCGTTAATTGAGAATCTTCAAAAGCTCGAAAGACGGATCCCTCAGGTATTGATCCTAACCCCAACCCGTGAGTTAACCTTACAGGTCACCAACGAACTCAGAAAGTTCGCTAAATATAAAGAAGGCATCCGTATTGTCTCCATCTATGGTGGAGAACCTATCAGTTCACAGATCCGCGATCTTAAAGGTGGCGTCGACATCATCGTCGGTACCCCAGGAAGAGTCATGGATCATATGGAACGTAAAACCTTACGTTTCAGTGATCTAAAAGCTTTCGTCCTAGACGAAGCTGATGAAATGCTGAAGCTTGGCTTTAAAGAAGACATCGAAGAGATCTTAAAATCTTTACCGTCAGAGAAACAATTCTTATTGTTCTCTGCGACGATGCCTAGAGAAATCCTAAACATCACGGACGAATACCTGAATTCTCCGATCCACATCAAGACCGCTCAAAAAGAAATGACCGTCAATGCAATCCAACAGGTCGCATATGAAGTCAGCCAAGGTTCAAAAACAGATACTTTGGTCCAACTCTTGGAATTCTATAGACCGGATTCTTGTATGATCTTCTGTAATACGAAGAAAATGGTCGATGATGTTGCTGCACTATTAGGCTCTAAAGGCTACAACAGTGCTGCCATCCACGGCGATCTTAAGCAAGAAATGCGTACGATCGTTATGGACCGCTTTAAACAAAAGAAATTAAACATCTTAGTATGTACCGATGTCGCTGCCCGCGGTATCGATATCGATGAT
>JAAXXT010000041.1 GCA_013334325.1 Erysipelotrichaceae bacterium | reverse complement strand
GTTCCAAATGTCCTTTTGAATCAAATCCTAATAATTTCGCAGGATTCGCAGAAGAGGCATTGATCATGGTTTCTAAATCGATATGAGCTTTTTGAACACAATTCTTCATCAACGAGTTCATTTTATTGGAACTTCCAGCGAGTCTACCATCATCGAGATGACCACAACCAAATTCATCGATGGTGATCTTTCGATCATAGAACTGATGAACACCTTGAGCTAGACCTTTGATTTGAACCGCATCTGTAACCAAGATCAGTTTATCTTTACCCTTAGCTTTAGCTAAGATATAAGCCACATCGGTATTGACGTGGACCCCATCCCCAATGAGTTCCGCATACATTTCTTCTATTCTTAAAGCTGCTCCTGCGGTCCCTACATCTCGATGATGCAGTCCACTCATCCCATTAAAAGTATGGGTAAAGCTTTTAAGACCAAATTTTTGAGCTTGTCTAATCAAATCGATATTGGCACCTGAATGTCCAACCGACAACACGACGCCTTGTTTATGACAGTACTTAACCAAGTCTAGATTATCATCGTTTTCTATCGCTAAACTTAATAACTTGATCTGATGATCAGAACTTTCTTCTAGTTGTTTAAAAAGCTCAACGGAAGGTTTTTGTAACCAATCCGCTCTTTGAGCACCTTTATGTTTCTCAGCTAAGAAAGGACCTTCTAAATGAAAGCCTAAGATACGAGCGCCTTCCTTTTGAGTCTTCATAAGATCAGCACATAGCTTCAATGAAGCATTCAAGTCTTCCATCAAAGCGGTAGAAGTCGTCACTAAAAATGAAGTCACACCTTCTTCAGGTAAAGCCTTCATCCATTTAAGCATGCCTTCTTTATCTGCTTTATTGGCATTCATCCCTTGATAACCATGGCAATGAATATCGATAAAACCTGGTAATATCAAGTGATCTTTCGCATCAACATCCGCATTAAGCTTTCCGTAAGGATGAATCTTTACAATCTTCTCACCTTGAATTTCAAGTTGAGCTGGTTTCAAAACGCCATTAAGATAAACTCGCGTACTTTGTAGGATCATGTTATTTCTTTTTAGCCTGCTCTTGTAGGAATCCAGCACACTTATTAGTCAATGTCATCGATTCCCCTTTCAATGTTTCAACATCGGCGACCCCTAATAGACTCTTTCTACGGGTCATATGTTTGATGCTTTTATAGGCGACAAAGTGTGTCTTAAGTAAGAAACCTTTATCGTTATAGAGTAATCTTCTATTTAAAACGGCTCCGATCATAGATCCAATAGAGGATCCACTCATAGCGATCGCGATCGCATACCAGGTGTATTCTCCTTGAGATTGATCTTGACCATAAATCAAGCCAATACTGATACTGAATAGTAACATCAACACTTGAAGTGAGATCATGACCTTCGTATCACTGAAGACTTGATAGGTTCTTCCTTGAGCTTTTTCTTCTTTTAGAACCTTTCTAAACTTAACATAATCTTTGACAGGAACAAATATAAAGATGGCACAGAATGCGATAGAAGCAAGTAAGAGCGGCATAGTGGTGTTCTCCTAATCCGATACTTATAGTTTACTAAAATGAATTATTTATGCAAGAACTTTTCGATGTTTCGATAAAACTTGCGGAAAGAGTTCTTCTACTTTATAATAATGTGGTGACACAAAGAGGAATCTATGAATAAAGAAATGACTGATATCGCTTCAATGAATTTAGAAAAACCGCTGTATAGATTAACCTTAAGACCGACCTTTATCTTATCGATCATGGCGATCTTAGGTGTTACTTTAATACTGACAGGTGTATGGGGTTTTAGTTTTAATTGGGGCGTCTTATTGTTTGGGCTTTATGTTTTAGGGATGGTCGTCTTCTCAGTGATCATGGTTAAAGATCGTATCGTATGTGATCTTTATGAAGACTATATGATTGTTTATGATAAGAAAGATCAAACCAAGGGATTCAAAGTAACCTTTGATGAGATCCAGACTTGGCAATATAAAACAGGGGTAGCCTTAGGTGATAATCTAGTCATCACTCTTGATAGCGGTGAAAGCTTCGCTTTAGAAAGCTTCAAGGCAAGAAAAGTCATCAATGTCTTATTTAGAAGAATTCCTGATAAGGAAATCCATAAAAACATCTTTAAGTTTTTGAAGAAGTAAGCACATATTTTCTTAAAGCTTGGGCAATTCCGTCTTCCGTATTCTTAGCGGTAATGGCCCAAGCTTTTTCTTTGACCAAAGGCATCGCATTGTCCATAGCGATAGGATAAGCACAGGCAGAAAACATAGGAAGATCGTTTTCACCATCTCCGAAACACATCATTTCTTCAGATGTGATACCCAATAATTTTTTAACTTCTTCTAAAGCTGATCCTTTATCGATGCCTTTAGGACTCAGTTCATACCATCTCGGAGAAGTTCTCATCACGTTGAAACGATCACCAAATCGCTTCAATAGAAGAGGATAGAATTTATCCATGACCTCTGGTTCATGGGCGAAGCAGACCTTATTCGCACTTCCATAGACATCTAAATAGTTCTCTACTAAATGAAAGTGAGGATAATTCTTACGATGATCTTGGATAAGTGTCCATACACCTGCGGCATCCATAATGGCAGGATCAATGTTTTTTTCTTTTCTATAAGCAAGTTTCAATTCATTAAGCGAACTTGGGATATAACTATAAATGGTCTCATCATGAACGGCCATGGTTTCTATGTTCATTTCTCTTCCATAGTGAAATAGATCTTGTATATCTACTGGAGGCATTTGATGTCTAATCAAGGTTCTCATTTCAGGAACCTTTACCAACATGGCCCCATTGATCCCAACCAAATATCCACCAAAGCGATCCATACGTAAAAGCTTAGCGAAAGCCATAAGTCCTATTGGATTTCTACCTGAAGCGATGGCTAGATGGATGCCTGTTTCTTGGGCAGCCCATAAGGCATTCAATGTTTCCTGGGTAATCACACCTTCTTCGTTGAGTAAGGTACCATCCATATCCATGACGATGAGTTTGATGTTCATAAAGACCTCTTTAGTTGCCACTTCATTATACCTATAAGATAAGAACCAAACCAGTAAAAATATAAAAAAGCATCCCGAAGGATGCTTTTAATTAGATACTTGCTTTAACGAGTTCGACGACTTCTTCCATGGTTGATAACTTAAGTGCTTTTTCAGCCATGATCTTCATGTCTTTATATTTTAAGGAACGAATCATCTTACGTGTTTGTAGGATACTACTAGCTGACATCGAGAATTCATCTAAACCTAAACCTAGAAGGACAGGTGCAGCGAGTTCATCGCCGGCCATTTCACCACACATCCCACACCATTTACCTTGAGAATGAGCGCCATCGATGGTCATCTTGATTAAACGCAAGAGTGATGGATTCAAAGGTTGATAGAGATAAGCTACTTTTTCACTCATACGATCTGCCGCCATAGAATATTGAACGAGGTCATTGGTTCCAATCGAGAAGAAATCAGCTTCTTTCGCGAATTGATCCGCTAAGATCGCAGAGGCTGGTATTTCTACCATCATACCGATTTCATAGTCATCAGAGACCGCAATACCTTCAGCTCTAAGTTCTTTATCTGTATCCAAAATAAACTGCTTAGCGGCTCTAAATTCGCCTAAGGTCGCAATCATAGGAAACATGATACATAGATGACCATACACAGAAGCTCTTAATAAAGCTCTTGCTTGGGTCTTAAAGATGTCTGGTCTATCTAGACATAAACGGATGGCACGATAGCCTAAGAAAGGATTCATTTCATGTGGGAAAGGCAAATAACTTAAGACCTTATCACCACCGATATCTAAGGTACGTACGACGACTGGACGTTTGCCCATCTTTTCAAGTACGGTCTTATAAGCTTCATATTGGTCTTCTTCAGTCGGTAAAGCTGTAGCATCCATATACAAGAATTCTGTTCGATAAAGACCTACGCCTTCTCCACCATTGGATAAGACACCCTCTACATCATTAGGGGTCCCAATATTTCCAACGAGTTCGACTTTATGTGCATCTAAGGTGATGCTTTCAGCATCTTTCATGATCTTTAAACTGGCTTTGAGTTCAGCGAAATTTTTCGCTTTATTTCTATAATGTTCTAGATCTTGGGCTTCAGGATTCACCATTACAAAGCCATCAATGGCATCAAGCACCAACATATCCCCATGATTGACAGATTTAAGTAAACCATTGATTCCTACGACAGCAGGGATCTCTAAGCTTCTGGCCATAATGGCGCTATGAGATGTACGTCCGCCGATTTGAGTGGCAAAGCCTTTGGTAAAAGCTTTATTCAACTGAGCTGTATCTGAAGGAGTCAAATCATTGGCTACAATGATGACTTCTTCATTGATCAAGGAAAGATCAGGAATGATCAAACCTAAAATATGGCATTGTAGACGATAGCTGACATCTTTGATGTCGGCTGCACGTTCTCTAAAATAAGGATCATCCATCGTTTCAAACATGTTGATAAACATATTACTGACTTCTTGACATGCAAAGTCGGCATTAATAGATTCATTACGAATCATCTCTTCCATTTGTCCAGTAAACTCAGGATCTTGTGTGACCATGATATGAGCATCAAAGATGGCCAATTCATCATCGGTAAGTTTACCGATGGCTTTGGTTTTGATGATTTCGATGTCTCTTTGGGTCTTCACTAAGGCTGCTTTGAAGTTGGCGATTTCTTTTTCGACATCGGCACTGCGACGAACAACATTGATGGTAGGCTGCTCAAGTTTATAGGCTTTGGCTACTACTACTCCGCTGGAAGCGGCTATCCCTTTTAGCATCTTTGCTCCTTTTATTGGTTCAATTTTGACGTCATTATCATATCATCTTTTCATGGTGCAGACAATGCAAAAAGCGGTCAACCGCAAGATATCGCAAACGATAATAAGTGCTCTTAGAATAATACTCCATCCACCAGTTTTTTGACAAAGGTGACAAGAAATCATTGCTTAATAGACGTTGTTCTTCTTGGCTCAATCTTTTTAGAGCCTCTTGAATCAAGAAAAGATAAGCTTGATCATTTAAAGTCAAATCTTTTAAACTAATCTCATTGGTATACCTTAAACGACTTTGAATCGAACGATATATATTCGCATGGAAACTGATCAAAATGGTTTGGTCATTATGAGAAGAAGTCATCATATTTATCTTTTCGTAAATGGTTCTTGTTTTCCTAAAAAAAGCGATCTAGTTTAAGATCGCTTTGGCTTTTTTATTTTTGATGACTTTTAAACGAGTAAACTCTTCTCTTTCTTTTTCTTCTAAAGCTTCTGAGATAAACTTGATGTCGCTTTTCAAAGCAGGCAAGACAATGTTTTTTAAAGCATTGGCTCTTTTTTGAGTCTTTTGAACAGCACGAGCCAACTTAAAGATCGCATTGTCGATTTCAGAAAGAAGAATCGTTAATCTCTTTGCCTTATTGAAAAGCAAGGTTGCTTCATCTAACTTAGAATTGGATTCTGCGAATCCATATTGGAAAACGACATCGCTTTCATCCATGGATACATTAGGGATCTCAACGCCCATGACTGAACGATAGACCACATGGACCCCGTTTTCAATCGTTACGCTATTGGCGATCTCATTGACCACGCCTAAAGAGATGTTGGCTTGTTGAAGAGCGAGATAGGCTTGTTCATAGGTAATGGTGATCTCATCACGTAAGGTTTTAACCTTATCGACCAGCATCATCATTTCTCGAATCAAGACATTACGCTTACGATCCATCAACTCATAACCTAACTTAGCGAGATCAAGTGATTTCTTAGTGGCGAGAAGATTGCCTTTGGTAGGTGATACGCGTGTAATGGCCATATCAGTTCTTTCTCAAGACCTCATCGAGCTGACCACCTTGTAGAGCTAAGAAGTGGGTAATGGCCAAGTCGGTATTGTAGTAGGCATCCAGTAGATCTTTAGAGACACGATCCAATTCAGAGATCGGCAATAAGCTTAATAAATACCACCCTAGATCTAAGGTCTCTATGATCGAACGATTGGTTTTAAACCCTTGTCCGACATAGTACTTCTCAAATAAACGACCAAAAGCCATAAACTTACGATCGATGAGTGAAAGTTCTTCTTCACCGATAACTGAAGCTAACGCACGTGCGTCTTGAACTTTTGCGTAACACGCAAACAATTGGGTACTTAATGAGGAGTGATCTTTACGAGTAAAGCCTTCACCTATCCCATCTTTCATCAAGCGACTTAAAGAAGGCAAAACGCCGATTGGTGGATAGATATTGGTTTGATGTAGATTACGATCTAATACGATCTGACCTTCAGTGATATAGCCTGTTAAGTCAGATACAGGATGGGTGATGTCATCGTTAGGAATGGTCAAAATAGGAATCTGTGTGACAGAACCTTTTTTACCTTTAACGATCCCAGCTCTTTCGTAGAGTGAGGCTAAGTCAGAATAGAGATAACCAGGATAACCTTTACGTCCAGGAATTTCTTCTTTGGATGAACTGAATTCACGTAAGGCTTCACAATAAGAAGTTACGTCGGTCATGATGACCAAGACGTGGATATCACAAGTATAAGCAAGATATTCCGCAACAGTCAAAGCGCATCTTGGGGTCAAGATACGTTCGATGATGGGGTCATTGGATAGATTAAGAAACATAACGACCTTCTCCATTACACCTGTTTCTTCAAAAGAACGTTTAAAGAAATCAGCGACATCATTTTTTACGCCCATAGCGGCGAAAACGATGGCGAATTCTTGACCTTCTTCTGAAGCGATATTGGCTTGTTTAACGATTTGGACAGCCAATTGGTTATGAGGCATCCCTGAACCTGAGAAGATAGGAAGCTTTTGACCACGGATCAAGGTATTCAATCCGTCGATCGCAGAGATCCCTGTGTTGATGTAGTTACGAGGATATTTACGCATGACAGGATTCAATGAATGTCCATTGATGTCTGCCTTGGTTTGGGCATAGACTTCACCTAAACCATCGATGGGTTTTCCTCCCCCATTAAAGACTCTACCTAAGATTTCTCTTGATAAGGCGATCTCCATAGGATGACCTAAAAGACGGGTCTTTGTATTAATCTTAGAAAGACCTGAGGTCCCTTCGAATACTTGGATGACGGCTTGTTGACCTTGGATCTCGACGACTCTTCCAAATCGAGTAGATCCATCTTCGAGTTCGATTTCGACGACTTCTTCGAAACTGACATCTTCGACTTGATCTAAGATGATAAGGGGTCCTTTAATTTCTTTTAAACCTATATATTGACGGCTCATGGTTGACCTCCTTACTTCACACTGGCTAACGC
>JAAXXT010000001.1 GCA_013334325.1 Erysipelotrichaceae bacterium | reverse complement strand
TTTGATCGATGTTATGTGGGATGAGACCGTCACTGAAGGTAAATATGATGTTAAATTGTTTATAACCGCTACAGATCGATCCTTCTTAGTGTCTGATCTTGTTACTGTTTTATCTCAATGTAAAGCTGGGATGAACTCGATCAATTCCTCAGTGCTTGATGATAAGATCACTGCCATTACCAATGTAACAGTGGTGGTAAATGATGCTGAGCATCTAAAAGTCGTCATTGCGAATCTTAGAAAAGTACCTAATGTACTTAGTGTAGAACGTAGCATAAAATAACTTGAAGCAAGCTCAAGCTTGTGATACACTTTCTTTAATTCCATCGATTGGGAAATCATATTGAGTCTTTGTTTAGAGACGGACAGATGGTGAAAAGTCCGCTAAGCCTTAATCTGATCGACACCCATGAGGAGCTTTCCTGAACATGAGTAGGGAAAACCGCTGACCAGCGTTATAGGTTGAGGGCACAGCAATGTGAACTAAGGTGGTACCGCGTTTATTTAAAACGTCCTTAGCGGACGTTTTTTTGTTTCAAGGAGGAAAAATGGCTAATTATCAAGTTCCTAGAGGAACACAAGATTTGTTTGGAAGTGAAATTAGAAAGTGGCAAAGAATAGAGCTCTTGGTGAGACAATTAACCGATGTTTTTGGCTATCAAGAGATCAGAACGCCTGAGTTTGAACACACTGAAGTTTTTAATCGAGAAAACGATTCTAGTGATGTCGTCAATAAGGAAATGTATACCTTTATCGATAAGGGAGAACGTTCCTTGACTCTAAAACCTGAAGGTACTGCAGGCATCATAAGAGCCTTCGTTGAGAATAAGATGTATGCGAATCCAGATAGTCCTACGAAGCTTTTCTATTTATCACCTTGTTTTAGATATGAAAGACCTCAAAAGGGAAGAATGCGCATCCATCATCAATTTGGGATCGAAGTTTTAGGAGACAAAAATCCTATGATCGATGCGGAAGTCATCAGTTTAGGTCTATCCGTAGTTCAAAGTTTAGGTTTAAAAGATCTCAAGGTCCTCATCAATACTTTAGGGGATAAAGATAGTCGCGAAAGCTATAAGACCGCATTAAAAGAACACTTTAAAGAACCTATTGGACATTTTTGTGCAGACTGTCAACGAAGATATCAACAAAATCCTCTTAGAATATTAGATTGTAAGATCGATCATGAAGATCCTGCGATGATCTCAGCGCCTAAACTAAGAGATTATTTGACGGATGACTCCAAAGCTTATTTCGAATCTGTCCTTAAGATCTTAAAAGCCAGTGATATCGATGTTGAAGTCAACGATAAATTGGTTAGAGGTTTAGATTATTATACGCATACAGTTTTTGAAGTAGTATCTGTAAATGCGGATATGGGATCTCAATCTACTGTCTTTGGAGGAGGTCGTTATGATGATCTCGTTAAAGATTTTGGAGGACCAGAACTATCAGGTATAGGCTTTGGGATGGGTATTGAAAGATTACTTGTGGCTTTAGAAGCAGAAAAGATCGATCTCACAGAAGAAGAAAGTTCTGATGTCTATATCGTTTCTATGGGACAAGAAGCCACTGAATATGCTTATCAATTGGCGAATTTCCTAAGATTGAATGGTTTTGTGACTGACTTTGATTATTACGCTCGTTCATTCAAGGCTCAATTTAAATCCGCTGAACGTAAAAAAGCTAAAGTCGCCATCATTATAGGCGAAGATGAAATGAAAAATGGACAAGCTGTCCTCAAGAAAATAGATACACAAACACAAGTTACTGTCGCAGAAGGCGAGATCCTTCATCAATTATCCCATTGGTTGGATGAAGAACATATCCACGATGAATTCTGCGATGTAGAAACACAAGGAGAAACTCATGAATAGAACGCATCATAATAATGAACTCAATAAATCCAATGTCGGACAAAAAGTAAGCTTAGTAGGTTGGGTCGCTAAACGACGTAATTTTGGAGCTATGGTTTTTATCGATCTAAGAGATCGTAACGGAATCACTCAGATCGTCATCGATGAGACTTTAACTGATTCTGTAAAAGAAATCAGAAATGAGTATCTGCTTGAAGTAAGTGGGGAAGTCCTTTTACGTAAGGATGCGAATCCTAAACTTGCTTCAGGTGAAATTGAAGTAAAGGCCAGCAAAGTCATCATCATCAACTCTGCTGAATTGACCCCTATGATCATCGCCGATGAAACTGATGCTTTAGAAGATACACGATTGAAATATCGTTACCTCGATTTAAGAAGACCAATGATGCAAAAACGTTTGATCCAAAGAGCGAAGATCGTTCAAACGATGAGAAACTGTTTGGATGATGCAGGGTTCATCGATATAGAGACCCCAATGTTGACCAAATCTACCCCAGAAGGATCACGAGAATATTTAGTGCCTTCTCGTGTCCATGCTGGTCAGTTCTATGCTTTGGCTCAATCTCCTCAAATCTTTAAACAGATGTTGATGGTCGCTGGATTTGAACGTTATTATCAAGTAGCTCGTTGTTTTAGAGATGAGGATCTACGTGCAGATCGCCAATTGGATTTTACTCAAGTAGATATTGAAGCTTCTTTCCTCAATGAAGTTGAATTTAGAGCGGTCATTGAAGATATGGTTTCTACTGTAATGGATAAAGTATTAGGTCTAAAACTTCAATTACCTCTTATGACGATGAGTTACGCTGATGCGATGCATTTCTATGGAAGTGATAAACCAGACTTACGTTTTGGTTTGAAACTTCAAGAACTTAAACAGATCTTTAATCAATCCACATTTGCGGTTTTTCAAAATGCCTTGAGTTTCAAAGATGGAGTCATTAAAGCCATCGTTTTTGAAAAGGGCAGTGTGATGACTCGTAAAGAAACCGATGAACTCACAGAAGTCGCTAAAAAGAATGGTTCAAAAGGATTGGTCGTACTCAAATATCAAAACAATGCTTTAGAAGGTTCAGTGGTGAAATTCATGAGTCCTGAAGAAATTAGTGGGTTATGCGAAGTGTTGAGCTTAAAAGAAGGCGATTTGATCCTTATTACTGCCGATAAATATGAAAAAGCGTGTAATGCATTAGGCGCAGTTCGTTTAGCTTTAAGAGATAAATTTGATCTCGCTAAGAAAGATGATTTCAAATATTTATGGGTCGTAGACTTTCCATTATTTGAATACAATGAAGAAGAAGATCGTTATGTGGCTAAACATCACCCCTTTACTCGTCCTAAAGAAGATGAACTTCATTTATTGAAGAGTGATCCAGCCTCTGTTCATGCCTGTGCTTATGACTTGGTGCTCAATGGATTCGAAGTAGCGGGTGGTTCGATGCGTATCTATGATCAAAACGTTCAAAAGATGATGTTTGAGATCATAGGATTTACGAAAGAACAGATCGAAAGTCGTTTTGGATTCTTTATCGATGCTTTCCAATATGGGACGCCTCCTCATGGGGGAATTGCTTTTGGACTCGATCGATTTGCGATGGTATTGACTCAATCTGACTCGATTAGAGATGTTATTGCCTTCCCAAAAAACGCTTCTGCGAGATGTCCATTAACCGATGCGCCAACACCAGTTGATGCTAAACAACTCGATGAATTGCATTTAGCGATTAAATAATTATGATATAATATGAGTACCCAAAAGGAACAATTTATTTCCGACATGATGTAATATGGGAAGAACCGAAGTTGATGGATGGTGTGAATGCTTAGGAAACTGAGAATCCAAAAATTCATCACAGTTTGCCCACCTGATATAACAGGGAAAACATTACACCTTTTGGGACTTTTAAAACCCGAACACTCGGGTTTTTATTTGGAGGGATCATGATAAAACGCTTTTTTCATTACTATAAACCCTATAAAGGACTCCTGATCCTTGATATCATCAGTGCTATTTTGATCGCTGCATTGGATTTGGTGATACCTCGATTCAGTAACTTTTTAATCTCAGATATTATTCCTTTAAAAGAAATCCAAACTTTGTTTTATTGGGCGATCTTGATCGCACTTTTCTTTGTCTTAAGATTGGTTTTGAACTATGTGGTTGAATACTATGGACATGTCTTAGGTGTCAATATGGAATATGACATGCGTAAAGAAATGTTTGGACATATCCAAAGTTTACCAGTATCTTATTTTGACAATATAAAAGTAGGTAAGTTGATGAGTCGTTTGGTGAATGATCTAAATGAGATCTCTGAATTAGCTCATCATGGACCTGAGAATCTTCTAATTGCGATCGTACTTTTAGTTGGAAGTTTCTTTCTTATGTATACAAGTAATGTAACTTTAGCTTTGGTGATGACATTTTTAGTCCCTTTGATGATCATTATTGGGGTCAGACAGAATCTAAAATTTAGGTCTGCTTTTAGAGTGATGAGAGAACGTTTGGCAGAAATAAATGCTCAAGCTCAAGATAATTTTTCTGGGATTAGAGTAGTTAAGGCATATAACGCAGAAGAAAAAGAAGAGTTACAGTTCGCTCAAGGCAATGATTTCTTTGCGGTAAGTCGAAAAGGTGCTTTGAAGATCATGGCCCAGTTTGGGGTTACTGTTAAAGGCTTTATACTTTTAATAACCTTGGTGGTCTTTGTCTATGGTGGCTACTTGGTCATGATCGATCAAATGACCATAGGTCAATTGGTTGAATTTATTCTATATGTGGGTGTATTTCAGCAACCAATCAATCGTTTTTCGGAACTTATCATGATGTATAACCAAGCGATGGCTGGTTTTGAGAGATTTCTAGAAGTGATGAATATTGAAGCACAGAAAGATACAGAAGGCGCTCAGGATCTTCAAAAAGTAACAGGAGATATCGCATTTGAAGATGTGAGTTTTGAATATGGGGATCGACAAGGTAAACATGTATTGAGCCATATTTCGTTTAATGTCAAGGCTAGTCATAAAGTAGCTTTTGTAGGACCTAGTGGTAGTGGTAAATCTACTTTATGTAATTTGATTCCTCGTTTTTATGAACTTCATGAAGGAAAAATTACTCTGGATGGGATTGATCTACGAGACATCACTATAAAAAGCTTAAGAGATCAAGTAGGCATCGTTCAGCAAGATGTCTTCATCTTTGCGGGAACCATAGGTCAAAACATTGCCTATGGTAAATTCGATGCCACAGACGAAGAGATCATCTTAGCAGCTCAAAGAGCTGAAGCATGGGACTTTATCGCTGAATTACCTGATGGTTTGAATACAACGATTGGTGAGCGTGGGGTTAAACTCTCTGGTGGTCAACGTCAACGTTTATCTTTAGCTCGTATGTTTCTTAAGAATCCAAAGATTCTATTACTGGATGAAGCTACCAGTGCTTTAGACAATAAAACTGAACGTCAGATACAGATAACCCTAGATGAATTGGCTAAGGATAGAACGACTCTCGTGGTTGCTCATCGTTTAAGTACCATCAAAGATGCAGATTGGATCTATGTCTTAACTGATCAAGGTATCATAGAAGAAGGTACGCATGAGTCTTTATTGACTTATAAGGGACTCTATTATCGCTTAGTACATAGCGAGAAAGAGAATCCATCATGAATAACATAGAGAAACGATTGGGTATCCTTATCGGTATCCTGCGTAGGAAGAAACAAAAAGCCGGGAATCCGGCTTTTAAACAGGAATCTTTTGTTTTATCGACTATTGAATCACCCTTTGAAGGCATAAAGTTTAATCATAGTGTCTGTTCATTGGCGACTCTATCTCGTTTAGAAAATGGTAAACATCACCACGATTATGAACTTTTAGATTTTTTCTTAAAAAAGTTAGACATTCATTATCGAATTAAAGAATCGGTACAGTTACAAGAAAGCGAATATCTAACTAAGATATCAAGATACTTTATCAATGAGTCTATCGAAAAATTTAACGAGTTAAAAAGTGACTTCAATTCCTTTTGTGTAACGAATACTAAAGATGCCTTGATTGATCTTGATCATCAAGCATTCATATTTGTAATCAATTGTTTGACTAATCAACCCATATCTCGTAGAACCTATGATCACTTGTTTGAACAACTTGAAGTGTTTCATCCTATCATTAGAAATTGGCTAATTTCTTGTACGTTTTTACTCAAGCTTACACATCCTGACTTTTGGAGTATAGAGAAACCAAGTGAAGTTCCTAATCTTATAAAGTTATGTAGAGTTGAACTGCTTCTTATAAAAGCTGGTGAACATTCTTTTCATCACGATTCAGTGAGAAAAGATGAAATGAGCATAAACTCTCTGGCTTATAACTATCTTCAAGAAATCGCACTTCTGGATTATACGGATTCTCATCCAAGAGGTTTTTACGCAAAAGAGTTGAATTTATGTATAAGCTTGGCTGCTCAAGAAAGCATTAATGAAAAAGGATCTAGTTTATTGTTCAATGGATTGGAATATTTTAATGGGATTAAGGATCCAGACGTTAAATTGGCATATTTTACTGATAAAATAAGTCGTTTATTAACATGTGAACCCTATCCTCAACGAATCACTAAACTCATCGGTCAACGTATCCTTCTTTTGTGTCAACATACAAAAACATATAAACCATTGATCAGTATCGTGGATCTTCTCATTGAAAAAAATAATGAAAAAAAGACTTTACTGGAGCGTTATGACTAAATCTGTCAAGTTTATCCTCTACCACATTCTCGCTTTATGATTAGTGTGAAACGAGGTGAAAAACCATTCTGTGTCATCTTGTGCCAAGATGACGCTTCTAATTCGTTTCAAACGGTTTTACAAAAAGAAAGCAGTGTCGCGCTTTCTTTTTGTTTGACTTGTATTATCTATCAATTCAAGGTAAAATAATCGCAGGACGGTGATATTTATGAATGAATTATTATCTTCAATTCTTTATTTCGTACTTGGTGGCGCACTTGGTGGTGCACTTGGATTTTACTTCACACGTAAGACATTTTTAAAACAACTGAAAGACAATCCGCCAATCAACGAAAAAATGATTCGGGCTATGTATATGCAGATGGGAAGAAAACCATCCGAAACCCAAATCAAACAGATTATGAAATCAATGGTTCAATCCAAATAAAAAAGATCGTAAGATCTTTTTTTTATATCCAAGTAACTTTTCTTTCTGTACCTTCTCTTAAGCGCTTTATATTAGAACGATGACGGTAGATAAGCAAGATATCGATGATCACCAAAGCACTGCTTATGGTGAGATCACGTTGAACGATAAAAGATAATATTACGATAATAGTCACAGAGGTCATCGCTGAGAATGAAACATATTTCGTAAAGTGCAATAGGGTAAGTGCTATAGCGATCGGTAAGAAGAACAATACCCAAATGAGGTTTGGGTTTACCAGAAAAACGGAGACCCCTAATAAATAACCGAAAGCGGTCGAGACTGCCTTGCCACCTTTGAATTGGGCGAATATTGGATAACAATGTCCAATCGCAGCGAATACTCCTGCAAAGGCTACATATCCAGGATAATCAGGAAGAAACTTTATAGCGACCCACATGACCAAAAATGCTTTGGTTAGATCTAAAACAGCTACAGTTACCCCAGCAACTCTTCCTAAGACACGGCCGGCATTGGTTCCACCTAAGTTACCAGATCCAAAGTTTCGAATATCTGTTTTATAAAAGACTTTACCTACGATGAGTGCAAAAGGGATTGAACCGAACAAATAGGCGATCAGATACACAATAAATAAACTGAAGATAAGTGAAGTGTCCATAAAACTCCTCTTCTTTCGGCTCTATTATAACAAATTTCCTACAGGTGTGAACTGTTAAGCAAGTGGGCTATAGTGTATAATAGAAGTGTATGAGGATCACCCATGGCCGTTGAAAAAAAATATGACGAAAGTAGTATACAGATCCTAGAAGGTCTTGAAGCAGTACGCAAAAGACCAGGCATGTATATCGGATCAACAGATGCACGAGGACTACACCACTTGGTGTGGGAAATCGTAGACAATGCGATCGATGAAGCGCTAAATGGATTTGGAAGAAACATCACCATCACCATTGAAAAAGACAATGTGATCAAAATTGAAGATGAAGGACGAGGCATGCCCGTCGGTAAACATAGCTCAGGTAAAAATACACTTGAAGTTATTTTTACTGTGCTTCATGCTGGAGGAAAATTCTCCGCTGAGAATGGATATAAGACTTCAGGTGGACTTCATGGGGTAGGGGCTTCTGTCGTCAATGCCTTGAGTGAATGGCTAGAAGTCACGGTTGCTTATGGAGGAACCCTATATTCGATGAAGTTTACCGATGGCGGTAAACATGTTGGACCTTTAGTTCCACTTCAAAAAACAAATAAAACGGGCTCAGTAGTACGTTTTAAAGCAGATCCAAAAATATTTGGACATTATGAATATAATGCTGCTTTGATTCATGAAAGAGCGCGTGAAAGTGCCTATCTGCTCAAAGACATCTCAATGAAAGTCATCGATGAAAGAACCAATAAATCTGAGGTATATCATTATTCAGATGGCTTAAAAGCTTTCCTTGAATATCTAAATGAAGATAAGGTAGCGATGAGCGATCCTTTAACCTTTGAAGGTAAAGTAAATGAGATCGGAATCCAAGTCGCATTACAATACACTGATGATTACCAAGAGAACACTTATTCCTTTGTAAACTTGGTTCGTACCACTGATGGGGGAACCCATGAGATAGGCTATAAAACAGCCATGACCAAAGTCATGAATGATTTCGCACGCAAGATCTTGATTTTAAAAGATAAAGATAAGAATTTTGAAGGTAATGATGTTCGTGAAGGGTGTACAGCGATTGTATCTGTGTCTATCCCAGAAAACCTCCTTCAATTTGAAGGTCAAACCAAGGGAAGACTAGGTACTCCTGATGCGAAGATCGCAGTAGAAAACTTCGTTTTAGAGAAAATGAATTATTATCTAGAAGAACATCGAGAATTCGCGACCAATATCTTAAAGAAGATCCAAAAAGCTGCCATCGCTAGAGAAGCTTCAAGAAAAGCCAGGGAAGATGCGCGTAAGGGTAAACAATCTAGTAAATCTGAACGTATATTATCAGGTAAACTTGCACCTGCACAATCTCGCGATCATCGTAAGAATGAACTTTTCTTAGTTGAAGGAGACTCCGCTGGAGGTTCAGCCAAACAAGGACGTGATTCTAAGTATCAAGCCATCTTGCCTTTAAGAGGTAAAGTACTCAATACTGAAAAGAAATCCATTTCAGACATCGAGAAAAATGAAGAACTCAATACTTTGATTCATGCGATCGGAGCTGGTGTTGGATCAGATTTCGATATTGAAGACATCAACTATGGGAAAGTCATCATTATGACCGATGCGGATACCGATGGAGCTCATATTCAAGTCTTATTATTGACTTTCTTTTATCGATATATGCGTCCTTTAATCGAAGCAGGTAATGTTTATTTAGCTCAACCTCCTTTGTATAAGATGACCAAGGGTAAGAATATCCAATATGCTTTTGACGAATTGGCACTTCAAGATTTTATCGCTAAAAACGGTAAAGTAGAATTACAACGATATAAAGGACTAGGGGAAATGAACGCAGATCAATTGTGGGAAACGACAATGGATCCTACTAAACGTACTTTGGTTAAGGTCGCTTTAGGGGATGCGATCATGGCTCAAAAAACTGTCAATATCCTAATGGGCGATAATGCATCAGTAAGACGTACATGGATCGAAGATCATGTTGATTTTACTTTGGTCGATGATTTTAGTAAGGAGGTCTTGTAATGGATAAAGAAAATCTACACGATAATACATCGCTTGAAGCCATTATGGAAGACCGCTTTGCGCGATATTCCAAATACATTATTCAAGATCGAGCTTTACCTGATGTTCGAGATGGCTTAAAGCCTGTTCAAAGACGCATTTTATATGCGATGAATGAAGATGGGAATACTTTCGATAAAGGATATCGTAAATCCGCTAAGACGGTTGGTTTGGTTATTGGTAACTATCATCCTCATGGAGATTCAAGTGTCTATGAAGCCATGGTGAGAATGTCTCAATCATGGAAAATGAATCTAATGTTGGTCGATATGCAAGGCAACAATGGATCGATCGATGATGATCCTGCTGCTGCGATGCGTTATACTGAAGCACGTTTATCTCGATTTTCTGGACATTTACTTGAAGATCTTTCAAAACACACGGTGGCTTTCGCCCCTAATTTTGATGATACTCAATTGGAACCAGTTGTTTTACCTTCAAGAGTACCTCAGTTGTTGATCAATGGGGCGATGGGGATCGCTGCTGGATATGCGACCAATATGCCACCTCATAATTTAACTGAAATCATTGATGCGACTATTTATAGAATGGGACGTCCTGAGTGTGATCTCAAAGACATCTTAGAAATCGTTAAAGGTCCTGATTTTCCTACAGGAGGCATCGTTCAAGGCATCGATGGGATTAAAGAAGCTTTTAGTACTGGTAAAGGTCGTATCGTCATACGTTCTAAAGTAATTTTAAGTACGAATAAAAACAATCATGTTTTGACTGTCACTGAGATTCCTTATGAAGTCATCAAGAGTGGGCTCGTTAAGAAGATGGATGATATTCGACTCAATAAATCTATTGATGGGCTCATTGATATACGCGATGAATCTGATCGTAACGGAATGAAAATTGTCATTGAAGTCAAAAAGGAAAATGATCCTCAATTGATTTTAAATTATCTTTATAAGAATACGGATCTTCAAGTGTATTTTAACTACAATATGGTCTCTATCATTCAACATAGTCCTGTTCAATGTGGATTGATCCAGATCCTAGATGAATTCATCGCTTTTAGAAAAGAAGTAGTTTTAAGAAGATCTAAAGCACAATATGAAGAATTAAGTGCGAAAGCTCACGTATTGGAAGGTCTCATCAAAGCCATCAGTGTATTGGATGAGATCATCGCCTTGATTCGATCCTCAAAAGATAAAGGCGAAGCAAAACTTAAACTTATAGAAAGATTTGGTTTTACCGAAGCTCAAGCAGAAGCGATTGTTTCATTACGTCTATATCGTTTGACCAATACTGATATCTTAGAAATCAAAGAAGAATTGGCTCAACTTCAAAATACGATGAATTTCTTATCTGGTGTCATCAATAGTGCTGAGATCTTAAAATCAGTCATCATCAAGGAAATGAAAATGATTCGTGATCAATTCCCTATGAACAGAAGAACTGTGATCGAAAATGATGTCCAAGAAATCATCATCGATAAGCTCTCTATGATTCCAAACGAAAAGGTCATGATTTCGATCAGTAGAGATGGCTACGTTAAGCGTGTCTCTTTGAGATCTTATCAAGCGTCTGAAAACATCGATCCTGCATGTAAAGAAGGGGATCAATTGATTGGTACTTTAGAAGCTGAAACCTATGATCATCTCTTATTGATCACAGATCAAGGATCTTACGCTTTGATTCCGATCTATACCCTAGATGACAGTAAATGGAAAGACTTGGGAAGCCATTTTAGTCACTATGTAAAATCAGATGATCATGAGAAGGTTATTTCTGCCTTTACTATAAAAGGCTATGATACCCAAGCTTATATCTTAACTTTAAGCAAGGATGGCTACGTTAAAAAATCATTGGTAAAAGACTTTGAAGTGACAAGAATGAATAAAACCTATGATGCGATGTTACTACAAAAGGGTGATAAACTGGTCAGTGCTTTTGCACTATATCATGGGGAGGAAGTAATCTTGTGTTCTAAGAATGGGTATATGGTTCGTTATGACTTTGACAATATTTCCTTGATGCAAACCAAGGCAAGAGGGGTCAGAGCCATGAATTTATCTGATGATGAAATGGCTTTTGGGGTCGCGGTTAGAAACGGTGGGAATGCGGTCTTACTAAAAACAGACAATGGATTGATGAAACGAATCAAATTAAGTGAACTTAAACAATTCAATCGTCCTGCGAAAGGGGAACTGATTGCTAAACGAGTGAAGTCAAATCCTCAATTCATAGAAGATGGCTTGATCCTTGGAAGCTATGATGAAATCAAGATTACCCATCAAAAGTCCAATTGGAAGTCTGCTAAGGATGTGCCATTGATGGACAAAGAAGCTACCTTTAGTCAAACAGGTTTATCGAAGTTCTATTTGATGAAGGGAATAGAAGAAATACAAATCAGAGACTTTATTGTGGAAGAAAAAATAGACCCTGAACCTTCTGAGGGTGAACATAAGGATGTGGAATTCATCCACTTTGAACTTTGATGATCAAACGAGTTGCGAGTCTTTCTCAGTTGAATCAACAAAATTTTATTGATCTAGGTTGTTCACACGCGCTATTATTGATCGATATAGACAACACTTTATTGTCTCCTTATGATCAAAGAATCTCATCCCAAGAGATCCAATGGATCAAAAATGCCCAAGTGGATCATCAGATACTCTTATGTACAAATAATTTCACCAAGCGTCAATCAAATGTCGGTGTCGATTTAAACTTACCGATTCTTATGCGCTCATTTAAGCCTTTTCCTTTCAAAGTAAGATCCTATCTAAAAAGACAAAAGGCTGATCTAAATTCAGTTGTCATTATTGGAGATCAAGCTGTGACCGATGTATTGTTGGCGCTATGGTTGGGAAGGCCTTATTTATTAATTAAACCTATGGATGTGGATAAGCATTGGATTACGAGATTCTTTAGAATCTTGGAAAGCAAGGTAATACATGACGAATAAAAACTGTCAAGGGTGTGGAGCCCCTCTACAAAATACAGACATCAATAAGATTGGGTATGTGGTTGATCTCAATCATGAGATCTGTCGAAGATGTTTTCGATTAAAGCATTATGGGGATGCCTCAGTCATCAAAAAAGATGAAGTTATATTAAGAGACCTTTTATCTGAGCTTAAAAACGTAGAAGGGACCTTGGTTTTGCTTATTGATCTATTGAACTATGATGTCCGCATCCTAGATATGATGGAGACCCACTTCAAAGATAGACCTCTTATTTTATGTATAACAAAGTCTGATCTTTTACCTGAAACCTTAAGTCGAGAAAAGATTAAACGTATGGTTAACCTTTCTTTAGCGTCTAGAAAGATTGATCATTTGATGGTTGCGGTGACTTCGTTGAAATCCAAACCTTCGATAGAAAATCTTAAGAGAATGCTTTCTAGGACAAGAGGTAATTTGATTTTTATAGGTATGGCTAATGCTGGGAAAAGTTCTTTGATCAATGCGATCACAGACAGTAATGCCTTAACCGTTTCTGCCTTTCCTCATACCACCTTAAAAATCAATAAGGTTGATTTTGAAGGACGTAATCTGTATGATACCCCTGGGTTTAAACTTCAAGGTTATCTAGAAAAACTATCCTTAAAAGATGCCTCTGATTATGCGGTTTTAAAACCTCTTAAGGCAAAGACCTATCAGATCAGTGAAACTCAGACCTACATCATCGCTCCTTTTATCGTTCTTACGATTACCCCAAGTGAACCAATGTCTGTGACATTCTATCTGTCTCAAACTTGTCCTTTCCATAGAAGTGGAAAACATGCGGTGGATTATCTAGAAAAACATCATCCTGAGATGGTGAAGATGAAATCTGAGATACGCTATAATAAACTTGATGAAAGCACTGATGTGGTCTTTAGTGGACTAGGTTGGATGTCACTAAAAGGTAAAGCAGAGTCTATCATAATCCAAACAGAATTAAAATCAGAAATAACCCTAAGAAAGGCTTTACTCTAATGCTCACTTCAAAACAGAAATCATACTTAAAATCCTTAGCCAATCCTTTAAAAGCATTGGTACTTATCGGTAAGGATGGTTTAACTTTAAACATCATCGAAAGTACGAAAATTTCAATAAGATCACATGAACTTGTTAAAGTCAGTGTCTTAAAATCATGTACTTCAGACGTGCGAGAAATGATGCTTGATCTTAGTGCCCATACCAACTCTGAAGTCGTCAGTGAAATAGGGCGTACCTTTGTTTTATTCAAAGAATCGGAAAAACATAAAATAACCCTTCCCCAATGAGTAAAATTGCTTGCTTTGGTGGTAGCTTCAATCCGCCCCATTTAGGACATCTAAAAATCGCTTTAAGCGTATTAAGACAGGAAAAGTTCGATGAGATCTGGTTTTTACCTACCTTTGATACACCATTAAAGAATCAAACCATGGCTCCTTTTGAAGATCGTGTACAGATGCTCTTAAGATTGATTAAGCCTTATCGTAAGTTAAAAGTATGTACGATAGAAGAAAGCTTACCTAGACCTAATTACACCATCAATACAGTCACTTCACTTAAATCATTTTATCCACATCATCGTTTTACATGGATCATAGGAAGTGATCAAGCCAATCAATTTTCATCTTGGAAAGATGCAGATAATCTTTTAAAGTTGGTTGATTTTATAGTGGTAGTAAGAGATCCTCAAGATCACATTAGAAAAGACATGAAGATAAATCATGTTCCTAATATTAGTCATATCTCAAGCACCTTTATTCGTGAAGGTAAATTAGAATATACATCTAAAGAAGTCGTATCTTATATCTTCGATAATGAACTCTATTTAGAAACTATCGCAAAATCCTTTGTGAGTGAAAAACGATGGCATCATGTTAAGCAAGTCGAAAAACTTGCCCTTGAACTCGGTGAATTTCATAATATGGATGTTCATCAAATTACCTTAGCAGCTTTGTTTCATGACAGTACAAAGATTTGGATGAAAGACAAGTCTGCTGCTTGGTTAAGCTTTGTCAATCCTGCTTATCTTCATCAACCCGCTCCCATTTGGCATCAAAAAACAGCTGCTGCCTATTTAAAACGATGTGGTCTAAAAGACAAAGTGGTCCTCAATGCGATCGCAAATCATGTCACAGGACAAAAAGGCAACGCCTTAAGTCAATTGATTTATATTGCGGATAAATGTGAACCTTCTCGAGATTATGATGTATCAGAGGAACTCGCCTTAGCGAAGATCGACTTAGATAAGGCGGCTTTAATGGTCAGCCACAAACAAATGGAGTACATCCAAAAGGAAAAAAATGTTAGCCAATCAACAATTGATCGTTAAACTTCTCTCAGATAAGAAGGCCACCGCCATAGATCTCTATGATTTTATCGATGGACACTTCATTCATGACCATATGATCATCGCCAGTGCCAATAATCCTCGTTTACTCCATGCGTTAAGCGATTATCTTATGGAGGCTTTAGAAGGAGCCCATTTACCAATCCATCATATTGAAGGGACATCTGATAGTGGTTGGATCCTCATCGATACCCCAGATGTTTTAGTTCATCTATTTCTAGAAGAAACCAGAGCTTTTTATCAATTGGATGTCTTATGGGCAGATAAGAAAGTAGAGCGATATGCCGATTAGTTTAGCTGAGGTATTTGATGCCTTAGTTGAGGATGAAACCGTAACCAATCAATATACTCAGTTTGTTTTAGACAATGTTCATAATGGATCTTGTTTGGATTTAGCTTGTGGAACAGGAACCATCAGTGAGAAATTAAAGGCTTATTTTGATGTCACTGGACTAGATCTTGATCCAGAAATGCTTAAAGTGTATTCTAGAAGGAATCCTGATTGTCAAACGATTCTAGGCTCTATGAGCGACTTAAAGGCTTTGGGGTATTTTGATGCCATACTTCTATTTGGAGATAGCCTAAACTATGTATTGGGCTTAGATGAGCTTAAAAGAGTATTAAGTGAAGCAGTTTCTCACTTAAAGGATCAAGCTGTATTTCTTTTTGATATGCATACTGAAAATAGATATGAAGAATTCAAAGAAGAATATCTAGAGGAAGGCATCGTTAGTGATCATCCTTTTCAATGGACCATCTTAAGTATGCCTGATCAGATTATAAATCATCATTTTGCGTTTTATGATGAGTTAGGATACGCTCAAACGATTAGTTTTGATCAAAGAGTTTATCCACTAGAGATCATTTTAGATCATTTAGAAAGCTTGAATACCATTGTTGAAGTTTATTCAGATTTCATCAAGGGTATTCATCCAGATAAAGAAAAATACCTATTCGTGGTTAAAAGGAGGTCACTATGATTGCGATCGTAGGCGCGATGGATGAAGAAGTCAATGCCTTATTGGTTTATTTAAAAGACAAGAAGACATCCACGCTTCATCATCTTGATTTTCATCAAGGAACGTTGAATGGAAAAGAAGTCGTTATCTTTAGAAGTGGAATAGGATTGGTAATGGCAGCGATGACCTTAACCATTTGTTTTGAAAACTTCAAGATCACTCATTTGATCAACATAGGAACAGCAGGGGGTCTTAACCCTAATCAAAAGGTATTGGATATGGTTATTCCTGATCGATTGACCTATCATGATTTTGATATCACTAGTTTTGGGAATGAACGTAATTTCGGTCCTAGGAACAGATTTATCTATGAAGCAGATAAAGTGATGCTGGAATCATTTAGGTCGCTTATAACGCAAGAGAGGGTCTGGTATGGCCCTTTGGTATCAGGAAATCAGTTTATTTCAACACAATCACAACTGGATGACATAAAAGCTCATTATCCTGAAGCAGAAGCTTGCGAAATGGAAGGCACTGCCTTAGCGAATGTAGCTAGCGAATATAAGATTCCTTTTATTATCATCCGTTCTTTATCCGACATCGTTTTACATCCTGATAATTCGATGACCTTTAATGAATATCTCTTAAAGGCATCCGCTCGTAGTGCTAGACTTTGTTTTGAATTTTGTGGGAACTTGAAACTATGAACTTTTCTCAGTGGACTGATCCTGTATTTTGGAATGAAATTGCTCATCGTATAGAATCTTTTGGGATTTTAGCTCCCATCTTTTTAGCGATGTTGGAATCTATCATTCCTGCTTTACCTTTGGTTCTTATCGTGATATTGAATGTGAATATCTATGGTTTAGGTGTAGGCTTTTTGACCTCGTATGTGGGAACGATGTGTGGAGCTACGCTTATGTTTATGTTTTATCGAACCATAAGTTTTTATGGTCTTCATGAAAAAATGCATAAATTCAAAACTCTCGATAAAACCATCAATTGGGTCAACAATCAAGGACCGATGGTGATCATCGTTTTAAGTATGTTGCCATCTACACCTAGTTCATTTATGAACCTTGCTTTTGGTTTAGCTCAGTATTCTAAGCGAAAGTATCTCATCAGTATTGCGATCGGAAAAGTCTTTATGATTGGTTTATTTGCTTTCTTTGGGAATGCATTTCAAGCCAAAGAAAATCAAGTGTGGATATATACAGGTAGTATCTTGATGTTTGTGTTAACTTATTTTATTTCGAAAAGCATCAATAAAAAAACTGGCATCAACGATGTCAGTTCCAAGTAATTAGTTCGTATATTCAGATAACCAAAGTTTATTCTCTTTCATCCACTCTTTTAGATCTAATGCGGTAAAAGGATCAGTGTTTGTCCACTGTAGCACCTTATGGATCACAACTGAACCATTTTCATAGGATAGGATCGCAAAAGCAGGTACATCACTAAATCCAAATCGAGATTTTAAAGCAGAAGGTAAGATTGTCATATCAAGTGTCGCTGTATCAACCAAGATGATGTTTTCGAATCTTTCGACATGTGCATCTATATTTAGAACATCGATCATTTCTGTATCGATGTAACGACAATCAATATTGGTTTTTGTACAAAAAAAGTAAGCTTTGCTTTCTGTACTCATCGTTTGAATAAAATTTCTATATTCGATAACTTGAGCATTGAGGCCTTCAAATACTACAACTTCTTGTTTCTTTGCTGAGTAAAAAACATATAAACTTAAAAAAAGTGCTATCGCAATTCCTAATATTAAGATACGCCTTATCTTTAATTGGTTAATTTTCATCGTGATTATCATATCATAAACATGACTTTGTGTCAGTGAACAGCTTTGTGCTTATTTAGTGATAATTACGAGAAACTATTCTCAATAGGGTCTAGCTTTGGTAAGATGTAGTTATGACTTGGATAAAAAATGCAACAAGCGCTATTTTGCTTCTATTTACGATCGTATTGATCATTTTATCAACCATCTTTTATCATGTGAGTGCTGTAAAAATATACGATGAACATCAACGAGAACTCTTTATGAGCACTTTTGAAGGCTTACATTCTTATACAGAATGTTCTTGGATCTCTTCGGTTGTGATCACTGAAAAAATCATGACCATAAAATGTAAAACACCATCTTATGGATTTAGGGTTCTTCACATCAATGAAAAATATCAAATCATTTCTAGTTTAGATCCTACTGAAATTAAACTATCTGAAGCTTCTGATGCTTTTATGAAGATGAATTATTCAAGAACCTTTAATATCAGTACCACATCATATAAAACTGAAAATGTTTATTGGATAAGCTCTGATGAAGGGGAATGGCTCTTAGATTTTATTGATTATTCAATCCTTTGGAAGGTGGACAAACACTATGAGTAAATGGTATGAAGAAGCACACATTGATCAACGAATCTGGGTTCTAGATCATTTAGGTACCCTCAATCTTTCAGCAGAAGAAGCGTTAACTGCTTTAGAGTTAGTTCATTTTAATGATTTAAAAAGACATATTAGTCTTGATTCTTTATCTAAAGCAAGTGGATTATCCCTTGAGAAGATCGATAAAGCGATGGCCGGATTAAGTCGAAAAGGTTACCTTATCATCAAGATAAACAAACAAGAAGTTGCCTACATCATCGATGGTCTATTTGAAGATAAAACCATTTTAACCAGTGATAGTGATCTCATCGATCTTTATCAAAAAGAATTCAAGAGAACCTTAAGTTCAACCGAAATGGATAAGATCAACGATTGGTTAACACGTGTAGATCGAGCTTTTATCGTACATGCCTTAAGAGAAGCTTTGATGCATAATAAAGTGAATTTTACGTATATCGATCGTATATTGGCCCAATGGCAGAAAGATAAGACCACCATTGAACAACTCAACGAAGGTAAAAGAAATACGAATTAGACGCTTACTAGTTACCGCAAAATCTTTATTCCCAAATGCAGGGTGTGAATTAGATTTCAAGAATGTCTATGAATTGAGTGTAGCGGTCATCTTGAGTGCTCAGACAACAGATCCATCTGTGAATAAAGTTACACCTGAAGTGTTCAAAGCCTATCCTGATCCAGATCATTTAGCTCAAGCTGAACTAGTTTCACTTGAAAATATGATCAAGACGATAGGTCTATATCATACTAAAGCTAAACATCTGATTGAATTTGCGAAAGAAGTGGTAAAAAACTTTGATGGGGAGATACCACATGATTTTGATCAGCTTCAAACCTTACCTGGAGTAGGACGAAAAACAGCCAACGTTATTGTTTCTGTAGGATTTAATCAACCTGGTTTAGCGGTAGATACGCATGTTTTACGCGTATCTCAACGATTTGGGATCGTATCGAATGATGCAGATCCATTACTTGTTGAAAAGACACTAAAAAATGCACTTGATGAATCAGAGTGGGGAGATGCTCATCATGCTCTACTTTTCTTTGGTAGATATCATTGTACAGCCAGAAAGCCTAAATGTGAGTCTTGTCCTCTAAATCAAGAATGTAGATATAAAAAAATGAACCCGTAGGTTCATTTTTAGTTGAATTTGAGACGAGTAGAACTCAATTGAATCGCATTATAGAGTTCACTAAGCTTAAAAGTAGAATTGGTCGCATCGACTTGAAAGTAATTGACCGTGATGGTATTTACTGTAGCGCCTACGAGAGGTTCTGTATAATTCAAATAATCATAATAGCTTGGTCTAGCGTAGGCATTTCCAATGAAATCAGAAAACAGATTGATGGTCTTATCGTAAACAACGATATCAAAATGAAGCGCACTTAATTGATCATAGGTGTAGGTCGTATTAGTATTTAAGTTAGTGATGGATGCGACTGTGCCAAGTTTAGTTGGATCAGTAGTCGGTGGCATTTGATAGGTGATGGTGTAGTTCGTTAAACCATTAAGAGCTAACCAAGCTTCTAAAGAACTAATGGAACCACCTGTTGTGATAGAAGGGGAAGTAACAGTCATATTGGCGAAATTAACCGGTTCACAGATCTCAGCAGAATGATCAGGGGCTGTTTCATAACCATAATAACTACATACCAAGACAGAGTTTGCTGGTGTGATGTCCAAATCGGTTTCCATGATTGCGGTAGCCGAATTTAGGGTACTTACAGTTACACCATCTACAACGATACGAGCATGATATTGAATAGGTCCAAAGATCCATGAATAATCAAAGAGTCTTTTACCAACAGAAGTTACAGTAACGTTTCCTACAGTCAACGACATTTCTCTTGTATTAGGGGCTAGAATCAAAGCCAATGGATCAGGATAATCATTCATGGTGACCGTAAGGTGTTTTAAAGAACCATTTGGTTGTAAATCAAGTGTCATGGTACTTGGATCATAAACGGCAGGGACCGTGAGTTGAGGGATAGATGCGAAGGATTTCTTGATCCAACCTTGTACAGCTAAAGTTTCATTCATACTAGGTAAAATCGAAACATAAGGGAAGATACCTACTACATGTGTGATTGAAGTGACACCAGCAGGCTTTTCAAGATCAGCAGGTTTGTTTCTTGTAGAATAAATAGAATCTAGAATCATTGAGGAAATATTCTCCCTATAACCTTTTTTCTGTAAGGTTGCGTTGAAGTAAGACAATTTTCCTAAAACAGCATTATCAAAACCGATCCAAAGTGCAGTCGTAAATTCTGGTGTTCCAGAAACCAACCACAGATCTTTATCCGAATTGTCTGGAATACCATATTGGGCACCTTCTTTTCCCCAGTTAGATGTACCGGATTTATAGAAGGTAGTATAATCTCTTCTTAATTTCTTATACCCGACATAATATTCACCTTTAAGATTATTAATCAATAAACGTGTCATTAAATAAGCAGCGTCTTCAGAAACTACTTGTGTTTTTGAATAGGTTGGAACTAAAGGTTGTGTTCCATCCAAGAATTCGATACGGGTAACTGTATGAGGTTGTATATACTGTCCTTTATTGAATAGAACAGAGTAAGCACCTGCTAGTTGGTAAGGGGATATTCTTAATGATGAACCACCAATGGCATATCCAAGGTCAAATGCCATATCGCCTTTTCCAAGCGTAACATCGGTAAATCCCATCGCATTAAGATGATCGACAACAGCCGAACTTCCAATAACACTAACGATTTGTTTTAAGGTCAAAATGGCAGGGATATTTAATGACCACCCAAAGGCATATTCCAACATAACATCACCTTGGTAAAGTCCGTTGACATTTCCAACAATCATTTCAGGATTGGTTGTCGAGAAACTGTAAGGTTCATCACTTAACATATGTTTCGTAGACCAACCTAAATATTCGAAAGCAAGAAGATAGGATAATACTGACTTCATGGTTGACCCTGGTTGTCTATACATATCAGTAGCACGATTGAATAAACGTTCACCATTATAGAAGCGACCACCACCAATCGCGATGATTTCTCCAGTTTGATTGTTTAATGTGATGACTCCCATTTGTAAACGATCTTCTATCCATGTAATCGCATCTCCGTTTTGGATAGATTCGACTTTATCTTGGACTGTTCTATCCATGGAAGTATAAATCACCATAGGAACATCAACTGGATTTTGTCCAGTGATTTTTATGACTTCATTGATTACGGTATCAACATAGGATTGATATGGTGTATTCGCTGTGGCTGCTAATGATCCAACCAATAAATCTGCAATATTGATCTTTACTGCTTGATCATATTCTTCTTCTGTAATATAGCCATGAACTACCATTAAATAAAGTACTTGGTGAGTTCTATCAATGGATTCTTGAAGATAATTTATATCTGGATTTGAGTTTCCAAGTGGATTGAAAGTACTAGGCTTATTGATGATACCAGCCAATAAAGCGGATTCTACTAAGGTTAAATCAGAGACACTTTTTCCAAAATAATATTGGGCCGCTGTTTGGATACCACGCTTATTTGCGGGAACTCCATAATTGATTTTATTTAGATACAATTCTAAAATACGTTCTTTTGAGAGAACTTTCTCTGCTTCTAGAGCTAAATAGATTTCTTTGATTTTACGATTGATCTTGTCAATGATACTATTGCCTTCAGCTTCAATTTGTTCAATAGATCCAAAATAGGTATTCTTAACCAATTGCATGGTTAAGGTAGATCCACCAGCTCCAAAATCAAGGGTTTTAACTGTTTCTAGTGAAACTTTAATAAAACGAGGAACGTCAAAGCCATTGTGTTCAAAGAAACGAGAATCTTCAATGGCCAAAAAGGCATCAATGGTAGTTTGTGGAAGTTCATCATAAGTAATGATGTCTCTTAGTTCCATCCCGATATCAGCGATAAGAACGCCGTCCTTATCATAGATCTTGGTAGATTGGGCACTTTCAAAATCAGCCGGATCTAATGTTGGTGCTTTGGCAATGACACTTGATATATAGGCAAAGCCTGTAGCAGCAACGGTCAAAGTTAAAACCATTAGAAAGAGTACGATCGATGAAAAGATGGTACTTAGTTTAATGGGTTTCTTAATCTTTGTTTTTTTAATCTTTGTTTTTTTGGTCATGATTTTCTCCTATAGATACATGTCAAGCACAGTCAAGTAATTAATTGGAATAAGATAGTTGTATGGGATTAAATGGCCCTGGGCTTTGATCCACTCATAAGGCAAGGACTTACGCACTTGATTATTTGTAAAATCCGTCAGTTTGTCAATGGATAAATAGTAAGTTTCATCTAAGGATGTGAATCTAATGATTAAAAAGGCGATTGCCCCATGAAATTTTACACTCTGCATGTGTTGGACTTGATGAGGATGAAGATTCGATAAACTAAAGGAAGTTTTACTGGCGGTTTCTTTTGCTTCAAAGTCAATGGCTCGTCCTTTATAGACTCCATTATAATCCGTAGTAGAAGGAATCTTGAAATAAGCTTCAGTTATCTTAGCTTTTGATCGCATTGGATAATCCACTTTAACGATCGTAATTGGAGTTGGTTTTTTGTGGATATTTGCGAGATTACGGTCAAGAAAAACCAGGTTGCTCTGATTGATGTCTTCTTCTAAACTTAAACCACGTCTGGCGGTATCACCAGACTTGGCGATAACATTTACTTTTTTCTTCGTTGGATAGCCTATCATTAATTACTCCGTAATAATTATACCCTATATTATCCTATGTTTCTAACAAATGCATTTTATCCTAAGTGCTTGATTAAAAGACTTTAATTTGGTTTAATGAGTGCGTGAGGTAATGTTATGGCCAATCAACCTAAACTAAGTGCAGAACAGATTTTTAAAAAAGAGTTCAATATTGAATTTAAAGGGTACTCTATCTTAGAGGTAGATACGATGTTAGATGAAGTTATTTCTGACTATCAAACTTTTCAAAATCAACTCAGTGCTCAAATGAACATGATTGACCAGCTTCAACGCAGTAACAGTAATCTCCAAAATAAGTTAATAGAACTTCAAGGTCGATTAGAAGCTTCTCAATCAGAGACTCCGATCATTCAACAGACGGATCTCTTAAAAAGATTGGCAAAATTAGAACAAGAAGTCTATAAAAAGTAACATCAAGGCAATCGCTGGGTAACCCCCAGAGGAAAGTCCATGCTCGCACAATCTGAGATGATTGTAGTGATTATGCTGGATGAAACCATAAATCCAGGCAGGCAACTGACGGCGGAGCTGACACCTAAAGTGAAAACCATGGTCTAAGCCCATAACGTGCCACAGTAACGTAGGCTTTAAGGAAACTTAGAGTTTGGAACGCGGTAAACCCCTTAAGCGAGAAACTCAAATTTGGTAGAGGAACTTTCAAAGGCGAAATGAAGCCAGCGAGAGACAGCAATGTAGATAAATGATTGCCCCTGGCAACAGGACAGAACATGGCTTATCAGATGTTAAATAATTAGGAGCGAAAGCTCCTTTTTATTTGTCATTATGAGGCATATTTGTTATAATTCGTAAGAAAACAAACTTATGAAAGAAATTGGCCAAATATTAAAGGCTAGAAGAGAAGAGTTGGGCTATTCGCTATCAAAGATGAGCGAAAGAACCAAAGTTCCTTTAGCTAAACTAAATGCGATAGAAGAAGGCAATATGGCCTATTTTAAAGATGAATTGACCTATGTCAAATTCTATGTTCGTTATTATTTCAACAGTTTACATCTCAATTACGAGGATTATAAAGAGTTATTAAGTGCTTCATTGGATGATTATACACAAACCTCTAGTTTAAAAAAGATAGAAGAGATCAATGAATCTAATGCTCGTGTTAAAAGCCGTGTTCAAAATTTAAGTTCACCTAAAACAAAAACTGAGAAACCAAAAGTAAAGAAGAAAGTAAAAGTAGACATCGGTTTTGTATCGATGTTTGTGATCAGTGTATTAATTGTTTTAGCCTTGATTTATGTTTTTCTGAGTTCAGTATTACCAATGATCAGTAAAAATATCGATGACAATAAAGTCATTGTGGTTCCTGATCCGATTGTTCATGAAGACGATCCTGTTGATCCAGACGATCCCGTTGATCCTGTTGTAATTGAATTAACACTTACATCGACCGGAACGATCAATTATGAGATTACAGGATTTAAAGCTGATCAAGACATCACTTTCATCATTGAACTACCAAACAGTAAGTCATGGTTAAGTTCAAAAGTAGATGGGGTAAGTACAATCAATCCTGCTCGTGGATACTATGAAAAAGGTGATACCTACACTAAGATCGTGAAGGCAACCGATGGTATGCTCGTAGAACTATACATTGGATACTTAGCTTCCCCAAAAATTACTGTCAATGGAATCGAAGTACGAATCGATGATTCCTTAGTAGCGTCTAAGAATAAGAGTTCTTTCTATTTTACCTTTAAAGGAACGACCCAATGAATCTACCCAATCGATTAACCTTATTGAGGATATTTTTTGTTCCTCTTATTGTCTTTGTTTTTGTATTTCCTTTTGCACAATATGGAATAGTTTTTGGGCATATTGCGGTAGGTTTCGTTACCTTACCGATAGTAAATTTAATTGCCTTAGGATTATTTGCGTTAGCCAGTATCACTGATTTCTTTGATGGATACCTTGCACGTAAGAATCATCAAATCTCTACCTTTGGTAAGTTTATGGATCCTATTGCGGATAAATTATTGGTCAATACGATGTTTATCTTATTTGCGATACAAGGTTTGATTCCAGTAATCGCGGTTTTGGTGATGATTTGGAGAGATGTTTTCGTGGATGGATTAAGAATGTTGGCTGCTGAAAAAGGTCGTGTAGTTTCTGCTGGTTATATGGGGAAACTAAAAACTGTCGTTCAAATGCTAACCATTATGTTGATTTTGGTCTCAAATTTACCTTTTGAACTCTATAACTTACCAGTATCTAATTTCTTATTATGGTTCTCAGTTGTGGTTTCCATCATTAGTGGGGTCGGTTATTTCAGACAACTGAGCTCCTTGGTACTTGAGTCTAAATAATGCAAAAACTTATTAAAACTTTCAGTCTACATGGCAAGACATTAAGTACCTGTGAGAGTTTTACAGGTGGTCTATTCGCCTCAAAAATATGTGGTATTCCTGGCGCGTCGCAAGTTTATTTAGGAAGTATCGTAGCTTATAGTGTGAGTGCTAAACTTGATCTAGTGCACATCGACCCAAAGCTTATTCAACAGTATGGTACAATCAGTCCACAAGTCGTAAGCCAAATGGCTGAAAAAACTCGACTTTTATTTAAAACGGATTATGCGATCGCTTTTAGCGGAAATGCTGGACCTGAAGCTCAAGAAGGGAAAGCAGTTGGTTTATGGTTTGGAGCCATTTCTACTGCATCTCAGACCATTGTCTTTGGTGGAATCAGTAATTTAAGCCGAAATGACTTAAGAGAAGACGCAATCGAGACCGGTTGTAAAAATTTACTAGAGTTGTTTAGGAATACACAAGGTTAACACATAAACCGTTAAAGGAGGACTTATGGACGATAAGAAAAATTTGATGTTAGAAGAAACAATTAAACAAATAGAAAAGCAATATGGAAAAGGTTCTGTTATGCGTCTTGGTGATCGAGCCAATGTAGATGTAGATGCGATCAGCTCTGGTTCTATAGCCATCGATGCTGCTTTAGGTGTAGGTGGTTATCCAAAAGGACGTATCGTTGAAATATATGGCCCAGAATCCAGTGGTAAAACGACTTTAGCTTTACATGCCATCGCTGAAGTTCAAAAAAGAGGCGGAAGAGCTGCATTTATCGATGCAGAAAACGCCATCGATCCTAGATATGCAAAAGCATTAGGTGTAAACATTGAAGAATTAGTCTTATCTCAACCAGATAGTGGTGAACAAGCTTTAGAAATCACTGAAATGCTCATTAAGAGTGGTGCCATCGATCTAGTGGTCATCGACTCCGTTGCGGCCTTGGTGCCTCAAGCTGAACTAGATGGAGAAATGTCTGATGCTCATGTTGGTCTACAAGCTCGCTTGATGTCGAAGGCGATGCGTAAACTGGCTGGCGTTATGAATCGTAGTGAATGTACAGCCATATTCATCAATCAGTTACGTGAAAAGATCGGGGTTATGTTTGGTAATCCTGAAACGACTGCTGGTGGTAAAGCATTAAAATTTTATGCCTCTATTCGTATCGATATCCGTCGAGGCGAAGCAATTAAAAATGGCGTAGAAGTCATAGGGAATAAAGTAACTGTTAAAGTTGTTAAGAATAAAGTTGCTCCTCCATTTAAAATCGCCATCATCGATATCATGTATGGAACAGGTATTTCTCGTATAGGAGAATTGATCGATTTATCTGTAGAAAATGAAATTATCCAGAAGAGTGGATCATGGATGAGTTATAAGGGTGAAAAGATTGGACAGGGTAGAGATGCTGTAAAAGCTTATCTAGAAGCCAATCCTGTCATCGGTGATGCAATCATGGTTGAACTAAAATCTAAATTACTTTTGATTAATGAAGAGAAAAGAGCCAAATAAGGCTCTTTTTAATGCATTGGCTTGTGAAACACATCGTTTATGGGTTATTATATAGACAAGAGTATTTACTCTTAAGAAGCAGGAGGAAATAATATGGGACAAGAGTCTTTATTTCCATCCTTACTAGCTGGTATTATAGGTATTGCTTTGGGGCTCATCATTATGTATATGGCCTCGAAGTTAGGTTTAAATAGAGATCAACAAAAAGCGAAGCTCATGATCGATGATGCTTCCATCAAAGCTGAAAACATTTTGCGCCAAGCCGTCTTAGACGGTAAAACACAAGCTTATGAACTTAAGCTGGCTGCAGAACGAGAACTGAAAGAAAGACGGCAAGAATTACAAGAATCAGAACAAAAATTAGGCCGTAGAGAAGACAATCTCAGTTTTAGAGATGAAACGTTGACCTCGAAAGAAAAACAACTTGACGAAAGAAATAAGCAAGTTACTGACAAACTATCAAGTCTAGATAAGATGGAAAAAGATCTGCAAGACAAAATTGACGTGCAGATCGTCGAATTGGAACGTGTCGCAGGCATGAGTGCCGCGAGTGCGAAACAAGAATTACTGGATGTGGTTAAACACAAGACCAGAAACGAAATTGAAGCTTATATCCGCGATGAAGAAGATCAAGCTAAATCAAGAGCTTCTGATGCCGCGAAAGAAATCATTGGTACAGCGATTCAAAGATATGCTCAGGAAGAAACCATTGAGCGTACCGTTAGTGTCGTCAACTTACCGAATGATGAAATGAAGGGTCGTATTATTGGTCGTGAAGGCCGTAATATCCGTGCCATCGAACAGGCAACAGGAGTTGATCTATTGATCGATGATACACCTGAAACCATTACGATTTCTTGTTTTGATCCTATCCGTCGTGAAGTAGCTCGTCAAGCTTTGGAAATTCTATTGAAAGATGGACGCATTCAACCTGGACGTATTGAAGAAGTCGTTACTCGTGTACAAGGTGAACTCAAAGAATCCATCATCAAAACTGGTGAAGAAGCTTTGTTCAAACTAGGCATCGGTAAAGTTGATCGTGAAATCGTTGAACTCGTAGGACGTATGCGTTATCGCTACTCTTATGGACAAAATGCTTTATCTCATATCATGGAAGTCTCTAAGATCGCAGGCATTATGGCTGTTGAACTTGGACTCAATCAACAATTGGCTAAACGTGCTGGTTTGTTGCATGATATCGGGAAAGCCCTCGACTTTGAAATGGAAGGTAGTCATGTTGAATTAGGCGCTAAGATCGCTAAGAAACATGGCGAACACCATGTCATCATCAACTCCATTGAATCTCATCATGGAGATGAAAAAGCAGACAACATCTATTCATTATTGGTTCAAGCTGCAGATACTTTAAGTGCTGCAAGACCTGGTGCCCGTTATGAAGGTATGGAAAACTACATTAAACGTCTTGAACAACTAGAAACCATCGCCAACTCTTTTGAAGGCGTTGAGAAGACCTATGCGATTCAAGCTGGTCGTGAGATCCGTGTCATGGTTATGCCTGATAAACTCGATGATTTGGGTTGTCACAGAGTAGCTCGTGAAATAAAAGAAAAAATTGAAGCAGAGATGACCTATCCTGGTCAAATCAAAGTCACGGTCATCCGTGAATCTAGAGCACAGGAAGTCGCTAAGTAATGAAAATATTATTTATCGGTGATATCGTCGGTAAATCAGGAAGGGCAACAGTCAAAGAACTGTTGCCTTCTTTGCGTAGTGAACACGCCATCGACTTGGTCATTGCGAATGGGGAGAATGTTACTCACGGAAAAGGCATCAACGAAGCTCACTATAAAGAAATCCTGTCCTATGGGATCGATGTGGTTACTTTAGGTAATCATGCGTTCTCAAAATCTGAGATATTTACCTACATCGAGAAAGCTGATCGATTGGTTAGACCCTACAATATTACCCCGATGGATGTTGGGAAAGGCTTTATAGAAGTAGATCTCAAAGGAACGAAGGTCATCGTTTTAAATCTATGTGGATCTATTTTTATGAACAATGTAGAAGAAACACCTTTTGACTCGATGGCGAAATTATTACCTTTCTTTAAAGATAAGATCGTTATTGTTGATTTACACGCAGAAGCGACCAGTGAGAAAATTGCTTTCGCTCATCAATTTAAATATACCTGTAGTGCTGTGTTAGGTACACATACGCATGTTCAGACCGCAGATGAACGATTGATTGGATCTTGTGCCTACATCAGTGATGTGGGAATGACCGGACCATATAACAGTGTCATAGGTCGAGATATCACTGAAGTATTAGACAAATTCAAAGGTTTTGAAGTCAAAACATTTACAGTATCTGAAGATAAAGCTCAATTCTGTGCAGTTTTGATTGATATCGATGAATCCAATCGAAGAGCTCGTTCAATAACACGTCTTCAAATTCGCCCTTAATCTTGTGAAAAAATAAAATCATGTTATAATTGTTTCGTTAAAGGAGGATTTAATCATGCCAGTTGTTGTATCAAAAGATATTTGTATTGGATGTGGTGCCTGTATCGGTGTCTGCCCTACAAGCGCATTGTCCTTAGATGCGAATGGGTTAGCTGAATGCGAGGAATCAATCTGTATCGATTGCTTGGCTTGCATCGGTGTTTGCCCGACTTCAGCCATTAGTCAAAAGTAAAACCAAGCACTGCTTGGTTTTTTTAAGGAGTCCTATGAATAAAGATTGGAATCTTCCTAATTTAAAAATGGCTCAAAAAAGATCCATCGATGAAACATTGATCGAAAGATCCCTTTTTGAGATACCAGAACAATATATCAACATAGGCCAAGATAAGACCTATTATCTTCGTACCTATGGGTGTCAAGCAAATGAACGAGACAGCGAAACCATCAAAGGCATATTCGAAAAGATGTCTTTTACACAATGTGATGAAATGAACGAAGCAGATGTGATCATATTCAATACTTGTGCGATAAGAGAGAATGCGGAGAATAAAGTATTCGGAGAAATCGGAAATGTGAAAGTTATTAAACAAACACGTCCGGATGTTGTTTTAATGGTGGGTGGATGTATGACCCAAGAAGAAAATGTCGTCAATCGTTTATTAAAGACCTATCATCAAGTGGATGTTATATTTGGAACCCATAATATACATCGTTTACCTCAGCTTCTGATTCAAGCTTACTTCAATAAAGAAAGAGTTGTTGAAGTTTTCTCAAAAGAAGGTGAAGTCTATGAGAATCTTCCTGTTTCAAGAAACAATAAAAGCAAGGCTTGGGTCAATATCATGTATGGATGTGATAAATTCTGTACTTATTGTATCGTGCCTTATACTCGTGGAAAAGAACGTTCACGCTTAAAAGAAGACATTTTATCTGAAGTTGATGATCTTGTTAATCAAGGCTTTAAAGAAGTCACTTTATTGGGCCAAAATGTCAACGCTTATGGGAAAGATCTCAATCTAGATTTTGATTTTGCGGATCTTTTAGAAAGTGTTGCCTTGAAAGATATCCCAAGAGTTCGTTTTATGACGAGTCATCCTTGGGACTTTACTGATAAATTGATTGGGGTTATCGCTAAAATGCCCAATGTAATGCCCTTTATCCATTTACCACTTCAATCAGGAAATAATGAGATCTTAAAAATCATGGGCAGACGATATACCAAAGAAGACTATTTGACTATTTTTGATAAACTAAGGTCTCAAGTACCAAACATCGCCTTATCAACTGACATTATTGTTGGATTTCCAAATGAATCAGAAGCTCAGTTTCAAGAAACACTTGAGTTGATTGATCACTGTCAATTTGACAATGTTTATTCATTCATATATTCTGCTCGAGAAAAAACACCTGCGGCTTCTATGGTGGATAATGTATCCTTAAGTGAAAAAAATGATCGTCTACAAAGACTCAATAAACGAATAGGTGTTCATGCTTTGATGCACAATCAAGCGATGGTGGGTAAAACTGTTTCTGTTTTAGTAGATGGACCATCAAAAAAGAATTCAGATGTATATAGTGGTTATACAGAAACAAATAAATTAGTGAATTTTAAACCCACTACAGATTGTATAGGTGAAATCGTATTGGTTGAGATCATCTCAGCTAAAACGTGGACACTTCAAGGTAAACAAGTGTAGTGGACTATCTTATCATAGACATTTGTACTATAATAACTACATCAGATAACTGTTGCAGTTTAGGAGGAATATAATGGAACAAATACGCCTTTTCGCTTTAGGGGGTTTAGATGAGGACGGCAAGAATCTAACCGTCATCGAAATAAATGATGATATCTTTGTCATCGATGCTGGTTTAAAATACCCAGCAGCGGATCATTTAGGCATAGAAATGATCATCCCAGATTTTTCATATCTCATTCAAAATAAACATAGAATCAAAGCGGTATTCATTACCCAAGGTCATGACGATGTTATGGCTGCTTTACCTTATCTACTCAAAGAAGCTAAAGTACCGGTCTATACGACCCCATTAACAGCCATGATACTAGATAATCTATGTAAACAATATGAGTTGAAAGATGTAGAAATACATCGTATCAAACGTAATGGATCATTTACTGTAGGTTCTAGAAAGATTCGTACTTTTGGGATCACTCATTCTATGGCAGATGCTTTTGGGATAGCTTTATGGACAGAATATGGTTGGATCGTATATACCAGTGAATTCATTATTGATTTTGATGTGCACAATGAAGCTTTCCAATGTGATATTACAGAATTCTCTGAACTTGGTAAACAAGGTGTTCTCGCTTTATTAACCGAATCTGTTGGATCTGATAGAGCAGGTCATACTTCACCTAGTCATAAGATTGCTTCTTATTTTGAGAAAGCTCTCGATGAAGCAAGCAATAGAATCATTGTTACCCTTTATGAACAAAATGTTTATCGTTTAATCGAAGTACTAGATCTCGCAGCGAAATACAAGAAAAAAGTTTTCTTCTACAACGATGAACAACGTGATCTATTGAGATTGGTTGAAAAACTAGGTTACTATAGAATGCCAGTAGGTATAGAAGTTAGTCGCGAGAATTTTAATAATACACGAGATGATTTGATTATTTTAGTATCCGGAAGTGGACCTAAAGTCTTCAATACGATGTATAAAATAGCTACTCTAGAAGATAAACTCATCGAACTACGAAAAGAAGATACGGTAGTAATCCTATCACCTATGGTTCCTGGTACTGAAAAAGAATCTGGACGTATGGAAAATGAACTCTATAAAGAAGATGTTTCAATCATTACTTTAGATCGTAAGAAAGTCACGTCTATGCATGCCTCGATTGAGGATCTCAAGATGATTACTTATCTACTAAAACCAAAATACTACATTCCAATCCATGGAGAATATCGTCATTTGATCAACAATGCGAATGTTGCCTTAGATATGGGCTATCAAGCCAATAAGATCATCGTTTTAGATAATGGTCAAATCGCGTTTTTCAAAGAAGGCGAATTGAAAGATATGACCCAATTGATAAAATTAGAAGAAATCATGATCGATGGGAATGAACACTTGGATGTTTCTGGTTTGATTCTCAAAGACAGAGAACTTCTCTCTACAGACGGCGTTATTGTAATAGGCATGGTCATCAACTTTAACTCTAAAGCAGTAATAGGTGGTCCTGATGTTCAATCACGAGGAGTCATTTATCTTAAAGATGCAGACTACATCGTCAAAGAACTTGGAAATGTCTTTGAAAATACCATCAATGAATTTGTGAACGCTAAGAAATATGAGAATATGGCAGTGCGTGTAGAAGCTAAAGATCGTATGCAAAAGTATTTGATGAAAGAAACAGGGAAGCGTCCATTGTTGCTTCCAGTCATCGTAGAACTCAATCTCCCTGAATAACATGGCAAGAAAAAATAAAACCAAAGAAACTAAATTATTGATCTTTATCTACTCTCTCATTTCCTTATGTCTACTTTTAATTATGGCTGCTCGTTTTGGACTTGTTGGTGAATTCTTCGATGATGTAATGATGATTTTATTTGGATCAGGATTCAATAAAGTTTTATATGGTGTTTTTGGATTGTTTTTTCTTTATACACTGATCTTTAGGAAATGGCCTGTATTTAAACTTAGAATATGGTTTTCAATCGTACTCTTTACGTTAAGTATTCTACTTTTCAACACCATCTTACGATCAGCATCCCCATCATCTTTAGGAGATTGGCTTAATAAACTAGGCGATATTTTTTCTAAAGTTGAAAGTGATGAAGGTGGGTTTTTCAGTATTGGTTTATATACTTTGTTTAATGTGATGGTGGCTAGAACAGGTACAATCATCGTTGCTTTTGTATTCTTTATCATCGCTTCTGTGCTTCTAATTGATTATCATCAATTATGGCCGAATTTAAAACGAAAAGAGCGTAAAATTCGTGAAATAGAAGAAGAGGATGATCAACCTTTGTTTATCGAACCTGATGAACCTATGCCTAAACGAAGAGCAATCAAAGAAACCATCATCGCAGATATTCCAACTACTTCCGCTGCGACCATCCATAGTATTGGAAACTATACTTTACCTTCTGTAAATCTTTTAGATGAAGTTCCTTTGAAAAATAAGTCGGTTGCGAATCAAAATGCTGCTGTTGTTAAGGGAAAACGTTTGATTGAAATATTGAATCAATTTGAGATCAATGCAACTTTAATAGGTACTCATATTGGTCCTGCCGTCACTAAATTTGAAGTTAAACCTGATTCTAACATTAAGATTTCAAAGATTTCTTCCATTCAAGACAACATCAAAATGGAACTACAGGCAAAAGAATTACGCATAGAAGCTCCAATTCCAGGAAGAAATGCCGTTGGTGTTGAAATACCTAATGTAGAGATGATTCCAGTTCGTATGAGCGAAATGATGAAAGATCCTACGATAGGGGATAGAACTAATAAAAAACTTCTCGTTCCTTTAGGAAAAGATCTTATGGGTAAGGTTGTTTATACTGAGCTCGATAAGATGCCTCATTTACTGATTGCAGGAGCAACCGGAAGTGGTAAGAGCGTATGTATCAACGCATTTATTAGTACCATTCTATTAAGAACGTCTCCTGATGAAGTTAAATTACTACTTATCGATCCTAAAAAAGTTGAGTTTGTTTCTTATCAAAAAATTCCTCACTTAATTTGTCCAGTCATATCGGATGCGACTGAAGCCGCAAAAGTACTTAGAGTCATCGTCAATATGATGGAAAATCGTTATGAAGTTTTCTCAAAGGTAGGCGTTAGAAACATCACTACCTACAATGAGCTTTTAGTTAAACAACCTCAAGATCATTTGGAATTCATGCCTTGGATAGTCGTTATTATTGATGAATTAGCTGATTTAATGATCGTAGCGGGAAAAGAAGTTGAATCCAGTATCCAACGTATCACTCAATTGGCGAGAGCTGCAGGTATCCATTTGATCGTTGCGACCCAACGTCCATCAACGGATGTCATCACCGGAATCATCAAAGCGAATATCCCTTCAAGAATAGCTTTCGCAGTATCCAGTGGTATCGATTCAAGAACCATTTTGGATCATGTAGGTGCTGAACGTTTATTGGGTTATGGGGATATGTTGTTTTTCCCGGTAGGTGAACCATCTTCCATTCGTATCCAAGGGGTATATGTGTCTGACGATGAAGTTCGTAGATTAGCAGATGCGACCTCCATTCAACGCAAACCTAATTTTGATGATGCTTTCTTACATCTCAATGATCCAGAAGAAGAAACAGGCTTTAAGAATATGACAGAAGATCCTTTATATGAAGAAGTTAAACAGTTTGTTTTAGATACACGAAGAGCCTCGACTTCCACCATTCAACGGCATTTTGGCTTAGGTTATAATCGTGCTGCACGCATTATGGACATGTTGGAACAAAAGGGAATCATAGGACCTCAACAGGGCTCAAAACCTAGAGATGTCTATGGAAAAAATAATGAGAGCGATTTTTGATGAAAATCGCTTTTTTTTCGTCGCTTCAATTGACTTTATGAGTTATAAAATATAAACTAAAAGTGGCAAGTTTTGCCATGGAGGAATGTAATGAAGAAGATTCTAGCTGTTTTATCAGTTCTTCTCATAGTAGTAAGCTTGACTGCTTGCACTAAGAAAGAAGAAACTCCTACCTATGAATTGGCATTGGTTACCGATATCGGTACAATCGATGACAAATCCTTTAACCAAGGTGCATGGGAAGGCGTTAAGCAGTATGCAGATGAAAACGATATCACGTATAACTACTACAAACCAACCGAAGCATCTACCGCTGCTTATGTTGAAGCCATTGGTTTGGCTGTTGACGGCGGAGCTAAAGTTGTAGTTACTCCTGGTTATATGTTTGCTCCAGCAGTTTATGAAGCACAAACATTGTATCCTGAAGTTAAGTTCGTTTTATTAGATGCTGATCCACATACTGAAGATTATGCTACTTTCAAAATTGAAAACAATGTTTATGCCATCTATTACGCTGAAGAACAATCCGGCTTCTTGGCAGGTTATGCTGCTGTTATCGACGGATATACTTCATTAGGCTTTATGGGCGGTATGGCTGTTCCTGCTGTTGTTCGTTTCGGACACGGCTTTGTTCAAGGCGCTGAAGCTGCTGCTGCTGAACTCAATGTTACTGTTACTGTTAAGTATGAATACTTGAATAGCTTTGCTCCAGATGCTGCTCACCAGACAAAAGCTGCTGGTTGGTACTCTGAAGGCGTCGAAGTTATCTTCGCTGCTGCTGGCGGTGCTGGTTTGTCCGTTATGGCTGCTGCTGAAGTTGCTTCCGCAAAAGTTATCGGTGTTGACGTTGACCAATCTTCCAACTCTACTTCTGTCATTACTTCAGCTACAAAAGGTTTAACAACCTCTGTATTCGCAGCATTGACAGATTATTATGCTGGAACATTCAAAGGTAAAACGATCGTTACTTTAGACGTTACTAAAGACGGCGTTGGCTTGCCAATGGCTACTTCCAAGTTCATAACTTTCAATCAAGCAAAATATGATGAAATCTATGACAAATTAGTTGCTGGCACAGTTGTTGTCAAAAAAGATGCTGAAAAAGTTGTTGACCTGGTAGTTCCTCACGTCGTAGTTTCTGTAGTAGGTGAAGAATAAGTTTAATTAGGCGGATGAAAATCCGCCTTTTTTTTATGCCCACTAATAGTTTATTTTTGGTATAATTTGACAAAAGGAGTTCATCATGGAGTATGTCATCGAACTAAGAAATATAACCAAAGTTTTTCCTGGGATTATTGCTAATGACGATATAACGCTCAAAGTCAAAAAGGGAGAGATCCATGCCTTGCTCGGAGAAAATGGGGCAGGCAAGTCCACGCTTATGAGTGTACTTTTTGGTTTATATAAACCAGAAAAAGGCTCGATCTTTATTAAAGGCGAAGAAGCTCATATCACTAATCCAAATGATGCCAATCGATATGGGATTGGTATGGTGCACCAGCACTTTAAATTGGTTCATAATTTTACTGTTTTAGAGAATGTTATTTTAGGTGTAGAAACGGTCAAAAATGGAACTTTAGTTATGGCAGAAGCCAGACGAAAAGTTTTAGAGTTATCCAAACGATATAACTTATTCATTGAACCGGATCATTTAATTTCAGATATATCTGTTGGGATGCAACAACGTGTAGAAATATTAAAGATGTTGTATAAAAACAATGATATTTTGATTTTTGATGAACCTACAGCTGTATTAACTCCTCAAGAAATAGATGAACTTATGAAAATCATGAAGGAACTTATCTCTGAAGGTAAGACCATTATTTTCATAACTCATAAGCTTAATGAGATCAAAGCGGTTGCTGATCGTGTTTCTATTTTACGTAAAGGCAAACTCATCGATACCGTCGATGTCGCAAGCAGTACAAAAGAAAGCTTATCAGAAATGATGGTTGGACGAAAAGTCTTGCTTGAAGTCAATAAAACACCTGCAGAACCTAAAGAAGTCATCATGGAAGTCAGTCACTTATCTATGAAATCTAAACATCATGGGAAAGATAGTGTCAATGATGTTAGTTTTAAAGTGAGAAGAGGAGAGATCCTTTGCATCGCTGGTATCGAAGGCAATGGCCAAACTGACTTGGTTTATGGAATCACCGGTTTACAAAAACTTAGTGGAGGCAAGATTCTTTATAAGGGTGTAAATTTGGCGACTAAATCGATTCGATATCGTTCCCTAAATAAAATCTCTCATATTCCAGAAGATCGCCATAAACACGGTTTGGTTCTTGATTATAATCTTGCTGAGAATCTTATTTTACAGACATATTTTACTGATAAATTTCAAAAATATGGTTTCTTGAACTTTAAAGAAATCTATGATCACGCTGATAAAATGATTCAACGTTTTGATATTCGATCTGGAAGTGGGTCTCGTTCAGTGACCAGAAGTATGTCTGGTGGAAATCAACAAAAGGCAATCTTAGCACGTGAATTGGATATTAATCCTGATCTTTTGATAGCGGTTCAACCAACTCGAGGCTTAGACGTAGGCGCAATCGAATACATCCATAAGACCTTGATCGAACAACGTGATGCGGGCAAAGCTGTGCTTCTAGTATCTTTGGAACTCAGTGAAGTCATGAGTGTCAGTGATCGTATCTTGGTCATCTATGAAGGTGAGTTGGTAGGGGAAGTTGATCCATCCAAAATAACACAACAAGAACTAGGTTTATATATGTCAGGTTCTAAGAGGGAGAAAGTCGAATGAAGAAGTTTCTATTGAATGCTGGCGTTCAAAAAATATTCGCCGCTTTACTTGCGATCCTCTTTGGTTTGGTCTTTGGTATCGTAATCCTGTTTATTGCGAGTTTCTTTATAAGCAAAGCATCTTATCCAATGGATGCGCTTTATACGATCGTAACTGGGGGATTAAGATTCTCAGGACTTAAAGGATTAGGCATCATCATGCGTTTTATGTCACCTATCCTTCTTACTGGTTTATCCGTTGGCTTTGCGTTTAAGACAGGATTATTCAATATTGGAGCCTCTGGTCAATTCGTTATCGGAGGATTCGTAGCGGCTTATATCTGTATCAAATGGACTTTTATCCCTCTAGAATATTTATGGATCGTTGGGATCTTAGGTGCTGTCATCGCTGGAGGACTCGTAGGTCTCATCAGCGGTCTATTAAAAGCTTATCGTAATGTCAATGAAGTCATCAGTGCCATCATGCTCAACTATATTGCTATGATCACTGTGAGTAATCTTGTTTCTGTCATCGCTGATAAGAATAATCCTTCAAGAACAATGCCTCCTTTAAGTCGTATTCCTACGCTTGGTTTAGATAAGATTTTTGGAAACAATACCACCGACATCAGTATATTTATTGCGATCCTTGTTGCTATCTTAATCTACATCATCTTAGAAAGAACAACTTTCGGTTATGAACTGAAAGCATGTGGCTATAACCGTAATGCAGCCCGTTACGCAGGGATTAATGATAGATTAGGTATTACCTTGTCTATGACCATCGCTGGTGCTCTAGCGGGTCTAGGTGGGGCTATGGTGTATATCTCAAGTATCACCAAAGTCTTTGATTCGTTACTTACTTTAGCTCCAGAAGGATTCGATGGGATCTCAGTTGCCTTGTTGGGAATGAGTAATCCTTTAGGGATCATCTTCTCTGCTGCATTTATCGCAGCTCTTAAGAATGCGGGTCCTGCTTTATCTAGATCTGGATTCAATGAAGAGGTCGTTAAGATTATGACAGCAGTCATCATTTATGCGAGTGCTTTCTCTTTGATCTTTAGAGAAAAACTGGTTCAATTCTTTACGAAGAAAGGGGCTAAAAAATGAATACAGATACAATGATATTTTTAATTAGAAACATGGTTCCGTTTATGATTCCTTTAACTATCGTCGCTTTAGGAGGCATGTTTTCTGAACGAAGTGGAGTCGTAAACATTGCTTTAGAAGGCATCATGGTTTTCGGAGCTACCTTTGGGATCTTCTTCATCTATTTCGTTCCTGACTTAATGTCACCTCAACTGATGATCTTAGCTGCGATGGGAATCGCGATCATAAGTGGTGTTCTGTTTTCATGGCTTCATGCGTATGCCTCAATTAATCTAAAAGCCAATCAAACCATTTCAGGTACAGCTTTGAATTTATTTGCATTCGCTTTCCATGATTTCCTAGCACGACTAATCACCAAAACAGGTACAGAAGGGGTCTCATTCAAGAATGTCTTTAGAATCGAAAAGATCCCATTCTTTGGAGATATCCCTGTATTAGGCGATTTGTTTTTTAAGAATGTGTATTTATCGACCTTTATTGGATTAGGAATATTGGTTGTTGCTTCCTTTGTATTGTATAAAACTCGTTTTGGATTAAGATTAAGAGCTTGTGGTGAACATCCTCATGCGGCTGATTCAGTAGGTATCAATGTCAATCGTATGCGTTATTGGGGTGTTTTGATTTCGGGTGCTTTGGCAGGACTAGGTGGATTGGTTCTAATCATTCCTACTACTGTTGAATATACTGGAACTGTATCAGGCTATGGATTCTTAGCTTTAGCTGTATTGATCTTTGGTCAATGGAAACCTTCTAAGATCTTCTTAGCAGCTGCTTTCTTTGGATTAATGCAAGTTATTTCAAATTCAAGTGGACTTGCATTCTTTACCTCATTAGGGATCAATAAGTATTTTTATCAAATCGTGCCTTATCTAACAACATTAATCGTATTGACATTTACATCATCTAAATCAGCATCTCCAAGAGCTGCTGGTGAACCTTACGATCAAGGTAAACGTTAAATAAAAGAAGGTCTAGGAAATTTCCTAGACCTTTTTATTTTTATCGATAAGTTCTCTTTTTAAATTCCATAATTTATCAGATAAATCGACATAATAATTATGAGGATTTCTAAGACGTTTTACTTCATCCCATAAGGTATTCATTTGATCAGCACAATAGGCTTTGGTTTCCATGGTTGTTTTACGATTATAAACCAATTGACCATTGACGAAGACAGGGACCTGAAGATGCTTGAATGTATAATTGGTGATGGTTTTCTTTTTCCATGGATAATCAGGATCAAAGAGGGTATAGGTATCCAGTGGGATAACTTCATCGGCTAAACAAATAAGATCAGCGATTGCTTTATGAGATTCATTGTCATAGAAACGAATGAGATTCTTTAATCCAGGGTTGGTAATCTTGGTGATATTGTCACTTATTTTAATGACAGGGATGATTTCTTCATCTTTTTCATAAGCGACAACTTTATAGACTCCACCTAATACAGGATTCGATTTAGAAGTTACTAAATTTTCACCTACTCCGAAAATATCGATTTTAGCATCCTGTAAGATCAGATCGTCAATGATGTATTCATCTAAAGAGTTGGAAGCTATGATCTTAGTGGATTGTAAACCAGCTTCATCTAACATAATACGAGCTTTTTTAGAAAGATAAGCTAAGTCACCACTGTCTAAACGTATCGCATTCAATTTATAACCATTAGGAATCAACCAATCATGAGCTACTTTTATCGCATTAACGACACCACTTTTTAAAGTATCATAAGTATCTACCAATAAAACACTGTTGGTAGGATTTACTTTACAATAATTCAAGAAAGCATCGTACTCTGTGTCATGAAGTTGAATATAACTATGGGCAATCGTTCCCGAAACAGGAATAGAGTAATTAAGTCCAGCCAAGGAATTTGAAGTTCCTACACAACCTGCGATAACTGCATTTCGTGCGCCTTCTAAAGATGCATCGATCCCTTGAGCTCTTCTTGCCCCAAACTCCATTACAGCTCTTCCTTTAGCGGAATAAACGATACGAGCAGCTTTGGTGGTTACTAAGGTTGGATAATTAATACAGATCAAAAGTAAAGTTTCTATGATCTGGGCTTGAATGGCATTGCCTCTTACAGTCACTAGAGGTTCATTGGCGAAAACAGGTGTACCTTCCTCAACAGACCAAATATCGATACATAAGCGCATGTTTAATAGATAATCTAGGAAGTCTTCTTCAAACTTATAGGAACTTCTTAAGAACTCGATGTCTTTTTTAGTAAACTTGAAGTTTTGGATAACATCAATCAATCGATTAAGCCCATTAAAAATTAAAAATCCTCCATTATCAGGGATCGTTCTTACAAACATATCAAAATAAGCGATGTCTTCATGTTTCTTTTCCTTGAAATACGTGTAGGCCATTGTAAACTCATAAAAATCGGTGAGTAATGATAATTGATCGAATTTAATTGACATGTGAGCCGTCTTCCTTTGTGTTAGAGTAATTATATTATATACTATCTAAGATAACTTTTTAGGAGAACCCATGTCCAACAACATAAAATTAAACAATGTAGAAATACTGACTAATGATAAATTCAAAGATGTTCACTTCTCAATTCGCTTTATGTGTGAAAACAAAGAACCTGATGTAAGCATTAGAAATCTTTTAGCCTATTTAATGACCGATCGTAACGAGAAGTATCCAACCAAACAAAGTATGAATCTTAAAACAGATGATCTATTTGCTTTAAGCTTTGATGTAAAGACCTCATCTTACGGTAAAATTCATGTCTTAGAGATGAAGTTCACGACCTTAAGTGAACGATATTCAAAGGAAAGACATCTAGAAGAAGCCTTATCTTTTATTGAATCTTGCTTAAGAACGCCTTTGATCAATGAAGAGACAGTATTAGAAGCCAAACAGAATATCAAATCAAATTTGTTGCGTATTTATGATAAACCAAGTACTTTGGCTGCTTTAAATGCATTGGCTTTAGGTGGAAAGGATGAGCCACTATCTATATTCAGTCAAGGTCAAAAAGAGATCATTGAAAAAATAACCATTGATGAATTAAAGCAATATCATCAAAAGATGCTTAAAAACGATGATGTCTATGTCATTGGGATTGGGAATATTGATCCTAGATATTATGACCTTATCAAATCAACATATACGAAATCTAAAACTTTACCAAATGCTTCTTATTATGTTTCTGAAAAAGCATTTCAAATGAAGAAAATTTCGAGAAAAGTCAAACAAACTTCGTTGGTATCGTTATATACACTTGGTAAAAACAATACTGATCCAAACTATATGAGTTATAGGGTTTTGTCTTATCTATTAGGTACTTTACCTAACTCGCTTTTGTTTACTGAAATCAGAGAGAAGAGGAACCTGTGTTATAGCATTTATAGTAATCTAATGCATTATGATGGGGTCTTATCTATTCACACAGGAATAAGTAAGAAACAACAAGATCTGGTCTTAGAACTTATAGAGGAACAAATTGAACTTATTAGAAATGATAAGTTTTCTGAGTCCTTGTTTAATTCCGCAAAAGCACTTTTAAAAAATAACTATATTGCGATTGAAGATGATGTCTCATCTTGGATGAATATCGCATTTTCAGCTTGGCTATTAGATAAAACATTTGATCTTCATAACTATGTTAAAGAGATCGATAACGTAGATCGTAAAAGCATAGTAGAAGCAGCTAAAACCATTAAGAAATTGTGCACTTATACAGTCACAGGTCAGGAGTAATATGATCAAGACTTACAATGAGAGTCTAAACGAAACCATCTATCGTGAAGAACTAGATAATGGCTTAAGTTTGGTTATTTTACATAAAGAAAAGAATATAAATACATCGGCTTATTTAGCTTTCCCCTATGGTTCATTGAATATTTCTCAAGTTGATTTTAACGGAAATAATTATACTTTTAATCCAGGATTAGCTCATTTTTTAGAACATAAACTCTTTGAAAATCATAATGGGATGGACGTTATGGAACGCTTTAGTGAATTATCTTGTAACGTAAATGCTTTTACCTCGTATAATGAAACCGTTTATTATTTTAATACGGCTCAAAGTGATGTAAAGGAACCTTTAGAACTACTTTTGGATTTTGTTCAAGAACTCAATATCACCGATGCTTCTGTAGAGAAAGAGAAATCGATTATAAATCAAGAATTACGTATGTATCATCAAATGCCTGAATCAAGATTGATGTATGAAACCTTTCAATCCTTGTATTCACAGAACCCAATTAAATTTGATATTGGAGGATCTGAAGAAAGTGTTAATGCAATAACTAGATCTGAACTTGAGTTATGTTACAGACTAAACTATCATCCAAATAACTGTGTCATGGTAATTGTGAGTTCTCTTGATCCGGAAGTATTATGCAATATCGTTAAAAACAATCAATCAAAAAAATCCTTTGAAGTATTTGTTCCTCTAAAGGACCTTGCTTCTAGAGAACCTATTGAAATCGTCACACATGAGAAATCAGTCAATATGGACATTCAGGCTTCTAAGATGACTTATTCATTTAAACTTAAACCACAACATCTGACGAGTCTAGAAAGAGCTTCTTTAGAATGGCAACTAAAAATATATCTAGAATTATTGTTTTCTAGTCTAAATCCTGATTATGCAACTTGGATCAAAGAGGGCATTATCCATGATTATTTTGGATATGATGTAGAAATCAATGAAGAATACTGGTATGCAATGTTTTATGGAGAAGTTGAAGACAAAGAAAGTTTTATTAACTTAATCGATAACACACTAAAAGCAGATATTACGAGTTTACTCCCATTTATCAAACAACTTAAACGAAGATATTTATCTTATACCTATCGATTACTAGATGATCAAGAAGATTATGCGATCCATTTTATCCGTAGTCATTTTGATTCCTTAAAACTTGAAGATACCATAAACATCATTGAAAGTTTAACTGCTGAATCTATTCTTAATGTTAGAAGAATTCTTGAGACATCTCAAAAATCAGTCGTTATTATTAAAAAGGGTCAAAGTGGTAAATAAGACAAGTACTCTCTAGGGATACATGTCTATTAGTGAACTTCTTATACAAGTATAACGATTTGAGCTTAATAAAGCTTTTTGTCAAACTGTTATTAGGAGGCAAATATGCTAAATCAAGTCGTTATTGTAGGAAAAGTTGTAAAGCTCCCAGAAATCAAAGAAACAGCTGCTGGGATCAAATTAGCTGAGTTATTGGTAGAGGTAGATCGAAATTTTAAAAACTCTCAAGGTGAATATGAAACGGATCAAATTCAATGCACTTTATGGAGAGGAATCGCTGAAAGTGCGATTGAACAGTGTGCTGTTGGCTCTTTAGTGGGAATTAAGGGTAGAATTCAAGCCAATGCCTTCGATACTAAAGAGAACAAACCTTTTTACTACTGTGAAGTCATCGCAGAAAAAGTATCCTTCTTGACGACCAAATAGAAACGTAAAACGTTTCTTTTTCTTTGGTTTGTCGTATAATAGTTTAGAGGTTCCCATGAAATCTTATCACACACTTCTTCAACACATTTTGGATAACGGCGAACAACGCCAAGATCGTACTTCTACAGGAACGATTTCTGAATTTGGCTATCAGTTTAGAGTCGATTTAAGAGAAGGATTCCCACTTTTAACGACGAAAAAAGTGCATTTTAAATCAGTTGCGCATGAACTTCTTTGGTTCATAACAGGAAATACCAATATTCGTCCTTTAGTGTTAAATGGAGTAAGGATATGGAATGATTGGCCTTATGATAAATATCGTAAATCTGAAGCCTATATGGGCGAGACGATGGATGAGTTTATAAATAAAATCAAGCTTGATGAAAGCTTTGCCCTAAAATTTGGTGATTTAGGTCCAGTCTATGGTAAACAATGGCGTAATTTTAACGGCGTTGATCAATTAAGCGTATTAATCGATGGCTTAAAAAATAATCCTTTTTCTCGCAGACACATCTTAAGTGCTTGGAATCCTGCAGAATTGACAGATATGGCTTTACCACCATGTCATTTACTGATGCAATTCTATGTCTCTGCAGATAAGAAATATCTCTCTTGTCAACTTTATCAACGTAGTGCTGATGTTTTCTTAGGAGTACCATTCAATATCGCTTCCTATGCCTTATTAACACATATGATCGCTCAAGTCTGTGGATATCAAGCGAAGGACTTCGTTCATACTTTGGGTGATGTTCATATTTACCTTGATCACTTAGAACAGGTCAAAACACAACTCTCAAGAACTCCTAAAACATTACCTACTTTAAGATTGAATCCTGACATTAAAAATATCGAAGACTTTAAGTTTGAAGATATTGAACTGTTGAATTATGATCCAGATCCACTAATTCCTGCAAAGGTAAGTGTATAATGCTAAAAATCATTGTTGCTATGGATCAAGAAAGAGGAATTGGGTTCAATAATCAGTTACCCTGGTCAATAAAAGAGGATTTAAAAGAGTTTAAACGTTTAACCTTAGGCCATGGGGTGATTATGGGACGTAAAACGATGGATAGTATAGGAAAAGCTTTGCCTGGTCGACAGAATTATGTCGTAACTCATCAAAGTTCTTTGCCTTATGAACATATAAACATCGTTCATGATATCAATAAATTCTTCTGTGATAAACAATTCTCAGAGGATCTCGTTTATGTAATCGGAGGTGCCAGCTTATATAAGATGGCACTTAATTATGTCGATGAGCTAATTATTTCTGAAGTTAAGGGAACATATACCTGTGATACCTTTTTCCCATCATTTAATGAAGAAGATTTTACTTTAAACTCAGTGGTGGAGTTTTCAGAATTTACTCAAAAAAGATATGGAAGGAAGTTCAAATGAAACGGTTTTTCGTTTTCATTAAAATGTTTTTTGTATTACCAACGATGTTCTTCTCAAGAAAAAGAGCTAAGGAGCAACCCTATTTAGAAAGAATACAATTAACTAAAATTTGGGTAAGATATATTTTAAACAATGCAGCTGTTAAAGTACAAGTTCAAAACACAAATCTAATTCCACTGGAAGATGGATATACCTTCATCTCAAATCATGAGAGTAAATATGATGGGCATTTATGTTTGGCTGCGAATCCATTAAACTTCAGCTTTTTTGTAAATGCTCATGAACGTTTACCTTATATGACTTCTTTCATTGAACTCATAGATTCCTATCGATACAATATTGATTCTAGAGATGATTATTTAATAGGAATGAGTCAAAATCTACTTCAACATAAAAATTTTCATCTATTTCTAGAAGATTTGGATCATCAGGCACTTAGTTCTTCGCAATTGGATGCTGCATACATCTCAAAAACTGCTATCATACCTGTTGCGATTAAAAATTCAAAATCGTTTATGAAATTTGGTCATCATCATATAAGTGTAGCTTATTGTACACCGCTTCATTATGAAGAATATGGTACTCTAAGTGCAGAAGAAACACTAAAAGAAATTAGAACCAGAATTGAAAATGAACTTAAACAAGGAGAATCCCATGAGATTTCTTGAGATCATTGAAAAGAAGAGAGAAGGTTTAGAATTAAACAAAGAAGAGATCCAGTTTTGGATCGATGGTTTTGTTAAAGGAACGATTCCTGATTATCAGGTTTCTTCTTTGCTTATGGCCATTGTATTCAAAGGAATGACTGCAGCGGAGACTGCTCACTTGACTCTATCGATGATGAACAGTGGAGATGTCTTGGATCTATCTAAAATCAGTGGAATCAAAGTTGATAAACATAGTACTGGTGGCGTGGGGGATAAGACATCCTTAGTTTTAGGCCCTATGGTAGCTTCTTTAGGGGCCAAGGTCGCTAAAATGAGTGGAAGAGGGTTAGGACACACTGGAGGTACAATTGATAAGCTAGAGTCTATTACAGGCTTCAATGTAGCGATTTCTACAGATGATTTCATCAAACAAGTAGAAAACATAGGATTATCAATCGTTGGTCAAAGTGGTTATTTAGTACCTGCTGATAAAAAACTATACGCGTTAAGAGATGTTACAGGGACTGTTCCTTCAATTCCTTTAATTGCTTCTTCGATCATGTCTAAAAAACTGGCGTCTGGGGCAGACACTATATTGTTGGATGTTAAATATGGAGATGGGGCCTTTATGAATACCCCTGATCAAGCAAAAATCTTAGCTAAGGCCATGATCGATATCGGTAAGATGATGAATCGTGATGTAAAAGCTTTGATTACGGATATGAATGTTCCTTTAGGTAATGCAGTAGGCAATGCTTTAGAAGTCAAAGAAGCCATTGAAACCTTAAAAGGAAAAGGACCTTCAGATTTAACAGAACTATGTATCAAAGCAGGAGCTGTGATGCTATGTCAAGCTAAGATCTTTAATGATATTAGCCAAGCAGAAATCGCTCTTGATGCTCAACTTCATAATGGATCAGCTCTACAAAAATTAGCAGATATGGTGAAAGCACAAGGAGGAGATCCTAATCAAATCCTAAATCCAGAACTTTTACCAGATTCTAAATTCAAAACGAAGATACTTTCTGAGCAGAAAGGTTATATCAATTCAATGCATACCACCCAATTAGGTCATTTAGCGATGATCTTAGGTGCAGGTAGAGCAACCAAAGAAGATAAAATAAACCCAGCTGTAGGCTTTATCCTAGAGCGTAAAACGGGTGACCTAGTTCATTCGGGTGATGTTTTAGCGATTATTTATCATGATGGTCCATTAAGTGAAGGCTGGATTAAAGATTTTAAAGAAGCATTTCAGATTTCAACTCAACCTATCGACAAAGTTCCTTTGATCTATGATCGTTTATAGAAGGTGAAAATGGTACGTTTCCAAGTTAATTTGGATCAATTTGAAGGTCCTTTAGATTTAATGCTGCATTTGATTAAGGAAAAGAAACTTGATCTTTTTAACTTAGAAGTAGATGTCTTGATCGATCAATACATAGAGTATATTCATGCTTTAGAAGATACCCAATTAGAGATCGCTAGTGAATATTTGGTTGAATTGGCAACCTTGATCGAATATAAATCAAAGAAATGTCTTCCGGTTTTAGATCCTATATTAGATATTGCTAATTACGAGAAAGATACCAAAGACGAACTCGTACGAAGATTAATAGAGTATCAGAAATTCAAAGATATTTCGATGCGTCTACAAACACGTTATGATGAACGACAACTTCAAATGGATAAACCTGCAGATCTAGGATATCTTAATGAAATCGATGATAAATATCACTATTATGAGTCTGATGTCTATGAACTCATCAAGGCCATGGAGAAATGTATCGCAAGATTTCATTTATCTCATCCTTCCCAAGTTCAATTCACTAAAAGTGAGATTTCTTTAGAAGAAAGAATGCTTCAGATCTTATTGATGATCAATAAAGATAAGTTAACGTATGACTTTGAGGAATTCATCGCAGACGCTCAAACCATAAATCTCTTTATTGTAAGTTTCCTTGCGATTTTAGAGTTGATAAGAAAAGGCATTTTAGGTATAGATACAGTAAGTGATGAACGCATCACCTTCAAATTGGGAGAACAGTATGGAAAATCCAAATAAATCTATTTTAGAAGGCATTATATTTATTTTTGGAGAAGACGGGGTTACTTTAGAACAACTATCTTTAGCGATAGATTATCCAATTGATCTGACTAAGATCTTATGTGATGAACTCATTGAGCATTATCATCATGATGATCGTGGTATGGAACTGGTTGTTTTTAATGATAAATATAAATTCATCACGAAACCTTTTATTCGCTCTTATGTGGAACGCATTCTAACTTTATCTAAGACAAGACAATTATCTCAATCTGCTTTGGAGACATTGGCTATTATCGCTTATAAACAACCTATAACACGCGTAGAAATAGAAGAAATACGCGGCGTTGGCTGTGAGCTTATGCTTAAGAAGTTACAAGCGATGGAACTGATCACCGAAAGTGGAAGAGCTGAGTCTGTAGGTAAACCAATTTTATATTCGATCACTGAATCTTTCTTAGATCTTTTTAAACTTATGAGCCTAGATGAATTACCAAATCTTCCTACTTATGAAGATCGTACTGAAGAAAGCCAATTGTTCGAATAAATGGAAAGATTACAGAAAATCATCGCCAAAGCAGGCATTACTTCTCGACGAAAAGCTGAAGAACTTATCAAAGAAGGTAAGATTCAAGTCGATGGGATAACCATTAAGGAAATGGGTTATATCGTCGAAAAGGGAAGTATCGTTACCTATGAAGGTAAGATATTATCAACAGAAAACAAGGTGTATTTTTTATTAAATAAACCTAAGAAAGTATTGAGTTCTGTAAGCGATGATCGAGGAAGAACTACGGTGGTCGATTTGATTGATACATCGGAAAGGATCTATCCTGTAGGTCGTCTTGATTATGATACTACTGGAGCACTTCTATTGACCAATGATGGAGATTTTTCAAACGCTTTAACTCATCCTCGATATCATCTCAAGAAACTTTATGAAGTGAAATGTGATGGAATATTAAGTAATCAAGATGTTAAAGCTTTAGAAACCGGTATTGAATTAGATGGAGTTATGACCATACCAACTCAAGTAGTTATCGTAAAAAAGGATCTTACTAGAAAAGAAACAGACTTTACAATTACTTTGGTTGAAGGAAAGAATAGACAAATCAAAAGAATGGTAGAATCCCTTGGATTAAGCGTTATAAAGCTTCATAGAGCTCGATTTGGCTTTATCGAAGTCAAAGACCTTAGAGAGGGTGAATATCGCGTACTAAAGGAATCTGAGCTTACTCAGTTGATCCAGTTGGCAAAGGAAGGGAAGATGGAATAATGCACCAGTTTTTTATAACACAAGCTTTACAAGTTAATACATCAATAGATCTTCCAAAAGAAATCACTTATCAGATCGATAGAGTTCTAAAGCTTAAAACAGGAGAAAGCATTTTACTTTGCGATCAACAAAAGATGTTTCAAGCAACTTTATTGATAAACGGAAAATCAATAAGTGCTATCTGTGAAAAAGAAGTTTTTGTTGAACCCATTAAAGTTGAAGTTACTTTGATCCAAGCTTTGATAAGAAGAGAAAAATTTGAACTTGTACTTCAAAAAGCAACTGAATTAGGGGTAAGTAGAATAGTTCCTTTGATCATGGAAAGAAATGTTGTCAAATGGGAAAATGATCCTGATAAGATGGCTCGTTATAGAAGCATTCTAAAAGAAGCTTCTGAACAATGCCATCGTTTAACCATACCTGAGATCGTAGAACCAATTTCAATCAAAAATATTGAATCGTATAAGTGTGATCAAAACTTCGTTGCTTATGAAGTTGAAAATACTGACCATCAACTCAAAAAACGTTTAAGAACGACAAGATCCGTTTCTATCGTTATTGGTCCAGAAGGTGGAATCAGTTCTAGAGAAATAGATATCTTAAATAAGTATGGTTTTGAAAGCGTTAGTTTAGGAGCACGAATATACAGAGCTGAAACAGCTGCTATGGTCGCAATACATACAGTAGATTGTGTACTTGATCTATGAAAAGAATAGAAAAAATAATCAATCGGCATGGCTTAGATTTATTCAAACTCAAATCAACAAAGGTTCTTATTGATTACTATAAAAAAACAGTAAAAGATAATCAAAATATTAATCTAAAAATAAAGTCTGAGCTTGATTTCTTTAACGCAGCCATACTCATTGAATCCCTTAAAAACAAAAGTTTGTTTGAAGAAGCCTATGAACGTGAAAGAAAAGAATTAACAGACTTATGGCCAACCTTAAGTTATCAAGAAAAGAATAAACTCATCAACATCAAAATTAATGATGTCAAGAAACGTTGTAAAATGTTTACTAGTTTAAGTGGAACTAGAATATGGATTGCTTTTTTTGATGAATTATTAAATACACTATATGATAAAGAGATGAATATCTTTGATTTAGAACAGTATTTTAATCTATATAAAAACTTTAAGAGTAGAATGATCTCCACCACTCAGTATGGAATAGCTCCGTTTAGAGATGAGTTTATTGATGTAAAACTAATACAATCAGATGAAAATAGAGTCATCTTCTTTTATGATGCTACTAAGTCGTTGTTCTTACTAAAAACAAATGAACCAATATGGATCCTTAAAAAATTATGTTTAAATAAAGAATATCAATTACATTTCGATGATTATGCGAAGTTTATTCGCATTATGGATGATTTGGAGACTAATCAAACACTACCTTTTATTGATGAGTTAATTGATTCTACTTTCATTTCCGATAGAGTTAATAAAGCTTTGATTAAGCTAAAGAGGAAGATGCAATGAAAACATTTTCTATTGTTACTTTAGGATGTAAAGTGAATGCTTATGAATCTGAATATTATCGTGAAGTCTTAATCAAGAAGAATTATGAAGAAGCAGAAGGATTTGAAGATAGTGATTTAATCATTATCAATACTTGTACTGTAACCAATCAAGCAAGTTTTAAGAGTAGACAGAAAATAAATCAAGCGAAGAAATTGAATCCAAGTGCTAAGTTGGTGGTAGTTGGTTGTTATGTTCAAAGCAATCATGAAGAGCTTCAAGAAAAATACAATATCGATCTTTTAATAGGTAATAAAAATAAAGATCGTTTTGCTGAATTAATTGATTCGATGGATGAAAGCATGAGTTCTGATTTCTCGATGCCTAAAACTTTCGAAAATATTCCTATAACTAATTTTAAAAACAAAACAAGAGCATTCCTTAAGATCCAAGACGGATGCAATCAGTTTTGTTCCTATTGTATTATTCCGTATACACGAGGAAGAGAACGTTCATTGGCTCAAGATGATGTTATAGAGATGGTAAAACAGCTTGAAAAGGATCATCTTGAGATCGTCTTGGCTGGAATCCATACAGGCAAATATGGAACTGATATCAAGTGTAATTTAAGTGATCTCATACAACGTATGTTGAATGAAACTAAAATAGAACGCATTAGATTATCATCTATAGATATTAATGAAGTTGATGATCAATTAATTGAACTAATAAAAAACAATCGTCGTTTAGCTCAACATCTTCATATTTCTTTACAATCAGGTGATGATGAGGTGTTAAAACTCATGAATCGCCCATATACAACAAATCAATTTAGAGAAAGAATCAAGCAGATTCGTAAAGAAATCCCAAATATTAGTATTTCTACTGATGTGATCGTTGGATTTAGTAATGAAACAGATGAAAAATTTGAGAATACGCTTAATTTTATCAATGAGATAGGCTTTAGTTTTCTTCATGTATTTCCTTATTCGATTCGAAAATTTACCAAAGCAGCTCAATTTGAGCAATTGAATAGTGAAGAAACAAAGAAGAAAAGAGTTCATATTCTAACGGAACGATCAAAAGTTTTATATGAACAATATCTAAAATCATTAGTAGGTTCAAAAGTATCTGTATTGATTGAAAGCAAAGATGAAAGAGGGGTTTATGGCTTTAGTAGTGCTTATGATTGTGTCAGTATCCCAGAAATGAGTGAGCTAAGTCATGCTATAATAGATTGTGTTATTGTGGCATCTGACCATGATACCCTAACAGCGAAACCTCTATGAAACTAAACCTCCTTTTTAAAAATGCTAAACCAATTGAAATAGAATCTTTGATGTCTGATTCTCGTTTACAGATCAAGAATTCTCTTTTCTTTTGTTTGAAAGGAATGAAACATGATGGGCATCTTCATATCAATCAAGCGGTTGAGAATGGAGCTGTTGCGATTGTTCATAGTGATGATCTATCAAATTACATACCTTTTGTTGAATACATCAGAGTCGATGATGCATATGTAGCATTAAATAAAGTTGCGACTATTTTTTATGATTATCCTTGTGATAAATTAAGGGTTTTTGGTGTAACTGGAACCAATGGTAAGACAACCATTGCGAAAGTAATCAAATCAGTATATTCGGATTATCTCAATTGTGGCTATATAGGGACGATTGGTTTTGAATATGGCAATATTATTGAAAAACCAGATTTCACTACGCCTGAAGTCATAGGTTTACATGAAGTTCTTTCTAGAATGATTAAAGTAAAAATGAAAGCTGTCGCCATTGAGATTTCTAGTCAAGGTCTTGAACAACATCGGGTCGATGCTTTAAGACTTAAGAGCGCTATTTTTACGAATCTTACCCATGATCATCTTGATTATCATGGAACCATGGAAAACTATTATCAAGCCAAGAAAAAGATCTTCAGTTTATTAAACAATGATGGGTATGCAATCTTGAATGTTGATGATACCTATGGTTTAAGACTGGTTGAAGAATTAAGCTGTAAGAAGAAAACCTATGGGGTTATAGGTGAAGCTGATTATAAAGCTAAAAACATTGTTTTTAAGGATGATGAGACAAGTTTTGATATGATCGTTCAAGATAAGACATATAAAGTATCCACGAATCTCTTAGGGATGTTTAATGTCTATAATCTATTGGCTGTTATTGCTTCGTGTCATCTCAATGGGATGAGAATAAGCAATATTTTAGAAAGTGTTAAGAATTTACCTCAAGTCGATGGAAGACTTCAGCATGTCAAAATGGGTCAAAACTACCGGGTCATTGTTGATTATGCTCATACTCCGGATGGATTTGAGAAAGTATTTGAATATGCAGACATTATTACACCTAAAACAAATAAAATTATCGCGGTATTTGGGGCAGCAGGCTTACGTGATACAAAGAAAAGGGCAGTATTAGGATCAATCGCGGATCGTTACTGTACAAATATCATCATTACAGAAGAAGATCCTAGGACAGAAGATTCGTTTGAAATCCTTAAACAGATTGCTTCTGGAATAAAAACGACGAGACATTTGATCATACTGGATCGTTTAGATGCGATTCGTCAAGCCATAGAACTGGCGAATAAGAACGATACAGTTCTAGTCTTAGGTAAAGGTAATGAAGATTATATCTGTCGTGCTAATGGTAAAGAGCTTTGGTTGGGAGATGTTGTTGCTTGTGAAGAGATTTTAAAATCCATCAATGATGAAAAGGAGAACCATCATGTATAACACCTATATAGATCATACTTTGCTTAAACAAAATGCTACAAAGGAACAGATTCTAAAGCTATGTGAAGAAGCCAAAACGTATCAATTTGCTTCTGTATGTGTTAATCCTACGTGGGTTAAGACCTGTAAAGAAGCATTAAAAGGTTCTAAAGTAAAAGTTTGTGTCGTAATTGGTTTTCCATTAGGCGCTACGACCACAGAAACCAAGGCTTTTGAAGCTCATTTAGCTTTATTTGAAGGGGCTGAAGAATTCGATATGGTCATCAATGTCGGTGCGCTTAAGGATGGGAATAATGATCTCGTTGAAGAAGACATCGCAGCTGTGGTAAATGCTACAGGTGGATTAACAGTTAAAGTCATCATTGAAACCTGTTTATTGACGGATGAAGAAAAAGTAAGAGCTTGTCAATTGGCGGTTAAAGCTAAAGCCCATTTCGTAAAAACATCAACTGGTTTTTCTACTGCTGGTGCAACAATCGCAGATGTTAAACTGATGAAAGAGACTGTAAAAGGCTTTGCTTTAGTTAAAGCAGCAGGTGGAGTAAGAACCTTAGATGATGTCAAAGCGATGATCGAAGCAGGGGCTGATCGTATAGGAACCTCTGGTGGTGTTGCTTTAATGACACAAACTGAGATGAAAACATCTTATTGACCTTGATTTAATCAAATAACTTGGTTATAATTGTAAACGTGCCGAGAGGAGGGATGTAAATGCCACGTATAGTCTTAAAAGATAATGAGAATCTTGATGATGCTCTGCGCCGCTTTAAAAGAAGTGTCTCTCGTAACGGTACATTAGCCGAAACCCGTAAAAGAGAATATTATGTTAAACCGGGCGTCAAACGTAAACTCAAATCTGAAGCAGCCAGAAAAGCAAGCCGCAAAAAATAAGAAGCCACTGGCTTCTTTTTTATTTATAATAGAAGTAACAGAAGCGAGGAGCTCCATTGATCCATAAAAACAGTTACCCGATCGAAGTATGTAATTTTGAAGAATTTCAAACCTTATGTGGTCAACAAGATGAGAATCTAAAACTACTTAAACAGGTCTTTAGTGTCGAGTTTGTTTTAAGAGATAATTCAGTTATTCTAGATACACTAGATGAAGACCTTTGCCTAAACATACAGAAGACACTTAATGGATTGATTCGCTGGATCAAGATGGGAAAGACACCAGATGAACGAGATATCATTTATCTTTCTCATTGCGTACTAAACAATACCGAAGAATCTTTCTTTAAACTCAACAGTAGAATCATAGGAAGAACAGCCTTTAATAAACCAATAACCATCAAAACTTTAGGTCAACAAAAGTTGATGGAAGCTATGGCTGATTTTGATATGGTCTTTGTTTCTGGTCCTGCAGGAACAGGCAAGACCTATTTATCTGTTGTCTATGCGGTTGATCTCCTTAAAAAAGGCGATGTTAAACGTATCGTATTAACAAGACCTGTGGTTGAAGCTGGGGAATCATTGGGTTTTTTACCAGGTGATTTAAAAGAGAAAGTAGATCCTTATTTAAGACCTCTCTATGATGGTTTAAATGATCTATTAGGCAATGAACAAGTTCAAAAATACATTGAGAAGGGGATCATAGAAATCGCTCCCTTAGCGTATATGAGAGGTCGTACCTTAGAAGATGCCTTTGTGATATTAGATGAAGCACAGAATACTACTAAGAGCCAAATGTTGATGGTATTGACTCGTATGGGTTTTAGAACCAAGATCATCATCAATGGAGACACTACTCAAGTTGATCTTAAACAAGATTCTGGTTTTATTCAGGCTCTAAGATTGCTTAAAGGTAAAAAAGACATAGGATTTGTTGAATTAACGGCGGTTGATATCGTTAGAAATCCTTTGGTTCAGATTGTTATCGAAGCTTATTCTAATAAAACAGTATAGATATTTAGAGAATTTTTCTTGAATCACCATAAAAAGCTTATAGCTCGATTATGGTATAATTAAAGCGTGAAAACTACCTTAATCAATCAAACCGAAAACAAGGATTTTATTTCCTTACGATCTAAAATAACAAAAATCAATTCAAAAGTAACGCAAAGCTTAAATTTACCGCTTCGTTTTAACTATTCCATCATTTTAGTAAATAGTGAAACCATCCAAATCATCAATCGAGACTATCGAAAACTTGATAAAGCTACCGATGTGATCAGTTTCGCTTACAATGATGGAATAAAAGAATATAAAGACTTCTCTGATGAAATTGGAGATATCTTTATTAATCTTGATTATGTGAATAAACAAGCCTTAGAGTATGGTCATACTCCTGAACGAGAATACTTATTCTTGATTACTCATGGTGTTTTACATCTATTAGGATATGATCATCAAAATCCTAAGGATGAGAAAATAATGTTTGATTACCAAAAGGAGATCCTTCATGACATCGCCCCAAGATAGTATTCCTGTTAGAATTTATAAGAAATTTAGTTATGCTTTTGTTGGGTTGATCGATGGGATACTTCATGATTTTAGTATTCAGCTTCAATTTGGATTTGCGACTTTCGCATTGATTGTTGCGATTGTCTTCAAATTTACCGATATTGAAACAAGTATTTTAATGGTATGTATTGGGATGGTCTTATGTTTTGAGTATCTAAATAGTGCCGTTGAAGCCATGATAGATCATTTGGAGCCTAAATTTACACCTCAAGCTAAAGTAGCTAAAGATCTAGGTTCCGCTTCAGTAGGACTTAGTGCTTTGGTTTCACTCATTATTGGACTTATGTTTCTATTCAATCACATCTAGGAGGATTCTATGAATCACGATGAACTGCTTAAATTGGCTTTTAAAGCCATGGATAATGCTTACGCACCATACTCTCATTATCATGTAGGCGCAGCTGTCTTAACCAAAGATGGAAAGACCTTCATAGGAGCCAATGTAGAGAATGCATCTTATGGAGCCACCAATTGTGGTGAAAGAAGCGCTATATTTTCTGCTTACTCTCATGGATATCGTAGAGATGACATAACAGCCATCGCGATCGTTACCAATGGCCATAGAATCGGAGCTCCTTGTGGGATATGTCGCCAAGTTTTATCGGAGTTGATCGATGAAAATTGTCCTATACTTTTGTCTAATGGTAAAGAAACCATGACAAAGACCGTCGCTGAACTTTTACCGATGCGTTTTACTCAAGAGGATTTTTAATGAAAGTCGGATTTGTTGCCCTCATAGGGCGTCCTAATGCAGGCAAGAGTACACTACTTAATCAAATTATGAAGGATAAGATTTCAATCGTATCCGATAAAGCTCAAACGACTCGTAATAGTATCAAAGCGATTTTATCTACAGAAGAATCACAGATCATTTTCATCGATACACCAGGTATTCATAAACCACTTCATGAATTAGGAAAACAGTTGAATAAAACTGCCGTTTCTGCGATGGATGGGGTAGATATCGTCTATTTCTTATTAGACGCAACCAAACCTTTTGGATCAGGTGATCAGTTCGTTTTAGATCTCGTAAAGAAAGAACATATACCTATATTTCTAATATTTAATAAAATTGATCTACTAACTCGTGAACAAATGATCGTTAAATTAACAGAACTCAATGAGACGCAATTGTTTAGTGAAATCATCCCAGTAAGTGCCATAAATAACGATAACGTTGAAACTTTACTTAAAGTAACCAACTCATATCTACCAGAAGGTGAAGCTTTATATCCTACTGATATGATTACTGAGTATCCTGAACAGTTTTTTATCACTGAAATCATAAGAGAACAGATTTTGATTTCTACTTCAGAAGAAATACCTCATTCTGTAGCGATTGTGATTGACAGTTTTAAAGAAGACAAACAATCCATTCTTATTCAAGCCAGCATTTTAGTTGAACGAGATTCTCAAAAGTCGATCATTATAGGTAAACAAGGTCAAAAAATTAAAGCGATTGGAAGTGGTGCACGTGTTATTTTAGAGAAACGTTTAGGAAAGCCGATTTATTTAGATTTGATCGTAAAAGAAGAAAAGAATTGGCGCAATTCAACTCAAAAACTAAACGCCATCAATAAACAGAATACAGGATCCAATTACGATGAATGATTCGCTTAATGTCTTGATCTTGAGTCAAAATGATTATAAAGAAAATGACGCATTAGTTAAAACCTTTAGTTTAGAAAAAGGGATCGTTACTTTCATCGCCAAAGGTCTATTAAAAAGTGAAAGTAAAAACGCCTCGGCTTGTATGCCTTTCTCTGAAAGTACTTTAACTTATGATGATAAAGAGGGTAGTGGTCTACAGATCTTGCATAGCGCATCTCTGATAACTTCTCATCGAGTTTTAAGAGAAGATCTAAATAAGCAAACCATTATGACCATTATTTGCGAATTGACTGAGCAATTACTTAAAGACAATTATGATCCTAGTTTAAGTCAAGATATATATAAAGTCGTTCAACAATGTATCGCGACGCTTGAGAAAACTGACAAATATGCGCATGTTATGACCTATTTTTTAGTTTCTTCATTGATTTGGTTAGGAGTTGAGCCGCAAGTCGACGAATGTACATTATGTGGGGATAATCAAATCAATAGTTTATCGATGGATGAAGGTGGATTTATTTGTGTGAATTGTCAAAAGGAAATACAGAGTACTATTTATACCACGGAGTTTTTATATGCTTTTAGAATAGTTAATAAAGTTACTTATGATAATTTCGAACGCTATTTAAACTATAAAAAACCAGAAAAAATCTTAGTAGATATCTTGTATGAATTTATGAAATATCATACGAACATTTCATTAAAATCTTGGGTATTTATAGAGAAATGGTCTATAATAAACTAGATATAAAGGAGAATACTATGTCTACAAATTTTGAAACGATTGTCAATCACGCTAAAATCTCTGGTTTTGTCTATCCAGGTTCAGATATTTATGGTGGTTTATCGAATACATGGGATTTTGGGCCTTTAGGCATTGAACTTAAAGACAACATCAAAAAAGCGTGGTGGTTGAAGTTCATCCAAGCTAATAAATACAATGTTGGGATCCAATCCGCGATCTTGATGAACCCTAAGGTATGGGAAGCTTCAGGTCATCTGAAGACCTTTAGTGATCCTTTGATGGATTGTAAACAATGTAAAACACGTCATAGAGCCGATAAATTGATCGATGCTTTTGCTTTAGGTAAGGTTAATGCTTCTACGATGAAAAAAGAAGAGATGGAAGCCTATATGAAAGACAATAATATTGCTTGTCCTAATTGTGGTGCTCATGATTTTACTGAAATCAGACAATTCAACTTAATGTTTAAGACCTTCCAAGGTGTCGTTGAAGACAATAAGAGTGTTATTTACTTAAGACCTGAAACAGCTCAAGGGATGTTTGTTAATTTTAAGAATGTTCAACGTACCATGCGTAAAAAGATTCCTTTTGGAATCGGTCAAATAGGCAAATCTTTCCGTAATGAAATCACACCAGGCAACTTCATTTTCCGTACACGTGAATTTGAACAGATGGAACTCGAATTCTTCTGTAAACCTGGTGAAGATCTTCAGTGGTATGCCTATTGGAAAGAAACTTGCTTCAATTGGTTACTAAGTTTAGGTGTTAAACCAGAAAATCTTAGAATTCGTGAACACGAAAAAGCAGAGCTTTCACATTATTCTGCTGGTACAAGTGATATTGAATATAAATTCCCTTGGGGTTTTGATGAAATCTGGGGAATCGCTGATCGTACAAACTACGATTTATCTCAACACGAGAAATTCTCTGGAGTTTCTATGGAATATTTAGATCCTATGACCAATGAAAAGTATATCCCATATTGTGTAGAACCGGCGGTAGGGGTAGAACGACTATTTTTAACCTTTTTGAATGATGCTTATGAAGAACAACAATTAGAAAATGATACTCGAGTTGTTTTACATTTTCATCCTGCTTTAGCGCCATATAAAGCAGCCATTTTACCTTTAAGTAAACAACTTTCTGAACAAGCTGAAGTTATAAGAGCTTTATTGGCTCCTAGCTTTATGGTTGATTATGATGAAGCTGGGTCAATTGGGAAACGTTATCGTCGACAAGATGCGATGGGAACACCTTATTGTATCACTGTTGATTTTGATACCGCGACCGATGGTAAAGTTACCATTCGTGAACGTGATTCTATGACTCAAGAAAGAGTCGCAATTACCGATTTACACGCTTATATTTTATCTAAAGTTAGCTTTTAAAGGAGATCAATGAGCCGAATCAGCGAGGAAGACATCCAAGAGATACGTAAAAGAGCCGACATCGCCGACATCATCCAGCGTTATATCCCTTTGGTTAAAAAAGGGAAGAACTTCGCGGCAGTCTGTCCTTTTCATGATGACCATGATCCTTCGCTCTCCATAAATGTAGACAAACAGATCTTTAAGTGTTTTGTTTGTGGAGAAGGTGGAAATGTCTTCAACTTCGTTAAATCTTATGAAAAGATAAGCTTCAGTGAATCGATCATCAAGGTCGCCAATTACGTCAATTATTCGCTTACGACAAATTATACTTCTGATCTTCCTCAAATCGCTCCTGAACACCAACGACTTCATAAATTACTTAAAGAAACCATTAATTATACTCAATATCTCCTCACTACCCAAGATACGATCGATGCGAAAAACTATCTCACTAAAAGAGGTATCTTAGAATCGCAAATCAAGAAATTTGAGATTGGGTTGAATCTAGATAAACTTCAAACGACGCAGTTTCTTCAAGCCAAAGGATTTACTCTACAAGAATGTGTCAGTGCGAACGTTACTAGATTGACCGATAATGGCCCATCTGATGTCTTTTATAACCGTATTTTATTTCCTATTCATGACGCACTTGGAAATCCTGTTGGATTCAGTGCAAGAACCCTTAATCCAAATGAGTCTAGTAAATACATCAATTCTTCTGAAACACCTGTCTACGTTAAGGGAAAATTGTTGTATAATTATCATCGCGCCTTAAGTACCTGTAAAAAACAGAAGCAGATTATATTAGTGGAAGGCGTCACAGATGTATTAGCATTTGATCGAGCAGATGTATTTAATGTGGTTGCGACTTTGGGTACAGCCTGTACTTCAGATCAAATCCGTCTGATCCAACAAGCATCAACAAATGTCTTATTGTGTTATGATGGGGATGAGGCAGGATTAAATGCTGCCTATAAGATTGGAAAGTTATTAAATACTTTCCATCTCAATGTTGAAGTTGTCATCAACAATACTGGACTCGATCCAGATGAGATTTCCCAAAAGAAATCGCTGGAAGCTTTAAGAGCTTTAGTCCAAGTTAAACAAGGGTTTACAGATTTTGTATTTTCATATCTACTGAAGAAGTTCGATATGAACAATTATTCTCAGAAGAAAGAATTCGCAAAATTGATGATGAGTGAAATCACCAACATCAAAGATGAATTCGATCAAAACAATCTTCTACTTAGATTGAGCGAAACTACTGGTTTTGAAAGTGATCAGCTTAAGTTATTGAGCGTAAAACTCGCTTATGATGCGTCTAAACCAAACATCATCAGTACACAAGCTGTTTCTTCAAACAGTATTCGCCAATGGGCAGATTTCGAAATCTTGGGAATGATGCTTAAAAGTTTACAGGCGGCAATTGAATTTAAAGATAAGCTAGGTTTTCTTCCAAATCCTCAGCACAATACTTGTGCCTTGTTGATTTTGGATTATTATCGTAAGAATGAGACGATTGAAGTTGCTGATTTTATCAATACGATCGAAGATCCTGCCATGCTTAGACTTATGACGGATCTATCAGCCAATGAGATCTACTATAAGGATTACAATGAGGTGTCTCTAAATGATGCGATGATTCAGGTTAAGATTAGCCTTTTGGATGAAAAAATGAATCAGATAAAACAACTGATCAAAAACGAACTCGAACTAAACGAGCACCAAAGGTATCTTAAATCTATGAGTCAGCTGAGAGAAGAGCGCCAAGCTTTGCGTAAAGAAATAAAAGGAGCCTAAGATGTCACAAAAATTCACAAATATCACTGACTTAAAAGCGCATTTTCTAGAAACATTTAAAACAAAAGGGATCTTGACCCATGAACAAGTACTTAATGAATTAGAAGATTTTAATCTAAGCGATGAAGATAGTTCCTCTTTTTTGGATGATTTACTAAAACAAGGCATTCAATTAACAGAAGACGTTGAATTGGTAGAAGACAATGATCTTGTAACTGCCATTCTAGAAGATGAACTGGATACCATAGAAGAACACTTAGATGAAAGTGAAGAAATTGAAGAAACCATTAGTGATCTTAATTATAACGTTACCACTCAAAACAGAGTAAACGATCCAGTTAAGCAATATCTTAAAGAGATAGGCCGAGTTGAATTGTTGACCACAGCCTTAGAAAATGTATATGCTGTTCAAATTGCTGAAGGTGTCTTAGCTTTAGAAGCTCAAAATAAGATCTTTACAGAAATATTTACTCAAATTCCTGTTTATAGTAAGAAACATCAGAATGTTTTAAGTTTATCTCAAGAAGATATTTCAATCATTGAAACTTATATGATTGAAAATAGTTTAAGTTACGTAGAGAATGCTAATGCTCATTTTAAAAAATATTATTCAAAACTAAGTGAAACTGGAATAAAAGATATTCTTGAAGATCTTATCCAATTTGATACTTTTAGTTCACTTGATAATTATTTAGAAATAACTGATATTGATGATTTTGCGATACTATTTAAAAAAGATACTTACGTTATTAAAGAAACTCTTAAATCCGATTTCAATCAATTACTTCCAAATAATGTATTAGCACGTTTCTTCTTACACGCTATTTTTGTGAATTATCCATTGAAAATTGTTGAAATCAATGATATTAAGAAAATTCTAAAGGTTGGAGATTATGCAAAAGATGAATTGATCTCAGCGAATCTACGTTTGGTTGTATCAATTGCTAAAAAATATGTAGGAAGAGGCATGCTTTTCTTAGATCTTATTCAAGAGGGGAATATGGGTTTGGTCAAAGCTGTTGAAAAGTTTGATCATACCAAAGGATTTAAGTTCTCGACCTATGCAACATGGTGGATCAGACAAGCCATTACTAGAGCCATTGCTGATCAAGCTAGAACGATTCGTATTCCGGTTCATATGGTTGAAACCATCAATAAAATAACTCGTATACAACGTACTTTGGTTCAAATGTATGATCGTGAACCTACAGATGAAGAAATCGCTGTAGCCGCAAATATTGGAATCGATAAAGTCAAAGAATTTAAGAATAACGGATTTGACATTGATTCTAAGGAAATTATAGAAGAAAATAACAAAGTTGAGACAACGGCTCGTTTAACTTCCGAAAAGGTTAGAGAAATCAAAAAGATTGCGATGGAACCTGTTTCTTTAGAAACTCCAATTGGGGAAGAAGATGATAGTCATTTGGGTGATTTCATTGAAGATAAAGATGCGATGAGTCCAGATGAATACGCAAACAATCAATTACTCAAAGATGAAATAAATTCTGTATTGGAAGGTTTGACTGAAAGAGAAGAAAAAGTACTGAGATTACGATTTGGTCTCATTGATGGTCGAACACGAACACTTGAAGAAGTAGGTAAACTCTTTAATGTAACTCGTGAAAGAATACGTCAAATTGAAGCCAAAGCCTTAAGAAAACTTAAACACCCTAATCGTTCTAAACGTTTACGGGATTTCATGGATAAGGTGTAATGATTTCTAAACGTCTATCTATGATATTAAGCATGGTCGAACCATGTGAAGTTCTTTGTGATGTCGGTAGTGATCATGGTTATCTTGCTTTAGCCGTTCTTAAAAAAGGACTTGCTAAGGATGTAATCGCGACCGATCTTCGCCATAAACCCTTACAACATACTCAAAAGACATTTGCTCAAGCGAATGTCTTTGAACATATCAGCTATTTTCTAAGTGATGGAATTCATCAAGTAAACACAAATCCTAATACTGTAGTTATTTGTGGGATGGGAGCCGATTTAATTCTTAAAATTATTAAACAAGACATAGATCGATTTAAAATAATGACTCAAATCATTACCCAAGCCAATACAAGATTGCCCTATTTAAGAAAAGAAATGGCTTCGTTAGGATTTGAAATGACTGAAGAAAAAATAGTTAAAGATGGCTTCTTTTATATCGCTCAATCTTATCATTATATTGAAAAAGCAATCGAGCTAAAAGAAGAAGCAATTAATTTTGGGTGTTTATTAAGTGTAGAAGATGATCTTGTTTATGAGTATCTACTAAGCGAGAAATCAACACTTGAATTCATACTAAAAAATAATCCTAAGTCAAAAAAACATCTTTATCTTTTATCTCTATTAAAAACCCGTCTAGATGAACGGGTGAATTGAATAATCTTTTTTATCGATTTGTGGATCTATAGCGTATGCATTTACGAAATGAACGATCTCATCAATAATAAATTTCGGTGTTGACGCACCAGCAGTAATCGCAAGTTCATGACATTGATCAAGTAACTTAGGATCTAGTTCTCCTAAGTTTTGTATTTTAATAATGGTGGGAATAGATCTATTTCTAGAAATTTTAGCCAACATTTTTGTATTGTTTGAACTTTTATCTCCAATGATAATGATTGCATCTACTGATTCTGGTAATTTAAGGATAGCTTCTTGTCTTAAACGAGTCGCACTACATATTTCATCACTTACAATTGCGTAAGGATAGATGGTTTGAATGGACTCTATCGTATTTTTAATGTCTAAAATACTCATTGTGGTTTGATTCGTTACGAATATCTTCTTCGAATCTATTTTAGGAAGTTCATTACCTATTTGAATTAAGTGTACTTTATTAAGGTCTAGATCTAGTGAGGCTTCTGCTTCTGGATGTCCTAACTGACCTATATAAAAAATATCATAATCTTTTTCGAGATATGCATTAATGAGATCTTGAGTTTTTAAGACATCTTCACAACTTGCGTTTATGGTTTTCAGTCCTTTGTTTTTTGCTTTTATTTGAACCAAAGGACTTATTCCATGAGCTGAAAAGATAACGATTCCTTCTAAAACATCATCTAAAAGGTCAATTCTTTGTTTTCCTTTGGATTCAATCGTGTGGATATTTAGTGATTTTAATGCTAAAACAACATCTTTATTGTGGACAAGTTCTCCTAAAATAGTTATTTTTTCGTTTGGATAATCCATTCGGGTTTGTTTAGCAAGCTCAATTGCGTTATAAACACCCTTACAAAATCCTCTTGGGGTAACATTAATGACTTTAAATCGATTTTCCATGGATAAACTATAACATATTTTGCATTTATACATAAAAATCATTATAATGGTGCGGGAGACTTATGAAATATACCTTAACAACACTGAATACCTTATTTGGATTTAAAGAATCTACTGCCGTTCAAGAGAACGTTTTTCCTATTGCCACTGCAGGTAAGGATTTGATTGCCGTTTCTAAAACAGGAACTGGTAAAACACACGCTTATTTATTTCCGATCTTTAATGCGATAGATACCTCAGCCAATGAGACACAAGCCTTAATATTGGTTCCTACTTTAGAGTTGGCAAAGCAAGTCTTTAATATGATCCAACCTTTTAAAACATTGGATCCTAAACTTAGTGTAAAGATGGTTACCAAAGGCTCTGATAAAATAGCGGCTGATGCATTAAAAAGCCATATCGTTATTGGAACTTTAGGAAGACTTAAAGCTTTATTTATCGAAGAGAATGTTCTTCAGATCCAAAGACCTAAGATAGTCGTTATCGATGAAGCAGACATGATGCTTGAAAAAAGTACTATTGAGGATCTAGATTCTTTGATGGATAAAATCAGAGCACAACACCAAACGATGGTATTTAGTGCTACAGTTCCAGATAATCTGAAATCCTTTATTAAAAAGTATCTAAAGAATCCAGAACAAATCTCTATTGAAGTTGATGAGAAGTTTGATCCTAAAATCAAACATTTCTTGATTCCTATAAAACACAGATCAAGTGAAGTACTCTTTGATTTGTTTGAAGTCATCAATCCGTATATCGCATTGATATTCTTAAACAATCTAGATGAATTAACGAAATTAAGCAATGCGTTTAATGCGAAAGGAATGAAGCACATTGTTCTTCATGGTAAACTTTCCGCAAGAGAACGCACGCAGAATTTGACTTTGATTCGCAATCAACAGGTATCTTATGTATTAACTACTGATTTGGCAGCTCGTGGGATCGATATTCCAGAAATCAGTGATGTCATCTCCGTTGGCTTTCCAAAGGATCTAGATTTTTATGTTCATAGAGCTGGTAGAACTGGTAGAGCAGGTCGTAATGGACAAAGCTACATCTTCTATACAGTAAAAGATGATCAGGTCATTCGTCAATTGATGGAACGTGGGATCTTCTTCGAACATCGCAACTTAGCGGATGGTTCTTTAAGAGAAATGAAGCCTTATGGATTCAAATTCACTTTCAGAAAGAAAGAAGCAGATAAAGAGATTGCTCGTATTGTTAATCAAAAGAAGGTTGCTGTAAAACCTAACTACAAAAAGAAGAAAGAAAGAGATATTGAAACCATCAAGCGCAAAGCACGTCGAGCGATGATCAAGAAATCCATCAAAGAACAACAGCATATTAAGTCAAAAGTAAAACAAATAGAAAAAGGGAAATCAGAGTAACTGATTTCCTTTTCTTTAAAGCTTATTGTCTTTGATGTATTGTTCTATTTCGATCTTTAACTCTTTAACAATATCTTCTTGAGGAATAGAACGGATAAATATACCTCTTTTGAAGAGTAATGCCTCTTTATATCCGCCAGCAACCCCAATATCAGCTCTAGAGGCTTCTTGAGGACCATTGACTGGACAACCCATCACAGCTACTGTTATGTCTTTTTGAATTGTATTTAGATAAGTTTCTATCTCATTTACGATGGGCAACATATCATATTGAAGTCGACCACAAGTAGGACACGCAACCAGATCTGCTACATTGGCATACAACCCAAATGCTTTAAGTAATTGCTTCGCTACTTTTATTTCCTCAACTGGATCATCACTGATAGAAATACGAAGTGTATCTCCTATGCCTTGATGAAGTAAGATACCTAAAGCTGCGGATGATTTTATTGAAGAACCAATAAGAGTTCCTGCTTCTGTCACACCTAAATGAAGAGGATAGGGAAAGAGTTTAGATGCCTTTTCATATACATCTATCGTTAATCGCACATCGCTAGATTTAAAAGATAAGGCGATATCATGAAAATCTAAATCCTCTAGAATCTTGATATGAACCTGTGCAGATTCAATCATAGCTTCTGCACATGGAATATTATCGTACTTCTGTAAGATGGATTTTTCTAATGATCCAGAATTGATACCGATACGAATTGGAATTTTCTTTTCTATACAGGCTTTTACTACCAATTCTATATGATCTTTGTTCTTTATGTTTCCTGGATTTAATCTGATTTTATGGATGCCACTTTCAATGGCCATTAATGCTAATTTATAGTTAAAATGAATGTCTGCGACTAAAGGCACTTTTGATTCCTTTATGATTTCCTTAATTGCTAAAGCATCTTCTTCATCTAGTATAGCTAATCTTATCATTTCGCAACCAAATCCTTCTAAAGCTTTGATTTGAGAGATGGTAGATTCAATATCTTTTGTTTTCGTATTCGTCATTGATTGAATGATGACTTTGTTTTGACCACCGATTTGTAAACCGTTTACGAAGATGGGTCTTGTTTGTGTTCTGTTCATTTTAACCTCTAAACAAGTATATCACACTATGATTTTGGTCTTAAAATGATTATAATAGACCTGTGATAAAACCTAAACTTAATAAACCAACAACATCTGAAAATAAAGAACTCGCAGAAATCAATGCAATAAAAAGAGAAAGAGAATTTGATTTAGATCGATCCATAGATCGTCGATTTAAGATCATTATCGTATCCGTTCTTTTACTATTTAGTCTCGTATGGGTTAATCTTTACGCTCTACAGATCACAAAAAATGAAGAATATAAACAAAAGCTAGTAGATTTTACTAAGAGTTATATTGGTATTCCTTCTCAAAGAGGGGTTATCTATGATCGAAATGGCGAGATCTTAGTCAGTAATGCTGAGCGTTTATCAATTGTTTACTACCCTCCAGCTAATATTTCTTCAACTGAAGAATGGGAGATGGCTAAACTTTTCATTAAACATTTTGCGATAGATAACACAAGTCTTTACCCAAGAGATTTAAAAGACCTCTATATTATGAAATATCCTGATCTCGTTAGTAAGAAAATTACAGATGAAGAGTGGACTTTATACTATGATAATAAACTAAGTGATTCTGACATATATCAAATGAAATTAGCTAGAATTACAGAGAGTGAATATCTTTCATTTGATGATGAAACAAAAAGTACTTACATCGTTTATACCTTAATGAATGCTGCTCCAGCGAAAAGCATAAAAATCATAAAAAATGATTGTACTATAGAAGAAATAGCTTATCTGTCAGAAAATAATGATGATTTCTATGGATTTGATGCTCAGATCTATTACGATCGTACTTATCTGAATGGAGACTTATTAACCAGTCTATTGGGCACAGTAACTACGAGTAAACAAGGCTTAAGTTCTGATTATTTGTTATATCATCTAGCTTTGGGATATTCGAGAAACAGTGTTATCGGAAAAACTGGGATTGAGCAATATTATGAAAGCTTACTAAAAGGGCAGGAGAGCACTTATCAAGTTACTTATGATCAAAAGGGATTGGTTCGATTTACTGAAATAGCACAGGGAACAAACGGTCAAGATTTATACCTTAGTTTTGATTCAGTTCTGCAACAAAATGTTGAACGTATCGTCGCGAGATGGATTGAAACAGAATCTAAAAATAAAGTGAGAGCATACTTCAAAAATGTTAATATCGTTATCATGAATCCTAATAATGGGGATGTGTTAACCATGCTATCGATGGGATATGAAGATGGAGTTATCGTCAATGATACCAATCGAATATTTTCTCAAGCTATGTCGATTGGATCTATCATTAAAGGCGCAACTGTATATATGGGACTTTCCGAAGGTGTCATAAAACCGGGAGAAGTCATTGATGATGCTGCTATTAAAATAAAAGAAACACCAATAAAGAAATCATATACGTACTTAGGTAAGCTTTCAGATATACAAGCATTAGCACTCTCAAGTAATGTTTATATGTTTCATGTGGCAATGAGGCTTGGAGGAGCAACCTATAAGTATGATCAAGGATTGGATATAGATATCGCAGCTTTCGATATAATGAGAAATTATTACAGTCAATTTGGTTTGGGTTCTTTAACCGGAGTGGATGTACCTTATGAAGCGACAGGGTATAAAGGTTCAGCAATCTTAGGGGGCCATCTATTAGATTTCGCAATTGGCCAATATGATACTTATACCGTAATGCAACTCGCACAATATATATCCACCATCGCTAATGGAGGCAAACGTATTGAACCGAGGCTTCTTTTAAAAGCTACTCAAGCCAATACAGACATCATTACTTATCAAAATGATGTTACTGTACTGAATGTTCTAGACAATCAAATGGCGCTAGAAAGAGTACAAAAAGGCTTTAGATTATGTGTCACCAACGGATTATGTCGTTCTCTACAAAATGTATCAGTTGCTGTTGCTGCTAAGACAGGAACAGCTGAAACCTTTGTGGTGGATAGTAAGGGTAATTTGATCGAGTCTTCAAATTCTCTCGTCGTTACTTACGCTCCTTACACCAAACCAGAGATCGCAATTGCGTGTGGAATCCCTGATGCGTTTAGTGGGATAAAGTCATATGATAATCTTTGTTATAAAATAGTGAATGAAATAATGGTTTATTATTTTAAAGGTAGATAATTTAAAAAACCTATGTTATACTAATTAAGCGTTAAAAGGAGAACAATATGAGAGAGAACATTATGTTCAAATGTACTGTTTGCAACGAAGAAAACTACATTAACACCAGAAATAAAAAGAAACATCCAGAAAAGATGGAAGTTAAAAAGTTTTGCCCAAGATGCAACAAACAAACCATGCATAAGGAAAAAAAATAAGCCTCACGGCTTTTTTATTATATGGACATCAAAACAGTAAAAGTTGGTATTCTTCAAACCAATTGTTATATCTTAATTAAGAATGGTAAAGCCATCATTATTGATCCCGGAGCTAAAGCAGAACGTATCTTAAGCGCCCTTGGAGAGAATAAAGTACTGGCTATACTTTTAACTCATGCCCATTTTGATCATATTGGAGCCATCAACGATCTTTTGACTCATTTTACTTGTCCTATTTATCTTAATGAAGAAGATGAACCTTTAATGAAGGATCCCCAATTAAATTATTCTTTTCCAAAAAGATTTATTGTTGAAGTTAAAACATTACCTTATCCTAAGATTCTAGATATAGGTGATTTCTCATTTGAGATTTTAGAAACCCCAGGTCATACTGAGGGCTCGGTATGTTTACTCATTGAAGATTTTATGTTTAGTGGTGATACACTATTTATGCAAAGCGTGGGTAGAACTGATCTAAGAACCAGTAATCCAACTAAAATGAAACAAAGCCTTAGATTGATCAAATCCATTAATAAGGATTACTTGGTTTATCCAGGACATGATGAATCAACCAGTTTAAAACTAGAGAAATTAACGAATATTTATTTAAAGTAAGGACAAAGAACTTCTATCTCATAAATTCAATTATGAGTACAGAAGTTCTTTTTCATTCATTAATCTTAAAGGCACTAAAGTTAAAAAGCACTGATCTTCATCTTACGTTTAGAGAAGGACAGGGTTTTTGTGAATTTAGGACTCTTCATGGTTTGGTTAAAGTAAAAAATATAAACCTAGATCGGAATCTACTCGAATATATTAAATATCATTCAAAACTAGATCTCTTAAAATCATATCGTCCACAAACTGGTTATTTTAAAGTAGATTTAGGTCAACAAATCATTCAGCTTAGAGTTGCGCATATAAAAAATAACTTTACAGAAAGCATCGTCATTAGGATCATGAATCCTCCTAGATATATAAGTTTAGACACTTTATTCAAAGCTGATGATTTAAGTTTAATCAAAGCTGAATTAAAGCGATCTGCGGGGTTAATCTTGATATCTGGAACCACAGGTAGTGGAAAGACAACAACGCTCTACACGATTTTAAATGCCTTAAGTGAACTTAAGATTTATACGATTGAAGATCCTATAGAAGCCTATCATTCACAGTTAATTCAACTTCAAGTTAATGAAAGACAGGATCTTAACTTTGAGACAGCTTTAAAACAAGTTCTTAGGCATGATCCTAATCTTATTGTCATAGGTGAAATTCGTGATGAGATTGAAGCTAAGGCCGCTTTACGTTGTGCATTAACTGGCCATTTAGTGTTATCTACAATCCATTCGAATTCAGCCAGTAAAACCATAGACCGATTAGAAAACTTAGGTGTACCTAGAAATGAGATACTTAGTGTTCTTAATCTAGTTATTTATCAGAAATTAGAATCTGATGGGAAAAGTAGGATCATGAGTTATGAACTATACCAAAATATATAGATCGCTAGATAAAGTTTTTCATCTATTTAAATTAAAAAGAAAAAGGGATACGTTGATTCTCACTGATTTGTTAGAAAGTGAAGTCAATGATCAAGAAATCGAAAAAATTTTGGGAATTAATCTCGAAGATAAGCATCAAATAAGAAACATATTATCCCAAACAAGTTTCACTCAATATCAAAGACTCTCATTGGAATGTGAATCAAGAAAAGCATTGTTGGTCGTTTTACATTCAATAAATCTGAATAAACGAATTCAAGCTAAGGTTTTGAAAGGACTATCATATCCAGTGCTACTTTTGTTGTTCAGTCTTTTTATGATGATTTTCGTTAATGGGATCATCCTACCAATGTTTCAATCCATGTTACTTTTTCTAGGTCCTAAACTAGATTTATCTTTATATCAAATGATTTTACTTATTTTTATTGTCTTTGATTTCAGTTTATTAGGTATAGTTCTATTCACAATATTATCTATAAAAAATAATGGATACCAATTCTATTCAAAGATCAAAAAATATAAGCCTCAAAATATATGGACAAGATTGGTTACTCATCAATTTTGCGAGAAATTTCTATATTTCTATCGTTTAGGAGGAAGCATAGATATGATTTTTAAACAAATACAATGGAGTTCTTCACCTGTACTTAGTCAACTATGTTTTGAGACGATGATGGCACTTGAGGAGGGGCAGGATCTAACAAATTCCATCGTAAATATAAACACCGATCTACAAGCTTATTTTAAGATGAATGAAGAAGGAATCGACATCACAAAATATCTTCAACATTATGCTACTATTCAGGAATTAATCGTTATTGATCAAATTAAGAAATATGGGAAAGTAATCTTGGCTTATTCATATATTAAAATAAGCTTCATGATTATGATTCTATATCAAGTCATGCTGAAACCAATAGAAATGATGGAGAAGATCTTATGAAAAAAGGTTTTACTTTATTGGAAATGATCGTAGTTGTTAGTGTAATTACTTTACTTTTTCTACTTTCAATACCGAATATACAAAAGGTACTCAATCTATTTGAGAAGAAAGGGTGTGAAGCCCAATTAAAGGTCATAGATGCAGCGATTCTTGAATACAAGATGGAATTCAATGAGATTGCTGATGATACATCTCAACTCATAGATGCTGGTTATATTACAGAGGAACAGACAACTTGTCAAAATAATGACCAGATCGTGATTGTAGATGGACAAGCTAGTATCGAATAAAGGTTTTACCTTTATAGAAGTAAGCATAGTTTTGATGATTATTTTAAGTTGTAGTTTGTTTTTTGTTAAACCAATTAGCTCAAATAGAATCAAAAGCATAGATTTTACATCTTCACTACTTCATATACAATTCATGGCTATTCTTAATCACCAAACCTTAGAATATCAAGGTGAAATTGAGACTGAATATCCAATTCGATATAACGCAAATGGAAACATCAATATGGGTCAAAGTATAAGTTTCGAATCTATTGAAATTACATTACTGATAGGTACAGGTAAAATACATGAAAAAAGGATTTATGATCATTGAATTGAGTTTAGTCATTTTAGGATTCATTTTTTTATTAGGTGTGTTCATTAAAGTGTTTCAAGAGGTATCAAATACAGAATTTCGCTATGAGTTTGTCCAAATTACAAAGAAATGTGATCTAAAATGCGCACTAGGAAAGCTTATACCCTAATTGAAACTATGTTGGTTATACTTCTATTACCTATCGTACTAGCGCTAACTTACACGTTTCTAAGAGTCCTACATAGATATGATTATGGGTTGACAGAACGACAGAACTTTTTAGGTATACTTCAATTGAGAAAAAGAATAGCGGTAGGAAGCGATATAGTCATCAAAGGAGATAGTTTAACAATGACGTATAATAATCAAAACATTGAATTATTATGTCAAAATGAACGATTGATTGAAGTAGAAGGATATATGGAATATCTTTTAGAAATTGATGACTGCGAATGGAAGACTAGCGATAATTATTTAAGCCTAAGTTACACATTTAAGGAAAATACTTATGATATCTTCATCGGTTATCTCAAATAAGGGTTTTGTACTCTATCCTTTTATACTTATTTTTCTATTTATTGTAATGCTTCTAAATGGAATTAGTGTAAATCTCTTTCAAAGAAAACAGGAAAGTCGGAATTCTATTAAATTAGACGAATTTTCATTGGTTGAAATTTATACCATTAAACAAGTTAAAGATCAGTTTCTAACTTTTAAACCGAAAAATCTTAATTACAAGGTAGGGGAGTGGGACATCAAAGTAGTGTTCATAGAAGAAACTGCTAATATCATTTATCAGGGACCAACTACAGTCTCTGCGATCATGTTCTATGATACTGTCTTCAAAAATGTATTGGATTATCAGATTAATGATTCATCTGATGGTAATAGTGATTGACAAATAGATACAATACTCTAAAATAGAACTGTTAAACAGGAGGTCTATTTATGATTATCGTTAATGATTTAAGACCAGGAATTACCTTTGTATATGAAGACAATATTTTCACTGTCCTCGACACACAACACAATAAAACAGCGATGCGTGGGATGATTATCAAATCCAAAGTAAAGAATTTAAGAACTGGTGTCATCAATGAAATCACTTTTACAGGTGGTGACAAAGTTGAAGCAGCTCACATCGATAAGAATGAGATGCAGTATCTATATGATAGCGGAGATGCACTTTGCTTCATGAATACAAGCACTTATGATCAAATCGAAATTCAAAAGAGCAATTTAGAGAAAGAAATGCCTTTCCTAAAGCCAAATGATAATGTCAATATCGTTTCATATGAAGGTGAAATCTTAGGAGTTGTTTTACCTGATAAAGTCACTTTACAAATCAGTACTACTGAACCTGCGGTTCGTGGAGATACTGCTACAAGTGCAATGAAAAATGCTGTTTTAGAAACTGGTTTAGAACTTAAAGTTCCTATGTTTATTGCTGAAGGTGAAATGATCATCGTTAATACGGTCGATGGTAAATACGCTGGTAGAGCATAAGCCACTTTACAAAAACCATCATTTAAGCTAAACTATAACTATCTTCAGGGCAGGGTGCGATTCCCTACCGGCGGTATACCCCGCGAGCCTAAGGGCACGAACCGGTTTAATTCCGGTGGCGACAGTAAAGTCTGGATGAAAGAAGATAACAATATCACTTTTGATGTTGAGCCCTGGGATTATTCTGGGGTTTTTTGTTGAAAGGAGAAAAAATGAAAAACAACCTTCGATTATTGACACTAATTAGTATGATGATTGCTTTGTCTTATATGTTGATGTTCTTTGAATTCCCAATACCTGCTTTGTTTCCAGCTTATCTAAAAATCGATCCCAGCGATATCCCATCTTTGTTTATCGGTATCTTTGTAGGTCCAGTACCTGCTATTATTGTTGAATTGATAAAAAATCTTCTTCATGGAATATTTAGTCCTAAAGATCCTAACTTCTCTGGAGAAATCGCGAATTTCTTCTATGGGCTTGGATTTATTCTACCAGTATCGATTTTTGCATGGTTACTTAGAAATAGGTTCAAACAATGGACCACATCTAAAGCTCTATTAAGATTCTTGCCTAGTTTCATTCTAGGGACAATCTTAGCGACCATTGTGATGGGCTTTGTTAATTATTATTTTGCGTTTCCATTATATGGTATGACAGATCATGCGGTAAAAATCGCAGGCATCATTTCAGTAACACCTTTCAATTTATTTAAGGGAACACTGATAACTATTGCTGCCTTTACACTCTATACTCCCTTGAAAACTTTATTTACAAGATACTTCAAATAAGTTTTCCACAATAAAAAACCGCCTAAATAAGCGGTTTTTTGATGGTCGTGCTTATCTATTTTCAGTTGTAGCATCCTAAGTTGTCATAAATTTGTTATAATAACAAAGAGGTATTTTTATGGAAAATCTTTCACGTGTCAGAAAAAACGCCGAATTACGTCAAGAAGTAGAAAATAGCCGCGAAAGCGAAGTTACATCTACGGTGCTTTCATCCTACGCTGATCGTTTAAATCGTATCAACCCTGAACTAAGTACGATTGAAACCAGTCCAAAATTACCCGATTATAATGCTTTACACTCAAAAGGTGAAACAGATCGAACTCTTGAACCTACTATAGTAATGGAAGATCCAAACTTTCACCATGATCTGTTAAATGAATTCATCGATGAAGTTAAGTCTTACAACATTAAAAAAGGATATTCGACTTCAGAAGATACAGATTTAAACATCATCAATAAAGTAAATCAACCTGTATTATCTGTAGAAAATGATTCCTCTAAAAGTGATGATAAAATGACTCAAGAAATTAGAAGAGTCATTGAAAGTGATTTTGATGTTGAAGAAGTTGAGTTTAACGATGATTTTAATCGTTCAAACAACGGAAACATGTTTGAAGAAACCGCAAAAATCAAATTGAAACTTGATAGTGTAGATAAAGAATTACTTGAAATGAGTCAATCTGTCAATAGTTCATCAAGGACTTTGAATTTCATCGTTTTCATTCTAGTGATTGTTTTAATGGTAATGCTCGGTTTAGCGTTCTATTGGATTTTCAGTACTCAGGGATTCTAATGAAAATCAATATCGCAATTGATGGACCTAGCGCTTCAGGTAAAAGTACGATAGCTAAGCGTTTGGCAAAAATATTAGATTATGTCCATATTGATACCGGATCTATGTATCGAGCAACAGCATATAAAGCTCTAAAAAATGGGATTCATTTAGATGATGAAGCATCCGTCGTTGAAATGCTTGATCATACGGAATTTGATTTTACAGCACAAGGTCAATTGATCATGGATGGAAATTTGGTTGGCCATGAAGTAAGAAATACAGAATGTGATCGAGGATCTTCTCAAGTTTCTCGTTTACAAAACGTAAGAGCAAAGCTGGTGAGTATTCAACAAAAGATTACCCTTAAAAAGGGCTTCATTTTGGATGGGCGAGATATCGGTACCGTTGTATTACCGGATGCAGAACTCAAGATATTTCAAGTTGCTTTCTTATTAGAAAGAGCTAAACGGCGTCATCAAGAATTTCATGAGAAAGGTAATCCTTTATCGTTTGATGAGGTTTATGAAGATCTTAGGTCTAGAGATATCGCAGATTCAACAAGGACCTATTCGCCTCTAAAAAAAGCAGATGACGCTATAGAACTGGATACCAGTTTCTTAAGCATCGATGAGACCGTAGAAAAGATTACCCAACTGTATCAAGAAACAGTAGAAAGGTTAAACCAACATGATTGATGGCGTTATCGCAATCGTAGGTCGACCTAATGTCGGCAAGTCCACGTTATTTAACCGTATCGTAGGAGAAAGATTATCCATAGTAGAAGACACACCTGGGGTAACCCGGGATCGTTTATATGCGAAAGCAAATTGGCTCACTAAAGATTTTAGAGTTATTGATACTGGTGGACTTCAACTAAAAGATCAAGATTATCAAAAAGAGATTCGTATGCAAGTAGACATCGCAATTGAAGAAGCCGATGTTATCGTATTTGTTACCAATGCTAAAGAAGGTATGACAGATGATGATCGATATATCGCCAAGTTGCTTCATAAGACTAAGAAACCTGTTCTTATGGCCATCAATAAAGTTGATAATCAGTCCTTAATCGATGCTTCTTATGAGTTTTATGCTTTAGGATTTGAAGATCTGATTCCTGTAAGTAGTGTCCATGGGATCGGTATTGGAGATCTTTTAGACAAGATCATCTCACATTTCCCTGATCGTAATTTAAATGATTATGAAGGCAAGATCAGTTTCGCCATCATTGGAAGACCTAATGTAGGGAAATCTTCCTTAGTAAACGCACTTTTAAATCAAGAAAGAGTCATTGTTTCTGATAAAGAGGGAACTACCCGTGATTCTGTAGATACTCCTTTTACTAAAGATGGTAAAGAATATGTAGTAATTGATACCGCAGGTATACGTAAAAAAGGCAAGGTCTATGAATCTATAGAAAAATATTCTGTTCTTAGATCTCTTCAAGCCATTGAAAGATCGGATGTTATCTTGTTTGTCATCGATGGAATTGCAGGTATTAGAGATCAAGATAAACATGTTGCTGGTTATGCCCATGAAGCTGGTAAACCCATCATCATCATTTATAATAAGTGGGATGCTATAGAAAAAGATGAATTTACCATCAATAAAGTAACTGAAGAGATTCGTAAAGCTTTCATCTATCTAAGCTATGCACCAATCCTATTTATCTCTGCGACGACGCGTCAACGCGTTCATCAGATCATCCCAAACATAGACAATGTCTATAATTATTCTCAAATGAGAATACAGACCAGTGTATTAAACGAGGTCCTTAGTGATGCTCAACGAATCACACCTCCGCCGACACATAAAGGTCTACGTCTAAATATTTTATATGGATCTCAAGTCGCTGTTGCGCCTCCGACCTTTGTTTTATTCGTCAATGATCCTGCTTTGCTTCATTTCTCCTATCGACGTTATTTAGAAAACAGATTAAGAGAAGCCTTTATTATGGAAGGAACTCCTATCCGTATCATCGCCAGAAAGAAGGAACTATAATATGAAAATTGGTATTTTAGGAAGTGGTAGTTGGGGAACTGCATTAGCTCAAGTATTAACAGACAACAAACATGAAGTAACGATTTGGGGAAGAGATCTCGATGAAATCGTAGATATATCTCGTTATCATCGCAATGAACGCTTCTTTCCAAATCAGATCCTAAATGATTCTATCCAAGCCAGTCTGAATTTTGAAGATCTTTTGGATGCTGAAATCCTTATCTTAGCTGTACCTACTTTAGCCATAGAAGATGTTTGTATAAAGATCAATGAACATTTTAAACATCCTGTCACCATCGTAAACGTTGCGAAAGGCTTTCATCCTATCAATCATAAACGTCTTTCCTTGGTCATCAAAGATAACATCAATCCTCACATTTTAAAGGCGATCGTCTCTTTGATTGGTCCATCACATGCTGAAGAAGTCGTTATTAGATTGCTTACGGTTCTAAATGCAGTTTCTGATAATGAAGAAGCCTCAAAGTTGATTCAAACCGTCTTCTCAAACAACTATTTCCGTGTATACCGCACTACAGACGTCGTAGGCGCTGAAATAGGAGTAGCCGTTAAGAATGTCATTGCCTTAGCAAGTGGCATCCTCAGTGGCCTAGGATACGGTGATAACGCACGTGCAGCCTTGATTACACGTGGATTAGCTGAGATTTCTCGCTATGGGCTCTTCTTTGGGGCTAAACCAGAAACCTTTCTTGGGTTGGATGGGGTAGGGGATCTTATCGTAACCTGTACTTCTGTTCATTCTCGTAACTTCCAAGCAGGATTACTCATTGGTCAATTCGATACTTCTAAGATCTTCTGGGATACCAACGAAAAAACTGTAGAAGGTATAAACGCTGCCAAAGTCGTCTATGATGAAGCTCTAAAAAATAAAATATCTATGCCTATAACTGAACAAGTGTATAAAGTCTTATATGAAGGCGCTAAACCATCTGAAAGCATTCAAATCTTAATGGCAAGAGAACTTAAGTCCGAATGATTTGTATAATTGCCTCAAGTTTGTTATGATAAGGTCAAGAATGGAGGAAATTCTATGACAAATGTAGTTAATAAGAAAGCTTTAGCTGATGCTGTTGCTGAGAGTTGCGGATGTTCCAAGAAGGATGCGTTGGAAACTGTCGATCTAGTCCTCGACACGATCGTAGCCCAAGTAAAGGCCGGTAATAAAGTAGATCTCGCCGGTTTTGGGAAGTTCGAAGTTAAGACTAGAAACGCGAGAATTGGAATTAATCCAAAGACAAAAGCAAAGATTCAGGTTCCTGAAGCAAAAGTTCCAGCATTTAAAGCTGCCAAAGCCTTCAAAGAATCCGTTAAATAAGAGAGTTTACTGTGGAGATATTCTTATATTTTGCCGCCATAGGCTTGGTTATATGGGCTCAGGCGAAAGTAAACAATGCTTATTCTCATTTCGCTAAAGTTCCAACCGAAAACAAAAAGAATGGTTATGATGTCGCAAGAGCGATTTTAGATGCCAATGGATTACAGGATGTACAGATTCAGGTCAGTCAAAGAGGACTTCTCAGCGATCATTATGACCCTAAGACCAATACGGTCAATCTCTCTCCTAAAGTCTATAATGAAGCTACAGTAGCTTCTGTTGCGGTTGCAGCCCATGAAGTTGGCCATGCCATCCAATATGCCGATCATTACAGTTTTATCGGTGTAAGAAATGCGATCTTACCATTTGCGATTGTTTCAAGTTATGCTGGTTGGGTTGTCGCTGTAATTGGTATTATTGCTGGAATTGATGCTATCTTGTTGTTAGGAATCGCCATGTTAGGTGTCATTGCTACATTTCAATTGGTTACTTTACCTCTTGAATTCAATGCATCGAGTCGTGCTTTACAAATCCTATCAGAAGGTAACTACATCAATTCTGATGAAATTGCTGATTCAAAAGCGATGTTATCCGCTGCCGCAATGACCTATGTCGCTGCATTTGGCGCAACATTACTTCAGATCATGCGTCTACTTCTTATTAGAGGTAGAAGAAGATAATCAAACTAAAGGTCCTTGGGGGCCTTTTTTTTAGGATTATTCATATTTAAATTCTATCTATAAGTATGAAAACAATCACTATAACGAATCAGGATCATGTAGAAACAACTTCTTTTCAATATGGAAGCTGCGGAAATAGTCAAGTATATCTAAATGGATTAAAAGAAGGGGAGGTATTGGTTTCAGAACATCCATTTTATATACAAAATTCAAATGGAGTTCTCGCAGGAGTAGATCAACGATTTACTACCTTTAAACTCGTAAAGAATACAGAAGTTATTAGTACAGTTCAATTAAGTTGGAGTAATAATTGTGTAAATAAAACATCAGAATTATTAAGTTACGAGATCGGAATAAGTCCACAATCACTTATTCAAACTTATGGAATTCCTACTTTATTGGCTATCCTTAGTATTAGTTTTATTTATTTGATTAAGAGAATAAGAAAATGAGAAGATTGTTTCTATGGTTGATTACGACATTACTAATTAGTACAGGCATTCATCCTTTATCTATACAAGCAATAACACTCACACCAGTATCAAAAGAATTCTTAAACTTTGAAATACTAGATGTAAAAATCAATTCAGACTTCATAAGCATCAAAGGTTGGGCTTTCATTAACGATAGTCAACACTATAAAAACACTACGGATCATTCAATAAAACTTGAATTCGTAAGCTTAAATCATTCGTTTACTTTTGATGCGACCTTAACCAATTTAAGTATGACCTCAAGTTTCGCAGCTATGGGTTATAGTTACTGTGCTGATGGTGTATATGGGGCTTCATCATGTAATTATTACTATGAATATGTGGGTTTTGAGGCAATTGTACCCCTAGATAGTTTTGTAAAAGGACAAAAATACAATACTAATGTTGTTTTCTATGCAAATCTATCTCAAAAATACTTTAAAACACCTCTATATTATCCAATAACTAATCCTATTGAAATAATGGAAGGGGATTATCGTTTTTCGATCATCTCTAAACTTAACGATACTAGCATTAAAATCATAGAATCTCCTGTCTACGCTAGAAAATCGCCTAGTAAAACGGGCACAATATGGACATACGGGTCGAATTGTTCCACATCTTATCTCAACATACTGTATTTCAAAATGTACTCGGTATATACAAAGATCCTAGATAGAACAATCGCTGAGAATCAAACATATTATCGTGTTAGCGCAAAATCAGATGTATGTGTAGATATGAGAAAAAGGATCGTAGAAGGTACAGTATTGAATCCTGTGTGGATCTCTGGCATGTTTGTTGAATATTCAGGAACCCCTTTAGAAATAAGCTCTGTCTTGATCAACAATAACCCAGTTATTACTGCTGAAGACTTCGAATATATCATTGGAACTCCTATAAATTTGCTAGATTATGCGAAGTGTTATGATTTTGAAGACGGTGATATTAGTGCTAAAATCGTTATAGAATCAAGTAATTTTCAAGAAAGAGTCGGTGTTTATCAAGTAACATACTATGTTGAAGACAAATATGGATATTTTGATCGTAAAACCATCAATATAACAGCTATTGACCTATACAATGATCCTCCAATAATAAACGCCAAGGATAGAACCATCTTGCAGTATAGTGATTTTGACTATTATCTTGATGTAAGTGCTTATGATCTACAGGATGGAGACATTACAGATTTATTGGAAATACTAAATACAATCGATACTTCAAATCCTGATGATCAAGACTTATGTTATCAAGTCATAGATTCAAAAGGAGCCATTACCATTAAATGCATAGTTATTCATATTTATAATGAAGTAATACTTAATCGTAGATATAGATTTGTATCAAAAAATAAGCTATTCTATGATGAAAGTGTACCAATTCTTTGGTTAAACAAAGTAACAGATCTACAAACGATGCTAAATAACACTAACCTCATACAATCCTTAATAATAGTAGCCTTAAATTGACTTCGCATAATGTATATTATGTAATATTTATATATGATTATTTATAATATGTGATATCAGAAACTTATCATCCCTTCTTATTTATAGAGATATCCTAAAAAAAGACCCTGATTTAGGGTCGATATTATATAAGTTTATTCAAATAAGAATCGCCATATGCCGGTGAATCTACTTTGAAGTTATCGGCTACAGTAGCTCCTATTGCACCAAAGCAGGTTCGCTCTTCTAAAGCTCCCCCTTGTTTGAAGGAAGGACTATAGAATATAAGAGGTATTTTCTCTCTTGTATGATCTGTTCCTTTGTATGTAGGGTCATTTCCATGATCCGCAGTTAATATGACAAGATCATCAGTAGTCATTTTAGTTAAGAATTCACCTAATTGACGATCAAAGAGATCAATCTCTTGTCCATACCCTACTGGATTTCTTCTATGACCCCATAGGGCATCAAAATCAACTAAATTAACGAAACATAGCCCATTAAACGGTTTATCTGCCAGTTTTATGGTGATATTCATCCCATCTTCATTGGATTTCGACTTATAAGACTCAGTAATACCTTCTGAATCAAAAATATCTTTGATTTTACCTACACTTATCACATCGAATTTCTTTGATTTTAAACTATCTAGCACTGTATTCCCAAAAGGTTTTAAGGCGTAATCGTGTCGATTACTGGTACGCTTGAACTCCCCTTTTCTAGGCCCAATAAAAGGTCTAGCGATGATTCGTCCTACTCTCCATTCTGGTTTCATAGTGAGCTCTCTTGCGATCTCACAGGCTCTATAGAGCTCAGATAACCCAAAAGTTTCCTCATGAGCAGCGATCTGAAGTACCGAATCAGCGGAGGTATATACAATCATCGCATTGGTTTTCATGTGTTCTTCGCCTAATTCATCCAGAATATCGGTTCCACTGGCTGATTTATTCCCTATAATTGGATATCCTGTTCTTTTACTTAATTCATCAAGTAATTCTTTCGGAAAACCAGTTTCAGTAAAAGTGATGAAAGGTTTATCGATGAAGAGTCCCATTAATTCCCAGTGACCCGTCATTGTATCCTTACCTAAGCTCAATTCAGAAAGTTTTGTATAGTAACCAAGTGGTTTTTTACTGGATACTACCCCTTCTAAAGGATGTAAATTTGAAATGCCTAGTTTTTGTAGATTTGGTATCGTTAATTTATAGTTTTGAGCGATATGTCCAAAGGTATCTGATCCTACATCTCCATAGGTCGATGCATCATCACTGGCTCCAACACCTAAAGAATCCATAACGATAATAAATACTCTCTTAAAGTTCATACTAATCTCCTTTTCGCTTTGGATGAATCTTATCGTAGGCTGATTTTAATCGATTCTCTTCAATATGAGTATAAATTTGGGTAGTTGATATATCTGCATGACCCAATAATTCTTGAACAACTCGCAAATCTGCCCCACCATTAAGTAACGAAGTCGCAAAACTATGTCTTAGTTTATGTGGACTAATATGGTGATTAAGCCCAAGTGCCTTTTCTTTGGCCACCAACATCGTGTAGACATACTGTCTACTAACAGCTTTTCCTTTTGGGTTAATAAATACATTTTCTGTTTTAGTCTTTAACCACATAAGTCGAGTTGAGGTAATGTAGTTTCTAAGGTTAGAAGCGGTTAACTTCCCCATAGGGACCATTCTTTCCTTATTTCCTTTACCTAAGATCCTTAAGTAACCATCATCAAGATATACTTGATTAAGTTTTAAAGTGACAAGTTCGCTCACACGCAATCCACATGAATATAATAAGTCAATCAAGGTTAAATCTAAATTCAAATGACTGCCCTCTTGAGATTCAAGCAATTGGTCAATTTCTGTTTGATTGATGGTTTTTGGTAATCTAACTTTTTTCTTTACTTTCATAAGATTTACAGTAGGATCAAAACGTTTTTCATCTAGACGAATTAAATAAGCATATAAGCCTTTAATACTAGATATCATTCTTAAAATAGAAGCATTGCTTTTGAGATGAACTTCTTCTGAAATGAATTGATTGAGCATTGTGGTATCTACATCTTCAAAATCTATTTCTTTTTTTTCAAAGTAATGTTGAAGATTCTTTAAATCACTTTTGTAGGATTCTATCGTCAGTTTAGCTTTACGTTCAACATAGGTCAAATGATCAACATACTGACTTATGGCTGTTTCCCAGTTCATTGAGCGTTCACTTGAGCTTGTAAGGTATCTAAGAGTTCTTTTGCAGCGTTCTTAGAATGATCAGAAGAAGTACCTGTTGAAATTAAACTAAGTTCATCAATTCTTTGATCATAGTTGAGTTGGGATATAAAGGTTGAAGTCGATGAATCGTTTTGAGCTTTAGATACTAAGTAGTGTTGATTCGCACATGCAGCGACTTGCCCAAGATGAGTAACAGAAAAAACTTGGGAGTTTTTCGCAATTTTGTGCATTTTTTGGCCGATTGCAGTTGCTACTCTACCTGAAACTCCTGAATCTATTTCATCAAATATGACTGTTTCTATTTGTTGTAAGGCATTGAAAATGACCTTTAAACCTAACATTAAACGTGATAACTCACCACCACTAGCTACCTTAACGAGTGGTTTTAACATCTCTCCAGGGTTCATAGAAATTAGGAATTCCACTTCATCATATCCAGTATTCGTATCAGATCCTTCACTAAAGACAATTCTAAATTGTGCTTTATCGAGATAGAGATCACGACATTCGCTTAAAACTAAACTTTCAAGTTCAAGAGCTTTGGCTTTTCTAATTGTACTTATTTGGTCAGCGAGTTGTTTATAGATTTCATATGCTTCTTTTTCTTGAACCATTAACGCAGCTAAAATGGATTCTCTATTGTTGATCAAGGCGACTCTATCCTCAAGTTCATGTTTTTTAGATTGAATATCAGAAATAGTATGTCCATATTTCTTTTTTAGTTTACTGATTAAAAATAGTCTTTCTTGAATCGCATTAACGTTCTCTTCATCAAAATTCAATAGACTTTTTGATTGATTAAGATCAGCGATCTTATCAGTCAATTCATAATAAAGCGAATTGATTGAATTCGTTGTTTCAATAATACGTTCACTTTCTGTAATGATTCTTAATTCTCTGATGGCTTCATAGAGTTTCTCACTAACTCCATCTGTTTCATCAAGCAGTGTTAAGGCAGATCCTAAATGTGTAGCGATTTTCTCAAAAGCCATCATTTCTTTATGTTTCTGTTCTAGGTCAAGGTCTTCACCTTCAATAAGATTAGAAGCTTCTATCTCATTGATTTGAAAAGATAAAAATTCTAAATCATCAACGTTTAGAGAACTGGCTTTCTTATTTAAGATATCTTTACGAATCGAATCGTATTTTTGATAAGCACTTTTAACATCTCCCAATAAATTTTTCTCATTTACGAAACGATCTAAGAGTCCAAGATGATATTTCGTGTTTAAAAGATATTGAGTATCATGTTGATTATGGATATCGATCATCATATTGCCTAATTCTTTTAATAAACCAACTGAAATGGATTTACCGTTTAACCTAGAACTTGATTTACCATCTTTATCGACTTCACGAGAAATGGTTATTCCATGTTGAGCATCGATTCCATTCTCATTTAACCAAGTTGAGATTGCCTCTCGATCAATAGAGAATACTCCTTCAATAGATGATTTAGATGATTCCTTCCCTACAGATTCACTTAAAAAACGATCTCCTAACAGAATACCTATCGCATCGATCAAAATGGATTTGCCTGCCCCTGTTTCACCAGTGAATACACTGAATCCAGGTCTAAAATCGAGGCTGACCTCGTTGATAAGAATAAAGTTTTTAATGGTTAGTTTTTGGATCATATCTATCTTAGATTATACCTTAAATGATAAGTTTCCTGATGATTTCTGCTTAAAGAGTAAAAAAGATACTTTTTACTTAAGATTTAAGACTCTGACTATAAGAAAAAGTAAATCAATCTGTAGAATTGTTGTTTCCGTAAGTCTTCATCAGCTCTTGAACTTTAGATTCAAATCCTTTTAATTGAAGATCACATTCTTTTACCAAAGAAAGGCCTTCTTCAAACAATGAAATGGATTGTTCTAAACTGGACTCATTCTTTTCTAAAGCTGTAACGATCTCATTGAGCCTCTTCATCGATTCTTCAAAGTTTTTCTTTTCCATAGGACTCCTTTTGGGTGACGATGGATTTAATTTCTCCATCCTTTATTCTGGTAATCAACACATCATTGACCAAAACATCTTCAATTGTTTTAATGACCTTATCTTCAATCTTAGTGATTGAATACCCTCTTTGGATAACAGATAAGGGAGAATAAGCATTAAGTAATCCAACACTTTGAGCGAAATTAGAACTTTGTAAGTTCAAATTGCCTTTAAGAGAGGATCCTAGATCGTGTTTTAAGCTCATCAGTGTGTTTTCTTTTACTCTAATGGATTGTATCGCAGCGAATCTTAAGGCTTCATTTAGGCTCTTTAAACGGTTCTCAGTAGGTTTCATCGTAGAAGCATATTGGAATAATCGTTGGGTCAACATTGTTAGATGAACTGTAGGATCTTGAACGATAAGTTCAGGATTACTCCATACAGAGTAATTCTTTAATCCTGAAAACAAAAGTAATGATTGATTAAGCTTTTGATTTATCAGTTTAGATAACATTTGTCTAAACTGAGCAGTTTCACCTTTTACTTCACGAAAATCGCGTATCACTGCTTGGGCAGCTGCCGTAGGTGTTGCCGCTCTTAGATCAGCTACATAATCTGTGATCGTAACATCGACCTCATGACCTATACCAGAGACTATTGGAGTATTTAGATTATAGATGATCCTCGCCAATCGCTCATCGTTGAAAGCCCAAAGATCTTCTATGGATCCTCCACCTCTCGCAATGATCAATACATCATGTTTATTTTGATCCGCTAAAAGCAGTTGATCAATGATCTTAAGTGCTGCACCTTCACCTTGAACCAAGGTATCATAGACGCTTGTTTTAATACCAGGCCATCTTAGGTTAAGTGTCTTTAAAACATCTTGTAAAGCCGCTGTTTTAGCCCCTGTGATGATGCCTATGCTTTCTGGATAGCGAGGCAGGCTCTTTTTATGAGCTTGATCAAATAATCCTTCTTCATAAAGCTTTTTCTTAAGTCTTTCAAATTGTAGGAAGAGGTCTCCTACCCCATCAAGACTCATCTGACTCACATTGATCTGAAGAGAACCTTGAGGAGGATAAACTGAAACAGAAGCTTTTAAAAGAACCTTATCCCCTTCTTTGACAGGAAAACGAACGCTTAAAGTCGCATTCGCAAACATAATACATGAGATTCTTGCGCCTTCATCTTTTAAAGTGAAATACCAATGACCACTACGATGAGCTGTATAATTCGAAATCTCTCCCTTTAACCAAAATGATTTAAAGGAAGGATTGGATTCCAAATTGATTTTAATGGATTGAAGCAACTCTGAAACTGAATAAGCATCTTGACTCATAGACAATCTAGGATCCCATTTATAAAGGCAAAACTATCTTCATTGGAATAGACCTTTGCGATCTCAACTGCTTCATTGATGACGATGGCTTTAGCGGCTTCATCTATCGCAAATTCACTGATCGCGCATAAAAGGATCGCTCTATCGATCGCCAATAATCGTTCATATTTCCATTCTGGATTTAAATGTTCTCTTATGAACTGAACATATTCTTCTTCATTCTCAAGAATATTGTATAAGTTGTTTAATAGATAAGTCTGATCTTCAGTAGTGGGTTCAATTCCTTCATCGACGATGATCGCCGCAATGGATTTATCCAGCAACAAATGTTGATAGAGATAAGTGACCAAAAGTATACGTAATTTATGTCGATTCATAGCTACCCGCTTTCACTTTATCTATTTTAACATACTCCATAAAAAAACGCCCTTATTGGGCGTTAAAATTAAATCCGATAACATTCACATCAACATGATTACAATTTACATTGGTCATGTCTTGAATAGATTTAGAAACACGATTTTGAACGCTCTTACATGTTTTTTGTACATTTTGTCCATAGCGTATTTTCAAATCGATGGAGATGTGAACTTTTTCATCTTCTATTTTACAGGTGACGGCTTTTTTAAATGTGCCTTTATCCAATTGGATCCCGTTTTCTTCCTGAAGGCTTATGAAAGCGATGGAAGTAAATACATCTTTTTTAAGAAAAATGATGCCGTTTTCGTTGTCTGAGATTTTGATCATGGGTTGTGCTAATTCCTCTGAAGGTATTATAACATAACCTTTTCAATTTATGAAATGACTAGTTCGCTGGGAACCATTTGTCAACTAAAGCTTGTAAAGAACCATCTGCTTCCATTTCAGCAATCGCTGTATTGAATTTTTCAGTCCATTCTGATCCTTTAGGAAAGGCAATACCTATCCCATTGATGGCTGCTAATGAATCATGTTGAGCGGTAAATTCTGATAATTCTGGGAAAGCAATCAAGAACTGATCAGCAGTTGCTTTATCGACCAAGACGAAATCTATTCTCTTATTGATGATCTCTTGAACGATGACATCCCATTTACTTCTGATATCTAGAGTTAATGAGAATTCAGTTTGAAGCATATTAAGGGCTTGTTCTTGAACGGTACCCAATTGAGTAGATCCAATTTTACCAGTGAGATCGCTAAGTTGAGTCCAAGCATTGCTTGATAAGGATACAACAGTAAATGTTTCTCCCAATGAAGTTTCTTCTTTATATACTGTAGAGAAATCAACAGACAAAGCTCTTTCTGCGGTAACGGACATACTAGAAATTGCTAAATCACCTGCATTGGCTTGAAGTGCTCCAATGATTCCATCAAATGCTGTATCAGTCCACTTAAACTCAACACCTAGCTTTTCAGCAAGGGCATTCCCGAATTCAATATCGAATCCAATATAATCACCATTTGTATCAATAGATTCATAAGGAGGATAATCAGCTGAAACCAATACAGTCAATACATCTTTTTTGGCTTGACTGCAAGCAGTCAGTAGAGTGGTGAGCACAAGTGCTAATACGAGTAGTTTTTTCATGGTTTTTCTCCTGTGTTTATATCATATTGGACAGAAATTCTACTGCCCGAGATGATTTCGGTTTACTAAAGAATATTTGTGTTGGGGTAACTTCTAAGATTTCAGCGTTATCCATAAAGATGATGTAGTCAGCCACTTCTTGGGCAAATTTGATCTCATGGGTTACGATGATGTTGGTCATCCCGATATGATTCAACTGTTTGATGACCTTTAGGACTTCTTGGGTCATCTCTGGATCTAAAGCACTGGTAGGTTCATCAAAGAGCATTACTTTTGGTTTCATCGCTAAGGCTCTTGCGATCGCTACTCTTTGTTTCTCTCCTCCAGAGAGTTGATGAGGATAGTTGTTTAATCGATATTGAAGGCCAACTTCAGTAAGATACTTGACTGCTTCTTTTTGGGCATCCGCATCATTCATCTTCTTAACTTTAACAAGCGCAAACATCACATTGTGGAGCGCACTCATATGGGCGAAGAGATTGAAATTTTGAAATACCATCCCTATCTTTTCTCTCACTAAACTTAGTTTCTTTTTATCTAGAACTAAATTCACCCCATCGACCACCACACTTCCAGAACTTGGGATCTCAAGTAGATTGATGCATCTTAATAGTGTGCTTTTACCTGCTCCTGATGAACCAATAATCGCGTATGTCTTTTCGGGTTCAAATTCAATGGTCACTTCTTTTAAGACAGTCGTTTTATCGAAGACCTTAGAGACGTTGGTTAGGCTAATCATATTTAAGTGCCCTTTCCAGTTTCTTACCTACGAAACTTAAGATGATGTTCAATACAAGATAGATCATCATTGCGATCAATGAAGGTTCAAAGTATCGATAGGTAACAGAGGCAATCATTTGTTCACGACGCATGATGTCCGTTAGTCCAATGACAGATACAACTGAGGTTTCTTTAACTAAGGTAATGAACTCATTCATAATCGCAGGTAGAACGTTTCTTAAGGCTTGAGGAATAATGATACTGAATGTTATATCGAAATTCTTAACGCCTAAAGCATGAGCTGCTTCGATCTGACCTTTATCAATGGATTCAATTCCAGCTCTTAAGATTTCAGAAAGATAAGCTCCAGAGTTGATTGAGAAGACGATCAAGGCAGATGTCATCACATCAGGGATCCAACCAGTAACTTGAGGAAGTCCTAAATGGAAGAAGGTCAATTGGATCAATAGAGGCGTCCCTCTAAAGAATTCAACGATGCCTTTAACCAGATATCGTACTGGTGATCCTTTGCGTCCTAGTAAACTAAAGGCAAGTCCAAGTATGGATCCACCTATGGCTGCCAGTGCCGCTACTTCTAAAGTAACAAGGATACCGCTTCCAAATAGATGGACATATGGCATAATCTTTTCAAAATTTAGGTTCATTGATCCTCCTTGAATAAAAAAAACGTCATTTGTATTACACAAAGGACGTTTTATCGCGGTACCACCTTATTTCCAGATGTAGATCTGGCAACTCAAATCCTTAACGCAGAATTACGGATCTTCTTAATGTGAAGATCAGCTCCAAAGCACGTTCCTTAAGTCACACATCTTGCCTTCCATCTAACGCAAGTCGCTGGTTGTAGAATCTTAAGTACTACTCTTTTTCGTAGCTTATGGGACTTATTATAAATGAGTTTTTTGAAAATGCAACAATTATTTACATATTTTACAAATTATTTACATTTTTACATTCTTCAATACTTTACGAGCATCAGTTTCATCTTTTTTCAATTGTGTAATCAATTCATCTAAACCATTGAATTTCATCTCTGATCTTAAGTAATGTATAAAGTAATAATCTAGTTGTTTCCCATAGAGATTATTTGCGTAATCAAACAGATGGGCTTCTATTGAAACAGAGTCATCATCCTTAACGGTAGGATTATAACCTATGGAGATCATCGAAGGATGATTTACCCCATCTACTGTAACAAATCCTGCATATACCCCAATCTTAGGAATGACATATTCTTGATCTACTTTAAGATTCGCTGTAGGAAATCCAATCTGAGTACCGATGCGTTTCCCATGAACGATGATCCCAGTTAACTTATAGAATTTACCCATAAGTTTACTCACCAAACGTATATCCCCTGCTTTTACAGCTTCTATGATACGGGTCGTAGATACTTTCTCATCCATATAATCAAATTCTTCTAAGATACTCACAGGTATTATTTTTTGAGTCTTAAGATAATTTATATCTCCAGATCCTTTATCTCCAAATCTAAAATCATATCCACACACCAAGTGAGATACTTTATTTGATTTTAGTAGATTTAAAAAATCATCTGGTTTTAATTGAGCCATAGACAAATCAAATTGTAAAGTGATCCAACAATCAAAACCTTTCTCTAAGGCGTAACGTTTACGATCATTGAGCGTTGTGATGTGTTGAATATTATGAAGCCCTTTTAAAACAACCCAGGGATCTGGATCAAAGGTAATCAAAGCACTTTTTAGATTCTTATGTTTCGCTAAAGCGATTGTCTTATTGAATAAGGTTTGATGTCCAATATGAAAACCATCAAAATAACCTATACAGGCAACCACATCCGTTGATAAGGTACTTATTTTTTCTACAGAAACAATATATTCTTTCATTTACCACAATCCTCGCACACTAGTATAGGCGTCTTTCTTTTCGTTCCAGCCATAAACCGCTAAAACTTCATCTTGATCCATCACTGTAATAAAGGGTGAATCATATTCTAACGCTAGTATTTTACCATTCTTGATGTCTATTACGCTTGTAGCTTGCACCTTTTTGTATGGCAAAACATCTTTAAGTTCCAATAATTTATAGTTTCCCGCGATGACTTGATCTAATTTGACCGCATCCTTGATACTAAATGATCCAACTTTCGTACGTACAAGATCAGACATGACTCCGATCGTATTGAATTCAGCAGCGATATCTTCACATAAGGTTCTAATATAGGTACCACTTCCACAAACTACTCTAAACTTAATATCTTTATCGACCTTTAAAAGTTCAAGTTCAAGTATTTCTATTTCTCTAATGGGTTGAGTGACTTCGATGCCTTCACGATGATACTCATGGAGTCGTTTACCATTAACTCTTACCGCAGAAACCATAGGCACTTCTTGAGCTTGTAAACCTAAAAACTTTTCAAACACAGCTTTTATTTCTTTTTGGTTAGGCATCGTATAATCTGCTTCTTCTAAGATCTCTCCCCATATATCCTTCGTATCGGTTTTTAGACCCAATCTTAAAGAAGCAATGTATTCTTTTGTATCATGAACTAAAAACTGATTGGCTTTGGTGGTCTGATTAAAAAGAACCAACATTAATCCTTCTGCGTTGGGATCTAAAGTTCCAGTATGTCCAATCTTATCTAGCTTTAGGCCACGTTTAATTCGATTCACAAGGTCAAAAGAAGTTAAGCCTTTTTCTTTATAGACCAGTAAGATTCCGTCATTTGTCATGGGCTCATTATACACGATTCTATGGTAAGATTATAGGGCTATGAAACTCCTATTAAGAAAAATATCCCATGCGGATTATGATTATGAGATGATCGATGATGGAGATATCATCGGTGTTGGGATCAGTGGTGGTAAAGATTCTACCCTTTTACTGTATGCTTTAAACAAATATCGAATCAAATCCGGAAAACAATTTAAAGTCATAGGAATACATATCCAATTGGGTTTCGATGGGGATTCATTTGAACCTGTTCAAACTTATTTTGATGGATTAGGTATAGAAATGTTTCAGGCCCCTTCAAATGTGGCTAAGATATTAGAACTTAATAAGACCCCAGATGGTCGTATAAGATGCTCCTTGTGTTCGAAATTTAAAAAGGCTGCCGTGATCGCAGAAGCTAAGAAACATGGTTGTAATAAGATAGCTTTCGCTCATCATGCAGATGATGCAGTTGAAACCATGATGCTCAATGCCATCTATGGTGGTAAATTGAATACATTTGATCCAAAGATGTTTTTAACTGAAGCAAAGATTACTTTTTTAAGACCTTTTATTTACGTTAGAGAATCTGAAATCATTGCCCAATCGAAACAAATTGGTATCCCAGTCATCAAATCAGGATGTCCAATGGATGGAGTCACAAAACGTCAAGATATGAAGGAATTACTGGCTGAAATCTATGAAAGATTTCCACAAAGTCGAGATAATTTTCTGAAAATGTTACATAACCCAGATCAAATAAGTCTATGGGATCCTAAAAAAAGATAAATAAAAAGTGTTGACAAACGTTTTGATAGGGTTTATTCTATGACACATACAAAAGATTATAGAGGTAGCGGTGCAGAAAAGTACCTGATGGAGCCGACGGGCTATGAAATCAGAGAAAGGCAATCACCGCCGAACGAAGTCAGTGGTAACTGAGCTTCGTGGGATAACGGATAAGATCCGTTGTACTCCTGCAGCAATGCAGAGGCGCTATGACACATCACTTTGAAAAAAAGGGACCGTGGATAGCATGGTCTTTTGTTTTCGGAGGAAAAGAAATGAGAAAGATTACCATCAGTTTAACGCTAGCCTTGCTGCTTCTGTCAGCTTGTGCACCAAAAGAAGAAGTTCAGACGATTACAGTAGGTTTAGAATGTGATTATGCTCCGTTCAATTGGACGACCTCGACATCAGAATCTGATATCGCTGTAGCGATCGATGAAGCTGGTGCTGGATTCTGTGATGGTTACGACATTCAAGTCGCTCAAGCCATCGCTGATGGATTGGATATGACTTTAGTTGTTAAGAAAATGGCGTGGGATGGTTTAATTACTGCCCTTAACCAAAATGATATCGATATGATCGTTGCTGGTATGACTGATACTGAAGAACGTAGACAATCCGTTGCTTTCAGTACACCTTACTATGCATCTGATCTTGTATTGGTTGTTAAAGCTTCCTCAACTTTCGCAGGGGCAACGACTTTAGCCGAATTTACAGGCGCTAGTGTTATCGCTCAAATGGGCACTTTCCATGATGGTTTGATTGATCAGATTACATCAGTCAATCATTTGACCGCATTAGGATCAGCACCTCTATTAGTCAACTCTGTTCAAGCCGGTGAAGCTGATGCAATGGTTACTGAATATCCAGTCGCTTTAAGTATCGTCTCCAGTAATCCTGATTTGGCCATCGTTCAGTTCGCTGCCAATGCTGGATTTACTACCGATGCTACTGATACTACCGTTTCCGTTGCCTTACGTTTAGCTGATACTGAACTACTTGCTGACATCAATACGATTCTTGCTACCATTAGCGAAGAAACTCGCAATACATGGATGGCTGACGCTATTGATCGTAAGCCACAATAATGTTTATCCTAAGTAGTGTAATGCCCAATGATTTAATCGGAGCGGCGTTCTATCTCGCAGATAGATACGCCTCTCTTTTCCTATATGGTATACGCAATACCTTGTTAATAGCGTTAACTTCTACCATAATAGGAATATTCTTGGGACTAGGTGTTGGGATCTTAAAATCGATTCCTATCGTAAATGATGATCCAACATGGAAGAAAATTTTAATCAAAATCGTTAAATTAATCAGCGGGATCTATGTCGAAGTCTTTAGAGGTACACCAATGATGGTCCAAGCGATGTTTATATTCTATAGTTTCCTAGGTTTCTTTAAAATGATTCCTATCTTAGGAAGTTATAGATTAACCGCTGGGATCTTTATCGTATCGATCAATACAGGTGCTTATATGGCTGAGATTGTTAGAGCTGGGATCCAATCCTTAGATAAAGGTCAAAATGAAGCAGCACGATCCATTGGGATGAGTAACTATCAAACGATGGTCCATATCATATTACCTCAAGCCATTAAGAATGCCTTCCCTGCCATTGGGAATGAATTCATCGTCAATATTAAAGATACATCTGTTTTAAATGTCATTGGGATCACTGAGCTCTTCTATCAGACCAATTCAGTCGCAGGAACGACCTACAACTTTAAGTCTGCTTTCTTACTTACGGCTGTAATATACCTTTTCTTAACTTATTCGACCACAATGATCCTTAAGTTCATCGAAAAGAAAATGCAAATGCCGATTTCAGGTGGTCCTTCTAGTACCACAACTCCTATTTTAGTTACGCATTATAAAGGAGGCAAATAATAATCATGTTGATAGAAATCAAAAATCTAAAGAAAAGCTTTGATAAGGCCACTGTCCTTAAAGACATAAGTATGACCGTCAGTGAAGGTGAAGTCGTTAGTATTATTGGGTCTTCAGGAAGTGGTAAAAGCACGCTATTACGCTGTATTAACCTCTTAGAGCACTATCAAGGTGGAGACATTCTATTCGAAGGTCACAATATCCTAAAGTATCCTGATGGTTTGAATCAATATCGTACTCATGTAGGAATGATCTTTCAATCCTTCAACCTATTCAATAATCTTTCAGTCTTAGACAATTGTGTTATTGGACAAGTAAAAGTCTTAAAGAAATCAAAAGCAGAAGCTGAAACCTTGGCTTTGTCTTATCTTGATAAAGTAGGACTTAGTAATTTCGTTAAAGCCTCTGTATCTACCCTTTCAGGTGGTCAGAAACAACGTGTTGCGATCGCAAGAACGCTGTGTATGGAACCAAAAGTGATGTTGTTTGATGAACCTACCAGCGCACTTGATCCTGAAATGGTTGGAGAAGTCCTTCAAGTCATCCAAAGTCTAGCGAAAGAACATCGAACGATGATCATTGTCACTCATGAAATGTCTTTTGCGAAAGAAGTATCTGATCGTGTCATCTTTATGGATGCTGGTGTCATTTGTGAAGAAGGTAAACCAGAAATCATCTTCAATCAACCTACTCAAACTCGAACGAAAGAATTTCTATCTCGTTTCATCCAATAGTACCTTAGGGTACTTTTTTTAATGTGATACAATAAACCCATGATTTATGATCGCTTTTATATAGAAATCACGAATACTTGTAATCTCAACTGTTCTTTTTGCTTACCTACTCAAAGAAAAGCACAATTTATGACTCTTGATGAATACAAACATATTCTTAGTGAGATAGATCCTTACTCTAAACACATCTATCTACACATCAAAGGTGAACCTACCCTTCATCCTGAACTCAAAGAAATCATGGATATCTCTCATCTTTATGATAAACAAGTCCATCTCGTCACCAACGGGACCTTACTCGAAAAACTGAACTTCGATTTGATTGACCATCCTGCCCTTTCTCAATTAACCTTGTCTCTTCATAGTCTTCAAGAACTAAGTGAAAGTCAACGACAAGAAACCTTAAAATCCATAGAAAACCTCATTATGCGAAGTAAAAATAAGCATTTTTCATTGTTTTTAAGAATTTGGAACGAGAATAATGAGGATATATTAAATTGGTTAAGAAAAATACTAGGTATTGATTTTGAATATCAAGCCAATAAACATAGACTGAAAATAGGAAAAAATCTGACATTAGATTTCGATAAAGAATTTACTTGGCCAAATTTAGATCTTCCTTTCGTAGGAGATATTGGATCTTGCTATGGAGGAATTAAAATGATGGGGATATTCGTCGATGGGCAAGTTACTCCTTGTTGTTTAGATAATGATGGAGATTTAGGCCTTGGTAATGTCTTTGAGACATCGTTTAAAGATCTGATAAATCAGTCTAAGTATCTAGATTTTGTCTCAGGATTAGCTTCTAATCGTCTTATAGAGCCTTTGTGTCAGCATTGTACATATCATCTTAAACATAAAAAAAGGCTCTAAGAGCCTTATTTATTGAAATCTTTGATAATATCGTCGATTCTTTTTCCTTTTTCATAGGTCTCATCGATGACGAATACGATTTGAGGAATCTTTCTGATCATGATGCGTCTTCCTAGTTCCATTCTAAAGTATTTCGCATGATTGCTTAATGCTTCTAATCGTTCAGCGTTGTTGCCTGATCCTAGAAATGTTACATACACCTTCGCATAGGAATAATCGTTGGTTACTTCACAATCCAAGAGTGTAACAAATCCTACTTTAGGATCATCCATCTCTGTTTGGATCATCTGTGAAATTTCTTTAACGATCAAAGAACCGATTCTTTGGTGTTTGATGCCCATATTTAAACCTCAACGACGATCTTATCGTCATAGGCTTCAATCAGATCATCTTCTTTTAAGTCATTGAAGGATTCGATGGTGATACCACATTCATAGCCTGCAGCTACTTCTTTAGCATCGTTTTGGAAACGTTTCAATGAACTAATAGCGCTTGTATAAACGACTTTACCATCTCGAATGACTCTTACTTTAGCATTACGAGTGATCTTACCATCGGTAACCATACAGCCTGCAATGGTACCTACTTTAGAGACCTTGAAGGTTTGACGGACAGTGGCTTGACCTAAGACTTCTTCTTTATAGACAGGAGCAAGCATGCCTTTCATGGCTGATTCTAATTCTTCGATGACTTTATAGATGATGTTATGAAGACGGATTTCAATGCCTTCTTCTTCTGCCTTCTTACGAATATCAGCATTAGGTCTTACGTTGAATCCAATGATGATGGCATGAGAAGCAGAAGCCAACATGACATCACTTTCAGTGATACCACCTACGGTTGAACGAATGACATTGATTTTAACATTACCGACTTCCATTCTTTCTAAGGCTTGTCTAACGGCTTCAGCGGAACCTTGAACGTCAGCTTTAACGATGACTTGAATTTCTTGAATAAGACCATCTTCGACTCGTTTAGAGAGTTCTTCTAAGGATACAGCTGATGAACTTCTACGTTCTGATTCAATCTTGACTTGAGATCTATGATCCGCAACATCGCGGGCTTTCTTTTCGCTTTCGAATACTTTAAAGATATCTCCTGCGACAGGGACATCACTTAAACCTACGATTTCAACTGGTGTTGAAGGCAAGGCTTCTTTGATTTCACGACCTTTATCATCAGACATACGTCTGACTTTACCGAAACTGGCTCCTGCAACTAAGATATCCCCTGTTCTTAAGGTTCCATTTTGAACCAAGACAGTAGTTACTGGACCACGTCCTTTATCTAATTTAGCTTCAATGACCGTTCCAGAGGCTAAGCGCTTTGTATTGGCCTTTAGTTCATTGACATCCGCAACCAATAAAATCGTTTCTAAAAGGGTTGAAATGCCTTCTCCTGTCTTCGCAGAACATTTGACGAAGATGGTTTCTCCGCCCCATTCTTCTGGAGTTAAGCCTAAGTCAGCGAGTTGATTGTAGATGCGTTCAAAATTAGCGCCTGGCTTATCTACTTTATTGATGGCGACAATGATTGGGCAACCTGCTGCTTTCGCATGATCGACAGCTTCTTTGGTTTGAGGCATGACCCCATCATCTGCAGCGACAACGATGATCGATATATCAGTTACTTTAGCACCACGAGCTCTCATCGATGTAAAAGCCTCATGACCTGGAGTATCTAAAAAGGTTACTTTACGTCCACTGACGATGACTTGATAGGCCCCAATATGCTGGGTGATCCCACCGAATTCACCTTCAACGACTTTCGTTTTACGAATGGTATCTAATAAGGTCGTTTTCCCATGATCAACGTGACCCATAATGGTAACGACAGGAGCACGTTCTGTAAGTTCTTCTCCTTCTACAACTTCTTCTTCTAAAGAATCTTCATCGATAACGACTTCTTTAACAGCTTCAATATTGTATTCCATACATACCAATTGGATGGTTTCTTCATCTAAATTGGTATTGATGGTAACGACTTTACCTAAGAGAAACAACAGTTTGATAATATCACTGGACTGCTTATTGACCTTATCAGCCAATTGATGAACGGTGATCCCTTCCTCATACACGATCGACGTTACTACTTCTAATTTAACGCGAACCTGTGGTTTGCCTGTGGTGGCACTTTTAAAATTTCTTCTGACGGGTCTGGCCATACTTTTTACCTCTTTTCATCGCGCACAATTTTACTTGCCATCTTTTGATTGTCTATCCCAAATGCCGATATGGTCTTACCTTTGATGTTGGTAAAGACTTCTTCTGGCAAATTCTCAAACAATTTGATTTGATAGAAAGCACACTTGTCTTTAATCTGCTTTTGGGTTCTTTCTGAAGCGCGATCACTCAGAAGAACAACGTAAACACTTTTGGTTCGAATGGCTTCCATGAGCGCATCTCCATACACAATGGCACCGGCCTTCTTGACCAGTCCAAGAAACTGTAGATTACTACTATTCACCGATCAACCCTTTGATTTCGTCGTAGACACTCATTGGGATCTCGCATTCTAAAGCTCTGGCTAAAGCGCCTTTCTTCATGGCGAGTTCAAGGGCTTCTTTGGTTTTGGCCAAATAAGCACCTCTGCCGTTGGCTTTACCGCTAAGATCGACTTTAACGACCCCTTCTGGGCTTCGCACGATTCTCAGCAGTTCTTTCTTAGGCACTTGGACCATAGTGGCCACACAGCGCCGCATAGGAATCTTCTTCACACGCCACCTTCTTTCGCTTATTCTTCGTCTTCGTAGAATTCATCGTACTGATCGTAATCGATGTCCTCTTCGAATATAGGCTCTGCTTGAGCGTTTTGTTTTTCGATTTCAGCCAATTCTTCAGCTGTATATTCGATCTTGATTTCATAATCTTTATCTTTACGAATATCAGCAGAACGCAATTTACGTTCTTCTTCTTCCTTCTTAGAAGGTCTACGTTTCAAGACAGGTTCAACTTTAGCAACAGGTTTCGCTGCTTCAGCTAAAGTTTCAAATTTAGAAACATATTCTGTCTTGCGTTCCAAAGGTTTTTTGACCTTTTTAACTTTAACAGGTTCAGTAACCTTAGCCACAGGTTCAGCTTTAGGTTCAATAACTTCTTCGACAAGTTCAGGTTCACGTAGAGATTTTTCAAGTGCGATGGCTTCCGCTTCAGCACGTTGTCTTGCGCGTTCTTCTTCAGCTTTCTTAGCTGCCTTCTCAAGGATAGCAGCTTGAACTTCGAAGGAGTAATCTTGGATAGCGACTTTCCAGTCATAATCTAGTTTATCCATCTCAGTACGAGATTTAATATCGATACGTTGGCCAGTTAAACGAACAGCCAAACGAGCATTCTTACCCTTTTTACCAATCGCTAAAGACAATTGGTTGTCTTCTACGACCACCAAAAGACCTTTCTTTTCACGTGTTTGAAGAACACCTATGATTTGAGCAGGACTTAATGAATTCTTGATCAACTCAACTGTATTTTCGCTCCATTCAAAGATATCGATTTTTTCATTGCCTAATTCTTGGATAACGACTTGAACACGAGACCCTCTAGGACCGATACAGGCTCCTATCGCATCGACATCTTCTCGTTTAGAATGAACCGCCATTTTAGTGCGTTCCCCTGCTTCACGAGCGATGGCTTTGATTTCGACGATGCCTTGATAGATTTCAGGGACTTCTTTTTCAAATAAACGTTTGACTAATTTAGCGTCCGCTCTAGAGACAAGCACTTGAGCGCCTTTGGTTTCTTTAGTAACTTCAGTGATGACCAAACGAATCTTTTGGCCTTCTTTATAATTTTCGCCTGGAATCTGTGCAGCTTTAGGCATCATCGCTAAAGTCTTGCCTAAATTGACAACCACGAATTTTTCTTCAACGGATTCAATGATCCCAATGACCATTTCATCTTTCTTATCGATGTATTCATCGTAAACGGATTGTTTCTCTGCTTCTCTTATTTTTTGTTTTAGGACATTTTTCGCTAAGATCGCAGCAGCTCTACCTAAATCATCGATGGATTTCTTAACGTCATAAAGTTCACCCACTTGGATGTCTGCTTTAATCTTTTGGGCATCACTTAAAGAGATCTCTAATTCATCATCATCGACTTCTTCGACAACGGTGTATTGTTGATAAACATTAAGTTCACCTGTTTTTTCATTGATGTCGACCTTTACCAGAGCATCTGGAATCTCGATGTGTTTTTTATAAGCCTTACTTAAGGCTTCTTTGAGCGCATCGATGACAACTTCTTTGGGTAGTTTTCTGTTTTCAATGCCTGCTAAGGCTTCGATAAAATCTTTTACATTCATTGGGTGCTCCTTATAACTTTACGGCTAAGCGTATTTTGAGAATGTTGTCTGAACTGAATTCTAATATTTTCTTACGGGTTTTATGGACGATTTCGAGATGACCTAGCTTACCATCATAATCCAACAAGCTTCCTTCGTGTTCCAAGCTCTTTTCAAGAGGATGGATCAAGGTCAAGTGGACATTTCCACCTATGGCCAATTGAATGTCTGCAGTCCCTTTTAATTGCCTTTCAGCACCAGGTGAACAGACTTCTAGATAATAATCTGTATCCACCATCTCTGTCGTATCTAGAAGATCAGATATCTTTTGAGATACAACTGAACAGGTCTCTAGATCCATCGATCCATCAGGATGCATGATCGCAACCTGTAAGATTCGGGTCTTTTGATCCATGAGCCATTTGAGTTCAACTAAGGACACATTTGCTTCATTTAAGATCGGTGATATCAGATTCTCGAGGGTTTTAAGTTCCATAAACCTCCTTTAACAATAATGAAGGAGTGGCCAGAACCACTCCTTAATTAAGATACGCCATAACTATACACAATTTCGATGAAATAATCAAGTTTAAAAGAATGACATCTGATTTTTATCGTCAAGACTTTCTAATAGACCAAGTTCTTCAAATCGTTTGATTTGAGTATTATTGATCTGAGATCTTTTCTGTAGATCTTCTTTAGAAATGAAAGCTTTGATTTCACGTTGTTCAACGATGGATTTTGCGACATTGTCTCCTAATCCATCCAAGATGATAAACGGAGGTATCAAAGTCGTAGGATCATCAGGATGAAGGATAAAATCACTTGCGTGAGATAGATTAAGATCTAAAGGACCAATCTTATATCCTCGACTATTCATCTCATAGACAGCTTCTAAGGTAGAGACCAAATCAGCTTCTTTAGAACTGACATCTTTTTTAAGATTGATATCGTTAAGACGCTGTTGGATGTTCAATAATCGACTGCGTACTACTCGCATAGGTTTGGTCATCGTTTCATATTCATAAGAAGAACATCTTAAGGTGAAATAGACTGAATAATAGTGTAGTGGATAATGAACCTTAAACCAGGCCACTCTTACCGCCATCAATACATAAGCAACAGCATGGGCTTTAGGGAAGAGATACTTGATCCTTTGACAGGAATCTATATACCATTGAGGTACTTTATGGGTAGCCAATAAGGTCTTTTGTTCATCCTTAAGACCTCGTCCTTTACGGATCGCTTCCATGATGTCAAAGGCAGCTTTAGATGGGAGTCCTTTATGGATCAAATACAGCATAATGTCATCTCTACATCCAATAACATCATCAAAAGTCGTTACCTTAGACTCAATAAGATTTTTCGCGTTGTTTAACCAAACATCAGTCCCATGAGATAAACCAGATATCTTAACAAGATCTGAGAACTTTGTTGGTCTAGTAGACGCTAAGATCTGTCTTACAAAAGGCGTTCCGAATTCTGGTAAACCTACAGCGCCTGTAGGTTCGTCATAATTTTCTTCCGCATGAAGCGCCTTATTTGAGTTAAATAATGAAATAGTTTCCACATCATTCATTGGGACTGTATCTACTGCGATTCCAGTGATTCTTTCTAGCATTTTCATCGCAGAAGGATCAACATGACCTAAGATATCTAACTTTAGGACATTGTCATGAATATCTCCAAATTCAAAATGAGTCGTTAACCAATCCGCACTTAGTTTATTGGCTGGATAATTCACTGGGGTAAAATCATGAACATCCATATCTTGAGGAATAACGATGATTCCTCCTGGATGTTGACCAGAAGTTCGTTTAACACCTTCACAACCTTTCGCCAGATACGCACGATAGGCATTCTTATAAGGTGTTGTAATGTTCATTTCTTCCATATAGCCTTTGACATATCCATAAGCTGTTTTTTCAGCGACCGTTGAGATGGTACCCGCTCTAAAGACATGTTCAGCTCCAAAAAGCACTTTCGTATAGGCATGCGCATATTCTTGATACTCAGATGAGAAATTCAAGTCAATATCTGGTACTTTATCTCCTTCAAATCCTAAGAAAGTTTCAAAGGGTATATCTTGACCATCTTGAACCATCATTTCATTACAATGAGGACATTTCTTATCAGGTAGATCATAGCCACTATCAACACTTCCATCTGTGAAAAATTCAGAATAGTTGCATTTAGGGCATACATAATGAGGTGGAAGTGGATTAACTTCAGTTATATTACTCAATGTCGCTACTAAAGATGATCCAACTGACCCACGGGATCCAACGATATATCCATCATCAAGTGATTTCTTAACCAATAAATGAGCGATATAGTAAATAACCGCAAATCCGTGTGTATTGATAGAATTGAGTTCTTTTTCCAATCGATCAGAAACGATCTTAGGAAGTTGATTTCCATATTTCTTAGTCGCAGAAGCATAAACGATGGCTTGTAGGTTTTCTTCAGCGTGTTCAATACTTGGGGTATACAATTCATTTTTAATCGGGAACACTTGCTCAATTCGATTAGCAATCAAATTCGTATTAACCACAACGATCTCAAAAGCTTTAGTTGTTCCTAAGAAAGAGAATTGATCCAACATATCTTCTGTTGAACGGAAATATTGATCAGGTGTCTTATTATTCTGACGACGTTCTGGATTATAGAGATAGAGTGGATGACGGCTCTTCCCTGTTCCTTTAGAATTGATATAGATGTCTCTAAAGATCTTATCTGATGGATTGAGATAATGAGCATCTGAAGTAGCTACAACAGGAATATTTAATTTTTCAGCCGTTTCAATCAGATTCAATAAGATTGTCTTTAATCGATCTAATGAAGGCACTACCCCATTATCGATCATAGGTTGATAGTTTCCTAAAGGTTGTATCTCTAAATAATCATAGAATTTCAGTGCTTCTTCAAGTTCATTTTGATTACGATTCATGGCTGTTTCAAAAATCTCACCATTGTAGCATGCTGTCCCAATCAATAAATTCTCGCGATACTTTTCAAGATCGCTTCTAATCAACCTTGGTTCAACGAGGGATTCTTCATTCTTAGCATCAGCACTCATACGTTCAGTATGCGCAATGGTCACCAATCTAAACAAATCTTTTAAACCATCCGCATTTTTCGCAAGAAGAATGACATGTTTACCGATAGCCTTGGTATAACTACTTTCTTTGTTTAATCCATTCAAATCATCTGTAGTAACACAAAGTCGACTTTGAGCATCTTCCAAAAGCTTAGCGAAAACATCTTTTAGGATTTCAGCATCATAATCCGCTCTATGAGCAGTTACATCATCATAATTGATCTTATAGTGTTTGGCGATAGAACCTAATTTATAGGTTCTTTTATCATCAAGAAGTAGTTTAGATAAAGCCAGAGTATCAATTACTGTATTCTCTAGTTTAGGTTTATTCGCTCTATGAAGCGCTTCATTGATGAATCCAATATCAAAATTAGCATTATGAGCGACCAATATGGCATCCTTGAAGAATTCTAACCATTGATCGATATAAACAGATTCTTCTTGGGCATTATCGACGTCGCTTTGTTTAATGTTGGTTTTTTCGATGATAAAAGGACTTAGCTTAACAGGTGCTTTAACAAACATCTGCATTCTTTCTAATATTAAACCTTGTTTAACCTTAACCGCGCCAAATTCGATAATACGATCATATTGATTGGATAAACCAGATGTTTCTAAATCAAAAAGGACATATTCTGAATCCATCAGATTTTGTGTCATTGGGCGAGTAACTGCAGTCAAGACATCTTCTGACATACTCATCTCACACCCATAGATCATTTTGAAACGTCGATTAGGGTATTGTTTAAGAAGCGCTTTGATTTTTCTTTGAGCTTTTGGGAAAGATTGAACTGTAAAGTGATCTGTTACCGCAAAGGCTTCATGGCCCCATTTAAATGCTTTATCCAAATAACTTTCGATATCTGCTACCCCATCCATTTCAGACATTTTTGTATGAGAATGAAGCTCTACTCTTTTCTTTTCTGTGCCATCTTCTACAAACATCCAATCATCGATCTCTTCAAATTTCTTAACAGAGAATATGAGTTCACTCTTTGTATCAGATTTAACATCTCCAAACAATAAAAGATGTTGACCTATGGCTAAGGATGCATATTTAGCTCTTTCTTCATCCTTCTCTGCGAAAACAGTAAATGTGATCGCATCTGATTCATCATGGATAAAGAAACTTATGCGTTGAACGGTATTACTTTTAACCATTTGAGTTTCAATATTAAATATACGGCCACGTATCTTGACATCTTTTTGACCTTCAAAAAGATCCGTGATCTTAAATATAGATACATCCGCCATGGATTTACGTTTGAAGGTATTTTGAAGAGGTTCTTTCTTCTTTTCTATGATGACTTGGACATCTTCTACGCTTTGAACGATAGTCTTCTCTCTTAGTTTAACCATAGATTTAAGTACTAAGCCACACTGACTCAATTCAGTTTGAAAATCTGTAAGCTTAGAGAGGAGGATATCTTCTTTCTCATGGGATTCTACAATGAAGATAAGTGAATTTTTCTCAACGGTAAAAAGGAGTTCTTTTATAAAATCATCTTTAAAGTGATGGCTTAAAGCTAAGCGAATATAGGAGTTACTATCGTTGGTCTCTAAATCATTTTCTTCTACATTGATCATTAGATTTACTTGAGCTTTAAGTTTCTCAGAGAGTTTTGAGTTGAGTTGGGTATAAAGAGCGTAAGGTAAGGTGCGCTTTAAATCTAGATTAAGTTGAAGTTTATTTGACTTTAGATCTAGTACAGGTGCTTCATACATGGAGTCGATGAAAAACTCACGCTCAAAGGTCGTAAGGTTTAATTTATCAATAATCGCTAGAAATGGTTTTTTACTCATGGGTTAATGCAGCGATGATGGCTTTGGCTGCGCGCTTTCCTGAAGATAAGGCATGAACGACGGTTTTAGGTCCAGTAACGGCGTCCCCTGCCGCATAGACAAAGGGAACCGAACTTTCTTGTTGATCATTAACGACGATTCTATTCATCTCATCCATAACTAAACCATTGATCAACTGTTCCTGATTACCAGATCCAATGGCCAATACCAATAAATCAGTTCTGAAGTTCTCAAAACCTTCATCATCTACAATGGTACCTCGTGTATTCTCTTCAAGTTGAACCAATTTTGTTTTCTTACATAGAACTTCAAGTTGATTATGAATTGGAAAGATCTTAATGGGATCTCTTAATTCATGGATTACGACTTTATTATCGATGATGTCATCGACTTCGATATGTCGAGCAGGCATCATAGGAATGGTTCTTCGATAAATAAGATCTACTTTTCGATTCATAAGTGCAGCACTTTTTGCGACATCCATCGCAACGTTGCCTCCACCTACGACTAAGATGCTTCTTACAGTAGAATAAGCTTCTTCGAACTGATCTTTGCCCTTATTAACGTTTTCTAAGAAGACATCCCAAGTTACCACTTTAGGATGATCTGATCCTTCAGCTTTGGTCATATTGATTTCAGAAGATCCTACGCCTATCATTAACACATCATATTTAAAGAGAATATTCTCATACACGATGCTTTTCCCTATCTCTTCATTAAGAATAAAACTAACTCCCAATGATTTCAATTCATTTATTCGACGATCAAGCACTTCATTAGGTAAGCGATAAGAAGGTATCCCATAACGCAATACGCCTCCTATATCTTCATTTTTATCAAATACAGTAACCTTTAATCCGGCTTTCGCACAATCATAAGCACAGGCAAGACCAGCAGGACCACTACCTATGATCGCAACTGTCCCTTGAGCTAATGCTTGAATGCTTGGTTTATTCTCATAGGTATCTGAGATGTAGCGTTCTAGTTTACCAATTTGAATAGGTTTACCCAATTTATTGAATACACAGCTTCCTTGACATTGGATTTCTTGATAACAGACTCTTCCACAGATTTCAGAGAAATCATTAAAAGAAGAGGATATTTCTTTGGCTTCTTCTCCATTACCTGTTAAAAAAGCCTGGATCATACCAGGAATATTCATGTGGGCGACACAGCCATCGACGCAAGGTTTGTGTTTACAATTCAAACAACGCCGTGCTTCAATGACAGCCTCTTCATGATTAAATCCTGTTATTTCAGGAAAATGAAGATCACTCATCAACGTACCAATTTTTCTAAGGCTTCTTTAGCGGCAGCCTGTTCCGCTCTTTTTTTAGAGTTGCCATACCCTTTCCCAAACATCATCTTATCGATATACACGGCCATTTCAAATCGACGATCATGAGATGGACCACTTTCAGATACCAAGATGTATTCAATAGAACGTTTATCATCCGCTTGAACGAACTCTTGTAGACGAGTCTTATAATCATCGTTTTGATGTTTCTCAGATAACTCAAGATGATCGATGATGCTTCTCAATATCTCATCGATAGGTTTAAAACCAGAATCAAGATAAAGAGCTCCTAAGAAAGATTCAAACATATCCGCAACGATCGATTGTTTTTCGATCCCGTTTTCACGAACTTCACCTTGGCCTAATTTTAAATATTGATTTAATCCTAATAAAAGAGCCATTTTATATAAACTGGCTTCATTCACCAAAGAGGCTCTCATCTTGGTCATTTGACCTTCTGATAAATGAGGTTCTATCTCATATAGATAACGAGCACTCCATAATTGAAGTACCGCATCTCCTATAAATTCCAATCGTTGATTGTCTTCTGAATCGACTTCTGGGTTCTCGTTGAGATAGGAACTATGAATAAAAGCTCTCTCAATGAGCGCTGAGTCATGGATTTTTATAGAATGTTCAGTGAGCCAATCGTTGAGGTTTTTCATGATTATCATTATACCATCTTAATCTAAAAGTTGAGTGCTGTGTTCCAGCAGACAGTCTTCGATCCAAGGGATATAGAGGGGATCCTTTTGATGGGATATCATCATTTTCGCATCGTTGAGTGAAGTCATTAAGATGTTTTGATCTAATACCACATTGGCGATCAAAAAGCTAGGGATACCACTTTGTTTAAGTCCAAAGATTTCACCAGGTCCTCTTAATTCAAGATCTTTTTCAGCGATGATGAAACCATCTGTGGTCTCTAAAAGAACCTTCATACGTTCTATGGCTGTTTCTTCTTCACTTGCGCTCAGTAAGAAACAGTATCCTTCATCTAATCCTCTACCTACCCTACCTCTAAGCTGATGAAGTTGGCTTAAACCAAAGCGATCCGCATCATAGATGATCATCACATTGGCACTTTGAACGTTGACACCTACTTCTATGACCGTTGTGGTGACTAAGATCTGTGTTTGATTGGATGTAAAGCGTTCTAGAACCGTTTCCTTGGCTTCTGTGCTTAGTTTTCCATGTAAGACATCAATGAGTACTGAGTTACCTAAGAGCTTTCTTAAGGTCTTAGTGACTGTATTGACGTCATTTAGTTCTAGTTCCCCATCACTTTCTATCGCAGGACAGACCACATAGATCTGTTGTTTCTTCTCGATAAATGAAATGATCTTTGGGATCAATGGTTTTAGATCTAGATCTTGAATAAGTGTCGTATGAACTTGTTTCTTAGATTGATGGTATTGATCTATGGTAGAGATCTCTAGATCTCCAAACAATACGTTCGCCATGGTTCTAGGAATTGGGGTAGCTGTCATCAATAAGAAATCAACCTTCTCACCTTTCGCACTCAAGAGTCGTCTTTGATTGACTCCAAAACGATGTTGTTCATCCGCCACCACCAATCCACAATTTTCAAATTTTACATCCTCAGATATCAAGGCATGTGTTCCTACCAAGACATCGATCTCATGATGAGCCAATCTTTCAAGGATCTCTTTCTTTGTTTTAGAAGGCAAAGACGCATAAATAACTTCGACTTTCATCGATGAAGGTAAATAACTTTTTAAGGTAACGAAATGTTGTTTCGCTAATATTTCAGTAGGGACAAGTAGTGCACTTTGAAAATGAGCGAGATGAGTTGCGTAGATCGCAAGTGCAGCGATGACTGTTTTACCACTACCGACATCCCCTTGTAGTAAACGATACATTCGTTTAGGAGATTGTAGATCATTTAATACTTCATCGAGTACTTTACCTTGAGCTGAAGTCAAGGTAAATGGTAGATGAGGAATCCAAGATTCTATGACTCTACGATCAAATAGTTTCATCTTTCCTGCTTGAACTTCGATATTTTCATATCGATCATATTGTAGTTTCGTTTGAAATCTTAAGAATTCTTCATATTTAAGAGTTCTTACGGCTTGTCTTAGTTCTTCTGAACCAGTAGGTTGATGAATCCACTTAAGGGCTTGTTTGATCGATAAGAGTTTGTATTTTTCTTTGAGATCTATAGGAAACTCTTGAATAAGCGCTAAATCTCTTAAAAGAAGCGCTTTTTCGATGGCTTTTTGAAGATCGCTTTGAGATAGATCTCTATGAACGCGATATACAGGATGAATCCCTAATAAAGTGGATAAGGCTTGTCCCTTATATTGAGTGACTGTGATCGAATGATCCCCTTCATATTTACCAAAAATGGTCATTGTAGAAGTAATATTTGAAATCCATGGCCTGTTAAATATCGTTAAGTTAAATAATCCTTGTTTAGTTTGAAACATAAAACGAGAAACACTTAACTTACCTCTAATACGGGTTGTCTTTACAGGCTGAACGATAATGCCTTCTAAACTGATACGATCCCCTTTTTTCCATAATGAAACTGGAATATCTTCGATCGTTTCATAGCGTGATGGGTAATAACGCAATAAAGCCTCCAGTGAATCCAATTGGACCTCATGGAGTTTTTCAATCATTTTAGTGCTTAATTTTAAGATAGATAGGTTACCCATAAAAGAAAAGGGCTAAAGCCCTTTATTCAACACCGATAATATACGAATAAACCGGTTGATGTCCTAAGTGGACTTCCACTTCGCAGGCATCAAAATGTTCAGTGATGTAGGAGATCAGGTCTTCCTGTTCTTCTTCATTGACATCTTCTCCGACGATGACGGTGATTAGACCATCTTCTGAAGTAACCAATTGATCCATTAAACGTTTAGCTGCTTCTGTTTTAGAAGGAACTGAAACTACGATAGATTTATTCAAGATACCCATATAATCATTGGCACTGATGCTTACTCCATCCATATTGCTATCTTTGATGGCGTAAGTAACCAAGCCTGTTTTAACGTGTTTAAAGGCTCCGGTCATTTCTTGAATATTCTCATGGACATCGACTTGCGGATTAAACATGACACAAGCACTTAAACCTTGAGGGATACTCTTGGTTGGGATGACATGGACATCTAGATCATCCATTAAGGACTCTGCTTGTTGAGCAGCCAAGATGATGTTTGAATTGTTTGGTAAGATAAAGATATGTTCAGCGTTAAGTTCTTTTATCGCTGCGACGAAATCTTCTGTCGCAGGATTCATGGTTTGACCACCACTAATGACCACATCTACACGATAATCATCTTTGAAAAGTTTTGATAAACCCTCACCTGATGCTACCGCAATAATGCCGTATTTCTTTTTAGGTTTAGGTTCAATTGCGATCGTTGATGCATGTTCGTGCTGAAGTTGCATATTGTCAGATTTGATTTTTAAGAGTTCGCCATACGCTTGGCCTAGATTTAAGACATCACCTGGGCTTAAAGTATGAACGTGTACTTTTACGATGTCTTCGTCTTGAACGACGACGATAGAATTGCCTTGAGCTTCTAATTGTTCTCTTAAATGTGCTTCTGAGAAATCAGGAAGGACTTCAGGATTTAATCGAATGATAATTTCAGTACAATATCCAAACTCATCATTTTCAAGTTGAGATTGTACCCCTTCTATTTCACCTGTATCTTCTTGTAGTTCAATTGAGATTCCGGTTAATTCTGAAAAGAAACCTTCTAATACAACGACATATCCTGCTCCACCACTATCAACGACACCTACTTCTTTTAAGACAGGCAATAGATTAGGCGTATTCTCAAGAGAGATCTTAGCTCTTTTGATCATATAATCTAAAACATCGATGATGTTTTTAGCGTGCTTCTGTTCTACATATTGTAAAGTCTCATTTGAGCTTTCACGTAATACAGTTAATATCGTTCCTTCAACAGGACGCATAACTGCTTTATAGGCCACTTCTGTACCTCTTACAAAGGCTAAAGCGATATCATGAGCATCTAATTCATTTTTGCCTTCTACGCTTTGAAAGAATCCTCTAAAGATCTGAGATAAGATAACACCAGAGTTACCTCTAGCGCCCATCAATAATCCTTTAGATAAAGTTTTTGCGATTTCTCCGATATGAGTACTTGGATGAGCTTGAGCTTCTTTGACACCAGCAGTGAACGTTAAGTTCATGTTGGTACCTGTATCTCCGTCTGGGACCGGGAATACATTAAGGGCATCTATTTCACGATGGTGGTTACTAAGATTGTTGGCTCCACTGACCAACATCGATTTGAATTTATTACCGTTGAGTTTTTCCATAGTCTTATGAGATGACTCTCACTCCTTGGACATAGATATTAACGGACTTGAATTTAACTTCCAGAGTTTTTTCAAGCACGTATTTTACTTTCTTTTGTACTTCATAAACAACTTCAGTGATTTTGACACCATAACCTACAACAACATAAAGATCTAATTCTAATTGTTTATCTGCGCTTTCTCTGACTACGATCCCCTTAGTATAGTTTTCTTTACCTAAAAGTTCAGCTAAGCCGTCTTTTAAAATCTTCTGTGAGGCCATGCCTACGATACCATAAGATTCCGTAACAACACCGCCCGCTAATGTAGCGATGGCATCTTCGGATATTTTGATATTCCCTAAGTCGGTTTCTTTTTGTATAGACATAATAACGCTCCTTAGCCTATGTATAATATAGCATAATCGCCTACTTGTAAATATTAATGAGTTGGGCACTCTGACTTGACTAAACTGAAACTGATGTCTGCAATTGTAAAACAGCTGTTCTTCTCATTGGTCATTTTTAGCACTTGTATATACTTATCTAATGCAGAAAGGGCTGAAAGGGGGGCAAAAATGGTGTTTCCCTCTTGCATCATCAATCTCAATTGAGCTTCATTAAAAGCTGTTCTTTCTTTATGGATCTCAGAAATATTCACCAAAATTTCATCATTTAGTGTGCCTAAAATCAAAGCTAAATCTAGGATTTCAATAGCATCTTCCAAGCCTATGATTAAAGGAAGGTTCATATTCAACAAGAGTTTATGGGCATCCATATCGATAAACTCACCTTGATCGCTCAACATAACAAGACCTGAATCTAATACAAGCAAGGCTACTCCCCTTTTCTCTATAAGTTCTATTTTAATTGTGTTTTGATTCTCTAAAGATACGTGTCCATTTAAAACGAGATCCAATTGATCTAAACGAGCTTGAAGTTCAACAAGATCCAATTCCCAGATCGAAAGTGGTTCATTGAGTTGAAGTTGTTTAATTATTTCTTGTTTGGTTAAAAGTTGATTACCAGTAATCTCGATTTGATTTAAAGTACTAAGCGAGGTCTTAAGGTAAAGTGATGATAATAGTACCAAAGTAAGTGTCAATGAAAAAACACCTAAACGTTTTAACCAACGGTTTCGTCTAAGTTGTTTCTTGAGTTTCTTTCGTTGATTGATTAAGACATCAACGGGTTCCATTTGAGGACCACTGAGTTTGATTTCTTCAGTAGAGGCGATCCGTTCAAAAGGAGTTAGACGTTCATTGTCCATGAACCAATTCCAAGATCCATTGAATCATATCTTCAGCAGCATCGCCTTTAGCGAGTTTTAGACCGTTACTATGCATAGAATCTAATCGTTGTGGATCGTTTATTAAGCTTTGAGCACGAAGAAAGAGCGAATCCGCATTAAGATCCTTCTCTTCGATCAATTCGCTTGCTTGGGCATCAAAAAGAGCTTTAGCGTTATGATATTGATGATTGTTTGGGACATAAGGACTAGGGATTATGATGGATGGCATCCCAAAGACAGCTAGCTCGGCTGCCGTTGTAGCCCCACCTCTACAGATGATCAAATCGATTTGAGACATCAAAGCCAATTGATCAACATAAGGTGTAATCACGATATGTTTCATCGCTGGTACTTTTTGTATAAAATCTTCATAGTGTTTCTTCCCAGTCACATAAATAACTTGGATTTTAGCATCACTAAATTTCTTTAAAGCTTCAGGTAAGATCGCATTGACAGATTCTGATCCTAAAGATCCCATAACGATCAATATCGTAGGATATTTATTACTAAAACCATAGGTCTTAACACAATCTATTTCAGTATGATGTTTCTTGATTTCATAGGTTCTAGGATTACCCAATAAACGCGTTTTGTTTTTAGGGAATACTGAGAAGTTTGATTCATAAGCACATACGATCGCATCAACGGAACCCATCAATACCTTATTGGCTTTCCCAACGATGGAATTTTGTTCATGAAGCATCGTTTTAATGTGTAGTGAATGTGCAGCCTGCATCACAGGGACACAAACATAACCTCCAAAGCCTATCACGATATCTGGTTTTCTTTCTTTTAAGAGTTTCTTCGCCAATGCTTTACTTTTAAATAAAGCCATTAGAGCGTTTACTTTTGCGAAAATTGAACCATTAAAGCCTTTGGCAGGTAAACCAATAAAATCAAAACCTAAAGCAGGAATCTCAGTAGCTTCCATACGATCATTATTCCCAACAAAAAACAATTCAATTGTAGGATCTTGATCTTTTAGTGCATGAGCTAAAGATACAGCAGGATAAATATGGCCTCCGGTTCCACCGGTTACGATACAGATTTTCATAGCTTACTCCTGTGTCAATTATAACAAAACCAAGCCCAAACTTCGAGAGGATAATGCTACAATATTGGTATGATCACTTATAAATGTTTACTCTTGGATCATGATGATACCATTGTTGATTCAACACGTACTGTTCATTTTCCTGCTTTTCTCAAAACTTTGAGTACTTTAAGACCGACTAAAACAGATCTTACTTTTGATGTTTTCATTGAAATGTGTCACGAATTAGGATTTGAGAAGATCTGTGATGAAGTTTATCATTTTGATTCTGATGAGATGAAAATCGAATACGATATTTGGAAACAATACACTAAAGCCACCATTCCTTCTCCTTTTGAGGGTATAAAAGAAATCTTACAGACATATAAACATCAAGGTGGTAAGATCGTTGTTGTTTCTCATTCAGAAAGTTCTGAAATTCGAAGAGACTACATTACTCATTTTGGTTTTGAACCTGATCTTGTTTTTGGATGGGAATTAGGCTCTGCCTTACGTAAGCCAAATCCTTATCCACTCCTACAAACTTTAGAGAAACTCCATCTTAATCCTGAAGATTGTCTCGTTTTAGACGACATGAAACTTGGTCTAGAAATGGCTCAATGTATGAATGTTGACTTCGCTTGTGCAGCCTGGTCTCATACCAATGAAAAAATAAGATCTCAAATGATCAAGTCATCTACTTATTATCTAGAAACTGTTCTTGATCTAAAAAAACTCATATTCAAATAAAATAACCACAAAGATGTGGTTATTTTTCGAATAGTGAATCTTGATGATGTATGCCTAAATGTTTATAAGCCTTTTCAGTGACGACACGGCCTCTTGGGGTCCGATTGATAAATCCAATTTGAAGTAGATAAGGCTCATAAACATCTTCTAAAGTCATGGTTTCTTCTTGGATAGAACTGGCTAAGGCTTCTAATCCAACAGGTCCTCCTTTGAATCGTTCAATAATGCCTCTTAAGTATCTTAAGTCGACTTCATCTAGACCCAACACATCGACCTTTAATTTATCGAGAGAGCTTTTTGCGATCTCTAAAGTAATCTTACCTTGATGATGAACTTGGGCGAAATCTCTTACCCTTCTAAACAATCGATTGGCGACTCTAGGTGTACCTCGACTACGTTGAGCGAGTTCCAATACAGCCCCTTCTTCAATAGGTGAACCCAATACTTTAGAAGTTCTTCGTATGATCTGGGAGAGTTCTTCTACACTATAGTAATCAAGCTTAGATACGATCCCAAATCGATCTCTTAAAGGAGCCGTTAAATCACCTGCACGAGTAGTAGCGCCAACTAAGGTAAAAGGAGGTAGATCTAAACGTATGGATCGAACCGAAGCTTCTTTCCCTACTAAGATATCGATGACGTAATCTTCCATAGCAGGATAAAGCACTTCTTCGACAACTTTAGGTAAACGATGGATCTCATCGATAAATAGGACATCTCCTGCTTCTAAAGTACTTAGGATAGCAGCTAAATCACCACTACGCTCGATAGAAGGTCCACTGGTGACTTTAATATGGGTCTTAAGCTCGTTGGCTAAGATATGGGCTAAAGTCGTCTTACCTAAGCCAGGAGGCCCATAGAGCAAGACATGATCTAAAGCTTCATGTCTTTGATTGGCAGCTTGTATAAAAACCTTCAGGTTCTCTTTGATGTGAGTCTGACCAACATATTCATCCAAAGTAGAGGGACGTAAACTAAGTTCCTCTTCTTCTGGTTCGATTTCAGCTGAGATGATTCTTTCCATTATTTTCCTTTACGGGCTAAAAGTTGTAGAGCCAAACGCATATAAGATTCTGTATCTAATAAAGTTTGAGCATTAAGTTCTTTTAGAATGCCTTGCAGTTCAGCATTCTTATACCCTAAAGCTTTTAATCCTTCTAAAGCATCTTTAAGTTTATCATTGACGACTACTTCTCTATTGGCGACAGAAACCAGTTTTCCTTTAAGATCTAAAACGATCTGTGAGGCTGTTTTAGCACCTATACCTGGCATTTGTTTAAGAGCTGCCACATCAGCTTGTTCAATGGCTAAGACCAAACGATCATAAGTAGAGTATGTTAACATCGAATTAGCGGTCTTACATCCCAAACCTTTGACGCTGATCAACTTTTCGAAAAGTTCTAGTTCTTTTGATTCTAAAAACCCATATAAGCTTTGATCATCTTCGCGTATCATATGATAGGTATATAAGAAAACCGTCTCTTTTAAGTGAACTTTTTCCGGATGATTAAAATAGACTTTATACCCAACACCTTGGGTGTCGATGGTGATATAGTCTGGACTAATACTAAAAATAACACCTTTGATGAACGCAATCATGACCTTATTATAACACAATAAAAAACTCTGATTTTACTCAGAGTTAGTCTAGATAAACAAATTGTAAGTCTTTGATGTAGACAAGGTCTCCATCTTTTGCGCCAGCTTTACGTAAGGCAATATCAACTCCCAATAATTTGAGTCGACGAGCGAATCTTACAGACCCAGCATCAGATTTGATGTCGGCCATAGCGAAGGCACGTTCGATATCATCACCTTTAAGCATCCAAGTATGATCATCCATTCTTTGAATGGTAAATGGAACTTGTTCAACGAATTTATAAACCATTTCATCTCTTTGGGTTTCATTGAGAATGAACTCAGGTGTTTCTTTTAATAACTTAGCTACTTCGTATAATACAGGTTGAACACCCTCTGTAATCAAGGTGATCGTTTCATATACTTTTAGATCAGGATAAGCCTCTTGGAATCGTTTGAGATTTTCTTGAGCGTGTGGTAGATCCATCTTATTCGCAACGACCACTTGAGGACGTTCCGTTAAACGAAGTTGATATTGTTTAAGTTCATCATTGATGACTCGATAATCATTGACAGGATCTCGCCCATCTTCAGCTCCCATATCAACGATATGGATCAAAACTCTACAACGCTCGATATGTCTAAGAAACATATGACCTAAACCTTTGCCTTGATGAGCACCTTCAATAAGTCCAGGTAGATCAGCTAAGACGAAGGATTCAGCCCCAGTCACTTGAACGACACCTAAATTAGGTACCAAGGTCGTAAATGGATAAGCAGCGATCTCAGGGGTAGCTTTAGAAACGACCGACAAGAATGTTGACTTCCCAACGGAAGGATAACCTATCAAACCTGCATCGGCTAAAAGTTTGAGCTCGAGTTGAAGTTCTTTTTCTTCTCCAGGTTCACCTTTTTCACTGAAATCAGGGGCAGGATTACGGCTGGTCTTAAAATGAAAATTGCCTCTTCCGCCTCTTCCGCCTTGAGCGACAACTACTTTTTGATCTAAACGAACCAAATCAGCGATGATCACATCGTTTTTAATGTCTTTGATGATGGTCCCTATAGGTACTCTTACGATAAAATCTGTGCCTTGTGCGCCATGGAACTTCTTATTAGAGCCGTTTCCACCGCCTGAAGCTTCAATCAATTTATTGAATCGCAAATCCAAAAGGGTCGACTTATTGGTATCGACTTCGAAAATGATGCTTCCACCATCTCCTCCATCTCCTCCATAAGGTCCACCTAATGGTTCATACTTTTCACGACGAAATGAGGTCATCCCATTACCGCCTGTTCCTGCTTTAACTTTTATTTTTACGCGATCTATAAACATTTTTTTCCTTTAAAAAAATCCCTAAAGGGATTTTTATGCTTGTGGGTAGACGGAAACTTTGGTTCTGACTTTTCCTAAGCGTTCAAATTTAACCACGCCGGAAATGGTGGCAAACAAGGTATCATCCTTGCCTCTGCCAACGTTTGTACCCGGATGGATTTTTGTCCCTCTTTGACGGTAAATGATAGAACCGGCGCTTGCGTATTCGCCATCCGCTTTTTTGGCTCCGAGACGTTTGGATTCTGAGTCACGGCCGTTACGGGTAGAACCTACCCCTTTTTTAGAAGCGAAGAGCTGAATATTTAAGATGAATTTCATAATTGCACCTCCTGTATGTGTACGTACTTGCCTTGAGTCTCCTCAAGAGTTTTTAACTGGATCAATACTGCTTTTAGGATGTTTTGGACATCCTTGTTTTGACCTTCTTTGACAATGATGTCAATGATGGGGTCTTTCCCTTTCGTTAAACTAAGCTCACAAGCATCATGGACCAGAATGTCCAAAGCGTTTAAAGCGCCGGTGGTGATACTGCTGACAGAAGCACATACAAGATCTTCTCCCTTTAGAGCAGATTGTGCATGACCCTTAACAGTCATTCTGATGATGTGTTGATCTTTAAACGAAACAGAGATTTTAACCATGATTAACCTTCGATGGTTTCAATGATCAATTTGGTATACGGTTGACGGTGACCCTGTTTACGACGGGTCGAACCTTTTTTAGGCTTGTATTTGAAGATGATGATCTTCTTAGCTTTGCCTTGTTTTTCGACTTTTGCTGTGACCTTGGCGTCTTTGACATAAGGTGTTCCTACTTTGGTTGTCTTATTAGAGACGACCAAAATTTTGTCAAAAGTAACGATATCGTCAGCTGACACTTCCAATTTTTCTACGAAAATGGACATGCCGACTTCGACTTTAAGTTGCTTTCCGCCTGTTTCGATGACTGCGTACATGAATGTTCCTCCTTTTCTTGGTTTGAGACTCGCTAAATCGGGTGGTTTTTGAGGACACTTAGACCCTTATCATGCGGTTGCACCCCAAAAAAGGGATAACAACGTAGTCAGTTTAACATAATCGATGCCTTTCGTCAAACAAAACAAGTAAGTTCAATTAGATCCCCGCAATATAAAATAAAGCAGTTCTAATAAGAATTGGAATGAGTAAAGCAGGTAATAGATTTGCGACTTTAAACTTAGATGCTCCTACCATATTGAACCCTAAAGCCATAATACATATGGAGCCTACAGCTGTTAAGTCCGCTAATAATTCTGGAGTCAAATAAGGCTGGATAAATCCAGATAATAAGGTCAAAGTACCTTGATAAAGCACAACAGGAACTGCTGAGAATATAACGCCTACCCCAAAGGTAGATGCGAAAACGATAGAAGATATAAAGTCGAGCAGTGATTTTGTATATAGGGTGATCTCGTTGTGTTGAAGTCCAGATTCCATAGATCCAATAATGGCCATTGCACCTACCGCAAATAATAGTGTCGCGGAAACCAAGCCTTGAGCGAAGTTACCAGAGGCATCTTTTGAGAAACGCTTCTCTACAGCTAAACCAAATCGATTGATGTGACCATCTAAATCGATGAGTTCTCCGATAAATGTTCCTACCGCAATGGATACGATCAGAATCAAAAGATCAGTAGATACCGTATTCCCATAATTAATGACGCCTTTGAGACCTAAGACGATGATAATGAGGCCAATCGCCCCAAAAAGTTTCCCACTGATGGTTTTGATGATACTTTTTTGTAGAAATAGACCGATGAGACCACCTAGTGCGATCGCGAGTCCATTGACGATGGTTCCGTTCATAGCTTACCTATTAAAGATGGGGGCTTCAACCCTCATCGTTCCCTTTCCGTTCTTGACAGCTTCAACCAATACCGTTTTTGCTTGATGATCTTGACTATGATGGATAAACGCACAGCGTTTGACCGTTAAGTGAGTTTCATGAGCTAAAATAAGCCAATCATGAAATCGTTCAACAGCTATGATTATAACCAATCTACCCTTATCCTTCAACAGTCGATTGGAATGAATCGCTAAATCTTTCAAACTCAGATCGATTTCAAAGCGGGCTTGAGCTTGAGTTGAACTAAAAGTATGATCATTTTTATAGTAAGGCGGATTACATACAATCAAATCAAAAGAATTAGCTTCGAACGTTTGAAGTGGAATCGTTATAAATTCTAGATTATTGAGTGCGTTTAAGTTCGCATTTGAACGCGCTAAGGAAATTGCTGAATCGTTGATATCGATCCCTATGACTTGGTAACTTGTTTTTGTTGCGGCAACTAAACTTAAGACTCCACTGTTACATCCTACATCTAAAACTCGATCTTTCTTGCGTACATTCATAAACTCAACTAGATGAACACTATCAGAAGTCATTTTAAAATGATCATCGTCTTGAATCAGTTTTAAGGTACTGTTGGGAATAAAATCAGTCATGAGATTTTGTCTTCTTTGAGAAAGGCAAATTAAACCAGAAGGTAGAACCTTGTTTAACTTCACTAATGACCCCAAAATCGATCCCATGTCCTTTTAAGATGGCGTTAGCTATGGATAAACCTAATCCTGTTCCACCGATATTACGGGCATGATGTTTGTCGATCTTATAATATCTATCCCAAATATGAGGTAGATCTTCTTCTTTGATTCCTACCCCATGATCAGTCACTTCAAAACGAATGAATTCATCTTCCAATAGAATTTGTATGATGAGTTTATGATCTTCGCCTATGAATTTGATCGCATTGGAGATGAAATTAAAGATGACTTGTTGAATCTTGATCTTATCTCCATTGACCATTACTTTTTCTGGTGTTAAGAAATCTACTTCTATAGAATTTGAGATAATCAAGGCATCCATTAACTTCAAAACATGATTCGTTAAGGCAACCAAATCAAAATCACTACGATTCATACTTAAGACGTTAGATTGAAGCTGAGAAAGTTGGGTCATATCTTTGACCAAAGCATCGAGATGATCTACTTCATCTAGGATAACTTCAAGGTTTTCTTCACGTTTTTCTTTATTGTTTCCTGTTAAATCACGAATCATTTCTGCATATGCTTTGATCATGGTTAAAGGTGTTTTGATGTCATGGGATACATTAGCGATAAGATCTCGTCTTAACTCATCCATCTTCTTAAGCTCTTGACCTGTATGATTCAAGGTATTGGCCAGTTCTGTGATCTCTTCAAATTCTGAAGATTCAAAATGAACATCATAGTTGCCTTTAGCTAAGCTCATCGCACTTTTTTTCATCAAAACGATAGGACTCGATAGACGTCTTGCGATATAGAAAGCTAAAACGGTCGCTAAAAGAAAAACGAAGAAAGTTACATATACAAATTGATTGGTGATGATCGATATGGTGGAGTCAATAGGATCTAATGGTGTATTTAAAAAGATATAATAATTCCCAAAATCACTGTTTACTTCTCTACCATAAAGGAGCATATTTTGATCGATGACTTCATTACGTAATTTAACGATCATTTCTCCATTTGAGGAGTTCTTTAGGACATCTATGTATTCTGTGATCTTAGTAGGTGAAGCCAATGCTTTCTCATTGAGAACACAACCTAGACCTAATGAATCTACTTGATAAAGCAAAACGCTTTTACTGTTATAGACTAGACCACAAACATTTTTCTTTACTGCTTCGATTTGGATCGACATCGTAAAATTGTCTTGGATGATTCCAACTTGAACTTTATCAGCTACAACTCTTACTTGATTGACCTTCATATCTTGATAGGTCGCACTTAGTAAAACGATTTGAAAGATCCATAACATACCTAAAATACCCAAAGTCAGGGTTATAAAATAAAACCAAGTTCGAGTACGTATGTTATGCGAATTAAATTTCAAACTTATAGCCTACCCCTCTAACGGTTTTTACATAATCCCGATAGTTTTTTAAACTATGTCTTAACATCTTGATATGGGTATCTACTGTACGATCATCGCCGAAGAAAGTATAGTTCCATACTTTTTCAAGTAAGACTTCTCTGGATAAGGCGATGTTTTTATTTTTGATCATATAGACTAGTAATTCAAATTCTTTAGGAGTCATATTGATACGGACATCATCGATGTAGACATTTCGTGCTGCTTCATCGATCGATAAACCATCAAAAGATAGAATGGTATTGGTATTACTGGAATGTCTAGAGATAACGACATGTATTCTGGCCATAAGTTCTTTAGGGCTAAAAGGTTTGACCACATAATCATCCACTCCTAGATCAAAACCCAAGAGTTTATCGTATTCTTCTTGACGAGCAGAAAGGATGATGATGGGGACATCTTTTATTTTCTTTATTTCTCGACAGGCACTGAAACCATCGACTTTAGGCATCATGATGTCTAAAACGACCACATCATAATCATTGTCTGTGATCTTAGAGATGGCTTCTAAGCCATTCTCTGCTTCGTCAACTTCGTGATTATTGGCCAATGCATATTCTTTGACGACTTTACGAATATTGATTTCGTCATCTACGATGAGTATCTTTGCCATGTTTCACCTCGTTTATAGTGTAAGCACTAAATGTGTCAATAATTTGGGTTATTCAGCTTTATTCAATAATTCAATCTTTTTTATGAATAAACTTCCTTCTTCTTCACAGTACCCTTCTATCATAACAAATATTCCCTTGATTAACTTATCACTCAAACCAATATAGAGATTAGGCATCAAGACCCCACTACATTCACTGGATTCATCACTGAGACTTAAGAAAGCCATAAGATCACCTTTCTTAGTACGGTGTTGTTTGATTCCCTTAATCATACAAATCAGCTTTACATGGCTCTTATTGGGTTGTAGAGAAAGGATATTAGTGGTGATTTGATGTTGCTGTTTGATATGAAATAAAGGATGATCACTGAGATAGAAACCCAAGACCAATTTTTCTCTTTCAGCTTTTTCTAAAGGATTCTCATTGATTTTCAAGATCTCTGGAGTCATCACTAAGCCTAGATCGATACGAGTTTGATCCTTACCTTCAATCTTAACAAGATCCGCATATTGATAGGCTTCATCTAAAGAAGCTAATAGGGATTTACGATTATATCCAAACTCATCGAATGAACCCGCATCAATTAGTGCTTCTACACTGGCTCTAGAAAAACGATGGGTATTGATTCTAGCGATAAAATCATGGAAACTTGTAAATTGACCAAGTTCTCTCTCATTGAGGATCTCTCGACAAGCTGCCCCTCCTACACTACGAATCAAAAGCAAGGGTAAACGAATGCCTTTTGAAGACAACTCATAGACTTCAGTTGATTCATTGATCGAAGGAGGTAAAATCGAGACCCCATGGACTTTCGCTTCTTCTAGATACTGGCTTGTTTTTTGTTCGCCACCAATAACTGAACTTAACAGTGCCGCATAAAACATACTAGGATAATTGGCTTTTAGATACGCCATTTGATAAGAAATCATCGCATAAGCGACTGAATGAGATTTATTGAATCCATAATTTGCGAACTTAAAGATCAACTCATAGAGTTCGATCGCAAGTTCTTGTGTTCTTCCCTTTTGTAGACATCCATCGATGAATTCTTGTTTTAAACTTAAGAGTTTTTCCGGATCTTTCTTACTCATGGCTTTTCTTAATAGATCAGCTTTACCTAAAGTAAAACCAGCCATTTTTTGCGCAACTTGCATGATTTGTTCCTGATAGATCAAGATCCCATAAGTATCTTCAACGATGGGTTTTAGTTCAGGGTGAAGATAATGAATGGATGAGGCATTCTCTTTGGCTTTGATGTAAGCAGGTATATTCTCCATAGGACCGGGTCTAAATAAGGCTATGGTCGCTACGATATCTTCAAAACGAGTGGCTTTCATTTGTCTTAAGAGATTTTTCATCCCATCAGATTCAAGTTGAAAGATACCTACTGTATCAACTTTTCGACAAAGCTCTAAAGTCTTAGGATCATCAAGTGGGATCTTGAGTATTTCAAGATCGATATTATGATGTTTTTTGATCAACTTAACGACTTGATCAATGATGGTTAGATTGCGCAATCCTAAAAAGTCCATTTTAATAAGGCCTAAAGCTTCTAGGTATTCCATCGTATATTGGGTAGAAACCATATCTGATTCAACTTGAATTAAAGGAACGATCTCAGAAAGATCCACTCCAGACATAACCACTCCAGCAGCGTGGGTTGAGATATGACGAGGTAAGCCTTCTAAACCCAAAGCGATCTGAAATAGCTTAGTATATCTTAAATCAGAATCAATCAAGTTTTTAAATCGAACATTTGAATCATAGGCTTCTTTTAAAGTGATCTTAATCGCAAATGGAATAGCTTTAGACAAGGTATCGAGTTCTCGAACTGAAATATCCATAACTCTTCCTACGTCTCGCAAAACTTGTTTAGCCGCTAAGGTTCCAAATGTTGAAATATGAGCCACATGTGTATTCCCATATTTCGCACAGACATATCGTATGACTTCATCACGTCGATCATCTGGAAAATCTGTGTCTATATCGGGCATTGAGATGCGTTCTGGATTTAAAAAACGTTCAAACAAAAGATTGAATTTTAAAGGATCCACATGCGTTATGCCTAAACAATAAGCAACAAGCGATCCCGCTGCGCTTCCTCGTCCTGGTCCAACATAGATTCCGCTTTTCTTAGCATATAGAATAAAATCCCAAACGATTAAAAAATAATCTTCATAATGCATCGACACGATGATGTCTAATTCTTCTTTTAAGCGTTGTTTATAAACACTTGGGACTTTAGTCCCACATCGTTTGGTTAGACCTTGTAGACACAATTGTGTTAGATACTGAGCCGTTGATGTCCCACTTGGGGTCTCAAAACGAGGCAAAGCAGTTTTATTTTGAATGAAGCTTACTTGACAACTATCTGCGATAAGATCTGTATTAATAAGATCTTGAGGATCATATAAATCCTTCATTTCTACAGGATCCAACATATATCGATAAGGCATCTTTAATAGACGCTCATCTTTGAGGTTCATTTGAAGATCGATGGCTCTTAATACACGATAGATCTCTTCATCATCACTACCTGCATAATAAACTTGATGAAGCGCAACACTTTTCATTGTAGTTTTTGAAATTAATTTTTTGATGGATGCGTTTGTCTTTTGATAAAAGGCACTTTCTTGTTTGGTTATACCAATCCATAAGAAAGGAAGTGTCGTTGATAAGTCATGTATGATAGCTTGTAGAGCATTTGTATCTTCTCTTAAGAAAGAAGGCTCAAACAAAGGATTGACACTTGGAAGTATAAAAAAGACATCCTCTTTCGCTAAAACGAGGTCTTGAATATGAAGTGGTGTTTTCGTTGTATTTTGTTGACTTGAAAACTTGATCAACCATCGATAACCATTGTTATTCTTAGCTAGACACACGATATTACAAGTGGTTTCTTGATAAAGTAAATCTAATTCAACTCCTATGATGGGATGAAGTCCTTCTTTTTGAGTTTCCAACATAAACTCAGGTACTGCAGACATACTTAAACGATCTGTCAACGCAACAGATTTATAGCCCAATGATTTCGCTTGTTGTACCAGTTGCGGTATACCCATGGTACCTTGAAGCAGTGAGTAGGCACTGCGAACCATCAAATGAGTGCTCATAAAGGTACTCTCATTATACATTAGTCATTAAAAAAAAGAACAGTTTAACTGTTCTTAGTAATCGTAGGCACTATTGTCGAAGGTGATCGCAGGTATCGTTTTTTCTGTGCTTTCATAATAATGAATGCTTACAGTATCTCCAACCTGTGTTAATACAGTTTCTGGACTTAAATTAAACGGAACCACATACAGATGAGTATCCCCTTCTAAAGTGATGTAATATTGTGTATCACCACCACTGATCGCAGAAGCGATCTTCGTAACGACTCCACTGACAGATTTCTCTAATTCAACAGCGGACTCTAAGATTCCAGCTTCTATCAATTTTTTGATGTAATCAGCTTTGGTTTCGACTAAGGTAGTTCCTACCCCAACGACTGAATAATCAGTAACTGAAACTAATGCAAACATCTTAACTAATCCTTCTTGATCTTTCAAAGACATAAAATAACTAGGTTCCCCTTCTACATTCAATAAGACCGGGAAGGTAGAAACATAACCTAAATGTTGAACAGCCCCTTGAGCTGAACTCATTGCTGAGGTTTCATCTGCACCCCCAACACGATAGAAGAAGGCAGCTTTTGTTTTTAGATTGATAAGTGAGAAACCAACAATGGATTGATCAGCACCAGCTGAAGTCATCCCAGAAAATACATAGGTTTGACCTTCGATGGAAATATAGTTGAAACCATCGGTTGTTTGAATAACATCCTTACGTCCAAAGATCGTATTGAACCAACCATTGACATAATAGCCCCAGTTATCGACTTGAAACCAAGCCAAACTAACGGGTTGTACACGATCGACCCACGATGGGATCGATGTTAAATCGTATTTATTCATAGAACCTGTTACAGCATCAACGACGATAACGCCTTGAGCATCCCATCCACTAAAGAAACCAATTTTAGGTTCAATGATGGATATAACATAATAAGGATGACCAGAATTATCGATTTCAAATGAGAAATCATCTAAAATCTCAGTTCTATAGGTAAAGCGAACATGTCTAAGAAGATCTTGGTCGAAGAAAGCGGATGGTGAATAGATCATTCCTTTATCCAAGGTGACTAAAGATACATCGTTGACATCTCTTACATTGACTTTGACATATCCAGGAATACCTTCACCTTTATTCTCAAACCATTTAAAGAGGTCTTGATAATCTAAAGGAGATACACGGTAAACATTATCCAATACACTGATAAGGGTATAGTCTAGGTTGATGTTGTATTGTGAACCCAATCCTTGGATCTTACCCATTTGTTTATCCCCTAATTGTTTGGCAGTTTCATAATCTACCAAAGGGACATTTGCATAAGTAACCAAATCAAAATCATCTGAAAAATTACCAGACTCTGTCAAATTGATTTGATTTCTAAAAGCATCTGCGTTGAGAATTTCAGAACCCAATAAGGACATCACGATGACAAATCCTACAATGACTCCCGCAACTGCTAAAGATCCAAACGCAAATTTCGTAAATTTTCCAGTAAAGAAGACACTTAAGAAAGCAAACAATCCAAAATAGAAAGCAAACAGGAATAGCGTTTCCATGGAATGGATGTTGTAAGCAGGTAAAGATAAATAGTCTGCTACAACGGCGAATATTACGGTCACAAACAAAGACATAAGTAAGCCTCTAATGGTCCCTGTTCTTTTCTTCTTCATGTTTACATAATATGGGTTAGCTGATCTTCTGGTCATATAGTCTCCCTTTGAGGTCATGAATGACACTCTGTATTTCACTTAAACTAAGATTCTTAACAGCTGCAGCCAATCGATGGCCACCACCATTATACTTTATCGCTATATCATTTATCGTTACGTTTCTAGAACGGATCGAACCATTGTATAAATGTTGATTTGGGATTTCTTGTTGAACGAAGAGCACCCATATTTCATATTCACGGACCAAACCAAGATCATTCACATGTTCTTTTGCCATATTGGGTGTAATATTACACTCTTCTGTTAATGCTTTGGTAACGATCGCATAGATCAATCCTTTTTCAACGATGGCTAAGTTTCTCAATCGGTTGACAAACTTAAATTCATTTTCATCGATTAAGTATAATTCTTCATTGATTTTAGGTAGATCTAAATGGCTCTTGGCTAAGTAAGCTGCATTTTCCAAAGTAGAATGAGTTACATTCGACGTAGAAAAATTCAAACTATCGGTAAGTATTCCCATATATAGGTATTTTGCGGCCTTTGAACTGATGGCTTCATCGAGCATAAACTCTTTAATCAAACCAGCAATGATTTCAGATGTACTAGAAGCCGTTTCATCAACGATCTGATGCTGAGCATAAGCTTCACCTAAAGGATGATGATCGATCTTAAGTCTCATTTTAGCACTAGAGAATCGTTGATCATCGATCCTAGCTGCATTGGCTGTATCCAATATAATCGCAAGTGACGAACTGACTACACTATCCTCAACGAGATCATAAGCTTCAAATAGTTGTGGTTTAACCCCAACATGTTTACCCAAAGCATAAATAGCCTTATTGGGAAAAGTTTCTTTGAGCCATGAGACAAGACCCCATTGCGATCCTAAAGCATCGGGATCAGGATTTTGATGACGAAATACAGTGATCACGTCATATTTTTGAATCAGTTCATAAAACAAAGACATTTTAGAGTCCTAGTATTCTTAATGTATCTTGAGCGATAACAAGTTCTTCATTGGTAGGTACGATCCATACCGCAGTTTTACTCTTCTCATCACTTAAACAAACTTCTTTACCACGTGTTTTTAAGTTGAGTTCACGATTAAGATTGATACCCATAGCTTCGCTTACGCGATCGATGATGGCTTCTCTTACCTTAACATCATTTTCACCTAAACCACCTGTGAATACCATCGCATCGACATGGCCCAGTTGAACGAAATAACTTCCGATTGTTTGAGCTACTCTATTGGCATAGAGATTACGAGTCAAGATCGCTCTTGGATTTCCCGCAGTAATCCCATTTTCGATGTCTCTGGCATCACTTGAGATACCACTGACACCCAACATACCTGATTTCTTATTTAGAATATCAATGATGGCTTCAGCACTTTTATTGAGTTTGCCCATTAAGAAAGTAATGATTGCTGGATCGATATCCCCTGAACGAGTTCCCATCATGATTCCCGCTAAAGGCGTAAATCCCATCGATGTGTTGACCGATAATCCACCCTTAACTGCAGCGATCGAAGCCCCATTACCTAAATGACAAGTAATGACATTGATGTCTTTCGCATCTTTATTCATAAGCTGAGCTACTCTTTGGGATACATAATAATGAGATGTCCCATGGAATCCATAGCGACGGATCTTATAACTTTCATAATATTCGTATGGAATTGGATATAGATAAATGTCATCTTCCATGGTTTGATGGAAAGCAGTATCGAAAACGGCAACGTGGCGCGCATTTGGTAATTCTTTCTTAAAGGCTCTAAATCCTACTAAATTGGCAGGATTGTGTAAAGGTGCCAATTCAGCTAAAGCTTCAACCGCTTTTTCAACATCCGTATTGAGTTCAACTGAAGCAGCATACACTTCGCCTCCATGAACGACTCTGTGGCCTACACCTTTGATTTCTTCTAAGGAATCAACGATCTTATGTTTGATCAAGGCTTCAAGAACCAAGGCAACAGCGACTTTATGATCTGGAATCGATTGAGTAAAAGTAACTTTTTCTCCATTGAATTTGATCGTAAAGACCCCATCGGTTAATCCGATACGTTCAATAATACCACTGGTCAAGACCGTTTCTTCAGGCATAACAAACAATTGAAACTTAAGCGAACTGCTTCCTGCATTTACTGAGATAATTTTTGTCATTTGGGCTCCTTTTGATCCAAATCGTCTATATTTTGGGCGATTTGAGTGACGATATCGTTATTTAGTGCACGTAAGGCATCGATTTGAGTCTTACGTAAGAGGTATTTTTCAACCAGATGTAATTTGGATTCATATTCTTCTAGTAATTGTTCAACACGTTTAAGGCTCTCATGGACTGCCGCTCGACTATTTTGAGTATGATCGGTTATTTCCGATAAAGAGAGGTCTTCATAAAAATGAAGTTCTGCGATAGATCGCTGATGATCAGTCAATAGCTCTTTATAAAAGTCTAAGAGATAATTCATACGATCTGTTTTGATCATGTGAGTTCCCTTATGATGCTATAGATGAAAGCATCAGGATCAAATTCTACGAGATCTTCTAGTTTTTCTCCTAGTCCAATATAAGGAATAGGAAGATCTAGCTTTTGACTTAGTGCAACCAATATACCACCTTTAGCAGTTCCATCTAGTTTAGTACATAAGATACCATTGATGTTGATCAACGCTTTAAAGCTTTCCGCTTGTTTTAGTCCATGTTGACCCGTAGAACCATCTAATACCATCCAGGTAAATTCAGGTGGTGAACCATGAATCTTAGTGATAACACGATTGATCTTAGATAATTCTTCCATCAAGTTGACTTTATTTTGTAGTCTTCCTGCAGTATCAATCAATACGATGTCTGTTTTATGCTCTTGGGCATAACGTAAGCCATCGACGACGACACTACTGGGATCCGCATTTTCTTTTCCAGAAATACACGGGATATCTAAACGGTCACTCCATGTTTGAAGTTGTTGGACGGCTGCAGCTCTAAAAGTATCTGCTGCAATCATCACGACCGATTTGCCTTGGGCTTTGAAAGAATAGGCTAATTTCGCAACGGTTGTCGTTTTACCTGAACCATTGATCCCAACGATTAAGAATACATTGGTTCCTTCTTTCAAAGTGAGCTCATACGATTTGAAGGATTCACGCATTAACTGGGTTAATCCCTCGATTAATTCCTCTGTTTGTGTAAGAGAAAGTGCTTTTGCCTGTTTTTTTAGATCTCGAATCAATTGGGAAGCGCATTCTACCCCAAGATCACTTTTTAATAGTACATCATTGATTTGGGCATATACCTTTTCATCGATAAGCGGAGAACCTTTTAATAAGATCTTTAATTTAGAACCAAAACCGATCTGTGTTCTTTCAAATCCACTCACATATTGATCTGTTGTTTTAGGTTTTAGTCGATTTCTTAAAGCACTGAAGAAACTCATGATTTAGTTTCCTCTTCGATCATCTTGACAGCTTCTGTCAATTTGACCTTCAACATCTGACTGACTCCAGAATTCCCCATCGTGACCCCATATAAGAGATCACATTGAGCCATTGTTCCAGGTCTATGAGTAACGACAAGAAACTGAGTCTCACGACTGAATTGTTTAAGATAACGCGCAAAACGATCTACATTGGATTGATCCAAAGCGGCTTCAATTTCATCAAAGATGCACATTGGGACATGTCTTGCCTTTAAGATCGCAAACAAAACACTGATGGCGATCAGACTCTTTTCGCCCCCAGAGAATAAACGAATGTTTTTGATTGCTTTGCCTGGTGGTTGAACGTGGATATCGATCCCTGAATTGAGTTTATCGTTAGGATCCTCTAAGGTTAAGGAAGCAGTGCCTCCCCCAAACATGGTTGAGAATACACCAGGTAGTTCCTTATTGATCTTATCCATCATCGCACTGAATTGAGTGACCATGACTTCATCGAGTTCAGCGATAAGTTTTAAGATCTTATCTCTGCTTTCAGAGAGTTCATCATATTGTTTCTTTATGAATTCATAACGAGTATTGACCTCATCGAATTCCGCAGGCGCATCCATATTTACGTTGCCTAGATTTTCGATGTCTTGTCTTAAGGTCTTGACTTCTTCCTTAGCCAAATCAATATCGCTTTCTTTATGAGTTTGAAGCGCGAATTCATAGGTCAATTGATATTCTTGGCTCAATCGAACCATTAGATTCTCAATGTTGGTTGAATTACGAGCCAACTCTAGCTCTATATCTCGCTTTTGGATTTGTAAAGTATTGAGTTCGCGACGTTGTTGACGCATTTGTTGATCTTTGCGTTCACTTTCAGTCCCTACTTTTAATCGTGATTCACGATGTGTTCTGAGTTGTAGATTGATGCTATCACGAGCGGAATAGGCTTTATTCAATAAGGTAATTAAATCATCTTCGGGAGTTTCTTGGGTTGATCCATTAGGGATCAAGGTATTAAGATCACTCTTTAAGCGATCAAACTTCGCCCGTTTCGCATCCAGTACAGGTTCAAGTGAAGCCATAGCGATGCGTTTATCGACCAACTGGATCTCATTTTCAGTTTTCTTGATCGCCATTTCTTGTTGAAGCTGTTGGCGAGATTGTAAAAGCTGATAACTAGAAGCCACTTGTGTACTTAATTCGTTGAATTCTTTGAGTAAGGTTAAAGGAGAGCCGGTGTCTTTTTGTTTACCACCTGTCATTGATCCACCTTTATGAATGACATCGCCTTCTAAGGTAACCAGTTTATAACCATAATTTAGTAAAGACGCCAAATGATTCCCAACTTCTAGATCCTCAACCACTAAAACATTGTTTAAAAGTGCCATACTGACAGGTTTATATTTATCTTGAGTTTCGATGAAGACACTGGCGACGCCTAGATAACCTTTGGTGTTTTGACAAATGACTTCGTCTTCTTTACGTAATCCTCGACTTTGAAGAACAGTCATTGGTAAGAAGGTCGCTCTACCTGATTCATTTTTCTTTAAGAATCCAATCGCATGGCGGGCTGAGCTTTCATCTTTGGTGATGATGTTAAACATTGCCCCGCCTAATGCCACACTGATGGCTTCTTCATAACCACTAAAAGGCGTCAATAGTTGAGAAACAACCCCATAAACACCCGCTAAACTCTGTTGGGCATTTAATACTGCTTGAACCCCTGCTTGGGTCATAAAAGGTCTTGCCTGAAGGTTCTTAACAACTTCTAATCTATTTCTTAAACGTTGAGTAACGACTGTACTTTCATCAACCAAAGCGTTTTGATCGATCAATTGACGATTAAGTTCTAGATTATGGTTGTTTAAAGAATCCATATCTAAAACCAAGGCATCATAACGCTGTTGACGATCTTCATACTCTTGTTTAGCTTCTTGTAGAAGTTGTCTTAACTCAACGCCTCTTTGTTCAGAATTCCCTACTTCTACCGTATATTTACGTTTTTCATCGATCTCAATCTTACGTGTTTCTAATGTTTGAATCTCATTGATCAGCTTTAATAGATCAGTTTGAGCCTCATGGATCAAATGATCCAACTGATGAAGTTCTGTTTTAGCCAACATCGTAGAGTTTTCATTGATTTGAATAGAAGCCTCTAAAACTGCTTCTTTTGATTGTAAATTAAAGAGTTCTTTATTGGCGTCTTCATCGAGTTTCTTAAAACGTGAAATCATCGTCGTTAAGACTGCAATTTCTATTTCTTGTAGACGTTGTTTCTTTTCCGCATAGATGACTGCCTTTTGAGCTGCTTTTTTTAACGGTAAGACTTGTTTTTGTAATTCTAAAAAGATATCGTTCATACGTTCAAGATTAGATTGTGTATGTTCTAGTTTATTTAAGGCTTCTTTTTTTCTTTTCTTATATTTAGATACACCAGCGGCTTCTTCGAAGACACTACGTAATTCTTCAGGCTTTGCTTCAGCGAATTCTGTGATGGATCCTTGAGATATGATACTCAAAGAGTCTCTACCAATTCCACTGTCCATCGTTAAATCTAAAATATCCTTTAAACGACAAGGCGCTTTGTTGATGAGATATTCCCCTTCAGCATTTTCTCTATGTAAACGTCTTGTGATTTCAACTTCATCATAAGGTAATTCAAAAATACGTTCTGTGTTGTCAAAAACCAACGTGACTTCCGCCAAGTTAACCTTACGTCTGGATTCACTTCCGGTGAAAATAACATCGGTCATATTGGAACCGCGCAAAGACTTTACGCTTTGTTCGCCCAAGACCCATCTGATCGCATCAGTGATGTTGCTTTTCCCACAACCATTTGGTCCAACGATACCGCTGATGTTACTATCAAAGGTAATGTTGACTTTATCCGCAAATGATTTAAATCCTTGGATTTCAATACGCTTTAAAAACACGGCGGTCCTCCATTGTCATTAGATAATTATAGCTTATAGAAGCACAAAAAAGAAGAGCTTTGGTGCACTTACAGTTTTATTTTACAGTGGATGACTTTCCCAAGGATTCGAATGGGTTTGGTTTCACATTCTTCTTGAGTATAGATCATGGCTTGATACTTAGGATTTTCTGGTTTAAGAATCAATTTATCTTCTTCATAAAAGACTCGTTTTATGGTTGCTTCTTCTCCGACTAAGATAACTGCAATGGATCCGTTTTCAACTTGATCTTGACGATGGACATAGACTAGATCTTCAGGATAGATTCTCGCATTGATCATAGAATCCCCTATGACTTCTAAATAGAAGTGTTCTTCTGGAGAGCCTTCTTTTTCATCGACATATTCTAATCCTTTAAATTCTTGAGAAGCATATCGAAGAGGACCACCTCTTACTGTTCCTAAAATAGGTATCGCTACTCTACGTTCAGTACTCATCAACTCTTCAACCGATATATGATAAAAATCAGCCAGTTGAGTCAATATCTTAGTGGGTGGTAAAGATGAGCCATCTTCCCATTTTTGAATCGTGGTAAAGGATTTATAGCCAAAATGAAAAGACAGATCTTGTTGAGATAGACCACGTTCTTTTCTAAGTTGTTTTAGTTTTTCGTGCAAGCTGATCATGACAGAATCTATTATAAATTATACTTGAATATTTTTCAAGTAGTACTTGATACTTGAATATTTTTCAAGTAAAATAGTGGTATAGGAGAACCCCATGGACAGAGTCATATTACATTGCGATTTGAATAGTTTCTATGCCTCAGTAGAATGTTTGCATCATCCAGAATACCGCAATGTCCCTATGGCGGTAGGTGGTGATGTTGAGAAACGTCACGGTATCATCTTGGCGAAAAATCAATTGGCTAAGAAAGCAGGCGTTACCACGGGCGAAGCATTGTGGCAAGCTTTACAGAAATGTCCTGATCTTATTCTGGTTAAACCTAATTTTTCTCACTATCTACGTTTTTCGAGAATGGTGAGAGCTATTTATGCAGATTATAGCGATAAGATTGAATCATTTGGGATCGATGAAGTATGGATCGATGTTACCGAAAGCATCCATCTTTTTGGAACTCCTAGAGCGTTAGCGGATGCCATTCGAGAACGAGTAAAACTTGAATTAGGGGTAACCATCTCGGTAGGAGTTAGTTTCAACAAGGTCTTTGCGAAACTAGGATCTGATTATAAGAAACCAGATGCGACCACCGAGATCACTCGCGAGAACATGAAAGAGATCGTTTGGCCCCTTCCTATAGAAGATCTGCTTTATGTGGGTAGAGCAACCACTCAAAAATTACATTTACTTGGGATCTATACCATCGGTGATTGTGCCACAACAGAAGTCGCTGTATTGAAACGTCGTTTAGGTAAATGGGGAGAGGTTTTATGGCGTTTCGCTAATGGAGAAGAAAACAGTGTTGTTTCTGTCCAACACTACGAACCTTTGGTTAAATCGATTGGGAATTCTACGACCTGTCCTCGCGATCTACGGTCGCTTCAAGACGTGAAGATCGTAACCTACATCTTAGCGGAAAGTGTCGCTGCTCGTTTAAAAGAAGCCCATTTAATGGCCAGTGTAATCAGTATTGGGGTAAGAGATATCCATCTCAAAGGCTTTACTCGTCAAATCAAACTGAGCCAAGCCACCCATCTTAGTGATGATATCGCTCATGCAGCCATGGGGCTCTTCGATAAAAACGTTGATTTTACAACCCCTTTACGCAGTATTGGTGTCAAGGCGAGCGATCTTAGCGTGATAGAACTTCCAATTCAATTGGATCTCTTCACTGATCAAGTTGCCCATCAAAGAGCACTCAATCTCGAAAATACCATCGATGTGATTCGTGAACGTTATGGATTCAACAGTGTTCAGCGCTTGATGATGAAAGAAGATCCCCTACTCTCTCAATTCAATCCCAAACAGGATCATGTCATTTTTCCAGAATCTTACTTTAAAGGATAACCACTATGGCAAAAAAAATATATGTCGATGTCATCTTACAACACAGTAAAGAAGGTCAGATCAGACCATTGGCTATCGTATGGGCGAATGGTGTAAAATATACGATAGATAAGATCACTCAGATCACACGCGCTGCATCTACGATCGCTGGAGGAACAGGAATTCGTTATACCTGTTATATCCAAGGACAAGCACGCTATCTTTTTTTAGAAGAAGACCGTTGGTTTATTGAAAGTAAAGGACAAGGAGCTTGATATGTGTGGAAGATATTTATTTAAACAAAACGACGATGAAGAGCTACATGATTGGATCCAACAACTCAATCTAAGCGATACTCATGATCTTTCATTAGGAGAAGTCTTCCCTTCTCAAAAAACGATTGTACTGAGTGCTCCAGGTACTCCGATGATCATGCGTTGGGGCCTTAAGAAATGGGATGACAAAGGTTTAATCATCAACGCCCGTAGTGAAAGCGTTAAAGACTCCCCTTTCTTCAAAGAACATCTAAACTATCGACGTTGTCTGATCAAAGCGGATGCTTTCTTTGAATGGGATAAAAACAAACAAAAAAATTTAGTCACTGATCCATCTTCAAAACCACTTTATATGGCTGGACTTTATGATGACAGCACGGAGATTCCTACCTTTGCGATCTTAACCGATGAAGCTGAAGGCGATTTTAGGAAACTGCATACTCGTGTTCCTTTATTTATCCCAGAAGCTTATCTACAGAAATACATCGATGATGGGGCCAGTTTACTCGAAGATTTCAGAAATCTAAAACAGATCGACTTGATTTACGAAAGCCAAGCCGCACAAATATCCTTGTTTTAATGAAAATCACCTTGATTTTTGTGCTTGTGGTAAAATAATAGTAATGAAGAACAACAATGCCATTAGTAAAACCGTATTTAAACTCAGCATGATTGCTGTTTTGACAGTATCTCTTTTAAGTTTAGGTTTTTATGTAAGAGGAATGATTGAAAACATTAAAGCCGATCCTGATCCAGAACCAGAACAAACCTATACCGTTACACTCAACGACTATAAAGTCTATCAATTTATGGATGTCCAATATGATTTCATTATGGCCAATGTCACAATCACCAGCAATAAAGCCCTTAATCTTTCTCAAAATCCATATACCAGTTCAGAAAATATCAATTTAGCCAATACCACTGAGTATACTACCTACTTACAAAGCCAAGGATTTGATTTAAAATGTCCATTGCCTGAATCCTCAACTGAATTGACACAAACTGCTTGTTTGTTTATTCCTGTTGTTAATCGATCATTAAATGAATTGATTCTCAAGGTATCGATCGATCGAATCTACAACCTATCTTTTAATTTAAATGAGATTGCTCATGCTGGAACTAGGGAAATGTTAGGGGTTGAAGATCAATTACCTGATTATACAGCGACCATCATTGATAAAAGTTTAGTAAGTATTCATTCATTTTATACACTCAAAGAAAACGGTGACCATGATGAAGTTGTTTTTAGTTCTCAAACACAGATTTTCGGATTCCAAGTCACTTTAGAAAACAATACAACGGTCCCTTTAAGCGTAGAAAGTACTTATATTATTATTGATGGGAAAGGTACTTTCCAATCCGTAGATCAAAGCTATTTAAATGATGAGTATGTCCCAATGTTTGGACTAGAATTCACTGGAATGAAAACTGCCTATTTATTTATGGACATTACAGATGAGACGATTGATCTATATAGTCTACAAAACGAGTCAATTCATGTATTTATTAAATTAGTCAATAAACCTTCGTATATAGAGATTCCGTTTATGGGAACAACTCAATGAGAAAAGTTTGTATTTCTTTTGTCTTGGCATTGACCTTAATTTCTGCTTTCCTGCATCTGAAAGTCAACGCAATCCAATGTACAGGAGATCGATACAGTGTAGATAGAATTATTTCAGCCACAGAGTTAGAATCTTTGGGTTGTTTTTCATTGTCTGAATATGATTCAGCAGTAGTTGTGTTTGATCAAAAAACTAAAGTTGATGGATTGAAGAATGTCATCATCACTTATTTTGGAGACAATCCAACAACAACTATCGTTGAAACGGATTTTAGTAAGATCGTAGCTGCAGATCGTGCAATGGCATATTCACAAAACCTAGTGTATACCAATAGTGCAACGATGAACATCTATGCGAATTCCACATTAACTTCTGGTTATACTTATATAAATGATCGAAATCAACTGTTCTATTATGGAACCGTAAGATACAACGGTACCGGAAACATCACACCTTCAAATCTTTCTGCTTTGGTTTCAGTTAACGGGGCTAAAGGTTATGCTAAAGTGAATCAGATTCAAATAATCCCATTGATTTATCTTGATAATGGTTGGACTTATAATATTGATATCTCAACTGGGGTCAAAACAATCGTTCCGAAACAAGCTTATTATTCAGTTTCCAACGATGTTAAGACAACGATCAATGGTTCTCAGACCTTTAAACAACTAAAAGTAGTTTTAAACTATATATCAACCTCAAATAGTACTAATGAGATTTCATTGGCTCCAGATTGGTTACCTGTCGGATCATATTACAGTCCAGATGGTATTCTATTTTATTATGATGTCGATCTAACCCAACCTGTTTATAATGGAACAACCATTGGTAAGTTTTATAACTACTATTCTTATACTAACTTAAGATCAAGAAGCAACTATACAGGATCTGAGCTAAACACTTACCTTAGCTACTATCAAAGCGCAAACAATCAGAACCCAAGTTCAAGTACGATGACCAATGCTGGAGAATATTTTATTAGTGCTCAAAACACTTACGGGATGAACGCTTTAATGATTTATAGTATGGGTGCTTTAGAAAGTGGATTTGGTAGAAGTACCTATGCTCAAAATCCTGCCAATTTAAATGGATTGATCGTAAAAGATAGTTCTACTTTGGCTCTATTACCCTATACGGTCGCAACCTTTTGTGCAACATTTCCAAGCGGAAAATACGCTGATGAATTAAACGTTATCCATTATTGTTTAGGTCGTTATAACCTTTTCGGTTGGGGTGCTGTTGATAGTAATCCGGATAATGCCGCTGCATTTTCATCCATTGAAGCCTGTGTAAATGAACATATGGGCATTAATCTACGTCGAACTTATATGAGTTATAACAGTTCCGTATTCTATGCCAGCAATATTGGAAACAAAGGTGCTGGACTTAATACAAAATATGCATCTGATCCTTGGTGGAGCGCAGGCATCTCTGGAATCGCTTATCGAATAGATCGATATCTTGGATTTAAAGATCTCAACACTATTCAATTAGGCATTCTGGACTCAAGTGTAACTAGAAACATTTATAAAGATGCCCAACTGAGTACAGTCTTCTATAACGTTTATTCAAGGGCAACGAATTATCCAGTCATCATTTTAGAAGGAATTATGGTAAACGGTAAATTAGTTTATAAAGTTCAAACAACCAATCCAATTAACCTAGATGGAACTATTAATAATGATCAAAATACAATTCTAATCGCATATGATGCACAACGATCTATTGGCTATATCGATGCTGATCTTATTACGGATTACATTTCTAAATTTGTTACAGGAGTTGTTCATCATGGTTTGTATAATACAGACAAGCAGATATTTTTCACTTCAGGTACTGCAACAATAAATGGCTCATCCATCTTATCTGGTGATACAGTGAGCTCTGAAGGGACCTATGATTTAGTAGCCACTAGTTCTAGTGGAGTCGTTCAAAATCTCCAATTTACCATCGATAAAACAGCCCCAATCATCACTATAGACAATTACTCTACCCAACCAACTAATCAAAACATCACCGTAACCGCAACAGTAAATGAAGGACAACTAGAAACAAATACTGCAACATTTACAGAAAATGGATCTTTCGTATTCAAAGCTACAGATAATGCTGGCAATATCTCAGAGAAAACTGTTACCATCGACAACATCGATTTGATTCCACCAATTATTACCATTGAAGATTTCGATAATACGACAATAAGCGCAAGTGATATTATCGTAAACGCTCAAACTAATGAAGGAACCTTAAATACCGACTCATATACCTTTATGAGAAATGGTTCTTATACTTTTATTGCGACAGATCCTGCAGGAAATATAAGTTCTAAACTAGTAAGTGTAAGTAATATTGTGAAACCTATACTATTATCATATGATAGTGAACTAATTGGAGGTTTATTAGAAGCCAATATTAGTTCAATACCCGTTGTTTCAGGTTCAACTGTTTATTCCACTGATCAAGTCTCATTTAAAGTAACGCTTAATTCCAAGTATCATATCTATAAATGGAACTTTAATTTAGAATCCTTAAATACTCGTTTAACCACTTTAACCTTAGATTATCCTTACTTAGATACGAGTGTCAGTATTGAGTTTTATATGGAAGCAGACCTAAACGATGATGGTAAGGTTACTACAACTGACTTGGTTCAACTTAGACGATACATCGCAGGCTTAGAAACTCCAAATGAAAAGGCCGTACTGTCTGCCGATGTAAATGGTGATGGCAAAGTCAGTACGACCGATTTAGTTAAAATCAGAAGAATGTTGGCAGGACTAGAGTAATTTTCCTAAATCTTGCCAAGTAGCTAATACCATCAAAAGAATCATAACAAGTGCACTTCCATACATCAAAGCCAATTCAAATTTTTTATTGATTGGTTTTTTTATGATCATTTCGATCAAGATGAGAAACACCCTACCACCATCTAGAATTGGGAGTGGTAATAAGTTAAAGACACCTACATTTAGAGATAAGATGGCTGTTAAATAAATCATATTGAGTAAACCATAACTAGCTTGAGTCTGAGTGACCTCTATGATCCCTAAGGGACCGCTGACCGATTGTAAACCTACTCCCGTTAATAACTTACCTATCAATAAGAACATGCCGTAGATCGTCCCTATCATGGTATTGAAGGCATATCCAATACCTTCAAAGAGATTAATGGTTACTTTCTCTGATGGGGGTAACATGACCCCTAAGAAATAGCGTTGGTTCTCTTCATCATAGACTGGAGTGACTGAGATCGTAAGTTCAGTGGATCCTCTTAAAAGCGTAAAAGTGATTTCATTATGGTATAGCTGAGTATAGGTAATCACATCATCAAAATTCTTTGGGATAATTGAGGATCCATCTACGAAAGTCATTTTCAAGATCTTATCATCCAATTGTAAACCAGCAACTTCAGCAGGTGAGTTTTCAACAACTCCCGCAATAACTGCTTTAGGTGATTGATAAATATATCCTAAGTTCCAATTGATTCCAACAAAAAGCACAAAGGCTAAAATAAAATTCATAAAGATGCCTGATAGCATGATGATGATTCGTTGATATTTTTTAATGCCTAAGAGGGTTCTTTCATGAGGAACTTCAACGTCGATCATTGCTTCCCCTGCCATATTGACAAAACCTCCAAAGGGAAACAATCTTAAGTTATATGAGGTTTCTTTTCTCTTAAAGCCCCATATTTTTGGACCCATTCCCAATGAAAATTCTTGACAATATACATTAAAAAGTTTGGCACTCGCTAAATGTCCAATTTCATGAACCATGATGATTACGCTTAAGATGAGCAATGTGTATAGAATAGACATGATTTACTCCTTATTTCTTTATGAAGACATATAATACAACGATTTAGTTTAAGTTAACATTAAGATGAATAATGAGTATATCCTAAATTCTGTTTTTACTCTAAAATACTTGAAATAGAATTGTTATAAAAATGTAGAAAAACATCAAATTAAATACCAAACTATCAATACGATCTAATACTCCACCATGAGCTGGGAATATACTTCCAAAATCTTTAATGTTAAAGTGTCGCTTAATATCACTAAAAGCTAAATCACCAATTTGTCCTATGATTGGAAATACAATCGACATAATGATAATGATGCCTAAATCAAAACCTTTAACCATGAAATAAGCAAATATAAATCCCCCTATGGAACCAAACAACCATCCCCCGATAGAACCTTCTACAGTCTTTTTAGGTGAAATTCTCTCGTTTAATTTTGTTTTCCCAAAATAGAATCCACAAAAGTAAGCTGCAGTATCTGTCATATAAGTACATATCAATAAGAAGATCATCATATTGACTCCAAATTGATCAAAGACCATTAAAATGGATTTAAGTGTACCAGTAAAAATCAAGATCATCGTAATAATGTATCCAAGATCTGTTGGAGAGAACCAAGGATTGAGAATTGAGATCAAATAGAAAAACATGATCAACCCCAATAAACTAATAAACAGAAACTCATCTTTTACTTGAGATAATCCTAAAACGAAACCTATCAAAAGAATAAACAGCCATTTAGGCCACTCTTTCTCTTTTATGGCATATGTTTCATAAACTCCTACTAAAATAAAACCAGATATGACAAGGTATCTTAATAAACCACCTTGAATAAAGGCCGTTAAAACAACAAACGCAATCAGTAATCCAGTAATGATTCTTTGTTTCATACCAAACCTCCAAAACGTCTTTCTCGACTAAGTCCAACTTTTAATAAATCTCTAAATTCTTCTACGCTTAATTCTGGCCAAGCTGTCATTGTAAAAACCAGCTCAGAATAAGCTAATTGCCATAAAAGGAAATTTGATAAACGTTGTTCACCAGATGTACGAATACATAAATCTACCGGTGGATAATCTTTTGTCATAAGGAACTGTTCAAAATTTATTTCTGTCAAAGGATCTTTCATCGAACCATTCATGACAGCACTTTGGTATTTTTTTGCAGCTTCAACGATTTCTGTTCTTCCACCATAATTCATCGCAAACACAAGGATCATACCTGTATTATGCGAAGTTTCTTCTATTGCATTCATCAAAACCTTTTTAGTGTTATCTGGAAATGGAGCCAAGTCTCCAATGGTTTCAATTCTTATATTCTTTTCCATTAATTCTTTAAGATACTTACTAAAAAACATCGCAGGCAATTGCATCAAATATTCTACTTCTTGAAGAGGTCTTTTCCAATTTTCAGTTGAAAAAGCATATAAAGTTAATACCTTTATTCCTTCATCGTTAGCAGCCATAGAAATCTCACGGACTTTTTCTACACCATGAAAGTGGCCAAAAGTACGTTCTTGGTTTTGTTTCTTAGCCCATCGGCCATTACCATCCATGATGATGGCAACATGATTCAATGAAGGGGTCATATTTCTCCTTAAGAAAGAAGCTCACTTTTGGTGAGCTAAACAGTCATTATGTCTTTTTCTTTGTCTTTAACGATGCCTTCGATTTTCTTAATATGTTCATCAGTCAATTTTTGTACTTTTTCTAAGGCTTCTTTTTCACGATCTTCTGTTAATGTATCGTCTTTTTTAATGGCATCATTGACGTCACGACGAACATTACGGATTGAAACTTTTGCTTCTTCAGCATGTTTTTCAACGACCTTGGTGATTTCTTTACGTGTTTGCTCAGTAAGTGCAGGAACATTAATCCGTACAACAGTTCCATCATTCATAGGATTCATACCTATGTTTGCTGCCTGAATAGCATGTTCAATGCCTTTGAGCAAACTTGGATCATAAGGTTTAATTACTAACTGCTTTCCTTCAACGACTTGAATACTGCCTACTTGGCTTAAAGGTGTAGGAGATCCATAGTAATCAACATGGATATCTTCCAGTTGTTTAGGATTCGCACGACCTGTACGAACAGTACTTAAATGATGTTCAAATTTCTCGATGACTTTCTTCATTTCTAAAGTAGCTTTGTCTAAATGTTGTTTCATACATTTTCCTCCTTGCAGACGATGGTCCCGACATGTTCGCCGAGTACCGCTTTCTTAATGTTACCCTTCTCATTCATTGAGAAGACTATCAAATCCAATCCATTATCTTTACACATTGCAATTGCAGTTTGATCCATAACATTTAAGTTGTTTCTTATAATATCATTATAACCTAAACGGTCATATTTGATGGCATTTTTATTCTTATTTGGATCATCATTATAGACACCATCCGTTCCATTTTTTGCCATCAGAATAACATCAGCTTTGATTTCAGAAGCGCGAAGTGCTGCAGTTGTATCAGTAGAGAAATATGGACTACCTGTGCCCGCTGCAAATATAACGACACGTCCTTTTTCGAGATGACGAATGGCTCTTCTTACAATGAATGGTTCTGCGATCTTACTCATCTCAATGGCTGTTTGGATTCTGGTTTCTATCCCATGCTTTTCAAATACACCTTGAATCGCAATGGCATTGATCACAGTACCCAACATTCCCATATAATCAGCCTGAATACGATCAATCCCCATTTGTTCGGCGAATTTACCACGAATAAAGTTTCCACCGCCAACAACTATGGCTACTTGAACACCCAAGGCTGTAACCTCTTTGACTTCTTCGGCAATTCTGACTAAAACAACTGGATTTAAGCCATTCTGTTGTCCTGCTAAAGCTTCTCCACTTAGTTTAAGTAAGACTCTTTTATACATGGTGTTCTCCTTATAAAAGGACACAAAATGTGCCCTTTAGTTTTTATTTACCAAACGTCTGATTCAAGACTTCTTCAGCAAAATTCTCTTCTCTTTTTTCAATGCCTTCTCCAACTTGATAACGAACAAAATTCAATACTTCAGTTTTTGCAGCGTCGAGTACTTTTTGTACTTTGATGTCTTGGTCTTTGAAGAACAATTGATCTACTAAACTGGTTTCTTGTAATACTTTGCTCAGTCTACCTTCTAAGATGCCATTGAGAACATTTTCAGGTTTTGTAGACATAGCTGGATCATTCTTAATGATTTCTTTTTGAATGTTACGTTCGTGATCTACGAATTCAACAGGCATATGCTTACGAGAAATATAACCAGGGTTCATGGATGCAACTTGCATAGCCATGTCTTTACCAACTTCAGCATTTTCCGTTGCTTTCAATTTAACAATAACGGAAATCTTACCACCCATATGGATGTAAGATCCAAAGATTTCATCATCATTTTTTGATAAGACTTCGAAACGTCTAAGATTGATTTTTTCACCGATGGTGAAGGTTGCTTCTGCAACATGATCAGCAATGGATTTTCCATCGATGACTAAGGCTAAAGCATCTTCCAATGATTTAACATTAGCATCTACTAAAGTATTGGCTAAGTTATTTAATAAGGCTAAGAATTGTTCGTTTTTAGCAACGAAGTCGGTTTCTGAATTGAGTTCAATAACCACGGCATGGTTTCCCTTGACGACGGCTTTTGTCAACCCTTCAGCAGCAATACGATCTGCCTTTTTAGCAGCTTTCGCGATGCCCTTTTCTCTCAACCAATCAATGGCTTTATTCAATTCACCATTGGTTTCTTCGAGTGCTTTCTTACAATCCATCATCCCTGC
>JAAXXT010000022.1 GCA_013334325.1 Erysipelotrichaceae bacterium | reverse complement strand
CAGTGCTGCCATCCACGGCGATCTTAAGCAAGAAATGCGTACGATCGTTATGGACCGCTTTAAACAAAAGAAATTAAACATCTTAGTATGTACCGATGTCGCTGCCCGCGGTATCGATATCGATGATCTAGACATCGTCTTCAATTACGATGTACCTCAAGAAATCGAATACTATGTCCACCGTATTGGTCGTACAGGCCGTGCTGGTAAAGAAGGTCTATCGATCACCTTGATCACACCACGTCAACGTAATATTCTAACCGTATTGGAAAGACTCACAAAAGCTTCCATCGCGAAAAAGAATTTACCGACTTTGGCTGAAATCCAAGCTGTAAGATTTACCCACCTAACTCAAGACGTAATGAATTCCCTACAGAAAAATGACATACCTGTGGAAATCAAAGCTTTGACTGAGAAATTGGTCGACAGTGGACTATCCCCGATCGAATTGGCTCAAGCCCTCTTGTTTAAGATGGTTGGGAAAGATATCTTCACTGAAATCAAAGAACCACTCAACACAGTCAAACGCGCTAAACGTGTCGCTACCGCTACAGTTCAAATGGATGTCGGTCGTAAACACAATGTCGCTCCTGCTCATATCGTTTCTGCCATCGCAGAAGCTACCGGCATCTCTGGGGCTGATATCGGTAAGATCCGCATCTCTGAACACAACACAACCGTCGAAGTTCCTCTGGAATTCCTCGAAGATGTATTGCGTATCATGAATGAAGGCACCATCAAGGGCTATAAGATCAAAGCCTTTGAACTCAAGAATCCTTCCGCTGAACCTAAACGTCGTTATCAAAACGATAGCCATGGTTCTTATCCTAATAAGCACAGCTTTAAAACAAGACATGGAAAAACCGATTAATATCGGTTTTTTTACGTCTATTAGGAAAGATCCTGTATCGTCATCTTATCTAATTCTTTATTAGGTGATTGTTTCTTATGGACATTCTTATAGATAAGGAAGAAAACAATAGCAGGAGTAAAGGACAATATAATATAGATAATCATCGTTATGATGACTGATCCTCTAACTGCAAGCAAGAACAGAAATATCGATGTAAAGATTGCCCATACTAATGATAATATCGGTAGAATCAATCCTGGCCAATCTTTCTCCATTTTCGATAAGTAAACTTGGAGTACGATCAAACCTACAACAGGAACAATTAAGAATAGGATTACAACGAGTAGAAGTGGAATGAATGCGACAGCCATATTAAATGTTCTCCTTTTTAGATTTCTTATATTCACTGATAAGGATCTTTGCGGTTTCGATGTCGAGTTTCTCATTGACAGCTAACCGTTTGATCAAAGCTATATAAGGTTCATTGCCGGATTCTTCACTGATCTGTATCTTTTGGATCAATCGATCGAGTTTTAATCGAACTGTAGGATAAGTTACTCCGTATTGAGTCGCCAATTCTTTTAGTGAACCAGAAGCCAATAAGAAGCGCTTGGTAAAGGAGACATCCTCATCATCGAGGTTGATCATCCATTCAGGAATGACTTGTAGTGCCATAATGACCTCTTTCTTTAATAATATTGAGTATATACTTTAATATTATTAAAGTCAATACCTATTATTGTCTTTAATATAAAATATTTTAGTAATAAATCCAATAAAAAACCGCCGAAGCGGTTTAGTTTTAATTAACCTTTTAAAACAGGTTGGACTCCAAAGGCGAATCCAGTATGACCAGCGATCCCTGCAGGTAATACGATCTGTTCGATCTCATATCCTGGGGCTTTTTCATTCAAGTAATTTTTAAATGCCTCTACTCTATCAAAGGACTCACAAGAAGGGACAAAGACTTTATGGGTCTTAGGAGAATTTCCTCTCGCCTTCATATCATCAACGACAGCTTGAAACAACTTGACGTCAGTTCTAGATGTATCCATCTTTTCGATCGAAGGAACCGCATAATCCAAAGCTAAGAGCAATTTGATTTTCAATAGGGTTCCTAATAAGGCAGTAGCCCCTTTTACACGTCCCCCATGAATCAATTGTTCAAGGTTATCTGGAAGGATATAGGTCTTAGAATCTTTGGCTATAATGGTGACGATGTTGACGATCTCTTCAACACTCTTGCCTTCATCGACCATTTTCTTGGCGACGAGGACTGCTTGTTTACATGGACCACAGGTCGTCATCGTATCGATAATGGTGATCATGTTTTCTACTTCCGCATTCGCAGCGCCTAAACAGAAAGTCTGATAGGTACCTGATAGGACTGAGGATAAAGAGATGGCGATGATATGATCATAACCTTCTGATTTAAGTTGAGTAAACAATTCTTCTACGAAACCGATATTTGGTTGTGATGTTTTAATGCTCTTATGTGTTTTTAAGGCATCCACTACATCCGCAGGTTGAATATCGATCATATCTCTGTATTCTTTACCTTCTAGATTGACTTGGATTGGGGCGACAAATACGCCTAATTCTTTCGCTAAGGATGGGGAAATCGTAGAATTGGAATCTGTAACTATGGCAATTTTACTCATGGGTTCTCCTTGTTTAGTGTTCATATCATAGATAAAGGAAGTCTAAATGTCAATTAATACTATTTTTTAACAAGTCCAATCTTACCTAAAGCTTTGGCTCTGGCTTCAGATTGATGTACCGCATGGACGATCTGATCTTCTACCCCATGTTCTTTTAAAGCTTTGATGCCTTCTATGGTTGATCCATTAGGTGAACAGACTCGTTCGATTAATTCATTAGGATGGACTCCGTTTTCTTGAAGATAAGTTGCTGTCCCGATAAAGGTCTGATAGATCATCTTGAAACATTCATCTTCACTAAATTGACCTGCCGCTCCTAGTTTCATCGCGTTCATAAAGTAGGCAATATAGGCAGGACCACTCCCGATAAGTACTGATCCTATATCCATCTTAGCCTCATCGATCAATTGAACCAAGCCTAGTTTAGAAAACATTACCGCACAGATGTTTAGATTCTCAGGATCTAAGGTATGCGATTTACTAAGAAGGATGACCCCTTGTAGAACTTCAACCGCTAGATTAGGCATGACCCGTATGACTTGAGTACTTGGGTCTACAAGTCCGATAAGGCTTTCAGTCGATATCCCAGCCGCTATCGAAATGATGGCCTTGTTTTTGAGATGATCTCTTAACTCTATAAGTTCAGAAGGTAAGACTTGAGGTTTGACCGCCAATAAGATGATGTTGCATTTATCACACATCTCATGGGCATCCACACAGATGTTTAATCCAGGATGATCTTCTTTGGCTTTTGGCGATGAATTAGGGGTATAGATAAATAGATTGGTCTCATCTAAAAAACCTTGACGAATCAATCCATCGATCAATGCTTTGCCCATTTTCCCATAGCCTAATAATCCAAGTTTAAAGGGTTTCATTTTCTCACCTCTCTTCTATTTTAATGTATCCTGCTTTAAAGTTGTCAAGTATTTGTTAAAATAGACCTATGATCAATCCAGAGACCCTTTTAAGAGAAAGTAAAACCTTCGCCGTTTTGGGCGTTAATCAAGATTCTGAATCTTATGCGAATCTTATTTTAAAGAAACTAAGAGATAAAGGTAAGACTGCATATCCTGTTAATCCTAAGTATCCACATCTATTCAATGAGACAGTTTATCCTCGTTTAGAAGATACTCCTAGCTCATGTGAGGTCGTTGTCTTCGTAGTTAATCCCCACATCGGGATCCATTATCTTCAATCCGTCAAAGATCTAGGCGTAAAAGCCATATGGCTTCAACCAGGAACCATCAGTGATGAGCTATTACTTAAAGCTAAAGAACTTGAGATCGATGTGGTAGAAGCTTGTGTATTGGTAGTCAGTCAGTATCTATAGATTTACATAGGTTCTTATTCATAGAAAGGATCCTTTATGACCACACTTAAAGAATTGGCCATCATCTTCCTTAAACTTGGAACTTTTGCCTTTGGAGGACCTGCAGCTCATATATCCATGATGGAGAATGAATTCGTTGAGAAAAGACAATGGCTCTCTCAAGACGAATTCTTAACCTTGATGGGGTTCACGAACCTTATCCCTGGACCTAACTCTACTGAAATGGCACTTCATATCGGTTATTTAAGAGCGAAAGGAAAAGGCATGCTGGTGGCGGGGATCTGTTTTATCTTGCCCGCAACCCTTATGGTTTTAGGTTTGTCTTACTTATGGGTCACTTATGGATCCATTCCCACCATATATAAGACTCTTTTAGCTGTTCCTCCGATTATGTTGGGACTTATTTTAAGTGTTATCGTAAAATTCTCAAAACCACTTCTAAAGGATCTCTCTTCGTGGTTCTTTCTTAGTTTCATAGTCATTTCTAGCTTCTATTTCAATGAACTGGTTGTTTTACTAGGAGCTGGACTTATCAGTTTAGCTTTAAGTAAAAGACGAACCTACGTTTTAGAACCCATTAGTTTAATGACACTGTTTTGGATCTTTCTTAAAATAGGATCCCTTTTATATGGGAGCGGTTATGTTTTATTGGCTTTCTTGAAAAGTGAATTCATGGATCTAAGACAAGTCCTAACACTCAATCAACTCATGGATGCCTTGACCATAGGTCAACTTACCCCAGGTCCTGTTTTCACCACCGCCACAGCCATTGGATATTTGCTTCATGGATGGGTCGGTGGCATAGTCGCTACGATAGCGATCTTTTTACCAGCCTTCCTCTTGGTTTATTTCCTTCATCCTTTGTTTAAGAAACTAAGCCAGAACTTGTCTTTAAAATCTTTCTTAGAAGGATTAAAACTAGCTTCTGTAGCACTTATGGTCAAAGTCGCTTGGGATGTGACCTTAGCTTCAAAAGACAATTTGTTTTTGATTTTAGCGCCTATTACCTTATTCCTTTTAATCAAGACAAAAATAAACCCCACTTATTTGATTCTAGGTGGGGTAGGTTGTGGCTATATCGTTAGTCTTTTATAAGATTGCTTTTCTAATAAACCCTTCAGCTTTTTCTAAACGTTTAAACGCTTCTTCTTTTGAACACCCTGTCTTTATCATAACGATCGCAGGTTTAGGTCTCATATTGGTTTCTTCTAGTGCTTTTTCTGCGACTTCAAGTGTACACTCTGTCGCATTCATAACGATACGTTTAGCACGATCAAAGAGCTTGATGTTGACAGGGATAACATCCACCATCAGGTTAGAATAAACTTTGCCTAGACCTACCATGGTCGCAGTCGACAACATATTGAGCACCATCTTCTGAGCGGTACCTGATTTTAAACGTGTAGATCCAGTGAGAACTTCTTGTCCAATAAAGACATCAATTGAGACATCCGCAAAAGCAGACATCTTAGAGTTAGGATTCGCAGAGATGGCGATGCTTTTCGCACCGAGTTCTTTGGCGTATTTTAAGCCTGAGATACAATACGGAGTTCTTCCTGAAGCTGCGATCGCAACGAAACAGTCTTTAGAATTCGCATTGAGTTTCTTTAAGTCTTCTATGATCGCCGTTTCAGAATCTTCGATCCCTTCCACGGCATTTCTAAGCGCGTAGTCTCCTCCAGCCATAATGCCTTGGACTTCATCTTTAGTCCCAAAAGTAGGCATACATTCAGAGGCATCTAAGACACCTAGTCGTCCTGAAGTTCCTGCCCCAAAATACAAGACACGACCTCCGTTTTTAATGGTTTGGGTCATCAGTTCAACCCCTTTTGAGATATTAGGAAGTTGAGCTTTGACACCTTCGATGACACGATTATCTTCGTCGTTCATTAAACTGACGATCTCTAAAGGACTCATCTTATCGAGATCCATACTTCTAGGATTACGACCTTCTGTACTTAGGGTATTCAGCTTTTCAGTCATAGGACTCCTTTATAGGCCAACTCTTTGATAGAGGGCATCCACATGTTTAAGATAAAAATCTAAGCTAAAACAAGATTCGATCTCATCATCAGATAAGATCTTCTTGATTTGGGCTTCGCTTTTCAAGATACTCTTAAAATCTTTATGTTGGGTCCAAGCGATCATCGCCAAAGGTTGAATAAGATCATATGCTTTTTCTCTCGCATAAGATTTCTCATCGATAAGCTTATTCATCACTCGTTGGGCGAAGATGACCCCTTGAGTCAATTCAATATTAAGAAGCATACGATCTTCAAAGACTTGAAGATTTTCAAGTAAGCCGATCATTCGATTCAACATATAATCCAGTAATACTGTCGCATCTGGAAAGATGATCCGTTCTACCGAAGAATGAGAAATATCACGTTCATGCCACAAAGGAATATCTTCATAAGAGGTCATCATATAGCCTCTTAAGACTCTTGATAAACCACTGATGTTCTCAAAGGAAATAGGATTACGTTTATGAGGCATCGCAGAAGATCCTTTTTGACCACTACTGAAGCCTTCTTCGACTTCTCTCACTTCAGTTCTTTGTAGATGTCTAAATTCAACCGAGATCTTTTCTAAAGTGCTCCCAATCAAAGCCAAGACACTCATATATGCTGCGTGACGATCACGTTGAAGGGTTTGGGTAGAAATCAAAGCACTTTGTAGACCTAAACGAGCACAGACTTCATCTTGAAGATCTATTCCTGTGTATAAACAATTCCCCACAGCGCCTGAGATCTTTCCACATTCGATGTCTTGTGAGACTTGATCGAAACGAACGATCTGTCGATCGATCTCTGCGATCCATAAGGCAAACTTCAACCCAAAGCTGGTGATTTCCGCATGTATCCCATGAGTTCTTCCCATACAAGGGGTCTTTCTATATTGATTGGCTTTCTTAACTAAAACAGCTCTTAAAGCCAAGAGGTCTTCTTTTAATAAGGCATCCACATCTTTCATGATGAGACCCATCGCTGTATCGACCACATCTGTACTGGTCAAGCCATAATGGATCCAACGTTTTTCTTCGCCTAAACTTTCAGATACGCTTCGTGTAAAAGCCACCACATCATGTTTGGTTTCTTTCTCGAGCTCATTGATTCGATCAACTGAGAAAGAAGCCTTAGAAAGGGCTTTGAGTTCATCTTGAGTGATCTTACCTTCAGATGCATAAACCTCGCATACCGCAAGTTCTACTTTTAGCCATGCAGAATACTTGGCTTCTTCGCTCCAAAGGACACTCATTTGCTTTCTAGAATATCGTTGGTTCATCAGTACCCCCTATGGTATACTTTCATTAATGTCGTACCGTATTCATTTTAACACACGCACTATCTTAACACTAAAGCACTCTGAATTTATCACCCATCTTGAGCGTGTTTTTTCATTCGAAGAAGCCAAAGTCATTTTAAATCGACTTAAATCTGAACATCCTGAAGCTACCCATATCACCTATGCCTTTAGATCCAATAACGTTGAACGAAGTTCAGATGATGGGGAAGTCCCAGGCACAGCAGGAAAAACAGAGCTCAAGGTCCTGAAGGAACAAGACATCACCGACATTTTAGCGGTAGTGATCAGATACTATGGCGGAACCAATCTAGGGATCAATGGTTTGGTTCATGCGTATATGGATTCTGTGATCCAAGCTCTAAAGACCACGAAATTGACCCAATTGGTGGAGATGGAAGAGGTTATGGTGAAGGTCCCCATCGAGAAGATCGATACGATAAGACGCTTCAATAAAGAAAGTTTAAGAGAAACCACCTTCCTAGATGATGGTTTCTTTGCGCTCATGCGTTTTGTGAGTAAAGATAAGAACCTTATGAACGCATTGAGTAATCAAAGTTTAGGTCAAGCACAGTGTCTTGAACAAAGACTCATCTTAGAAGAAATAGAAGTATTATAGGCAAGGAAACTTGCTTTTATTGTGAAATAAGTTTCATCTTACACAAACACTTAAGCACTGTATAATTAAGCCAATGTTTTCATTGAAAACGAAAGGCTAAACCCTATGCTTAATCTCTACTATCGACTTTATCAACAGGTATTCAAAATCATTGTCGCAGTGATTCCTTTTCATTTCCCAAAAGTCATCTCAAAAGAAAATGCGATCTATGAGATCGCTCCCCTATTAAACGATGAACTTAAAATAGCCAGCGTTCTTTTCGTCACTGATCCTCAGCTCTCTAAAATCAATCTCGCCAAACCTTTATTGGATGATTTAAACGCTAAAGGCATCAAAGTAGCCCTCTACGATCAAACCAAAGCCAATCCAACGGTAGATAATATCGAAGAAGCTTTGGTTGCTTATCACGAGAATGATTGTCAAGCCATCATTGCGTTTGGGGGTGGATCTCCGATTGATTGCGCAAAAGGTGTCGCAGCACGCGTCGCTCGTCCAAATAAATCCTTACGTCAAATGAAAGGTGTCTTAGGAGTTTTAAGAAGAACTCCTCTTGTCATTGCGATCCCAACGACTTCAGGGACAGGCAGTGAAACCACCTTGGCTTGTGTCGTCACCAATCCTCATACTCATGAGAAATACGCCATTACGGATCCAAATCTATTTCCTACCTATGCGATCTTGGATCCTTTCCTAACCAAGAATCTTCCTCCTCATATCACTTCTACCACAGGGATGGATGCGTTGACTCATGCGATAGAAGCCTATATCGGTCAAGCCAATACGAAAGAAACCAAGAGTTTAGAGATCGAAGCCATCCAATTGATTTTTGAGAACTTGGTTGAAGCTTATGATCATCCTGAGAATATGAATACTCGATTAAACATGCAGAAAGCCGCATTTAAGGCAGGTAAAGCATTTACGATGGCTTATGTCGGTAATGTTCATGCGTTAGCTCATACTTTAGGTGGTTTCTATAATACTCCTCATGGATTGGCGAATGCGATCTTACTACCTCGAGTATTGCGTTATTATGAATCTAGCGTTACACTAAAACTCGCTGAGTTATCAGATCTTACTAAGCTTACAGATAAATCTGCTTCATCTACTGATAAAGCTGAAGCCTTCATATCTCATATCGAATCCATGAATACTCGTATGAATATACCTAGTGATCTTAAAGGTATCCTAGATACTGATATTCCTAAGATGGCGAAGAATGCCTATTCTGAAGCCAATCCTTTCTATCCTGTCCCTAAGATCTTTACCCATAAGGATTTCGAAATCTTACCATTAAGTATTAGACAAACTGTCTAGGAGGCCTTATGTTTACCCAACAACTTCAAGCTCAACACGATTTCTTTCATCAAGACATCACTAAGGATATCGATTATCGTAAGACCCAATTAAGAAATCTAAAGAAAGCCATTCTAGAAAAAGAAAGCCTCATCAATGAAGCCCTTAAACGAGATCTCAATAAATCAGAGTTTGAAGCTTTTACGACAGAAGTAGGATTCTGTTTAGCGTCCATCGATGATACTTTAAAAAGACTCGATAAGTGGGCTAAACCTCATAGAGTTCCTACACCTTTGTTTAATTTCTATTCAAAGTCATGGGTAAAAGCAGAACCTTTAGGAACCATCCTGATCATAGGACCTTATAACTATCCTTTTCAATTGGTGATCGAACCTTTGATTGGGGCGCTTGCGGCTGGTAATACCGTCATGATCAAACCAAGTGAACACGCAGTTCATACGCAAGATGTCTTAGTGGATCTCATCAAAAACACCTTTAAACCTGAACTCGTCGATATCTTCACTGGAGATGAAAAAGTCACCAATGCCTTGATTCATCTTCCTTTCGATCATATCTTCTTCACAGGTTCCACAAAAGTAGGTAAGATCGTTTATCAAGCGGCCAGTGAAAACTTAGTGCCAGTCACCTTAGAATTAGGGGGTAAAAGTCCTACGATCGTCGAGGAAAGTGCTGATCTAAGATTTGCGGCTCGTCGTATCGCCTTTGGGAAATTCATCAATGCGGGTCAAACCTGTATCGCTCCTGATTATGTCTTAGTTCAAGCCTCTATAAAAGATGCGTTTAACGAAGAGCTTAAAAAAGTCATCACAGAGATGAAACTCAATCAAATTAGTTTCGGTAAGATCATTCATGAGCGTCATTTCGATCGACTCAAAAAATTGATCGATCCTGAAAAAGTCATCTATGGGAATATCTCTGATAAGAAACATCTCTACTTAAGTCCTACCTTGATCGATCGCGTCTTATGGGATGATCCCATCATGGGCGAAGAGATCTTTGGGCCTTTACTTCCGATCTTAAGCTTTGATTCAATCGACGAAGTAGTAGAGATGCTTAGACGAAAAGAAAAACCTTTAGCGCTTTATCTCTTTACGAAAAATCAGAACGTTGAGAAAGAAGTCTTCTCTAAGATATCCTTTGGATCTGGTGCCATCAACGACACCATCATGCAGATCAGTAATCGAGACTTACCTTTTGGAGGTGTTGGTTCTTCTGGGATGGGTTCTTATCATGGTCACTTCTCCTTTAAAACCTTCTCTCATTTAAAAAGCGTAGTTAAAAAGAGCTCTCTTTTTGATTTAGATCTTGTTTATCCTCCTTATTCAAAAAGCACGCTTAAACTCGTAAGAAAAATCATGAAATAAAAAAGGCTCGTAAGAGCCTTTAGTTTGTAGTCGTTCTCCACAGTTCACTGTAAGCGATGAAGGTTACAGAGTCCGCATTGAGTTTCGCTTGATGGCGTTGTTTCTTAACGTCACCTCCGCATTCACGATCCAATAGATGACGATTCATCATCGTTTGAACGTAGAGTACCTTCTTCATCAAGAACCAAGAGGTCACTGCTTTATAGATCAAAGGAGCACGATGTTTATGTTCCTTGAAGTCTTCTTTGATTTGAGCTTGAAGCGCTTCTGCTTCTGCTTTAACGATGGTTTTTAGTTCGTTGAGATCCGCATAATACTTCCCATCGATCATACGTTGGGCAGCTCCACACTTGATTTCAGCTTTAGATAATTGGGTAATGATCTTTATGGTATCTTCGTTGAGATGAGCGACGATGATGTTGTTTCGTAAAGGTTCAAGTAGAGCTTTGTTTTCTGTGATCGCATAATAGAGCCCTTTTAAGACTGTAAAGCTTTCTTCTTCTTGAGCTAAGATAAATCCTACGACTTCTTCATTTGAATCTTTCCCATAGATCAACATAGGTAAGACAAAAGGATGAGAAGGAAGTTTAGTGATGTCTTTATAACGAATGATCTGATTAGAAACCGCTTCGGTTTGGATATTAAAACGATATCCAACCATGATCCTAAAGTCAGGATTCAAAGCTTCTAAGCTTTTTAAAGTCTCTCTTAGAGGACTCCCTTCGATGGTTTCTAGATAGTCTTCGAGAAAGCCGTTGAAAGCACACAAATGATTGCCTTTTCTTTCATCGTTAATCTCAGTTAAAAAAGTCAGTTCAGTCATAGTTACCTCTTTTTAATCTTACTCCTAACTTAGGACCAAGTTCAACCATAAAAACAGCACTCATCATTAAAAAGCCCCCAATCAGAGTATTTTGAGTAAAAGGCTCATGAAGAATAAAGATGGCACCTAAGGCTCCAAAGAGTGCTTCAAAAGATAAGATGATCCCAGATAAGGTAGAATCCACATGTTTCTGCCCATAGACTTGAAAAAGAAAGGCAATCCCGCTGGAGACTATACCCGCATAGATCACATAGATCCACCCATCGCTTGGGATCACAGGTTGAGTAAATAAAGAAACTAAGAAACCAAGGACACTGATCGTAAAGACTTGGATGAAGGTCGCAGCCATCACATCGTTATACTTGGCTACTTTCTCAATGACCATGATATGTAACGCAAAGACAAGTGCACAAGAAATCAATAAGACATCTCCGATATGAAAGGCAAAGCTTTCAGATAGAGTTAAAAACCCTGTCCCTATCATCGCTAATCCAACACCGAAGATAACTGAGGTCGTGATCTTTCGTCTTCTCCACATCAGTAAAGGTATAAACACGACATATTGAACGGTAATAAACGACGCATTGGATACGGTCGAGAAGATCTGTCCATAGGTTTGAAAGATAAAGCCAATAAACAAGATGATCCCCGCAATAAAGCTATATCCTAATAAACCTTTGTTTCTCCAGAATGGTCGTCTAAACGCAATGAATCCTAATGCGATCGACGCCAACAGTCCTCTAAAACCCATCAAAATAAATGGGGTCCATCCTCGATTAAGCGCTTCTTGGACCGCCACAAAAGAAATCCCCCATAAAAGGGAGGATGTCAGTAAAGCTATTTTGCCTGTGTTTGTTTTTGACTTTAGGGGCATAATTGTTCTCATTATACTTGAGAAGACCCCACTTCTCAAGTGCTCAGGCCTAAACATCATCTTAAAGCGCTTACTTGTTTTAGATAACTGGAATAAAGGATTTTAAAGCCAAAGAATATAGATAAGTTTTGACAGCTTTATCAGGACGCAGCTGTTGAAGGACTTTTGTGTAAGCCAAGAGTTGATCAGAATATAGTTCTAATAGGGTCTCTGAAGAATCTACTCGATCTGTTTTATAGTCGACGAGATAAGTAGCTTCATCGGTAAAGGAAACCATATCCATATATCCATGAAGCACTTCGTTATCGATCAAGGCATAGAAAGGATATTCATGATGGATCTCACCTTGAGATAGCTTAGTATAGATCTCATTCTCATAGAAATGCATGACCGCCGAGAGATCAGAATCCGAAATATCGGATTGAAGCTCTTTGACCATAAATTCAGTAACCCCTTGATGAGGTAATTTCTCAAAGAGCTCATGGATCAAGGTCCCATGATTAGAGCCGATGTTGGTATTGAAGTTCAACTTGAAATGAGTAAACTTCGTGTGGGTTGAAGATGGGGTCTTGAATTCGATAGTTGATCCTGCTTTTTCGGTAATCACCAAGGTCTGAGGTTCTACGATTTCAGGATTGATTTGAGTCAAAGTCGTAGGAGAAGGCACTTCGATGTGTTTATAACCTTCATTTTCTTTGAGCGCTAAAAGGATCCAATTGGTCGGACCTAAGGCATTTAAGATACTGGTGTAGTTTAAGGCTGGATAATGAGCTGTAGATTTCTTATCTACGATGATCAAACGACTCTCTGCACGTGTCAAAGCGACATATAGTAAACGTACTTGTTCTTCCACATCATCTTGGATCGCTTTCATTTCCATTGCGATCCTGTATGGACTCTTACGAGTATAACGTTTAGGAAGCTTGACCGTTTTTAAAGCGAAGCCTAAGTCTGAATCCAACAATACTTCATTGTCTTTATCTTTTGTTTTGGCTTTGTCTGCAGACCAATAGATGACCACAGGAAACTGTAGACCTTTAGATTGATGGATGGTCATCACTTTGACCACATCATCCTTCTTTGTATAAGGGATAGCTTCACTGCTTTCTTCATCTTTGATGTTTTTGATCAAGGTCAAGAATTCAGCCAAGGCAAGATTATCTTTCGCGAACACTTGAGCTTTCTCAAACAAAAGATCTAGATTCGCTCTTTGTTGTTTTGTACAATGTTCATCATAATAGTGATTGAACCCATAGATCGCTCTAAAGATCTCCACAAGGTTCTTTCCAGATACATCCTCTCTAAACTTCTTTAAAAGAGCATATTTACTTGGGAAAGCTGTTTCTAAAGCCTCATAGAAATTAGTGATTCTATCTTTGTGCAGCTTTAGATTAGCGACATGTTCCTCTGTCATCTGTACGAAATCGGATAAACATAAACCAATGAAGTTGATCGAATCATGAGGATCGATGATGAACTTTATCACCAACAAGACATCTTGGACCGCATCTGAACTAAAGAAGCCCGTCTTTACACTGATACTGTTTGGAATATTGGCTTGATCGAAGATCTCTTTAAGAATAGCTTTTATCCCATTGGTTCTTACTAAGATCGTATAATCAGAGTACTTCTTAAAATCAGAATTCTTTCTTAAATCTTGAATTAGATTTGCGATGTAGATGGCTTTAGATTGAGCCCCATTGAGATCTTCTGGATGAAGCTCGATTATTTTCTCATCTAGCCCATTATCGACCTCATCATCAGAGGTATTATCTTCAGATACTTCTTCACTAGAATTCAATGAGACATTCTCATCTTCTTTGATCTCTAAGACTTCAGGTTCATTATCAATTAATAAATGAAACTCTACCCCATCACCCACTTTGGGTTCTTGTTCTTTTCTGCCTATGCTTACCCAATCCAAATCATCATAAGATGCCTTAAGATGATCTTGATTCATCAAGCGTTTAAACAAGAGGTTGTTGAATTCTACGATAGGTAAAGATGATCTAAAGTTCTTGTCATAAAACAAGACTTCATTTTGATCATCTTGGACTTTCTTTCTTCCTGCCATAAGTTCAGGTTGAGCGTTTCTAAAACGATAGATGGATTGTTTCACATCCCCAACTCTAAACACATTGTCTTCTCTTGCGATCAATGAAATGATCGAATCTTGTATGGCGTTGGTATCTTGATATTCATCGACTAGGATATCGATGTATTTCTTTTGATAATCTAAAGCAACTTCAAAGTTTTTGTTTCTTAAGATATCCAAGGCAAAGTGTTCCATGTCATCAAAATCGATGACTTTCTCTTTTTCTTTTAGTTTTTGATAAGCATCCATAAAGTCTAAAGTAAGTTTAGCCAAGCTTTCTGATCTTAGATACAGCTCTTCATGATCCTTGAACCAATCTTCTTCTTCAAACAAAGTACTCAATATTTCTCGATAAGCTCCCACCATTTTCTTCATGGACTTATCGTATTCTGGATGGTTTTGTGCTTTAGGTAAAGAACTAAACCCATTCTTAGGGAGCTGAAGAACACTGTTTCTAAACTTGGTATAGTTGAAATCATTCATCTCAAGTAAAAGAACTTTTAATGCCTCTATTAAATCTGTTAATCCAAATTGTATCCCATCGACCAACATTTGATCTGCTTCTTCACATAGAGCGTAGTAAGCTTTCTCTTCAGACATCCTTAAAAGATTGCTTTCACATAGGAAAAGAAGATCATCGATAGCCCATCGATAATACACATGTAACCACGACTTCAACTCTGCACTCAACTCATCGCTCTTTTTTGTCTTGAGCGCTTGAAGTGATTTATCGATCCAGGCTTTTGGATCATTGAGTGTTTTCAATTTATCAGAAAGGCTGTAAACACTTGTTTTTAAACTCTCTGTAGATTCAGGTCTTGAAGAGAAATGAGCCAACAGTTCTTCTAGACCTTTTGTATGGGTCTGTGGATAATGAGCTAGTGCTTCCCCAAACGCTAGCTCCATCATCTCCGATTTCATGGTTTCATCTAGGATGTTTTCAGCACACGCTGGATCTAATCCCAAGACATAGGAATAACTACGAACCATATCCAAACAGAAGGAATGGATCGTAGTGATCTGTGCCTGAGGCAATAGACTTAACTGTTCATAAATGAATTCATCTTTTGTCTTATGATAAAGATCACTTAATCTCTTTTCTAGTTTTTCTTTGAGTTCAGCTGCCGCATCTTTCGCAAAAGTGACCGCAATGATCTGGGTCACAGGGATCCTATCGTTTTGGATCCTTAATAATAATCTTTCGATAAGATTGGTGGTTTTGCCTGCCCCAGCTGAAGCACTCACCAATACATTGTGATTTCTTATGGCTTGAGCCTTAAGGTATGGATTCATTTTTTCGATGTTTGTCATTTTTCCATCCTCAAGACCGCATTCTCTTTGGTCACTTTCGGTGCTTTTTGTATCTTTCCTTTAAACTGACAGAAATGTTTATAGTCACAGTACTGACAAGAGGAACCTAGATTACGTTTTTCTATTTTCGCTTGAGATAAATCATCGATCATGGACCCATAGAGATCTTCTAGGTGTTCGTAGATCTTGGATGGATCATAGTAATCCTTTATGGAATAATCTCCATTGGCTTTGGGTGACCATCCTACGATATGATTCGCAGAAGCATCTATTTTTTGATAATCGCTGGAATCCACTTTAGCTTTCTTTTCACCAGGGATCTTAGTGATCGGAGCTGTGGTCCATCCGCATAAACGACGTCCTTTAAACCAAGCAGATTCCATATCAACCTTATCCAAGATCTCTTTGGCTCTTAAATCATAGCCTAAGGCCGTCATCTTGATGTTTTCTTGACCAAAACTAAAATAATACGCCCCATATGGTAATCCTAGTTGAAGATATTGATCACACATCCACATATATGTCGCCAATTGAAGTTGAAGCCCAATCATCACATTGGCTTCGCTCATCTTCTTCGTGGAGCTCTTATAGTCGATGATCATAAAGCCATCATTGGTCGTATCGATACGATCGATAAAGCCATTAAGATGAAGCTTGATGTCTCTACCTGTTTCGATGATCTGATTAAAATTCTTTTCGACTTCATGTGGAGTAAAGACTGAGTTCTCTTCTCTGTCTTTTAAGAATTCCAAACTTAAACGAATGAGATTTATCGCTCTATTTCTCATAAGATCGATCTCATGGCTTTGTTTAGGGTAAAGTGCCTTTAGATCTTCAAACAAAGGATCAACGATAACGGCTTCATTAAGAAACATATTCTTAGCGTAATCCTTTTGATCTTTCTCTATACCTTTTTCCAAGGCATAGTGATAAAGCGTTCCTAATACGGCAGAATCAATCGTATAACGTTCAGCACTCCGTAACCCTATACCAGTGGTCAAGAAATACTGATAAGGACAATGAAAGAATTTCTCAAGGGAGCTTACACTGCCATAGAGTTCTTGTTTACTAAAGAAAATCGCTTCGGAACTTGGTTTTGATAAACGAATGGCTTTTTCTGTCTCAAGCTTATCTTTCTCGATGAGTTTCCATCGTTGAGCGATGCCTGTATCTTGATTGAAGTAAGTATTTAATTCATTGGGGACTTCTTTTTTCTTCCCATCTAAACTTCCTAAAGCATAGGAGTAAATGACCTCCTCAAAGGAGTCTCTGAGTTTGATCAAACTATTATTATGATAATCATAGCGTTCTTTTGAATCGTTGATGATGCTTAATCGATAGTCATCATCAAAGAGGCCCACATTGACTGGGTTTTGAGGATAGAATTCTTGGGTACATCCTAAAATAAACACTCGTTTTTTATTGGGAATGAAGGCATGTTTGAGATCGCTCAATATGACTCCACCAGATTGTATATTCGATAAAGTCAATTTAGATAAGGCAAACAAGAGATGAGGATAAGGATCCTTCATCGACTTAAAACTAGGATGAGCAGCTTCTAAGGTTTGTTTGATCTTATTGATGCTTTCTACTTCTTCATCACTAAAGTTTTTAAAGAATCCAATAAACAAATCAAAGAGACCTGAGATGAAGGTTTCATAGTGCTTAGGTTCTAAGCTCATCAATTGGATCAATTGTTTTCTGATTGTACTTAGACCACGTTCAGCTTTTTTCTCTAGACGCTCAAACTTTCCAGTGCTCTTCTCCCCACCTAAAAGTTCTTTCACGTTTGAATTCTTAAAAGCCTGTTCTACATGATTAAGTGGATTCAAAACTTCAGAGACTTCGAACTTAAAGGTTCTCAAATAATCCATCAAACTTAATCGATCTTGTGTATCCACCAAATCATTTTGAATCAAATTGATTAAATTCTTATTGGAAGGATCTTGTCTAAGGATGATGAGATCTTGGATCAATCTAAACGACGCATTCGTTTTATGTTCATTGACTCTAAAATAAGGGACTTTATACTTCAGTAAGAAACTTTCTACTTGGCTTTGTTGATTTGTATCCATACATACAATGACCTGATCCTCATAAGCCATCTCATCTTCTAGGATCATTTGGACACAGGCTTGAGCTTCAGATCGTGGATTATTCGCATAGTAAGCTTTTACTTGTGCTTTCTTATTTGAGAAGGTATTGATCTTTAGATCTTGTTTTTCCCAAGACTTGATTCTTTTGTAGATCGGATAGGTATAGAAATTATCCGTGAGTTCCATTTGACTCATATCTAATTTTGAGGCATTTTCCCATTGTCTAAATCGACGATCGAATCCTTCTTGAGAAAGAATCAAGCTGAGTACTTTTTTAAGTTCTTCTTCTTTCTTATTACGAGTTGGTAATTGATCAAGGGTCCAGCCTTCATCCGCCATCAACTGAATGAATTCTAATAAAGATTCAGAGGTAATAGGAAAACTTAGGATGGTTTTTAATACTCCAAACTTATTCGCTTCTTTCTCTAAAAGTGCGACACATTTAAACCAGTCTTCGTTTTTCTCATCTTTTATAAGCGTATTGAGAAAAACATTAAGCGAGACAAAGTTGGTTTCCGTGATCGTAGATCGATCTTTTAAAAGCCCCATCAAGATGCTTTGACGAGCTTGTTTTTCTAGTATAACTGTCTTATGGTTTTGGGTCATAGGTTCACCTAGTCTCATTATAACGGAATAAACTAGAATCACCTAAGCCCATTTAAGATCTGTCCAATCTTTTGGATATAAAAAAGAGCTTTCGCTCTTTTACTTGTATTTGATTTTATAGCCTAAGACGATGGAGGCAAAGAAAAATGTGACTATGTTGGCGAAGATGACCGCGAGGTCATTGATGATGAACCCATGGACTGTCCATAAGGCAACCCCTAAGACAAACATAGAATACATACTTAAGGATATGCCTGAAGTATCCTTCGTTTTGATGACTTGAATTGCTTGTGGGATAAAAGAAGCACTGGTCAATACCGCTGCGACCATCCCGATGTATTGTGTCATCTTATTTATCGTTAAAGAGATTATAGATCTCTGAAACAGAGGTATGGTGTTGAATGGCTTGGATGGTTTTCGCCAACATATAGGCGATAGAGATCTGTTTGATCTTAGGTTCAGCTCGTTTTGCGTCATTCATAGGGATGGAATTGGTAATAACCAATTCTTTGATCTTAGAATCGTGGATTCTTTGGACTGCATTACCGGATAAGATCCCATGACTACAGGCACAATATACTTCTTTAGCGCCATTCTTATACAACATATCGACACCACCCATTAAGGATCCACCTGTATCGACGATGTCATCGATGATGATGGCGATCTTCCCATTGACGTCCCCAATAAGATTGAGGGCTTCTGCGACATTAGGTTGAGTACGACGTTTATCGATGATGGCGATGGTGCTGTTGTCGATGTATTCAGCTAAGTTACGAGCTCTGGTCGCTCCCCCATGATCAGGAGATACGATAACGACTTCTTCTTTGAATTTTTTGGCTCTAAAATACTGTCCGATCATGGCGACACATGTCAGATCATCGATAGGGACATTGAAGAAGCCTTGGATCTGAGGCGCATGAAGATCTAAGGTGATGATACGATCAGCCCCTGCGACCTGTAGAAGATCAGCTACTAATTTTGCGGTAATAGGCTGACGTGGTCTTGCCTTACGATCTTGTCTAGCGTAGCCATAATAAGGCATGACTACTGTAATGTATTCAGCTGAAGCTCTTTTTAAGGCATCTAAGGCAACCAAGACTTCCATCAAGGTTTCTGAGACAGGAGCACAAGTCGATTGGATCAAGAAGACATGTCGTCCACGAACGGTCTCATCGGGTTCAACGATGATTTCCCCATCCGCGAAGTGCTTCACTGAACACTTGCCTCGTTTAATGCCTAAATGGACGCAGATCTCATCGGCGAGCTCTACACTGGAAGATAATGCGAATACAATGGTGTCGTTCATGGTGTTCCCCTTATTTCTTTTGAATGTATTTCAACCCTAAACCGGGTTTATTCTCTTGACGTTGACGGGCAATGGCCAAATCATTCTCAGGCACATCCTTATCAACGGTAGATCCAGCCGCAATGACCGCATTCTTACCGACTTCTATCGGTGCGATCAGATTCACATTGGATCCAATGAAGGCATGATCACCAATCTTAGTCTTAAATTTATGTTTCCCATCATAGTTGACCGTAACTACGCCACAACCGAAGTTGACGTCTTCACCTACTTCTGTGTCTCCTAGATAAGTCAAATGAGCACATCTTGTATTCTTTCCTAGTTTCGCATTCTTCATCTCAACGAAGTTCCCTATACGATTCCCATCAGATATCTCAGTATGACCTCTTAAGTGAGCGTAAGGTCCTATATTGACCTTATTACCTACCACACTGTCTGTGATCCTTGAGGCATCGACAGTTACATCTTCGCCGATCTTAGAATTGATGAGGAAGGATCCAGGTAAGATGGTGGTTCCTCTTCCGATATGGTTTTTACCTTCTAGATAAATATTAGGATATAAGACGACATCTTCATCGAAAGTCGTTTGAAGCGAGATATAGGTCCCTAAGGGATTAATGAAAGTCACACCTTTATCAAGCCACGCATTATTGATCTTTTTTTGGATCCAACGTTGAGCGTTTAATAGATCGAGTCGATCATTGACTCCCATGACTTCATCATTGTCTTTTACGGAGATGGCTTGAACTTTTAAGCCATTGTTGATGAATATCTCAACAAGATCCGTAATATAGTATTCGTTTTGAGCGTTATTGTTGGTGATCTCTTTGATGTGTTTGATCAACATCTCGTTTTTGAAACAATAGATCCCTGTATTGACTTCTTTGATGTTGAGCTCGTTTTTTGAACAATCCTTATACTCTACGATCTTTTTGACCCTTTGTTTCTTATCTCTTACGATTCTGCCATATTTAGCAGGATCAAAGAAGAAAGCAGTAAGTACAGTAAGATCATAATCTTGATTGGATTCAAACAACCATTCGATGGTTTCACTTTGAACACAAGGACAATCTCCATACAAAAGAATCGTATCCCCAGTAGGATCCAATTGATCAATAGCTTGCAAGACCGCATGACCTGTGCCTTTTTGTTCAAGTTGTAAGGCAAAAGAAACTTGATCTTTTAGATAGTCTTGGATCATTTCTGCCCCATGACCTACAACCATGATGTTTTTATCCGTATGGACTTCGTTTAAATGGGTTATGACATGCCCAATCATCGGTTGCCCTAAGATCTTATGCATGACCTTAGGAAGAGATGATTTCATTCGGGTGCCTTTACCGGCTGCTAATACGATCGCATTTCTCATGTTTGACCCCTTTACTCTATTTTACTCAAAATCTAGGCTTTAATAAAGTTAATCTAGAACTTTCGTTAATCTAACGAAACGATAATGAGATTTTAAGTCTTTTGTGGCTCTATGAAGCAGTCCTTCATCTTGACTAAAGCCCATGACCACTGATCCACTTCCTGTCATCATCGAAAATTCTAAACCATAATCTAAGAGTTCTTTTTTGATCAATTCTATCTCAGGAACTAAACTGATGGCCTTATCTTCTAAACTATTGCCCATACTTTCATACAAAGCTAACTCATTGCCTTCTTTTAAGGCCAGTGCGATATCACTTATCTTAGGATGAACCAAGTTGGGAATATCTAAATCTTTAAACGCAAGCTTCGTAGAGACCCCTTTATGAGGCTGGATCAACACTAGATTCAAAGGCTTCTTCATCGTAAAGAAGTGTAGCTTCTCGCCTATCCCACTCACGATGGCAGGCTTATTAAACAGACAAAACGGGACATCTGCGCCTACTTTTACGGCCAAGCTTATTTTTTCTTCATCGCATAAGTTCCATTTAAAGTAATCATCGAGATAATTGATGATGGCAGCCGCATCTGAACTCCCACCTCCTAGACCTGCTTGAGAAGGGATCGTCTTATGAAGATGGATCCTGAACTGAGTCTCAAAAGGATGGGCTTCTCGACATACTTCAATCGCCTTAAGTAAGGTATTCTTTTCAGGACGAATACGATAAGGCGGTGTACATCTAAAGCTTGCCTCTAAGGCAGGCTCAATATCGATGAGGTCATAGAGCTCTATCGGAAGCATCACCATACTAAGCTCATGATAGCCATCATCTCGTTTTGAGACCACATCGAGTCCCACATTTATTTTTGCGTATGCTTTAATTTTCATAGATCCTCGTATAGAGCGTATACCACGCTTGAGGACTGATGGCTTCAGCCCTGATGTCGATCCTATGACCACAGGCCAGTAGATGTTCTTGGATATTAGGGATCGATTTAAGATTATTGGTCAAGGTCTTACGACGTTGAGTAAACGCAAGCTTCACAAATTCAAAGAAAGGAGCCATATCTTGAGTGAGATCTTTTCTAATCAACTGAACTACAGAAGAATCTATCGTAGGTTGAGGAAAGAAGACATGAGGTTTAACCTTCATGATGGTCTTTACTTCACATAAGGTTTGAATGATGACCGATAAGGCATTGTAGTCTTTGGTGGAAGGCAAGGCACTGAATCGATCAGCGACCTCCTTTTGAACCATGATCGTAATGGATCTTATCGAAGGAAGATCTTCTAAAACATGAAAAAGAATGGGCGTAGTGATGTAGTAAGGTAAGTTGCCTACTAGAACCTTCGCCCCTGTTTTTATGATCATATCTGAATCTACAGTTAAGAAATCCTGTTGAATGATCTCAACATTGGTCTCTTTAAAGCTCTCACAGAGCACTTTAACACAATCGCTATCTATCTCATAGGCAACTACCTTACGCGCTACCAGAGCCAATTGCTGGGTCAAGGCCCCTAATCCTGGGCCTACTTCTATTACGATCTCATCTTTTGAGTTGCTTAAACGAGCGATCTTTTCAACCACTGAGCTATCTATGATAAAATTCTGGCCGTATTTCTTCTTGGCGTGAAGCTTATTTTCTTGAAGTAGACGAGACGTCTCTTTGTGTGTACTGATGTTTTTGGTCATAAGCACATTTATTATACCATCTAAGCCATAAAAAAACGGTAAGCAGAGTTACCGTTTAGATGAAGATTAAGTGAACTTAGATGGCAGCCAAGACGAAGTTCGCTAAGAATAAGATGGTCGCAACCAATAGGATTGGATGAACTTCTTTAAACTTACCAGTAACGATCTTAATCAAGGTATAAGAGATAAAGGCCCAGGCGATCCCAACCGTGATGTTGTAAGAGAAAGCCATCATACTTGCCGCAAAGAAGGCAGGAACTGCTTCTGAGAAATCAGACCAGTTGATGTCTGCGAAAGATGAAGCCATCAAGATACCAACGATGACCAAGATCGGTCCAGTTGCTTGAGCAGGAACCATACCTACAAACGGAGCAGCAACAATAGAGACTAAGAATAAGACCGCAACGACAACAGCTGTTAAGCCTGTACGTCCGCCTTCTTCGATCCCAGCAGCAGATTCAATATAAGTCGTTGTATTGGAAGTCCCTAAGATGGCCCCAACTGAAGTTGCGATAGAATCCGCAAACAAAGCTTTGTCCATACGGCTAGAGAATCCTTTACCGTTTTCTAAAGCGTATTCATCTTCCTTACTGAAGATGCCTGAACGACGACCAGTTCCAATAAAGGTCCCGATGGTATCAAAGGTATCAGACAGTGAGAAAGCAAAGATGGTCGTTAATACGACTGGTAAACGAGAAGCATTTGAGAATAGTGAAGGTAAACCATCAGTAACAGCTTTCCCAAAGACATTTCCTAAAGCAGCGAAAGCATCGCCGATGGCTGTAGGATTGACACTGGCTCCACTGATATTGACAACGCCCATAGGGATCCCAATAAGCGTGGTCAAGATGATGGCGATCAACATCGCGCCTTTTACTTTTTTAGCCATTAAGACAACACATAGAACCAAACCGATGATGAATAATACTTGAGGTGCAGTTTTGAACGCTAAGAGTTCAGTATAACCTGTTCCGTATTCATTGAACGGAGCCAATAACAACATTCTGGCATCATTCAAACCAATGAAAGCGATGAATAAACCAATACCACCACCAATAGCGTGTTGTAGTGATAAAGGAATAGACTTAACGATGTGTTTACGAATACGAGTAACTGTAATCAAGATATTGATGATACCACAGATGAAGACCATTCCTAATGCTTCATAAGGGGTAAAACCTAAACCAAATACGACAACGAATGTAAAGAAGGCATTGAGGCCCATCCCCGGCGCCAAGGCATAAGGTACATTGGCGAATAAGCCCATAACCAAGGTCCCGATCGCTGATGCGAAGACAGTAGCCAAGAATAAGGCTCCTTTATCCAATCCCGTATTTCCTAAGATGTTCGGGTTGACGATAAGAATGTAAGCCATTGTGAAGAAGGTTGTAAAACCAGCTACGACTTCGGTGCGAACATTTGTACCGTAAAACTTAAGCTTGAAAAACTTTTCCATTTCTTTCTCCTTTTTCTTTCTGTATAGAACTAACCCCGCAAATAAAAAAAGTCGGGAGAAACCGACTCAATCGACATTCATAAAGAGAATGTCAGCCTTGATCGCTTTTCTAACCATAGTAGTAGGGTCGTTTACGGTAACCCTGTAGAGACTCCCTCTCCATATTAGAGGGATTATGCGTTGGTTAATTTGAATACGCTTTAAGTATAGTTAAAGGGCTCTGTTTAGTCAATCTTTTTAAGTTGAACTTCTTGTGTAAGTTGAGCTTTTTGTATCCCTAAGGCACATAATCTCGCATAGAGCTTCTTTGTGTTCACATCACTAAGATGATAGACTTCCGCAATTTGATTTCTAAGCTCTTGAGAGCGAGGATGACCGCTTAGTCCTAGCTCATACAAATCCCCATAAGTAAGATCACTTTTTGCGTCACTGAGCGTATATAAATTGGATAGTGCTTGTAGGATAGAATCAGAGGAGGCATGCTCAATACCTACTTTTCGTTTATGTCGAGCGTCTTTACTTTTAAGATGGGCATGCTTTACTTCTGGACAAGCTTCACTGATCTTTTGTCGAATAAGATCTCCTGGTGTATCAGGATCAGTAAAAACGATGACCCCTCTAGTCATGACATTTTCTTTAATAGTCAATAAGACATCATCTGATAGATGAAGTCCATGCGTGATAATGATCTCTGCATCGATCACTGTCTTTAGTTTATTAAGGTCATGGATTCCTTCCACAACGATGAGTTCTTTTATCTTCATAGGTCTATTATAAAAGAAAAGACAACAGTTCGTCGTCTTTTCTTACTTCAACATGATTCTCGTTAATTAAGCAGAACATACTTATATGAAATTTAGTTTTTGATTAGGGTAACTTCGTCAATACACCATCCAAATAAGGTATAGTGCAATGTAATATCTGCTGTAATCGTACATTCGTAGGCATTCAAGGTCGTATTGAGTTTATAGTCAATGTGAGTGGAGTTTTCTGTTTTTTCGATAATCACTACATCAATGACTTCATTGATTATGTAAACGCAAGGTAAAGTTAAGATATCTTCTTCAAGACATTTATTACTGATTCCGCTACTACAAGCACTCAATAAAACAACGAATAGTAGTAAGCCTATATAATTAATAATAATTTTCCGCAAAAATTTTCTTTCTGGACAACTTATAATCCTATCTATATTGATAAAGAGTAAGTATATCTTGTAGTTTATCACTGTTGATTAAGATACTTCATATTCAAAACATAGCTATTTTACGAATCATTGAGTTGATTTTGAAATCAGTTCACCAAATATTGCATCTGAATAAGCAATAAATCTGGTTGGTAAAGTGTCATATTTAGGTTTGTATCGTAATGATATTTCTCCTCCATATCCCTCTTCAAATTTAAACACGAATTCATTGGTATGCCAGTTAGTTTCATATGAATAACCCTGGAGATTATATTTAGTATCATTGATCTCAATTTTCACTTCAATCGTATTAGTAATCTCTTCAGTTCCATCCATCCGTGTTTGTCGACTCTTAAACCCACTAATCATAATGTTTTGAATTTCATTTCCTACCTCAAAATAAGGATTTTTAGGAATCATTCCTGAAGGCTCTTTTTCAGTCCACAAAATTTTGTATGTTCCATCCCATTTCATTGTCTCTATTGAAGAATAATCTACAAGACGATATTCCCACCCATCTTCATAATCATAAATCGCTTCAATTCTAAACTCTATTTGGCTCATAAAATATTCATCTGTAAAACCACTGCGTATGTTAAGAATAGCTTTCCCATGAGCCAAATCATCTTCCATTGAATCTAGAGTAACTGGTCCATGTAGATAGTAGAGACTTAGCGTATGAGAAACTAAATAAAAATAATCGGGAATTGACTCTACCGCTTTATCAATGCTTGGTAGATCAAAAGCAAGAATATTTACAATATTTACCGAACTATGATTCATTTTCCACTTATTTTCGAAAAATATATATTTCATGGAAATATCAGTCGTTATTTCCATGTGCTCCGAAATTAACGTGGCACTTATTTTATAACTAATTTCAGAATCAGTTTCAGTTTTTTCAATGATTGAAAAATCTTTAATTTCATCCATTGGATATAGTTTAGGGATTAATAATATATCAGTAATTAATTGTTGATTACTAATCGCAGAAGACTTACAAGCATTTAAACTCAAAGCAATCATCATTAAACTTACAATAAGAAGTATTTTCCTCATATCTTTCTCTTTCTGAGATGTTAATAATAATCTCGAAACCACAACTCTCTGATGGTTAGATGGTTGTTACTTTAAAACCATAATCTACTAGGATTTTAGTCATGTACCTTTTATTATCGATGTACTAAAGTACCATACATCTCATGAGGCGCATAACAATCAAAAGGTCGGTAGTTAGGATCTGTGTAGTCGCGGGGGCGGGTATAATAATTGAAAATCATAAAAGACTCATTTGGATTGTTGTCAAAGACAATAGTCAAACTAGTTGTTGGTGAATTGTCAACGGTTGGAATCAAGTCATAATCCTTTCCTTTAAAGTGATATTGTACACGAAGTGTATTACTAATGATTTCCGTTTTATCCATACGTATTACACGTATCAATTCACCGCTTATATATATATCTTGAATTTTATCACCGACCGAAAAGTATAAGTTAGTTGATAAGCCAGGAAATTGTGGTTCAAATCGTGTCCATGTGAGATCGTAAGTACCTGACCACCTCACATTTTCCGTATAAACCCAATCTGTTAGTGTAAAGTTCCAACCTGTTTGGAAATCATACACTGCATCTACCATATATTTGACATCGATTGTCATGTAGTCATCTTCAAATACTTCCCCTATCACCAAACTCATCAGACCAGATTCTTTAGAACCTGTCGAGGAAAGTAAGATATATGTTTGATTAACCCCAAGCAAATTAGGATGGTTAAGAAGTTCATTGCTTACATTAGCAATAATTTTTGTAACAGCTACTGATACTGATGGGTCGTTCTTTGCACTTATACTAACGATATCCACTTGATGATCAGATAAGTCCCAAACTCCAGCATTTTTCAAATAGTGAAGAGTAATATCCGCTGTCGCACTGTAATTATAAGATTCTAGCGTAGTGCTCAATTTATATTCGAGTGATGTATCACTTTCGGTTTTAGTGATAATGCTCATCTCTTTAACACTACTAATCAAGGCAAGTTCTTTGATGTCTAAGATGTCTTGTTTTAAACGTTGATTGGTTATGTTAGATGAACTACATCCACCAAGTGTCATAATTGACATTATTAGTATACTTATCATTAATACTGTTTTTTTCATATCTTCTTCTTTCTGAGATACCCAATTTATGATCTCAATTACTCAATAAAATCAATACTGATCTTTCCTGTTGTGGACGATATAACAACAGACCCATCTTTTGTATCCCAAAGTCCACTAGATTTGTAATTCTCTAAAGCTTTTGTGATGGTTAGTCTCGAGAAGGTCCAATCATCAAGCTGATTACTGGTTGTATAATTAAATGCTGATATGATAGATTCTTCCAAGACACTTTCATCAAACTCAAACTCGATTGACTTAGCGATCCCGGTCTTTGTATAAAAGAAGTGAATGGTTAGATCATTGTTGGAAAACGATTGATCGATAAAGAAACTCCCATCTCTAACGACTGTCCTTCTATCTTCTTGTGTCAGATTCATCTGAACACTTTGTTCACCTTCAATAAACTGTGTCTTATTACGATCCAGTATTCTATATGTTTTATCCATAATGACAGTTTCCTCTGCTAACCAACTACAGGACTGGACAAGTTCATCCATAACTTCACTGTATTTCTTATCCTTAAGTTCCATGTCTAAGTCGATTGGTCCTAGTGTTAAACCTTCATCCTTCCACAAAAATGATAATGTGCTTTTATATGAACGACAGATCAACCAATTATTACTTTGTGAAACAATAAGGGTTCTACCTCCTATGGATTCACGGTGAACAATGATAGAAGGTTTATAGTGAAGACTTTTATCTAAATCGGAATTGAGTGATTCAGCGGACAATCTGTATCCATTGAAATAAAATAAATATGAAATCAAAATGAGTATCCCAACAATATAAGCAACAATGTGTCTAACTCGTTTTTTCATGGGAGATCAACTACCACTTCTAATTTAAAATTCTCAGAATAACCATTAAACACTATGGAGTATTCATTTGAAACTGTTGGAATATCTTTTGCGATCAAAACAATGAACCCTTTATAGTTGCTTGTTTGCTCTGCTTCAAAATGATAATCAACTCCACCTAATTGAAGACAAGCTTGTCTTTGTAAAGGATAGATGGTCTTCTTAATGCCAAATGGATCAAAATGATCAACTTGCTGAACCATTAGAATCAAGACTCCCTCTTTAAGAATGATCATTCGTTCAAAAACGAGATCTCCATCTTTAAGCTCAAATCTTTGATCTACAATTTTATCAACGACTACCTCCGAGGTGCCATATGACAATGCTTGTAAAATAATCTCTGTTGCTTCAGTTGGAGGTGCACTTTCTTGCGCTTGTTCCAAAGCTTCAAAGAAACGAGGAGTAGAAGCAATGACTGTTAAAATCATAATGACAACCAATCCATATTTTGATAAGATCCATATCCAACCTAAGAAAGGTTTATGAACTTTATTTAATAGTTTGCCGATTTCTTTTGGTTCCCCAAAATCATGGATCGCTAAGCTTTCTGCTTCTTCTAGAGAAACAGTTGATCCAGTATAGTATTCGATGGATTCATCCAAATGTTCTACAAGTTCTTTTCTAATGAGAGGCCGATCAAAAGGAAAATGGATCTCATTTAATATCTGCTTGAGATAGTTTTCCTTAATCGAGGACATAGCGGTTTCCGTTGAGTACTTTCATCACAGAATCTTTAAAAAGATCCCATTGTTCTTGTTCTTGCACCAATTGCTGTATGCCAGTTTTGGTGATGTGATAGTACTTGCGTTCTTTACCGCTATCCGAAAATTTAGAATAGGATTCTATCCAACCTGAGTTTTCAAATTTATGTAGGATCGGATATAAAGTCCCTTCTTTAAATTTAAAAGCATCATCAGAAAGAAGTTCAAGTTCCTTTATGATTTCATACCCATACATATCTTTACGATTGATTAAACTCAGAACTAGTAAGTAAGAACTTCCTCCAATATAGTTTTTGTCCATATACATCGGTCTCCTAGGTATAATATACCTCGGTATTCTATGTATGTCAACAGAATTTCTAAATTAAGATCACTACTCAATGAAGTTGATATTGTGCTGTTTTTCCACTCATTGTTTTAGTAAGCACTTCTTTCTCTGTCATAGAGTTCAGTAATCTTAAGTAGTATTGTTTAGAGAATTGTTGTTTATCCACAAAGGATACATCTTCCCAAGTAAAGAAGGTCTTGTCTTTAATATATAAAAGGATAGATTTTAAAGTATTGATCTCATTTTGAGTCAAAGGTTTAGCTCTTCTTCGTGATTGGGTCTCGATCTCATCTAATTTAAGATAGACCGTGATAAAGGTCTGTCCTAAGACAAACATCGTCTCAAAGAAAAACGTAAGATCATTCTCATCTTCCCTACTGTTCTCGATGGCCTTATAATACAAAGCTTTCGTTTTGGAATTATAGTTAATGGCTTCAGAAAAGATAGGCATCTTATCCTTTATATAAGGACACTTCAAGATATACCATACAGCCAAGATCCTTCCCATTCTCCCATTAAAGTCATAATAAGGATGAAGTAGGATCATATAGTAATGGATAAGATGAGGCATCAAATAGGTCAATGGATTCAAGGAGCTCATATTGATTTGGATAAACTCGATAAATTCCTTCATCCAAGGTTCTAGATAAAGTGCTTCTACGCCTCGATCGCTGACTTGTCCATATCGATCTAGGATTTCAACTTCTTTCTTTCGATAATATCCTTCCTCTAGTTTCTGTTCATCACTGAGACAGTTCATGGATAAGATCTCATACAATTCATGAAGATGTTTCTCTGTGATCTCATGAGTAGAGATATAATCTAAACCCTTTCTCATATTGAAGACCCCTTGTTCATCAGGGGTCAAGTTTTCTTTCTTTAGGATATCTTCGATCTTCTTCTTGGATGTCTTGATACCTTCGATTTCTAAAGTGCCTTCTACTTCACTAAAAATGAGGATCTCTTCAAAGACTTGAGTAAAATGAAGCTCAGATTCTAGACCTAAGGATTGACTTGAATAATAGTCATTAAGGATAGATGAAATATAAGCCTTATTAAAATACAAAGATCCTTCTTTTGTCTTAAGAGGAATCTTAGTTAATGTATTTTTCTTATGATTAAGCAAGGGTACATAATCGATCCCATGTTTTCCATATTTAGAGAACCATTCTTTCTTAGAAGGATATAGTCCTAGTTTAACCAAAGCTTCATAATCTTGGATCATTAGTCACCTCGATAGGAATATTGTAAACACTATTGTAAACAAAGTAAAGAGATCGATAGGATAAAAAGAAAAGCAAGCTTTCGCTTACTTTACACAGGTCATTTGACCTAAACTGTTTCGCTTCCACTTCAAGAATGCTACGACCGTAATCTTAGTGCCAGCAGATTTGGCATTGTGGATGACGGTATCCAAATAACTTTCAGTCCCAATGAAGAAGTCTAATCGATTAGTGGTTATCGCACTACCTCGATCAGCAACCAGTGCTTTGAAGGGCTTGCCTTCAATAATACCGCTTCCTGAGAAATGATGATTTGAGATTTCAATTACTGTACATAAGGGGAGTGCTTTATCAGCTGCCACCAAAAAGTAACCATCATAAGTAATCCCATCTTTCCATGTGCCATCGCTTTGTCTAACAGCAGTCGCTGAGACTTTCAACATACTGGCCATGGTGGCTGTTGTGGCTCCAGGTGCTTCACAACCAACACAATCGAACCCATAACGGGAGATTGCCCTAGCATAGAAGTAGGAACCTTTCACGACTTTAGATCCATACTGATACGTCGCAGGAATAGCCTTGATTAAAGTTTCCATTCCTGGGATTTTGACTCTAGATAGGACATTGCCTTCTAGATCATAGGTTATTCGATAAGTGACTGCGAGTTGCGCTGGGCTACCTGAGCTCACTTTCGAAACTAACCATGTATAACCTGACCTACTGGAAGCGTAAGGCAGTTCGACTACGGTTTGATTGGCTACGAATTCGTATTCAGTAACCTCAACAATCCTGTAAGGTATCGTATTGCTGTTGCTAAGAAATGCATTTTCTTGCGACTGTTGCAACACGATGTTCATGGACTCTTGCGTTGAGCATGCAGTTAAGATGATCAATACGCCTAATCCAAGAAATTTTTTCAAAGGGTTCAAACAATTCCTCCTTGATAACGGGTGCATTTTTGCATATATTTTTCAGTTTGTCAAATTTTGAGGTCTAAAAAGCTCTGTTAACCGCTTTCAAGATGACTTTTCGAAGATTCTAAGATAATTTTCTTCTAGGATTTCTTGAAGTTGTGAAGCTTTAATTCCCCTAAGTTCAGCTATTTTTTCTCCTACATGCTTCACATAAGCACTCTCATTACGTTTTCCTCGATAAGGATGAGGAGTCAAATAAGGACTATCTGTCTCAATCAAGAGATGATTGAGATCTATTCCACACGCTACAGACACCGGAACATGCGCATTTTTAAAGGTCACAGGTCCCGCTAAGGAGATCATATAGCCCAGTTTAATGAATTCTTTCGCCATTTCAAGTGAACTTGAATAACAATGCATAACGCCTTTCCTTAATACAGGCACTGCTTTTAAAAGATCATAGGTCTTTTGGATCGCATCTCTAGAATGGATCAAGATGGGCTTGTTTAAGGTATTGGCCAATTCGATCTGTCTAAGAAAGACTTCTTCTTGGATCTCATGATGAAGCGGATCTTTATCCCAATAAAAATCTAAGCCTATCTCACCTATGGCGATCACTAAAGGATCACTCATCATAGACTCCATCTCTTCCCAATCTTTCTCAGTGAGACTTAAGACATCTTCAGGATGAAATCCTACTGCGACTTTAAAGATCGGATCTTTTTTAGCTAATGATAAGGCTCTTTTTGCGCCTTCGATTTGACATCCTATTAATATGATACGTTTGATGTCGTTATCTTTTGCGCGTTGGATGACCTCATCGATGTCTAATTCAAATTCACTTTCCGCCAAATGGGCGTGAGTATCTGTATAGCTCATCATTTCCCCAAACAGAATCGCGCAAACAATTCATCGGTGATGGAGACATTGGTTTCTGGATCAGTCAAGGCTACCAAAGCTTCATAAGCTGAAGTCAGATCTAAATTGATCAGATCGACAGCGATGTCATCTTCGATCGCACTTAACGCACTTTCGATACTGGCTAAGGCTGATCTTACTAAGCCAACTGTTCTTTCATTATTAAGGACAGGTTTCGTAAAGACGAACTGATCGCTTTCATAGCGTTCATTAAGGACCTTGATCAAGCTTTTCACATCCTTATTTAAAGCACTGATCTCTAATCGATCTGAAGATGATCCTAAATCTTTCTTATTATAGATAAGGATCGTCTTTTGTGGATCCAGTGACTTAAGTACTGCTTTCTCATCTTCATCTAGATTCTGTGATCCATCGACCACAAATAAGATCAATTCCGCATCTTTGATGATCTGTTTGGTTTTAGCGATGCCTAACTTTTCGATACGATCTTCACTTTCTCTTAATCCTGCAGTATCCATTAGATGAAGTGTAACCTTATCTAAACGTATGGTGCCTTCTACCACATCACGGGTAGTTCCTGGGATCTCTGTGACGATGGCCTTATCTTCATTAAGTAAGGCATTGAGTAAAGAGGATTTCCCCACATTAGGTTTCCCTATGATGGCTGTCTTGACTCCTTCTCTCATACGTTGTCCACTTTGAGCTTCCTTTAAAATAAGTTGAAGTTTATCTCTAAACGAAAGTACCCTAGGTTTAAGTTGTGTTCTGGTGATCTGTTCAAGATCGTATTCTGGATAATCGATGTTGACTTCGATATGGGCAATGATGCCTAAAAGTTCTTCTTTTAAAGGTTCATTTAATTCTGATAGAGCCCCTTTTAATTGATTAAGGGCGAGTTTAGCACTTTGTTCAGAATCTGCTTCGATCAACGCATTGACACCTTCAGCTTGAGCCAGATCCAATCGTCCATTAAGGACTGCTCTTTGGGTAAATTCACCTGGTCGAGCTAAACGAGCTCCTGCACCTATGATTAAGGATAAGATCTTTTGAGTGACGTAGATTCCCCCATGAGAATGGATCTCTACCACATCTTCTCTGGTATAGGATCGAGGTCCTTTCATCACTAAGACTAAGACCTCATCGACTGTTTCTTCTGTTAAAGGGTCATGAATAAAACCATAGAGTATCCTATGGTCTTGGTCTTTTAGATTTAAGTGAGTCAGCTTTTCAGCGATCTCAATGGCGTCGTCGCCACTGAGACGACATATGGAGATGGCTTGCGTCTGTAAAGACGTCGCCAAAGCCACGATAGGATCGAGTTTCATTTTAGTCTTCGATGACGCCCATCAGTTCTAATAAACGATTCAAATCATCATCATCTTGGAAATGAATCGTAAGTGCTTTAGAAACGATCTTGATTTTCGTTTGAAATTTATCAGAGAGTAAGTGTTCCGCATAAGAGTAATCTGTACTAGGAGATTGAGGTCTTGGATTAGACTTCTTATCTTTGATGAGTTTTTCTACATCTCGGGCACTTAGTCCTTCTTTGACGATCTTTTCCGCAATGGCGATGATCTTAGAAGGATCTTCTAGTGTAATCAAAGGTTTGACTTGGCCCATCGTTAGGACTTTATTAAGCACGAGATCTTGAACGCTTTTAGGTAGTTGAAGCAAGCGTAGAGTATTGGTGATATGGACTCTGCTTTTACCTACCTTTTTCGCTAAGGCTTCTTGGGTAATGTTTAAACGAGTCAGGATGTTGTCGTAAGCTTTGGCTTCTTCGATCACATTGAGGTCTTCTCGTTGAATATTTTCAATCAAAGAGATCTCCATCATTTCAGCTTCAGTGAATTCTAAAACGATCGCAGGGATCTTCTTAAGCTGGGCTACTTTAGCCGCTCTTAAACGTCGTTCTCCCGCAATCAACTGATATCCACTCACTGCTTTTCTAATCAAGATCGGTGTAAAGACACCGTGTTCACGGATAGATTGAGCCAATTCTTCGATCTTGGTCTCATCGAAATGAATCCGAGGTTGATAAGGATTGGGATGAATAAGCTCCAGTAAGATCTCTTCTGAGTTATTGGCGTGTGAATGTTGGATCTCTTCTAAGACCGAACTGACGTTTTCCCCAAAGATCGCTTCTAATCCTCGTCCTAGACGTGGTTTATCATCAGCCATACTAGACCTCCTTTGGATTGGCAGTCATGACTTCTTTCGCCAATGCCGCATATGCTTTGGCACCTTCTGAGCGCACATCATATTCGAAAATGCTTTGACCTCGTGAAGGAGCTTCTGATAACTTAACATTACGTGGGATAAATGAACGATAGACCCGTTCTTTGAAATACTTACGGACTTCTTGTTGAACTTCTAGACTTAGCTTAGTACGCGCATCAAACATGGTCAATAAGATACCTTCGATGATGAGCTTATCGTTGAATAGACGTTGAACCAAGCGTATCGTCGATAAGAGTTGGGTCAAACCTTCTAAGGCGTAGTACTCACATTGAACAGGAATCAAAACAGAGTCCGCTGCCGTTAAGGCATTGGTGTTAAGTAAACCTAGTGATGGAGGACAATCGATGATGATGTAGTCGTATTCAGCTTTGATAACATCTAGTTTATTCTTTAAGAGACGTTCTCTTCCTACTTTATACTCTGCCATTTCTAGATCAGCACCAGCCAAATCGATGGTTGCAGGTACTAGAGTCAATGGAGGATGAGTCAACTTTAGTTTAGCGTCGTTGATCGTATGATTTTCCATAAGGACATTGTAGATAGAAAACTTGATGTTTTCTCGAGGAGTCCCTACGCCTTGGGTCGTATTGCCTTGTGGATCAAAGTCAACCAAAAGCACCTTCTGGTTAAAATAAGACAGGCCAGCGGCAAGATTGATGGCGGTTGTGGTTTTACCAACTCCGCCTTTTTGATTCGCTACGGCAATGATTTTTCCCATAAATCTCTCTTTCTACTTCTTGAATCGGATCACGAATTCGATCGCATCCTCTTTGTCGGTTTGTTTATACTCTAAAGGTATGCCTGTTCTTTCGATCATTTTGATCGAAGCGATGATCGTATTGATGGCGATCTGGAGATTTCTCGTTACGCCTTTAGTGGTTGGCTTATGTTTAGGCGTTACTGCGTGATGTTCAATCAAGGCTTCTGTTTGTCTAACGTTAAGGCTAGAACCGATGACCTTCTTATATAAAGGGACTCTATCTTCAACTGGAGCGGCTAATAACGCTCTCGCATGTCTTTCTGTGATCTGATGGGAACTTACCGCATCTTGGATCTCTTGAGGCAACTGAAGCAAGCGGATCTTATTGGCGACAGCAGATTGGGATTTGCCCATCTTTTGAGCGATCTTATCTTGAGTCAAAGCTTGATTTTCGATCATGACCACGAATGCTTTAGCTTCTTCTATGGCGGATAGATCTTCACGTTGAATGTTTTCGACTAAGGCCATTTCAGCCAATTGGGTATCGTTTACTTTAGAGATGATACAAGGGATGGCAGTAAAGCCAAGCAACATCATGGCTCTAAAGCGACGTTCTCCTGCGATGATCTCATAACCTTTCTCAATGGGTCTTACTGAGATCGGTTGGATCAACCCGTTCTCTTTGATGGAGTTAGCCAGTTCTTTTAAGGTTCCGTCATCGAAGTTTAAACGAGGTTGATAACGGTTGGATTGGATCAAATGACTGGCGATTTCACGGGTTTCTTGCATAGTTTCTCCTATAGGGGTTTGTTTTTGATTTGATTGTAAGCTCTAGGATACATTGATTCTGTACTCTTATCTTTCTTAAAGACAAGATTATGACGTAGTCCTGCGTTAGGTAAAGTTACAGGTTCAGCACTTAATAAACTAAGATGTAATAACTTGATCGCTTTAGAAGCTTCTTCAAGTTCTTCTAAGGCTTTCTGCCCTTTCATCGCGATCATAAGACCACCGACTTTTACACTAGGTACACAAAGCTCAAGTAAGATAGATAACTGTGCGACTGCTCGTGCAGTGACTACATCGAAGCTTTCACGAACACAAGGCAAGTCCTCGATCCTAGAATTGACGACCCATACGTTTTTTAGATCAAGTTCTAAGATCAGATCACTTAGAAACTTACATCGTTTAGCGGTAGGTTCGATCAAAGTCACTTCGATATCATCTCTGATGATGGCGAGACAGAGTCCTGGAAATCCAGCACCTGATCCCACATCAGCCACTTTATCATGAGCTTTAAGCTGAGGAGAAATCAAACAACTGTCTAGAAAGTGCTTCTCATAGACTTCTTCAGGTTCAGTAATGGCGGTTAGATTCATGAACTTATTGACTTCGACCAAGCGATTCAAATAGGTCTCAAATTGAGCCATAACGACGTTTAAATCGCGGGTGGTGAACACGCTGAGTTGGTGTTTGAAGGTTTCCTGATTCATAGTAGAATTATAACAAATTCCCTCATGGTTTTTTACACTTTGTCCGATTTGTTTTTCCTGATGGCCAAAAAATTGACCAAGACGGTGATGTCTGAAGGATTGACCCCTGAGATACGTGAGGCTTGACCTAAAGTCAAAGGACGGATCTTGGTAAGCTTTTGACGACCTTCGATGGATAGATGAGGCACTTGAGCATAATCAAATTCAGGATCTAATTTATGATTGTTTAAAGTCTCATGTCGTTTAGCTTCTTTTAAAGCCTTTACAATATAGCCTTCATACTTGATCTCGATTTCAGCCGTATCGATGACTTCTTGTTCATAAGGAGTGAAATCAAAGAAAGGAATAAGATCTTGAGCAGTAATATGAGGTCTTTTTAGACATTCATAAGCACTAAGACCTTCGGTCATATCGGTATAGCCCTTATCTTTCATAAGGGTATTCATCTCATCTTTCACTGTATATCGAACGGATTTGAGATGTTTGATCAGGGCTTCTGTTTGAAAGGCACGTATCCTAACGATATCGATACGTCGTTGAGGTAATAATCCTATTGAGTATCCTTTTTCAGAGAGCCTATTTTCCGCATTGTCATGTCTAAGCAATAGACGATGTTCAGCACGTGATGTCAATAGTCGATAAGGTTCTTGGGTACCCTTGGTGACCAAGTCATCGATCATGACCCCAATATAAGCTTCATCACGTCCTAGAATCAAAGCTTCCTTGCCTTGAACTTTAAGGGCCGCATTGATCCCAGCCATCAAACCTTGTCCAGCTGCTTCTTCATAACCACTGGTCCCATTGATTTGACCTGCACAGAAGAGATTTGAGATGGTCTTGACTTCTAGACTAGGATAAAGCTGAGTCGGTTCTATCGCATCATATTCGATCGCATAGGCATATTTATCGATGACACAGTGTTCTAGACCAGGTAAAGATCTAATCATTTGATCTTGGACCTCATGAGGCATAGAGGTTGAGAACCCTTGGATATAGGTCGTATCTAATGATCTAGATTCAGGTTCTAAGAAGATCTGATGTCTATCTTTATCGGCGAATCTAACAAGCTTATCTTCAATAGACGGACAGTATCGTGGACCTACGCCTTCAACTAAGCCAGAATACATCGCTGATCGTTTTAGATTCAGTTTGATGACGGAATGAGTTTCTGGTTGAGTATAGATGAGATAACACGGGACTTGATCCTGTGGATAGTTTTCTTTAGGGAAATCTAAAGAGAAATGAATAAAGGCACTGTCTCCTGGTTGAATGAGACCTTGAGTAAAATCGATCGAATTCGTTTTGATTCTAGGAGGTGTCCCTGTCTTTAATCTAAAGGTCTTAAGACCTGCATCTCTTAGTGATTGAGAAAGATCCTTAGTGGTGGCTTGTCCTTCAGGACCACTGATCGTAGCGGTAGATCCTACTAAGATCTTAGAAGACATATAGGTTCCTGAAGTTAAGACAATGGCGTCAGCCATTAAGATCTCTCCACCTTGAAGCAAGACTCCTTTTGCGATCCCATCTTCGATGAGGATCTTTTCAACAAGGCCTTCTTTTACACTTAGATTCTCTGTACTATGAACGACCTCATCCATCATCTGAGAATACGCTACTTTATCTGATTGGACCCTAAGGCATTGGACGCCTGGGCCTTTGTTTGTATTGAGCATTTTAAACTGTAAGGCAGTACGATCAGCAGTGATCCCCATTTGACCACCTAAGGCATCGATCTCTCTGACGACGACCCCTTTCGCAGGGCCTCCTACAGAAGGGTTACAATTCATAATAGCGATACGATGTTCATCCATGGTTAAAAGGATGGTTTCTACTCCCATCCGAGCACTAGATAGAGCCGCTTCTACACCGGCATGACCTGCACCTATGACAATGATCCTCATGGTTTGACCTCGCTTAACTATTTTACCACAAGGCTCATTAAACGAAACACCAGTCGCATTGTGCTATAATTTTATTAAAGAGGTGGACACATGCTCAGTGAAAAATGTAAACAAGATATTTTAAAGATGCAGGTTGGTGAATTGACTGAATACTACATCTATACCGCCATCGCCAAAGGCATGAAAGATGACAAGAATGCCGAGATCATCAAAAGAATTGGACTAGAAGAAAAAGCCCATGCGAAGATCTGGGAAAGCTATACTGGAGTTACTGTTAAACCTAAAATGGCTAAAGTAAGATGGTATGCCTTACTTAATAAGATCTTCGGTTTTACCTTTGCGATAAAGCTTATGGAGAAAGGTGAAAATAAAGCCACCATCTCTTATCATGAGATCGCTAAAGAAGCACCTGAAGCCTTTAAGATCGCCAAAGATGAAGAAGCTCATGAGAATGCCTTGATCGCCTTATTGGATGAAGATCGACTCCAGTATGTAGGATCTATGGTTTTAGGTCTTAATGATGCTTTGGTTGAATTGACAGGTACTTTAGCCGGTTTAACCTTTGCCTTAAGAGATTCTAAGATCATCGCCTTAAGTGGTTTGATCACAGGGATATCCGCTACCTTATCGATGATGAGCTCAGAGTATCTCTCTTCTCGCTCAGATGGGGCTGAACATCCATTCAAATCAGCAGGCTATACAGGCATCATGTATATCGTTGCGGTTGTCCTTATGACTTTACCTTATATCTTATTAAGCAATTATGTCTTAGCGTTAGGTATCTTATTGGTTACCGTTGTTCTTATCATCTTAGTCTTTACGTATTATGTCTCTGTCGCAAAAGATCTACCATTCAAGAAGCGTTTCTTAGAAATGGTCACCATATCGATGTCTGTAGCCTTGGTCTCTTTCCTGATTGGGATCGTGGTCAAACAGTTCTTAGGGATTAGCGTTTAAACATACATTAAAAGGCACTGAAACTCTATGAGGATCAGTGCTTTTTTATTTATATGATCTATGAAATTTATATCTACAGTTATTTATATATGTCTTAAATAGTGTTTTATTGCCAGGTAATTCGATAATGTTGACTTGGTTCTATACAGTATACAGAAACCAACCCTTCTATTGTCCAAGGAGTACTTTCTTCTAGTTGAGTAAGTATACTCTGTGATAAGTCATCTGGAACTGGCCATTGATTAAGTTGATTGTTGAGGATCATCTTAAGGAAGAAAAGATTGTTGTCTCTTGAAGGTCCTTCGATGTCGAGAGAGTTCATCCCATCTTGGATCGTTCTTCTAAAGGTTAACTTGGATTCTCCATAGGTATATACTTGTTTGATGATCCATCGAAAATTCTCAACTTCTACTGTTCGTGTTTCCACAAAGTTGAAGTTTATACTGGAGATCGCACTGGTCCCAATAATGAGATCATTGGTATTCCCATCTAGCCTTACTTTTAGCTTCTGACTGTCTTCTACTTTCAATATAAAACTTAATAAACCTTTCTCCAAGGCATCCAGATATGTTTTAGGGATCTGATTAACTATAACTAAGTCTTTGTTGAGTTCAATCGTAGTTAAAGCTGTG
>JAAXXT010000021.1 GCA_013334325.1 Erysipelotrichaceae bacterium | reverse complement strand
GCATGAAAGACTTCTATCGAAGCTTTTGCGCCAGCTTGATGTGCTCTTCTTATTTTAGATTGGGTATGTTCTACTTCATACTTATGGAAGGCATATGGTTCATCAGCGCTGGAGAAACTTGATCTACCTGGTTCTACCAAGGTATGACCACAAACAACGATACCAGCACCTCCTAAAGCCTTCTCTTCGAAATAATCGCCCACAGGCGTCGCAACAATACGATTTCTAGAGATCACATTATTTATTTTTATAGGACTGAATAAAAGTGGATATTTCATAACTGCTCCTTTTTCAAATTTCTAAAAAATAAGGGAATAGTTGCCTATTCCCTTTTTGAATTCAATTAAGCGACAGATTCTTCTTGAACAGTTTGTTTATCAACCAGTTTGAAGAACGGGAACCAAATCGCAGTCGTGATGAGAATCAATACAACTTGTAAGACAGAAGCCTGCCAACCTTGAGCCAAGAAGCCTGAGATAACTTGTGGCATGGTCCAATTGACTTCAACTCCGGTCAAACGTGGAACGATCCCAATGGCAATCGTGAGATAACTTAGGACCGTACATACGATTGGAGACAAGATATAAGGAATGAACAGCAAAGGATTAAGCAAAATAGGAATACCGAAGATTAACGGTTCATTGATTCCAAAAATCGCAGGGATCAAGGACAATTTACCTAAAGTCTTCATACGATTGCTCTTCGCAAAGAAAGCCATCATGAAGGCAAGACCTAAAGTACCACCGATTCCACCAGGTTGGCAGAAAACGGAGAAAGAACTCGTAATGATGTTAGGCAAAGGTTGATTAGCAGCCAAAGCGGCCAAGTTTTGTGCGGAAGCAGCCATCGTCAAAGGAGTAATTGTACTGAAGATGGTGTTACCATGAATCCCTGAGAACATCAACAAAGTAGCTAAGACTTGGATGGTCAAGTAAGCAGGCAAGGATAGACCGAAACCTTGTAATGGTGTTTGGATCAACTGGTAAATTACAGCGTGGAAATTACCAAAACTTGTTTTAGCCAACAACCATGAAATCAAGGTCGCAAGAACTAAGACGAAGAATGCAGGAACCAAGGATGCAAAGGAATCTTCAACGATTGAAGGAACCCCAGCAGGCATACGAATATAGATTTTCTTATCGATACAGGTTTTGATCAAAAGCGGGACTAAACCAGAAACCAACATAGCGCCTAATAAACCAGGATAGCCTAACCATTGAGTCGGAATCGAGGTATACAAGACCGTTGGGGTCAAAATTAAGAATCCCATAACAGATAAAACAACGGCTGATATAGGATTGATTTTTAATTTAAGACCGTATTGATAAGGCAAGACCAAGACCAGATAGAAAGCAATCAAGCTTAGTGTCAAGGACTGAGTATTCATCAAGATCATATTCAAACCAGTACTGGCAATGAAGGACTGCCAAGGTGCGATATTAATGAAGGCTCCTAAGCAAGCAAATGATCCAATTAAAATGATCGGTAATAAAATCTGGAACGAGTAACCTAAAGCACTAAGGAACTTATTGTCTGCAAGTTTATTGGCTAAAGGCATCAATTTAACTTGCAACGTTTCCATTAACTTATTCATTTTTTCTCCTTTTTTATTTGTTTTTTTCAATCAAGGCAAGGGCATCTTTCAAAATCTTTTCCCCATTCATCATGCCGAAATCCATGGTATTAACCACTTCGATCTTAAAAGCATAGACAGGATAAAGATTCTTAAAAGATACTTTCTTAAAAGCCAATTGCGGTCCCATAAGGATCAAATCTTTGTCTTCGATGATGTTGGGCAACTGAGAATCCGGGAAGGCAGAAATCTCGATCTCGAGTTGGTTTTTTAACGCAGCTTCCCTCATTTTGCGTACAACCAAACCGGTACTTGCACCGTTTTGACAAATCAAAGCAATTTTAAGCATGTTTGACCTCCCTATGAAGCATAATCATTTCGTCGGCTATTGTCCTGATGGTTTCTGCACTGCTGAGGTGATCGGCTGCATGAACCATAAAGATCGTGACTTGTAGATCTTGATGCTGAGCATCATGAAATAACAAGTTTACGTGAGCTTGATGGCTCAACAATAAAGCTTCATCCGCCTTTTTCAAGGTCTCCGCTGCCTCTGTGAAGTTGCTTTCGCGAGCTTGCGTTATGGCCAATAAAGCAAGACTCTTCGCTTCTCCAGCATGTGCAATCATATTCATACATTCTTGGACAGCATCCATTCTTCAACCTTCTCTTTCTGATTCTTGCAAGAAATGCTGTTTAATAGGACTGTTGAGTGTCGCATTAAACTACACTTTCATTATCTTTATTAATGTGAATAAATTATAGTTTAGTTTTTGCACCTTGAGTAGGCAAAGACGAGTATTTTATTATCTAGAAGCAGAAACTACAATACTCTTAGTATAATGAGTGTAGAAAGCAAAGGCGATATGAAGGATAAAGAACATGCACTACTAGATTTCCTAGGCTGTCAAGAAGGCTGGACAACCGCTTTTAAGTGTGCTTCAACCCTTGGTTTTTCAGTAAGAAGCATAAAAAATTACACCAATAATATCAATGCAGACTATCCAGATCTCATTGAGTCGTCACGACTTGGTTACCAGATCATAGACAAAATAAAATTATCAATGATCTTAAAATCCTTTAAAAACGACTTCATTCCTCAAACAGTAGAAGAGCGTAAGAAGGTTATCCTAAAGAAACTCTTACTCGAAGAGGAAAATTACGATCTTGATACCTTGGCCTCTGAACTATTTATTTCACCTGTCACATTAAACAATGAACTTTCTAAGATAAAATTGGACCTTGTTGATTTTGATTTGATTTTTAGAACGAAAAATAACTTTGCCTTCATCGAAGGCCTTGAGAAAAATAAAAAGAAAATGATCAGTCGATTGATCTATGAAGAATCCAAAGAAAACTTCATTTCAATGGATTTGATTCAAGAATACTTACCTCATTTTGATCTTAAGATCGTTAAGAAGATCGTATCTGATGTTTTACTAAACAAACATTACTTTCTCGATGATTTTTCTTTACTGAATCTTATCTTACACATAGCAATCACTATGGAGCGATCCTTATCCAATGAAAACACGAAAGAAAGTATTGAAGTTAAAAACAAGATTGATATCGATTCTAATATCATATCCATTATTGATGATATCTTGCTTGAGATTTATACCCAATTCAATATCAAGTTTACTCAAGTCGAGACCTATGATTTAGCTTTGTTGATCATGACCCGTGTCTTAAGTGATTATGTTGATCAGCTTACGATTGATCACCTTAGTGAAGTGGTAGGCTCTAGCATAGTCGATTTGGTTTCTCAGATTCAACAGCGTACTCAAGATGTCTTTAATCTTTCGCTCAAGAGTCATGACTTTACGATTCGTTTCTCACTACACATAAGAAACATGTTGATTCGCTTAGAAAACAAGATCATTTTAAGAAATCCTCAGATGATCCAAATTAAGAATACGTATCCTTTTATCTATGATGTCTCTGTCTTCATCTCCAACATCGTTACCCAAAAATCTGGATATGTTTTATCAGAAGACGAGATTGCTTATATTGCCTTACATATCGGTGTTCTTATTGAAGAAAAGAAAGCCATGAAAACAAAGCTTAAGGTCCTCTTTCTGTGTCCACAATATTTCTTCAGTAAACCCAATATCGTCAACAAGTGTACAGGCATCTTCGGTGATTCTATCTTGGTTTCTGGAATGATTGCCTCACAAGATGAAATTGAAAACAATATAGATTATGACCTTTTGATCTCTACGATCCCCTTAAATTTATTCCCTGATAAACCATTCATTATCGTTTCAAACTATTTTTCTAACAAAGATATTTCCAATATCTCCCATAAGATCGATGAGACCCTCAAAGCTCGAAGTCGCAAAAAGATGCAATCTAAACTGGAGATCTTGTTTAAAGAAGACTTTTTCTTTGTGAATCCATCTTTTAAAAACGAAAAAGACACCATAGAAGTCTTATCTAATAAACTTCATCAGTATGGTGTCGTCGATCAAGACTTCAAACGAAAATTATTTGAAAGAGAAGCCATCAGTTCTAGTGCCTATATCAACATTGCGATGCCTCATCCGCTAGAGATGTGTGCTAAAAAATCGACAATTGCAGTTTCAATCCATCCTGAAGGCATTCTTTGGCATAACAGTAAAGTTAATATTATCTTTATGTTAGCGATTCATGAAGAAGACCGCTTGTTCTTTAAGGACCTGTTTGATTTCATCACCGAAATTATCTCAGAGGAGAAACAGCTTAAAGCCATTCTAGAAGTTAAGTCATTTGATGAATTCATCACCCTATTTGCATCATATGCCAAATAGAAAAGGAACCTATGAAGAAAACAAAAACAATTATACAAATTAGTTCAGCATCTTTGACAAGACGATTTATGGCTTTTATTATTGACTGGTATTTCAGTTCAATGTTTGCCTTGATTCCAGTTGTCATTGCTCAATCCATCATGGGCAATGATCTCGTCATCCTTAATCGTATTGATACCTTGCCTTTCGGCTGGGCTATGACAGTCACAATTTGTGCTTTGATAATTTATGTTTTATATTTCTGTGTTATACCTTTAAGATCAAATTCAAGATTTACTCCAGGGATGACCATAGGCAGAAAATTACTCAACATTAAAGTTGTTAGAACTGACAATAAACCATTGACTTTCGAAATCTTGTTTATAAGAGACTTCATTGGTGTCTTGATCCTGCAAGGGGTTATCACTAGTGTCAATATCTACATTATGTCGATTACACAGATGATCACTCAAGCAGATGTGGTCCCTTATTTCCAGTCAGTTTATTATATCGTTGTCTTTGCATCTACATTATTCTTCCTCTTTGGGAGACAAAAACAAACTTTCCATGACCTCATCAGTCATACTCGGATGATTTCTCACGAACAAACTCCCCTTTCTAAGTAGACTTGTAAGTGAACATAAAAAAACTGCCAGCGAACAATGGCAGTTTTAATTTGAATACAATTTTATTGATGATCCGTTATATCTTTTACGCTTAAAGTCTTATACGCCATAGACAGTTGAAGATCAGTGGTTTTCCCTTTGACCACGTGGATCTCACGTTGCTTCATCATCATATTGAATTGTAGATCACAATCTTTTTTGATTTCGATCTGAAGTGTACCTTTATGTTTAACTTCTCCTATGTTTTCCCCATCGATCGATACAGTCACATCAGGATTATCTAAATAGGATTCTGTATAGCCATGAATGATTAAAGTTGAACTTGGTTCTTCATCAAAACTTTCTGATTCTTGATGAGGATGTTCAATGGCGGAAAGTCTTTGTTGAGTGCTTTTAAGATCATCTGAGATGCTTTGAACAAGTCCCAATAGCTCTGCGACCCCATATAAAAGTGCCCAAAGTACGATGGTCAAGATCCATATGATGACGGCGATGTGTATGGCAAAATAAAACAAAGCCCCTAAAAATAAACCAACGATAAAGACCACCAAAGATAATCCAAATAAGAGACTAGACGCAAAGTTGTTTTTATTCATGATGAGACCTCATCATTATTCTCGCACAGTTTAAATCCATAAACTACACACGATGAGTGTGATTTATAGTGTTTATTAAAAAACGGATCAAGTGATCCGTTTTGATTAAGCTTTACTGCCTTCTTTTAAGATGATCTTAAAGAATTCTATGCCTTTAAGAAAGGAATCAACGCTGATGCGTTCATTGTCGGCGTGGATGGTGCCTCGATCATCTTTCATAGATCCAAAAGGTCCTACTCTATAGACCGCTTCGCTCATCCCATGATAGACGCGACTATCCGTTGCGGCCACCATCAAATAAGGGGCTACTACTGAGAATTCTGGATAGACAGAAGACAAAGCTTTCTTGACCAATTCAAATTGTGGGGTATCTGATCTACAGATGTCTGTAGGTTCAGTACCGTGTCCAATCGAAACTTTGATCTTAGGACCTACTCTGGTTTCGATCCTTCTCTTTACTTTTTCGATACTGTCTCCAGGTATGATACGACAGTTGATGTTGACCTTTGCGACTTGAGCTAAGACATTAGGGGCACTAGAGCCTGAAGCCATGGTCATGACTGAGGTGGTTCTTACGGTAGAAGCAGTTTCAGGTGACTTCACCAAAGCCAAAAGTAAGATCGGTTTAAACAACTGTTTATATTTGAATAGAAACTTCAAAGGTTGAGACATATGGGGCACCAAGGCTTCAAACATTGCGTTTGTGGCGGGATTGAAATCGGCTTGAAACTTATGCGACTCCATCTTCATCGCGGCTTGGAAGACATCGTATAAGGCACTGGTGACAGGAGGCATAGACGCATGGCCTCCGTTTTGGGTTGCAGTTAGTTCCACATCGAGATAGCCTTTTTCTCCTACCCCAATCAAAGCTACAGTAGAGTTGACTCCCATCGCTTTCCCATTGATGAAAGCGCCTCCTTCATCAAGAACCAACTTAAAATGTATGCCTCTTGATTTTAAGAGATCACGAGTCAATCGTGCTCCAGAATCAGGCATCTCAGAACCTGTTTCTTCATTGTGTCCAAATAAGAGATAAACATCTCTCTCAAAGACAAGGCCTTCTTCTAGACAAGCTTCTACGGCTTCTAATACAGCGATGACTTGGCCTTTCATATCTAAAGTGCCTCGTCCATAAATGTAGCCATCAATAAGCTCACCTGAGAAAGGCCCCACATTCCAGCCCGCCGGATTGACAGGTACCACATCATAGTGACCCATCAGTGCGATAGGATCTTTATCAGTGCTTCCTTTAAGATGAAAGACAAGACTATGTTTCTCTACGAATTCTAGTTTCGCTTTCTTATGAAGCAAAGGATAAGCTTTCTTTACGAAATCGATGAACTTATCATATTCTTTGAAATCGATCCGAGACCGATCAGGATAAGAGATGGTTTCGCATTGAATGGCTTTTTGAAGATGTTCAAGCGAACTGCTTTGTTTCATTATTTAACCCATCCTTTTTTAAAGAGTTGACGAGCAACCACGATTGAAAAGACAGAGGCTACAGGAACCAAAGCAGGTTGAACTGTAGGACTCTTGACCACAAACATAAACAAGAGCATCATCAACACAAAAGGTGCGATCGTAAGTTTCCAATTACGGACCACAAAGACAACGCCTAAGGCCCCAAAGATCGCAGGGACCAAGTAGTCTGTCAAAGACCCTAAGAAACCTTCGATGACACTGATATAAGGAAGCAGTACCAACATCCCTACGATGATGATCACTGTGGTAACGATCGATGAAGTGGCTACTGCTAAGGTCGCAATGATCTCGGCTTCATCAGAACCTGATTCAACTTTGGCCAATCTGATCGCTGTCAACGCAGCAGGTAGTTTCATATTCGCGATATTTCCAGTAACGTTAGATAGATAGGTCGCCCCAATGCCCATCATAGGGGCATAATTGTAGGTCTCAATGATTGCGATCGGGATATAGATTGCCCCTACCGACAACATACCTTTTATCATCAGATCTAAGGTAGGCCATGCGTTATACACGATACTAAAAGTCAAAGGTACGGCCAGCATCAATAAAGCCGATATGATAACGAAACGTTTACCTAGTTTATGTAGACTGGTGATGTATTGTTCTTGCTTCATACGATTTTTTCTCCGAAGATCTGCATGATAAAGTAAAGTGCCGTTAAGGTCCCTAAGATAGAAACCGGTAAGGCAAATTCTTCCAGCCATTTAAACTTAAACGATAGACCTCCTAAGATCGCCATGATGCCCATACTGATAAGCAAGGCAATCAGGTTATAGCCTCCTAAGACGATTTGTTGAGCACCTATGGTACCTACAAGACCCATAAACATGGCTGCGATCAACAAGGTTGACCAGCGGGCATCTTTCTTACGTATCTCATCGAGTTTCTTTGTATACCCTTGATAAAAGAAAATCAATATGATCATTCCACTCATGATCGAAATGGTCATCGTCCAAACAGCAGAAGAATAAACACTCATATTTTCGAGTAAACTTACGACCCCTGCCGCATTTTTAATCGCCAAAGCCGCATAAGTTTCATAACTGACAGAACCTAATACGCTTAATCTAATCCAAGGTATGGCCGCATCTCCAAACAAAGGCACCATCGCAACCAAGCCTATTAAAATAGGAATAGAAGGTACGATCGAGAAGATCGCTGAACTACGAGTCGTTTCGTTGAGTTGATGTTTGGTCATCCCCATCTCAAGACCTCGTTTATACGCTTTATTATAAAAAACAAAAGATTGAATCAAAACATAACCAATTAGGATCGCCCCAATCAAATACATCGGTAAAAAGTTCATTTCGTTACCTTTCCTTTGTATCATCATAAAGAAAACATCTCGCTTATGCAAGATGTTTTCATTTGTTTCATTTTATTTTCAGAACTTTACTTAGCGAGCTTTTCTTCTTTTTCCATCTTAGAGATCTTATTTAAGAGATAGAAGCCAAAGATGAAGAAGGTAACCATAAACAAGATCGCATAACGAGTCTCATGGAAGAGGAATCCTGATAGAGCCATCAGTAATGGGCCTAATAGATCCGCATACTTCCCAAAGATATCGAAGAAGCCAAAGTATTCATTGCTGTTTTCCTTAGGCACCAGTTTACCGAAGTAAGATCTAGACAGTGATTGAACCCCGCCTTGAGCCAAACCAACGATAACCGCTAACATCCAGAATTTCCATGGTTCAGCAGCAGTGATCGTAAAACCGAAGACCGCAACGAAGCCATAGATCGCAACATAACTTTTCAACATCGTTAAGACCCCAAACTTCTTCGCTAAAATAGAAGCCAAGATCGCAAAGGGGAAAGCCACGAATTGAGTCAACAAGAGGGCCATGATTAAGCCATTGGTTTCTAGACCTACTTCAGCTCCAAAGATTGAAGCCATCGATATGATCGTATAGACCCCATCGATATAGAAGAAGTAAGCAATGATATACAAGAACATTTTTCTATTCGCTCTGATCTTCCCAAATGTAATAGCGATCTGTTTAAATGATTTTGAGATGATGTGTGTTTCTTTTTCTCTATAATAGGTTTGTTTAACATTTCTAAGCAAAGGAATCGTAAACAATAACCACCATACCAAAGCAATGACAAAGGACAATTGGGTGGCTGTAGAAGTCGTTATTCCAAAGGTTTCAGGCATCATAACTAAGACGATTCCTAAAATAAACGGAATGGTTGAACCTACATAACCGAAGGCATATCCATAAGCCGATAATTTATCCATCTTTTCATCGGTGGTCACATCGACCAACATCGAATCATAGAAGACATTGGCTAAAGAATAGCCTGTTCGTGAGATAACAAATAAGACCAAGAATAAGACCCAATTGGTGATCCCTGAGAAAGCCAAGCCTCCCAAGATACCGATCGCAATAGATCCAATGAACAATTTGCGTTTCATCCCTTTATGATCGGCAATGGCCCCCATCAAAGGACTTAAGAAAGCAATGATCGCCACAGACAAGGAAGTCGTGATGGCGAAGAAGGTCGTCGCTGGGATTTCCCCTATAGGATTTAATCCATACAGATAAGCAAACCAAATCGGAAGCGTTGCGGAAGTCACCAGTGTAAACGCGGAATTCGCAACATCGTATAAAATCCAACTCTTCTCAGCTTTAGTGAATTTCATATTCTACCCTTTCAAAGTTATTCTCATTATATCATTGAACTTCTTGTTTTTTTGTGAAGAAAAATTCACGATTCACGACTAAATGAAGAAGACAATGGCGATAAAATGGGTAATCGCTGCAATGTTGATAAAGATGTGCCAAACGAAGTGAAAATAAGGTCTTTCTTTTTGGGCATAGAACCAAGAACCAATACTATATAAGACGCCTCCTAAGCCAATAAAGAAGATGAACCAAGGCGAAGCTCTTTGTATGATCAAAGGCATAAACAAGATCGCAGTCCAACCCATAATCAAATAGATCGTGACAGAAAGTTTAGGTATAGATCTTCTTGAGATCGACTTATACAAGATCCCCGCTAGAACCATGCCCCATTGGATAAACATGATCAAGATGCCCCACCATCCCCCAATGATGTTTAAGGCAACTGGTGTATAAGATCCCGCAATGGCCACATAAATGAAGATATGATCTAGGATCTGAAAGACCCGTTTATGTTTGGTGTCATAGGCCATAGAATGATAGAGACAAGACGCAATAAACATCAAGAATAAACTGATAATAAAGATGGATTCTGATACAGCTAAGAGATAGCCTCCTTTTTTATACGCTTCGATCGCAATAAACGGATTAAGCCATAAAAGAAGAAACGCCATTACCCCATGGGTAATCGCGTTTCCTATTTCTTCGCCTACGGAGAGGCGGATGTATTTGTTTTTGTGTTTTGTCATGCTTGTATTATAACGCAGCATCGACCAAAGTTTCTACCATTTCCCAATTAACGATGTTCCAGAATGCACTAATGTAATCTACACGACGATTCTGATACTTCAAATAATAGGCATGTTCCCAAACATCTAGAGCCAAAACAGGGGTTCCTTCATCGAAGGGGACATCCTGATTAGAACTTGAAGTTACTTTTAAAGTGTTTTCTTTGGTTAAAACGACCCAAGCCCAACCTGAGCCAAAACGGGTCTTAGCTGCAGTATTGAATTTATCTTTAAGGCCATCTAATGAACCAAAGTCTCTATTGATTAAATGGAGCAGTTTAGCTGAAGGATCTTTATAGGTAGGTGTCAATAGTTTCCAAAACAAGGAATGATTATAATGGCCTCCCCCATGATTGGTAACTGCCATTCTAATATCGGAAGGAACCGAATATAGATTTTGAAGCAATTTTTCTAAAGAAACATCGTAGAGTTCTGGATGTTTATCCAAGGCTGCGTTGAGATTATCTACGTAAGCTTGGTGGTGTTTCGTATGATGGATAGTCATGGTTTGCGCATCGATGTGGGGCTCTAAAGCAGCCACCTCATAAGGCAAGTGGGGTAAAGTATAGGTCATTATGTGTTCTCCTGTATGTACCCTAACCATACCTTTTCTACACCCTATTTTCAATTGAGATGACCGAGAAAGACCCATAAAAAAAGACACCGAAGTGTCTTTCTAGAATTTATTTTTTAACTAGACTGGCTTTTGAGAGTGCCTTTAATACCGTAGGGGCTAAAAGACCAGCTGAGAGGATCTCTAAAGATCCATTCAAGGAGATCACAAAGGTAAAGATATAAGAAAGACCTTGATTAAAGGTCACAAGACCACTAGAGGCAAATAAGAAGATGGCCGTTAAGACCAATACTGTATTTGAGAGGGCTCCTAAGATCGATACCACTAAGTTACGTGCGAAATCAAATCGAATGATTTTCTTTAGTCCTAAAGATGAATAAGAGATGATCAAACCTACCAAGATCCTAGGCAGTATAGACACTAAAGGATTGACGAAGATGGCTGCTTCAATGGTTCCTAAGGTCGTTGCGTAGTGCCAAGAGGTCACACCCCAGGTCACGCCTAAGACAAGGCCACCTATTGGACCTGTTAATATGGCGCCGATGATGACAGGGATATGAACGATGGTGATCGAAAAGAAGCCTGTCGTAATGTAGCCTAGATTAGGGATATAAGTCATAATGATGATCATGGCCATCAGTAAACCTAAACTGGTGATCATCATCAAACGTTGTCTATTTCTTGTCATGGTGCTCCTTTAGCCTTAAACGAAGGCCAGATAAGACGTCATAATAACTAGATAAATTAATAAACGAAGAACTCCTAATTCAAGTTTAGTTGAGCTAAGGATGCTTGTCAATGAAGAGCTGAACTTATCGTATGAAGGTCCCTTCGTCCAATTCTTTAAATGCTTCCATCAACTCAGCTTGGGTATTCATAACGATGGGTCCTCCAAAAGCAACAGGTTCATTTAAAGGTAGACCTTCAAAAAGAGCGAACCGACTTGAGACTTGGGCTTGTAGGACAAGCTTATCCCCTTTCTCAAAAAGGGCGACAGAATGATCATGGACTGAAGTTTGATCCGATGTATTTTTTAAGAGTCCTTCAAATAGATAGATGAAGATCGTTTTATCGCTTGGTGTATCCAGTTCAAAAGTAGCACCTGAATCAAGTGCGACATCCAGTATACGTGCTTGGACATACTTAGGTTGAACTAGAGGTTTCTTACCTTCAAGTTCACCTGAGATGACACGTATCGTTTGATCAGTTTTTTTGATTTCTAGAATATCTTTCGCTTTGATGTCCCAATAGGCAGGTTGGGTCATCTTATGGACCTTAGGTAGATTGATCCAAAGCTGTAGTCCCAGCATCCTTTCAGCCGCTAAAGGCATCTCTTGATGGATGATACCACTTCCTGCGGTCATCCATTGGGCTTCATTGTCGCTTAGGATGCCTTTATTGCCTAGGGAGTCTTGATGTTCGATTTTACCTGAAATCAAGTAGGTAAAGGTTTCTATGCCTCTATGAGGATGCCAAGGAAAGCCTTTGGTATAATCTTTAGGATCTTTAGAATCAAAGGCATCCAACATTAAAAAAGGATCAATGTCTCTTACTTCTCTTGCCCCTAAGACTCGAGTCAGTTTAACTCCTGCCCCATCTTGAGTAGCCATTCCTTTGATGATTTTCTTTATGTTTCTATTCATATATAGTTCCTCGCTTTACATCCATCAGTATAAACGCTAAACTAATCATAGCCCAGTCGAATGACTGATGGAGCCTTATGAACGCCCTTAAACCCTATACACTAAACGAAATCACTTTAAAAAACCGCATCGTCATGCCTCCTATGTGTATGTATCAAGCCAAAGATGGCTTCATCAACCTTTTCCATATTGCCCATTATGGGACCAGAGCTATGGGAAATGTCGGTTTCATCATCATGGAAGCCTCAGGCGTAACACCTAATGGACGTATCACCGATAATGATCTAGGCATCTATTATGATGAACACATCGCAGGATTGAAGTTGATCGTCGATGAGGCACACAGATATGGCGCTAAGATCGGTATCCAATTGGGTCATGCGGGAAGAAAATCAGAGACGACACAATTGCCTCATCTAGCCCCTTCTCCCATTGCTTTCTCAGAAGATTACTTAATCCCAAAAGAGATGGATCATCAAGACATCAAAGAAGTCATAGAAGCCTTCAAAGAAGCCGCGATAAGAGCGGATAAAGCAGGTTTCGATGCGATAGAACTTCATGGAGCCCATGGTTATCTCATCAATCAATTCATGTCTCCTTTAACCAATACCAGAACAGATGAATACGGAGGATCTTTAGAAAACAGAGCTCGTTTCGTAAGAGAAGTCATCGACGCAGTATCCAGTGTATGGCCTAAACATAAGTGGCTACTGATCAGAGTCTCCGCAGAAGAATATGATCCGCAAGGCAATCATCCAGAAGATGTCGCAGAGATTTTAAAACCTGTTAAGGATAAACTCGACCTGATCCATGTCTCATCAGGCGCTGTAGTTATCCGTAAGATTCCTTTAGCCCCTTTATATCAAGTAGACTTCGCAAAAACCATCAAATCTATTCTTCATAAACCAGTTATCGCTGTAGGTCTTATTACGAGCCCACTAGAAGTAGAAAAAGTTTTAGAAGACGTAGAACTTGTCGCCTTAGGAAGAGAGCTCTTACGCAACCCAAACTGGGTCAATGGCTTAATGGCTGAAGAAGGCGATTTAGACCATGTCTTTAAATCTTATATGAGAGGTTTTCGAAAATGAAAAAACTAAGCTTGATCCTATTACTCTTATTAACTGCCTGTGTTTCTCAAAAACCACCTGTGATCATTTATCCTGATGATCAGATCGATGCGGATATGGTTGCCTTTCCTGTCATCAGTAGTTTTGATTTGGTGATGGTAGGCGATGCGATCGTTCATAGTAATGTGTATAAAGATGCGTATCAAGGTGGTGTTTATGATTTCACCGATATGTTTGAACTGATGAAACCTGTGATCGAGCCTTATGATCTGGCCTTTTATAATCAAGAGACCATCTTAGGAGGAACAGCCCTTACGCTTTCTAATTATCCTCGATTCAACTCTCCTCAAGAATTTGGGGATGCGATGGTAGATGCGGGATTCAACCTTGTTTCCTTAGCCAACAATCACACCAATGACACTGGAGTAAAAGCCATCAAGGCATCAGACACGTATTGGAAAACAAAAGCAGCAGTCACTTCAGGTGCTTATGTGACCCAAGAAGAAGCTGATGCGGTCCATATCTATTCTCAAAACGGGATCAGTTATGGTTTCCTTGCCTATACCTATGGGATCAACGGAACTTACTTAGCCCCTGAAAACCAATTCATGGTGGATCGTATTGATCTCGCTAAAATGGAAGTCGAAATCAAAGCTTTAAGACCTTTAGTGGATGTCTTGATCGTCTCAGTTCATTTTGGATCTGAGTATCAAAACTATCCAAATTCTTATCAAAAAAATGTCGTTGCGAAATTAGCTGAATGGGACGTGAATATCGTCATAGGCAATCATGCCCATGCGATCCAACCCATCACCTATGTCGGTAATACTCTAGTGTATTATGCCTTAGGTAATTTCATATCTGGACAAGAAGGAACTGCCCAAATCATCGGTTTAACTTCTTCCATCAAGATCAATAAAGTCACCTATGGGAATACGACTACGATCCAACTGAGTGATCTAAAAGTAGATCTCAACTATACCTATTATGATTCTCGTAAACGTAATCTTAAGATCTATCCTTGGGATAAGCTACCTACTTCAATCTTAGCTGATAAGACCTATTGGGAGGATCGTTTCTTAAAGATCGTCAATTCGATGGGAGCCAATGTTACATTTGGTGGTGTAGAAAAAAACTAAAGGACGCTTGTGCGTCCTTTTATCTTGAGATCATTCTAAATGGGATCCTTGCGAGCAAGGTTTGTCTTTTTATGAAATTTTCTGCTTGAGTAAACTGATCTTGAGTCATCTTGGAGCTTGGGGTCAAGGCATAGATCGTCCTTAATAAATAGAGTCCATTGTCCAAATCTGCATCGTATTCAGTCAAAACGACAGATCCATTAATCCAACCTCTCATTTGGCCTATTGTATTCCCAGAATAAAGTTTGTATCGACAGATCAGTTCTTCTCCACCACTGGTCTTTACCCAGAAAGTCAACTCACCAAAGTTTTCTCGAACCACCATATCGCTTGGTAGTTTTCCACTAAAATGTAAGATATATGGAATTCCTGTGGGGTAAATGCCCGTCACATCTTCATCTGGGCTTGTTGTGTTGAGTGAGTCCAGAAGCATAACTGAAGCTAAGGTTCCAGGACCTTCCCCATGATGGGACAATTCAGTAAGATCGTACACCATATCTACACCACGACTTACTTTCGAGATTTGTTCTTGTAAGACATCGAGTCTTAAATCCTCTTTTTCTAAGAGAGCGATTTTTCTATCTAGAGATTTTAGATAAGCTTCATTCTCATTAAGTCGATCAAATAGGAGGTTGATACACAAGGATAGACCACCTATGATGAGCACTAAGACGGTGATAAGACTACCTTTAAAGTACTTCTTAAAATAAAACATCAGTGAAGGTTTTCCGTCATTGGCGATCTCAGCGATCTCTTCAGGATCTCCCATCTCAACTTTGATTCTTTCTTGAGTTTCTTCGTTTGAGTTTTTCTCTAAAGCTAAGGCATCCTCAAAATGAGCCTCTAGTTCTTTCTTAAGTCTTCTGCGTAAGAAAGGATTATTGATATGGGTCGTAACATCGTGGATATAGTCTTTCTTAATTGAGGACATAATGACCTCCTAAGACAGAATTGACTGAGCTTTGAAAGCTTTCCCATTGTTTCTTCTCATTGGCCAACATCTGTTGACCACTAAGGGTAATGGCGTAATATCGACGCTCTTTACCACTTTCTGCAATCTTTGTAGAAGACGTCAAAAATCCATTCTTCTCTAAACGATACAGAATGGGATAAAGGGTTCCCTCTTTAAATTGGAATACTGTTTTAGATAAGAGCTCTAGTTCTTTGATGATCTCATAGCCATACATTTCTTTACGTGATAATAACGATAGGATCATCATATTGGAACTACCACCTACTAAATTTTTGTCCATATACTTAGACCTCCTAAGTATCATTATAATTAGTAGGTCTAGGTATGTCAAACATTATTTTAGGGTCATTGTTTTAGTATGTCTTCAAGATCTTTAGGTAAAGCAGGATAATGTAGTAGATAACCTTGGCCATAATCTGTTCCCAATGATTTCAAGTAATTCATTTGATTCTCGAATTCGATGCCTTCTGCGACGACTTCAATCTCGATCAAATGAGCCAATTCTATAATGGTTGAAATAACCGCATCGATTTCTTTTGAACTATGGATTCTTTGGGTAAATCCACGATCGATCTTGATTACATCGATAGGTAGTGACACCAAATAAGTTAAAGATGAGTAGCCCTTCCCAAAATCATCTAATAGAATCTTGATTCCTTGTCCACTTAATAAGCGCAGATTAGCCAATGCGGTTTCAGCTTGTTCAATAAGAGAAGTCTCTGTGATTTCGATTTCGATCTCACCTGCTTTGATGTCGTATTTTTCCATTAGACTGATGATTGAATGGATAAAATGATCATCGGTGATGCCCTTAGTGGATAGATTTATCGCAATAGGAATATTTCTACTTCTAATCTTTCTCCACTCTACGATCTGTTTAAATACCTCTTCAAAGACCCACAATTCGATCTTATTGATCAAACCTGAAGTTTCAGCCAATGGAATAAAGATATCTGGAGAGATCAAGTCTTTCCCATAAGGTCTCCATCTTAATAAGGCTTCCATAGATACGACATGTTTATCCGTAAGGTCATAAACAGGTTGATACATCATAAACAACTCTTTTTTATCGACTGCTTTACGTAATGTATTGGCAAGCTCGATTCGTTTTAAGTGGGCATCATGAAGATCATCACTGAAAAAGACATAAGTATTCTTCGCTTTGAGTTTCGCTTCAAACATGGCTTCATCAGCACATTGCATGAGTTCCTCAAAATTATTATCGTCTTTTGGATATTGAGCGATACCTATACAAGCACTCACATCGATCTGTCGTCCTTCTATAGGTCTAATCTTAGTCAGTGTATGATAGATAGCTTCGATGAATCTTAAGACCACCGGTGTTTCATCCCCATCAATCAAGAATCCAAAACCATCTCCTCCTAAATTCGCAATCAAACCTAAACTTGAGAAATCTTTCTTGATGACTCTGGATATTTCAACCAATAAGGCATCGCCTATGGTGTAACCATAGAAATCATTGATGTTCTTGAAATCATCGATGTCCATATATAGTAAAGTAAATGATCGATCAGGATCATTATCGATACGTTTTTGGACTTCAAGCTTAAAGCCATGCCAATTTAAAAGACCAGATAGTCTATCATAGTAAGCGATCTTGGTAAGTTCATCTTGATGGTTGATAAATAAAGTGATGTCGGTATGTGATCCAGCTACTTTCATGATCTTTCCACTGTCACTGATCTGGGCAGAACCTTTGGTTCTGATCCAAGCTATGCTTCCATCTTTACGTTTTACTCGATATGATACTTGAAAAGATTCTGTAGGGACATCAGTAAACTCACTGACATAGGTCAAGAAGCTTAAACGATCCTCTTCTATGATGAAAGCGACCCAGTCTTCTAAACCAACCAATTTGATTTCTTGATCCAAATACCCCATATTGATTAATAGAGTATTAGACATATAGTAGCGAGCGCTTAGCCCATCATATTCCCATATGGAATCAGCTGATCCTTTAACCGCAAGTTCAAACCGCTGTTCAGAGGTCAAGGTCTTTTCGAATTGATCTTGTAAGGCATCTTTTGAATCTTGTAGTTTGGTCTTGGCGTCTTCATACAAACCTAAAGTTCTTTGAACCAAAGCGAATATAAAGACTGCAGTCAATGCGACATAGACCCATCCTTTATAAGTTTGTAGCTGAGCGTATGTCTCATATTTTCCACCAACCATCCACTCGAGTAATGTATCGGTCGTCATGATCCAAACAACCCCATAGATGAGGTAGATGAACGCAATATTAAAAGCCGATCGATTCGGAGTAATTTTTTTGATGGAATGATGCTTACGATTGAAACCTAACTTACCCATATATTCATTATACGCTATAATAATGTTTCTTCTTTATAATATAAAACGGGAATAGTCTCCCGTTTAGATTAATGATTTTCTAGATTCTTATCTTTCTTGATGATACGTACTTTTTCGATGACCTTATCTTCTGCTTTTAAGATCTTGAATCTTAGATCACGATAAGAGATCTCTACAGTCTCATTGTCTTCTGGGATATGACCTAATAAACCCGTCAAGAAACCACTTAAAGTATCATAGTCATCCAACACTTCACTTGGTAGATTGAGCTCACATTCCTCATCGAGGTCTTCTAGATCGATGCCTCCCTCGACATCAAAGGTATAATGATTCAAAACGAGGATCTGTTTCTCTTCATCATCGTATTCATCGAAGATGTTTCCTACGATCTCTTCGATCAGATCTTCAATGGTGATGATCCCAGCGGTTCCCCCATACTCATCAATGACGACCGCGATATGGACTTTACGTTTTTGTAATTCTCTAAATAATTCATCTGTTTTCTTAGATTCTGGAACGAAATAAGGTTCTCTTAAAAGTGCTTTTAAATTGAAGTTGATGATCTGTTGATGCTCAATGAATTGAAGTAGATCTTTCACGTGTAGGATCCCAATGATGTCATCGATGGTTTCCTCATAAACAGGAAAACGAGTGTATTGTTCCTCAAAGACGATCTTTTTGACCTCATCGAAAGAGGCATTTAGTTCAATCCCAGACACATCGGTCCTATGGGTCATGATGTCAGAGACATTGATGTTATCGAATTCAAAGATGTTGTTGATCATCTCTTTTTCAGTATCACGAATAGATCCTTTTTCTTCTCCCACATCCACCATCATACGGATCTCCTCTTCAGTGACCGCATTGGGTTCCTTATTAGGATCTATCCCAAATAAACGAACGATGATGTTGGTACTAAAGGTAAGAAACTTAACGAAAGGATGAAATAAGATAGATATCCAATAGATGACTTTAACCACACTAAAAGCAATGCCTTCTGAATAATTCATGGCGACACGCTTAGGCACAAGCTCTCCAAAGATCAAAGATACAAGTGATAAAATCAAGGTGATCACCACCATGACGATAGTGCGTACCGTAGCTTCTGTAAAAATTTGTAGATAAGGATAAATCAAAGTAACCAATGGTCCACTAAAACTATCCGAGGCAAAAGCTGAGGCTAAGAATCCTGCCATCGTAATACCGATCTGAATGGTCGATAAGAATTTTGTAGGATGAGATAAGACTTTCTCTAAAAGGATGGCCTTGGGATCTCCCTCATCTGCCATCATCTTGATCTTGTTATCGTTTAAGGTAATAAAGGCCATTTCACTGGCTGCGAAAAAAGCATTTAAGGCAATTAAGCCCAATAGAAATAGGACTTGAAACATTACGCCTGTCCCCATTTCATCTGATCATTCATCTTTGCGAATCTTCGCTCGCCACTACCCTCATCACTCATGTTTTTCTCCATAAAATATGACCTTATGATACACAGTTTATCCTTCATAGTCAAGGAAGCTCCTTAATAGCGCTCAGTAATAAGTATGTTTTCTCATTCTTGATTTCTTCTCTCATGACCTTTTCAAGCAAGCCATCGAGGACCGTTTTTATTTTCTTACCAGATAGTCCTATCGCCATGAGATCATCCCCATTGATGGCGAGGGTCTTTAGTGAGACACACACATTTTCAAAGATACATCGCTTAGCGATCTCAGGATCGATTCCATCAATGTTTAATGATTTCTGATATTGAAGTGCCTGTTGAACGAGATCAAATCCATAGTGACCCAATAGAACCTTGATCTCATAGAGATCTTTGGTTTGGGTTTCACTTAAACCTTTTAGATCACAGACCCTTTGGATAAACGATTTCCCCATCTTCAATCTTAAAAGTTCGACTTTTATTGCTTCAGCACTTAAATGATCAAGTAAACTAAGATATTTTAGTTCACGAGATTCAAATCGTTCAACTTGATGAAGATGAGTTGTATTGAATGAGATACATCGACTTAGTAATTCATGATAAGTCTCAAAGGTGGTTTGAATCTGTGAAGCACTGATCAATTTATCAAGCTCACCAGAGATACGCTCTACTGGTAAGGTCGAAATAAGTTCCTGTTTTTTCAAGATCGCCAATGAGGTTTCTTTTTCGATACTAAAACCCAATTGGGCAGAAAAACGAAGCGCTCTTAATAGTCTTAAGGCATCCTCGTTGAATCGATCTTCTGGATGTCCTATCGCTTTGATCTGTTTCTTCTTTAAATCAATTAAACCATCGGTATAATCGATGAGGTTTCCATAGATATTGACGGCCAAGGCATTGATCGTAAAGTCTCTTCTTAAGACATCATCTTTTAATGAACCGATGAAGCGAACCTCATCAGGATGACGAAAATTACTCGAGGTGCTTTCACTTCGATAGGTGGTGATCTCTATCCATTGGTTATGGATCTTTACCCCTATCGTCCCTAGTTTTTCACCTATTCTAGATAAGGTATAGTCTTTAAAGATCTCAATCATTTGAAGTGGAGAAGCATTGGTGGCCATATCGATGTCTGAGGACGGTCTATGGATCAAATGATCACGGACATAACCACCGATGATATAGACTTCAAAACCCTTATCTTCCAGTAAGGTCATTAAATGATGAGCTGATTTTGGGATAACAAAGGATGTTGTCATGTTTGATTTCATTATACCATGAGCAAAACTATAGAATTATCTACTATAGAATATAAAACATAGATTTAAAGTCTATTTGATTCTATTTATCTTGAAGTGAAATAAATATAAACATTTTCATTAAAAATGAATATCTGGTATAAATAGCCACCATCAACTGAACGCTCATTGATCGCATAGAACGAATAACAGTTACAATCCAGCTCGAATGGAAGATCACTTTTTTCATAAAATAAATTGAAAACTTCCAGTGAGTACGTGTCATCTTGAACACTATTGTATTTATTTATGTTTAAATCTAATTGAAATAAAGATTCAAGGTATTGAACATCCTTCTGACTGTTTAATTCCATAATATAAAAACTCCCAAATTCATCAGTGGATCTCATAGATACAAGTTCGTATTCGATCTTATCTAGATGGATATTTTGATTATGATTAAAGTAGAAAGTCTGTTTTGTATAGAATGATACTCCATTAGAAGAAGAGAATACCAGAAAACATAAACTCAAAACAAAACTAAGAATAATTACTAAATACCATTTCTTTTTATTCATTCATCTCATCCCCCAATTGATTTAGAAATCTCAATAATTACAATATCAATTATGACATAAACAAACTTGAGGAGATTAAAAAAATACAGAGTCTGAAGTAAGCCAATCCGTTTTCAGTACAGTAGCTTATCCCAAAACAATAGCCAACTCTATTATAAAGCACCCCTAGGTGTGCTTTATGAATACATTTTTCATGGTATGATAAATGAAGTTAGGAGGATCCTATGAAAAAACTATTGATACTCTTATGTGCTGCTGTCGTATTGGCTTTTGCAATACTGCTTCAACTCGATCTGATCGCACTATTTAGGCTGAGTCTTGCGGGGATCTATGATACCCCAACCAATATGTATTTCTTATGGATATTTCCTACCTTCTTTAATGTAGGATATGAAGTTTTAAAAGATTCTTTATTCTTGGTTATCTTAGTAAGTGATCTCTTCTTATTGGGATCTGGTGGCTTACTGTATTGGGGCCTTGTTACTGAAGATTATCCAAGTTCAAAAAAATATCATTTCTAAGGTCTACGGACCTTTTTTTCTAGGATGGCGAAAGATTCGATGTGTTTGGTTTGAGGAAAAAGGTCTACGCCTTGGATCCATGTTACTTTATATTGTAGGGCCAATTGCTTAAGATCTCTGACTTGAGTCAAAGGATTACAGGAGATATACAGGATCTGTCTAGGATTCATCTTGATGAGATTATTGATGAAAGCCATAGAAGCACCTTCTCTAGGAGGATCCATCAATACGATGTCTGCCCCTTCTGCACTTCCCATATATTCATCTACTTTTTTCTTATAGAACTTCGCATTGGTGATTTGATTAAGCGCTGCGTTTTCCGTCGCGAATTTTACCGCAACAGGATTGCTTTCTATGCCTATGACAGTCTTCACTTTAGATGCACACATCAAAGCCATAACCCCTACTCCACAATACAGATCCACTAAAGTATCTGTAGGACGTAGATCTAGATGAGATAGTGCTTCTTTAAACATCATCTCTGCTTGATTAGGATGAACTTGAAAGAAGCTGGAAGGACCTAGATGAAAGGTTAAACCACCCATCTTATCGGTCAAGGTCTCTCTTCCATATAGCAATCTATTTGTATTGGATAAGACATAAGGACCTTGATCAGGATTGGTATTCTCATAGATCGATGTGATCTCAGGATGAGCTTTTCTTAAGGCAGTGACCACGTTTTTTCTTCCAGGAAACTCAGAAGAAGCATTGACCAAGATGACCATGATCTCATCCGTTGAACTGGAGACTCTGATGACGATGTGTTTAAGATAGCCTTCATCGTAATCAGGTTCATAAACTTGTTGTTTCTGTTGTTTTAAGATGAGTTTCAAGGAGTTAAAAATAGCTTCAGCTTTCTTATCTTGGATCAAACAATGATTGATGGTGACCAAGCTCTTAGAATTCATCGCATAAAAACCACCCAAGATCTGAGTCTTGAAGGCTTTTAGTGTATAGGTATTCTTATGACGATAGGCAAAGATCTCATCTGCTTTTAGAAAAGCTTGTGGAGTCAATTGGATGTCATTACATAAGGCAACCATTTGTTTGCTTTTCCATTCAACTTGTTTTTCATAATCCCAGTTGAGCAGTTGACAACCACCACACTTTAAAAAATGAGGACAGTAGTGTTCTTTAGAAGGCACTGTATTTTTAATGGATTCTAGATCAGTATTGCTTATTCTTAACTCAAAATAACTTTCGTCTTGCATTAGAAGATCTCGATGCTGACCGGACAGTGATCCGATCCAAATATATCATCATGGATCTTGGCTTCTTTTAAAGCCAATTTCAATCGTTCAGAGATCACGAAATAATCGATTCTCCAACCAACGCCCTTTTCACGAGCAGCCATGCGATAACTCCACCAAGAGTACTGAATCTTCGTGGGATACAAGGATCTAAACGTATCGATGAAACCGCTCTTCAGTAAACGGGTCATCTTTTCTCTTTCCTGATCACTAAAGCCAGGACTATTACGATTGGTCTTAGAATTCTTTAAGTCGATCTCTTCATGAGCCACATTAAGGTCTCCACATAAGATCACACCTTTTTTCTGATCCAAACGCATTAGAAACAATCTAAATTCATCTTCCCACACCATACGATAAGACAACCTTCTCAGTTCATCTTGAGAGTTAGGGGTATAGACGTTGACCAAATAGAAGTTATCATACTCTAAGGTCAACACCCTTCCTTCTTGATCATGTTCTTCCATATCGATGCCTCTATAGACATTAAGAGGTTTCTGTTTAGCCCATATGGCTGTACCAGAATAGCCTTTCTTAACGGCTGAGTTGAAGTATGAAGTATAGCCTTCTGGATTGAATTCTAATTGTCCTTCTTGCATTTTGGTTTCCTGTAGACAAATAAAATCAGCCTCGAATGAGGCAAAGATCTCAGGAAATCCTTTAGTATAGATGGCTCTTAAGCCATTGACATTCCATGATACAAATTTCATAAAGCACGCTCCTTGTATCAGTATACTCAAAGTCAAAGGGTTTGTCATCTGTGATAAAATAGAGTCATGCTGATCTGTCCCTTATGTAAAACTAAATTACTAGAAGAACCAAAGCGTTTTTGCTGTATGCAGGGCCATGCCTATGATAAAGCAAAATCTGGTTATGTCAATCTTTTAGTAGGCTCTTCTTCTAAATCTCATGGAGATGAAGAAGCCATGATCCTTTCTAGACATCGTTTCTTAAGTCAAGGACACTATGATCCTTTAGTCGATGCCTTACTAGAACTCCTTAGATCCCTTAAGATAAACTCTTTGATCGATCTAGGATGTGGAGAAGGCTATTATACAGATCACATACAGAGAGCCCTTAATATCCCTGTAGTAGGCATAGATCTTTCTAAGTCAGCCCTTAAGATCGCATCTAAAGCGAATCAAAACATAGATTATGTCTTAGCCAACATCACCAAGACCCCAATAGAAGATCAAAGCACAGATGCGGTCTTATCGATCTTTTCTCCTTTCGATCTAAAAGAAGCTCAGCGGATTTCTAGTCGTTACCTTATTTTAGTAAGACCCAATCCTAAACATCTGCTTCAGCTTAAAGAAACACTGTATGAAAAGATCTTAGAAAATCCTCTTCCTGTCACAGAATTTCCACAATCTTTATGTATACTAGAAAAAGAGATCAGCTTTATGATGAATCTAGATCATGATTCCCTAAACGATCTCTTGAATATGACCCCTTATGCGCATACTTCTCCTCAAAGTGGTTTACATAAAGTAAGAGCTTTGGATCATTTATCCATCTTGGCTCAATTTCATATCAGTATTTTTCAGTTCTTGCATGCTTCATGAACATAGTCTATAATAGAAAAACAAACTAAGGAGCTTTCAATGTCTGAACTCGCTGGACTTGGTCTAGGTTTCATCTACATCGTCGTAGTCATCGTCATTGCGATGTCTTTGGCGAAGTTTCCTTATGAGATCAGTCGTACCTTTGCCCATATTATGACCGCCAATTGGTGGTTTATAGCCTCCTATACGATGGCATCTTATTGGGTCGTTATGGCGACTCCCATCTTCTTTATCTTGTTTAATATCTTAAATGCTTACTTTAATTGGATACCATGTCTAAACTCTAAATCCAGAACCAGTAATCTAGGCACCGTTTATTATGCCTTCTCAGTATTTATCCTTCTACAATTATTCTTCTTCGATCCTAATCTTAAGATCGCTGCAGGATTAGGGATCTTAGTGATGGGTTATGGGGATGGCTTTGCGGCCTTGATTGGACAACTTCTAGGTAAACATACCTATACGATCTTTAAAGGTCATAAGACGATCGAAGGATCTTTGGCGATGTGGGTCGTCTCTGCGATCGTTGTGTATGGGTATCTCAGTTTAACGACACCAGTGGTCAGTTTATGGATGGTTCTTATGATCCCTATCTTATCGACCTTGATCGAAGCGATATCACCTTATGGATTAGACAATCTATTCGTACCTTTGATTACTGCCTTGATCTACTTCGTCTATATCTTCTAAACAAACAAAAACGATTCATCTCTGAATCGTTTTTTAATGGATTATACTCCGCTTAAACCATAGTTACTTAATACTCTGGCAGAAGGATCATTGACTGCACATCCATCCCAAGAGGCATTGGGCATCCAATAGGCACTGATCCAATGAGATTGATCAGGATAGAAACCTTCAAAAATATCTCTATACCATAAGGCTTCTTTCGTAATAGGTGTCACATCTTTATAGCGTTTGATGCCTTCTTTAAAGGCTTCATCACTGTAGAGAAGCTCTGCTTGAGCTTTTAAGCCATCGACCATAGAATGTCCTACCGCATCAGAGAAAGCCGCTTTATCACGCCATAGAATGGATTCTGGCAAGTAATTACCTTCTTCAAAAGCCGCTCTTAGCCAATACTTGCCCATCTTACGTGTATTGAGCTTCATCGAAGGATCGATAGCCAATACCGTTGACACAAAATCTAGATCTCCAAAAGGAACGCGAGCTTCTAGTGACCAAGCAGCGATACAACGATCCGCTCTTAAGACATCATATTCATACAGCTCTCTTAAGCGTTTTTCGCTTTCAAGTTGAAAGGCTTGGGCACTTGGTGCAAAATCAGTGTATTTATAACCAAAGAGTTCATCACTGATCTCTCCGCTCAATAACACTTTAATGTCAGATCTTTCTTTGATTCCTTTACATAAGAGATACATCCCTAAAGAAGCTCTTATCGTAGTAATATCATACGTTTCCAGCATTCTAATAACCTCAGGTAAAGCTTTTAAGACTTCAGAAGAACTCATGATGATCTCATGATGATCACTGTGAAGATGCGCTGCGACTTGAGCGGCATACTTCAAATCGATCGCATCATTTTCCATCCCAATGGCGAAAGTCGTCAGTGGTTTATCAGAACTTCTCGCGGCGATCGCACATACCAAGGATGAATCTAGTCCTCCACTTAAGAGATAGCCTACAGGAACATCCGACATCATTCTTTTTTGGACACCTAAGGTAAGCTTCTCTCGTATACGTGACTTGATCAAAGCTTCATCGGTGATGGTTTCTTTAGAAGTCTTGGTGATGTCATAATACTTTATAAAGGTCCCATTATCGTAAATGGTTCCTATTGGGAAAGGTTTGACTTGATCGCATAAGTCTATCAATGCTTTTGCCTCAGAGGCAAAAGCGATCTTCTTAGAGTCTTTTTGATAACCATAGAAAAGAGGTCTTATGCCTATTGGATCTCTTGCGGCGATTACTTTTTTATGTTTGAGATCGGTGATGACGAAGGCGAACTCCGCATCTAGATATCTGGCCATCTCGATCCCTAGTTTTTCATACATCGGGATCAAGACTTCACAGTCACTATGACCTTGAAAAGGATAGTTAGGAAACATCGTCTTAAGCGCTAACTCATTATAGATTTCCCCATTACAAACAGCCATAGAATCAGAATCGATAAAGGGCTGCATCCCATGTTCAGTCACATCCATGATCGCTAAACGATGAAACCCAAAAGTTCCTAGTTCGTTCTCTAAGATACGGCTCATATCAGGTCCTCGATGATGAATCTTTTCAAATGAGGTTAAAAAATCGTCTTGTTTTACTTTACCTTCTACAAATAGAATTCCACACATGGTTTTTTCCTCCAGAGAATAAAAAAACAGCCTGTCCGTAGGGACGAAGGCTGTATTAGCTCCGCGGTACCACCCTGTTTACCAAAAGGTCACTTTTTTCGAGTTCAATCAAACTCTAGTCCTATAACGCTGACTTGCGGCAATGGCTACTCTTGGTTCACCAAAGCACTCATAGGGGTTACAAATCTAAGCTTCAGGTTGGCTTTCACCTTCTCCAACTCGCTAAACAGAAGTCCTTAAATCCACATATCCTATTCTTCGTTTTTTACAGTTTACGCTAAGGATGTAAAAAATGCAAGAACTTTTTCAATCTTTCTTGCATCATTTACATTATTTTCATTTAGAGTCAACTTGAGTATGAAGATAGACATTATAGTGGAAGGTCTTAGCTTTATGTATCCCTTTCTCATCGAAGGTACCTTGAAAGACAAAGTCTAATTTATTTATCAAATTAATGGATCTCTCATTACACGATTCTGTATAGACATAGAGATTTTTGATTCCTAAAACGTGATGTCCATATTCACATATCTTAGCGACGCTTTCGCTCATATAGCCATTACCTCGATAAGGAGATCTTAAGGTATAACCAAATTCAGCACTGTCTAATAGTAAATCATGGTTCCATAAGGCAATCGTCCCAACCAATGCCCCATCTAGATCAATGGCCCATTTCCAATACTTTCCTTCTTCAACGTCCTTCAATGTTTGAGTGAGATGACCTAAGGTTTCTTCTTCACAACGATCAGGAACTGAGTCATTGAAATTACTGGAAGATTCATCAGATCTCAATAAAAACAGATTTTCTAGATCTGTCAATACTATAGGTCTCAAGCTCAAACGAGCTGTTTGGAGTGTAGGTAAGGTCATCTGGTCACACTTTTCTTAGGTAAAGTAGTCTTCATTATACGTTCTAGCCACACCCACTTCAAGTGAAATTTAGGCTATTTTATACATGATTTCCTGTTATGTTTGGCTTCTATCATGATTTTAGTCCACCTTCCCTGATCATCACTAAGGTATCAAAATAAGAGTCATTGATCTTCATCAACTTAGGCATGACTCCAGTTCTTACAAATCCAAAAGATTCATAGAGATGAATCGCATGATGATTATCGCTTCTTACTTCGAGATCGATCATTTCTAGTACTTTATTTCTATCCGCAAAGTCCATCAGTTTAGCCATCATGGCCTTACCTACACCTTGATTCCAGTAAGCTTGTCTTACAGAAAGTCCTAAGGTAGCGTAGTGTTTCATTCGATCTCTGCTTTTTCCACCTAGATTAGCGACTGAAACCAAGACCTCATCTTTAAACCCTAGATACATCACAGAGTTTTTACTTTTAGAGATGGTCTCTATCGTTTTCATCTCATCTTCAAAACTATAGCCTAATCCTTCAGATCCGAAAGTCAAATTATCGCTTTCAGAACCGATGATCGCTAAATAGTCCAGTATCATTTGTGCGTCACTGGGTCTTGCTTTTCTTATTTTTAGCTTGGAACGTTTTTTAATCATATTCACCTCATTATTATACAATAGTCAACACTTGGATGATTCTCAAAGCGTCAACTTATGCTTTACTAAATATAGCTTTCATAGCCTTTATTAGGCTCATTTTATTCCCATAAGACAAGGATCCAAATCGATAGATTCGTATCGAGAAGATCGCCAATGACCAAGTCGTGATCGCCATGATCGCAAGTGAGATCAATAATTCGATGATGGATACTTGAGTCATGAAGTATCGTATAGGCATACTTAGAATGGCTGTAAAAGGAAAATATGAAGCAATCTTAATGATCAAACTATTGGGCATATTCAAGCCTAAGTTGGCCATCAAATAGGCAACCATAAAGAGTAAAGTAACCACTGATACCGAACTGCTGACATCTTCGAGTTTAGAAACCAAAGATCCAAGGGATGCATAGACAAAGAGATACAGTAGATAACCTAAGGAAGTAAACATCAAGAAGACCAAGATCGCATCCCAAGTGAGTGATCCAAAAAGCATCTGGTTGATTACTTCTGGGAAACTGGCTTGATTGAGGAAATACCCGATCAAGGCCACAGAGAATATCAAAGTGAATTGAACCAAACCTGCGACCCCATTGGCCAAGACCTTACCTACGATCAAGGCATCTGGTTTGGTTGAGGTGATCAAGATCTCCATCGTTCTATTGTCTTTTTCACGAGCTACTGACGTAGAGACAAATGACCCATACATGATGACCAACATATAGACCGCAAACATCAAGATATAACTGATCAAGAAGCTTTGATTCGCATCCTTGCCTAAGATTTCTTCAGTAGAAACTATTTTCACATTGGAGGCTTCTTTCACTTTCACAGGATCAATTCCCGCTAAGACAAGATTCCTTTCTGTCTTGATGGTGGTTAAAATATATGAAACCATATCAGAAGTAAAATTCATCATATCCTTGTTTTTTAAGATGGTTTTAAATGAAGTAACACTAGAAATAACGAATCCACTGTCTATTTTTCCCTCTTCTACAGCTTTTCGTAAAGTAGATTCATCGGTATAGAATTCAACCTTATCTCCGATAAAGACAACCAACTCAGCTTTAGTAAGATCCTCACCCATAAGCACGATGCCTGATCTCTCTAAATCAACAATAGGATTTTCTGTATCATCAGGTGTCTTATCCTCAAAGAAGGTCAAGACCGTAGGGATACAGGTCGCCGCAAAGAAAACGATGACCATAATGACCGTTACTACCCTTACAGATTTTCGATTAAAAATACTTTGTAGTTCAAACTTAAAAACTTTAGAGGTATTATGCATTTTCTTCTCCTACCAGTTTGATAAAGACTTCTTGAAGTGATGGTTCATAGGGGCCAAAACTATCCAAGATAATGCCTTTGTCGAAACATTCTTTTAAGAACGCTTGTTTTGATTTCTGTTGTTTCAATTCTATAATGAGGGAATGATCATCTTCTTCGATCTCTATATCAGAGATTTGAGTTGATAGTTGTTGGTGTAATGCGCTTGGATCTTTATCAAGTGAACTTACTCTTAGTCTTGAGTTGCCCATCTTACTTTTGATGTCTTGAAGGTTACCACTTAAAATGAAGTGCCCATGATCGATCAAAGTGATCTCATCACAGAAGGCTTCAACGTAACCCATTTGATGACTCGAGAAGATGACCAATTTACCTTTTTGGATGGATTCTTGGATGACTTCTTCTAAGACGATGGAATTGACTGGATCAAGACCACTAAAAGGTTCATCTAAGATGATGATGTCTGGATCATTGAGTAAAGCTTGAGCGATTTGGACTTTCTGTTGATTACCTTTGGATAAGGTTTCCAACTTATGATTCTTCGCATAGGTCAATCCAAATCTTTCCAACCAATATTCAGCGCTCTTTTTAGCTTCAGTTGATGTGGCACCTCTTAAGGTCCCAAAATAGATCAATTGAGAAAGAATCTTTTCTTTCCCATAGAGACCTCGCTCTTCAGGAAGATAACCTACTTTACTGGTACTAGGATCAAAGGTTTGTCCATCCAGTAAGAATTCTCCACTGTCTGCTTTAAAGACATCCATTAAAGCTCGTATTGTGGTGGTTTTACCTGCCCCATTACGACCTAAAAAGCCCATGGCTTTACCTGAAGTGACTGTAAATGAAATATCGTGTAATACTTGTTTACCTGAAAAGCTCTTATTGATGTTCTTGATTTCTAATTTCATATTTTCTCCGTCTTGACAAATTTTAGTGTAGTCTACCACTAAGATTTATTCAATCCTTATTGATGATTAAAACGTCTTTTATACTTATCCTTTTAAAATTAAAATAAAAAAAGAACTAACTTTGAGAAAAATCAAAGTTAGTTCATAAGTGAGTCAATGATTAAACTTTTGCAACTTCTTTCTTCTCAGGTTTTTTATCTTCGCTTAGTATGGCTTGGGCAGCTCCTATGACAGAGGCTAAATTCTGTAGTTCAGAAGGAATGATGATCTTGGTTGCTTGACCATTGGCGACCTTCTCTAAAGCTTCAAAACCTTTTAGTGTTAGATAGGCTTGGCCAGGGTTGGCTTTCTTGATCATTTCGATCCCACGTGATTGGGCGAGGTATACTCTTTCCATCGCTTGGGCTTGACCTTCAGCTTCTGCGATCAAGGATTGTTTCTTAGCTTCAGATCTTAAGACTACAGATTCCTTTTCGCCTTCTGCGGTCAAAATAACAGCGCGTTTTTCCCCTTCAGCGGTCAAGATGACTGCACGTCTTTCACGTTCAGCACGCATCTGTTTTTCCATAGCTTCTTGGATGTCTTTAGGAGGCAAGATGTTTTTAACTTCTACACGGCCAACTTTAATGCCCCAAGGATCAGTTGCTTCATCTAAGATGACTCTCATTTTCGTATTGATGACTTCTCTTGAAGTCAAAGTATCATCGAGTTCAAGATCACCTATAATGTTTCTTAAAGTAGTTGCGGATAAAGCTTCGATCGCTTTGATTGGATTTTGGACCCCATAAGCGAATAGCTTAGGATCTAAGATCTGGAAGAATACGATCGTATCGATCATCATCGTAACGTTATCTTTCGTGATGACAGGTTGAGGTGGGAAATCATAGACTTGTTCCTTCAAAGGAACATTTAAAGCTACTCTATCGATAAAAGGAAGAATAATATGAAGTCCTTTTTGTAGGGTATGAGAATAAGCTCCTAGTCTTTCAATGACATAGGCATGAGATTGAGGAATGATCTTTACGGATAAGCTCAAGACAATAACGATCATAAGAATAAAGAATACTGTTAAAATTGTACCAATGGTATCCATAGGTTCCTTTCTTTATTGGACTTTCTTGACCAATAGTTTAGCGCCTTCTAAGGCAATGATTTTTACGACTTCACCAACCATTACAGTTTGATGATTCACTTCACGAGCACTCCATCGAACCCCTTGGATGTTGACAGCGCCCCAATGTTCTTGGGTGATCTCTTCTGTCACGGTCATCGTTTGTCCGATATAACGGTCTGCGTTTGTGGGCACTTGTTTAGAAGATAAGAATTTCTTAGCCAATGGACGTATGGTTAAAAAAGCTAAGATGCTTACAGTAATGAAGACCAATAATTGGATCTCGAAATTAAAATTTAGTAAGCTTGCCCCATAAGCTACAACTGCCCCAATCGAAAACCAGATCGATACTAATGTACCGACGGTGGCGATCTCTAGCCCTAAAGTAACTAAGGCTACGATGATCCAAAACCAATTTTGCATAGTTTTACCTCTACGTTTATTTTAACACAAAGTAAATCTCTGTGTTTATTCGCTAGGAAGGACGACCTTGGCTACTTTTTTATTCGCATAGCGAATAAAAGGATAATACACCAAAGTACTTAGAATAAATAGACCGATCCATAAAACGATAGCTCTCCAATCGACAGTGCTCAAGAAAGCACCCAATAGAGAAGGTAATGTTTCTGAGAACACAAACAAAGGTTTATTGACCCAATAGTTCATCATCGCTAAATATGCTCCACCTAATGAGATCACACTGCTTAATATAAACGGAACCAAGAAGAGCCCATTAAAGGTCAACGGAAGACCCGCAACCAAGGTCTCTTGGAAATTAAAGATGGCAGGTAATAGACCTAGTTTAGCACTACTCATATGGGCTTTATTTTTAGAGAATAATAAGATGGCCATTACACAAGGCAAGACCCCAAACTCAAAGAAAATAAATCCACTCGCAAAGATATAAGGCAAAGCTTGATCATTTTGATAAGCGAAGAGATTCTTCGCACTAAACATAACCATCATCGGAGTCAAGCTTAACAAAATCAAACTATTTCCGTTGATCCCAATAAACCAAAGTAGTTTACTCAATAAGATCACCGTTAAGACAAACACTAAAGTATTTGAACTTCTTAGGAAAGGTGTTAATGCGTTGAAGATAATATCAGGCAATAAGACATTGTTTTGTTGAAGAAAGAAACGAATGATTAAAGCACCCACGATGATCACCAATGAACTTAAGGTCGATTCTATAGGTAAGCTCAATCTTTGAGGAGCTTTTGATCTAGATTTGATTTTTTCTAAGATCTTGATGCTTAATCGATTGAATTCTACTACGAAGATCCCAAGGATAAAGGCCACAAAGACCCCAGAATAACCTAAGTAAGTCAAGTCTAAACGAAGTCCTGTCATGGTTGGGATAAACCCTACTGACAAAAACAAATACGCGATCAAACCTGATACGATAGGATGAAAAGGATTGAGTTGATAATGATGGCTTAAGGTGATGATGAAGGCTACTAAGGTATAGACACCGATCAAGCCTAAGGTCAATTGAATGGCTAAGTTTAAAAGGTCTGCATTTTCTATGGCGAAGTTGACCCAATGTACAGTAATGAATTCAAAATTCGTTAATGAACTGACTGGAGGATTTTGTAAGATCATTAAAATGCCTGCGACAAAACTGATCCCAATGACAGAAACCATTGATTTCTGTAGGGCTTTAACGTAATGATGGGTTGAGATGAACCTTAGGGTTCTCATGGTAAAGGCTTTCATAGGTCTTATTATATCAAAGGACGCTTCTTTTATCTTCAAATATTTTCAATCTTACTAGTTTTCATCGAGTGTTGGCCTTGGTTTAGCGTTGTTTGCTTGTGTTATAATATTGAAAGGATAAACGGGAGTATAAATAATGATAAAAAGCAGACGAATCATCATTATACTACTGATCATCGTCCTTCTCTTAGGCGTTGGTTCCTTTGTGGTACTTCGCTTTTATAATCCTTTTAGGACTTATCCCAGCAACTCTTTAGAAAGCAGACAATATAAGATCGATGAGATCCTCTTACCTTCTTGTCCACAAGTCACTACACTTTCAAAAAACGGAGTCATATTCGATACCTCCAATAGTAAAGATGGCTATGTATGTATAAAAGGACCCAGTGATGGGATCCAGAAAAAGGTCCAAGTCATCCAAGGAGATCTTACTTACACTTATGACCTCTTCGATGATTCCTTTACGATACTTCCTCTTATGAATGGATCAGGAGCTTATACGATTCGATCCTTAAAACAAAAACAAGATACAGCCTATAGTGTAACTGCCTCCTTAGAACTTAATGTTAATTTAGATAATGAATTGAGTATCTATCTTTATCCCAATCAGATCGTCAATTATGACAAAGATACCCTAGCAGTCGTTTTATCATTTGAACTTACACAGGATTCCCATAGTCAACTTGAAAGGGTCCATGATATCTATCAATGGATCGTTACCAACATCGACTATGATTATGATAAAGTCGCAGAAGCCTTATCGACCTTCATGATTCCTGATCTAGATGATGCCTACACAAAACGTAAAGGCATCTGTTTCGATTATGCGGCCCTTATGACGGCGATGCTTAGGGTACAACATATCCCTACTCGACTCATCACAGGCTATACGGATCCAGGCTATCATGCTTGGGTAGAGACCTACATCGATGGGGTCGGTTGGATCAATCCTTCCATTTATTTCGAAAATGAAACGTGGAAAAGAATAGATCCTACCTTTGACGCTCAAGGACCTTATTTTGGGAAATATCAGAAGAAACTTACCTATTGAAAGGAGACACTATGAGAAAGAATGCTGTCTATGATGATGAGATCTTAAACCTCTTTATGACTCAAGTTGCCCTCATTTATGAATCAGGGATGGATCTTAGAGATGGATTAAGTTTTCTTGTCAGCGATAAGAAATTTAAGATCGATCAGCTTAAAGCTGATCTCAAAGATACTGGTAAATTATCTTTGGCGATGGAAAAAGATGGTCATTTTCCTAAGGAAGCAGTCTTAGCGTTTAAAGCTGCAGAAATGATCGGTCAAGAAGGCGCTGTGTCTACACACTTAGCTCACTTCTATCAAAGACAAAATGAATCCAAAGCTTTCTTAAAAGAGATCTTATTTATGCCTATGATGTTGATGAGTATCTTGATTCTAGTCATGGCTGTCTTAAGTTTTGTGGTCATTCCAGTCTTTCAAGATGTCTATGCGAGTCTAGGTGGATCATTGGATGCTTGGATAGAGATCTTACTGCTTATCTCAAAAGGTGTTGTGATCGTAACCTTGGTGATGATGAGCTTTGCGTTGATCTGGGTCATCATCGAATCCATCAAAGGCATCTTTAGTCATCATGGCCTCAATTTAAGTGAAAAAATCCTACGACTATTTCCTAAACGAAAAGATAAAGCTGACCTCGCTCGTTTTAGTTTTATGACCCAATTGGTTTTAAAAGCAGGACTCAATCAAAGAGAAGCCATGAATTTAGCTTTAGCTCAGATCAGTGAAGGTCCTTTAAAGACTAAATTAGATAAATTCGCTTTAGAACTAAAACCTTCTCAAGGTTTATATGACTTACTCTTAAGTGCACAGATCTATCCTCCTTTACTTCAAAACACATTAAACATCGCCCATAAAACAGGCAAGACCGATGAGGTCCTTGAACACATATCACAAAAGACTTTAGAAGACTCTGAAAATAGCTTAATGGTTTTACTCAATCGATTTGAACCGATACTGATCCTGACGCTCAGTGGTTTTGTGGCCTTGGTTTTATTTTCACTGATCATTCCATTGATTGGGATCATGAGTTCACTGAGTTGATATGAAAGCTTTACGCTGGTTGATCCTTCCACTATCGATATTGGGTCTCGTTTTTTTCTCGTTCATGATTCAAAGATCGACCCAAGAAGAACGTCGTCTTCAAGTAGAAAACGCCATCGAAAGCGCACTGAGTCTATGTTATGCCCAGGAAGGGTTCTATCCTGCTCAACTGGATTATCTGATCGATCACTATGGGATACAGATCAGTGCAGATCAATACTTTGTCTACTATAAAACCATAGGAGCCAACATAAGACCTGATGTCAGTGTCTATGAGAGGAATCCTTGATGAAAAGATCCTCACTTCAATCCTTGATGACCTTACTACTTATGACCCTTTTTATCACAGGATCTGCTTTTGTGATCCTCTATGGATCACAGTTCTATACGAATATGATCAAAGAAAGCAAGAGTAGTATCAATCGACAAAGCATCCTTCTCTATTTCAACAATCGCATCAAACAACATGATGGACAAGGTTTATTAAACATCATCACCCAAGACAATATCCAAGCCTTGGTTTTAGTTCAAGATGGTTATACGACCTTGATTTATGAACAAGATGGTCATCTCGTTGAGCAGAGCTCTGAAAGTGCAGAAATCAAACCTTTAGAAGCTCAAAACATTTTAGAGTTAACGCATTTAACTTTTACACTAGAGAATCATGGGATAACCATTACCTATCTTGATCAAACCAATCAAACCGTTACTTTAAAATACACCTTAAACGCACTGGAGCTTCCCTCATGAGAAATAAACAATTCCATTTCTTTCTCTTAGAGTTCTCTTTGAGTTTGATCATTCTAAGTGTTTCATTGGTGGGTGCTTTTACGATCTTTACCAGTGCAGCTAAGCTTCATAAAGAAAGCGAAGTCTTAAGAAAGCTTTCAGAAGAGATCATGATGAATGCAGAAGCACTACGCAATCCTATGACCCTGTGGCCAGTAGAAAATGAACTCAAAACCATCATCACCACCTATGATCTCAATGGGTATCCTAGTTCAACGAAAATCAAATATACCTTATCGATCACTTATGATGCACGATCTGATTTCCATGAAGCAGAGATCATCTTGACAGATAAAGAAGACAATGCCTTACTTACACTTAAGGTCAATGTCTTATCAGAGGTCAACCCATGAGAAAAAGTAAGACCCCTAGCCTTTTTGGCTTAAGCAGTATCTTGACTGTCTTGATCATCATCAGTGTCTTAAGTTTCGCCAGTTTATCACTAATGAGCGCTAAAGCTGAAAACACAGCCCTTAAACGAAGCCTAAGTTTAATAGAAGGCAGCTATGAGGCAGAAAGCTCAGCCCTAACACTCTTTAATCAAATCAGAAATGAATATGAGATCATCTTTGAGTTTCTTCCAGTAGGGATAAATCAAACAAATTGGATAATTGGTTTCGCTGCTTCTCATCCTGAACTCAACTGGGACAATACCACCTTTACCATCGTAAAGACAACAGGCAACTTTACTGTAACCATCATCGCTAAGATCAATCCTATTAAAACAGGAAATGATTTCATCATCTTAAGTCAAACGCTTAAAATAGAAAACAATCAAGATTACTCCCTAGACGGAGATCCCATCTGGAAAGGTCCACAATGAACATCCAAGAAATCATCCAAAGCGCACTTTCAGCCAAAGCTTCCGACATCTTCATCGTTGCGGGTTGTCCTATCGAAATCAAGGTCAATAATAAACTAACTCAATTGACCCAAGAGAAAACCATGCCTGTGATCAGTGAGAACCTCATCAATGAGATCTATGTCTTAGCCCATAGAAACAGTAAAGACACCTTACAGATTCAAGGCGATGATGATTTCTCGTTTTCGATACCTCACTTAGCTCGTTTTAGAGTCAATGTCTATAGACAAAGAGGATCACTGGCAGCTGTCTTAAGAATCGTTAAATTCGATATCCCTAACGCAGAAGATCTTCATATCCCATCAGAGATCCTACAATTCGCAAACATGAGAAAAGGTCTCGTCATCATCAGCGGTCCTGCAGGTAGTGGTAAATCAACGACAGTTGCGACCTTGATCGATCATATCAATCGTAGTCGACAAGCCCACATCGTCACCATCGAAGATCCTATTGAATTCTTATACGCTCACAATCAATCCGTGGTCTCTCAGCGTGAAATTGGGACAGATTGTGCATCAACCTCATCTGCGCTAAAAGCAGCGCTTAGACAAGCTCCTGATGTCTTATTCGTAGGTGAAATGAGAGATCTCGATACGATCTCCTTAGCCATAACAGCCGCAGAAACTGGTCATCTTGTCTTCTCTACCCTACATACTTTAGGCGCAGCGAATACCGTCGATCGTATCATCGATGTCTTCCCACCTTCTCAGCAGCAACAGATCCGAGTCCAGCTTTCTATGACCCTACAAGCGGTCATTTCTCAACAGTTGATTTCCGATAAGCAAGGTCAATTGATCCCTGTCTTTGAGGTCATGAATTCTACCCCGGCAGTAAGAAATCTAATTCGTGAAGGCAAGACCCATCAGTTGATGAATGCGATCTCTTCTTCAGTAAACGAAGGTATGATCTCAATGGATTCTATGTTGGGTAATCTCGTTAAAAGCGGTAAGATCACTTCTCAAGAAGCCCTCGATCATAGTTTCGATCCTCATCTTCTAAAGAAAAGAATGGCTGAATAATTCCTAACACACATAAAAACACGAGCGATCATCGCTCGTGTTTTAGTTTGAATAATATTTATGGATTATTTGATTTCTTTTTTAGGACGCTTAATAAAGAGATACAAGGCAACCCCTAAGACAACGCACGCAGATCCTATAATGATCGCAGGACTATTCAAGGTAATCCCATAAACGATATACACACTAAAATGGATGATGATAAGCAGAAACATCGCATTTTGAAGTTGAGCTTTACGAGTTGGATAAATGAAGACAATATACATGACCGCTAAGATAAATTCTAGATCCATAAATGCAGACATCCACTGTCCCGCCAATAGATCATTATAGATAAGAAAGGCATAGACAACGACCGCAACACCTGCGACGATCATCAAAGGCTTTATGGATTGTTTCATGGATTCTCCTGAGCGATCTCTCGCATACATTTTTACTTTATACAGCCAGTCGATCTATAGTAACTTTATTTTTGCGTTCTGACAGGCAACTTCTAGATCTTCTGCCCAAACAGAAGCTTGAACTTCTCCTATATGAGCCTTCTTTAAGAAAAACATACATAGTCTAGATTGACCTATACCTCCACCCATTGAATATGGCAGACGTCCTTCTAAAAGATCTTTATGAAAAGGTAAACTTCTTCGATTATCAGCGTTGGCTTTGGTGAGTTGTTCATCAAGGGCTTTCTCATCGACTCTAATCCCCATTGAAGAAAGCTCAAATGAACGATCAAGCAGTGGATTATAGACGACGATATCTCCATTTAAGGTCCAGTCATCATAATCAGGAGCTCTACCATCATGTTTAACACCTGAATTTAGGAGATCTCCAATGCCTATGATAAAGACTGCTTTCTTTTCGAAACAGATCGCATCTTCGCGTTCTTTAGGGCTCATATCAGGCCAACGATTTTCTAGTTCTTGAGTCGAGATAAAAGTAATCTCATGAGGTAAGATTGGTTTTAGTTGAGGATAGCGTTGATAGACCGCAAGTTCTGTATCTTTCATGACGTCATAGATATGTTTGACTGTGGTCATTAAAGTATCTAGGTTACGATCTTCTTTTAAAATGCTTTTTTCCCAATCCCATTGATCGACATAGATGGAGTGCAGATTGTCCGCATCTTCATCACGTCTGATCGCATTCATATCGGTATATAGACCTTCACCGATTTTAAAACCATAGCGTTTTAGGGCCATTCTTTTCCATTTCGCAAGAGAATGGACCACTTCGACAACGCTGTTGTCTAAAGACTTGACCTCAAAAGCCACAGGTCTTTCTATCCCATTAAGATCATCATTTAGACCCGTCGATCTTCTCACAAACAAAGGCGCAGAAACTCTTGTAAGATTGAGTTGTTTGGATAGATCGTGTTCAAAAAAATCTTTGATGAATTTGATGGCGATCTCTGTTTCTCGTATATCTAATGAATGATCATAATCTTTAGGAATCTGTAGTTGTGTCATTGGATCCTCCCACACGGTTTACTGACTATAATTGTAGAAACGTTAGTATCAATCCTAAGGCACCGCCTAGTCCAACCATGATCACCACGTCCCATTTCGTTTTTAAACTTAGTCCTAAAACGATTAAAAATGAAATGATGGCGACCCAATCTAATTTGAATGATTCCCAAGGAAATACATTCCCAAACATCGAAGCTTTGATGAGACCTACTGCCGCTACAAAGATCATTCCTATGATGGTAGGACGTAAACCTTTTAAGATGTTTTGGATGAATTTAAGATTCCCATGTTTCTCAAAGACGACTGATAAGATCCAAACTAAGAAAAACGAAGGCAAGACAACTGCGAAAGTCGCTAAAATGCCTCCCCAAAAACCAGCTACTTTTAAGCCAACGAAAGTCGCTAAACAGGTCATAATAGGACCTGGTGTCATTTGAGAAATAGATGTAATGTCAACCAGTTCGATCATGGTGATCCACTGATGGCCAGTCACCACATACTTTTGAATAAGAGGCATAACTGCATAGCCTCCCCCAAAAGCTGAGACCCCAATCAATAGAAAGGTTATGATCAGATCTAGGATTTCACTCATGAGAGTTTCTCCTTAGAGATATAGGTAAAGTAAAGATAACCAATGATCCCGGCGCTCAACATCACATACGCAATCGAGATGTCAGTAAAATATCCTACGATAAAGGACAAGATGACCAAAATGATCGAGAAAACATAATCCGTTTTTAACACGCTTTTTAGCATCGAATAGGCCGCTAC
>JAAXXT010000020.1 GCA_013334325.1 Erysipelotrichaceae bacterium | reverse complement strand
GTAGAGGACATGGAGATACAACGAACGACATCGTCACCGATATGTTGGGCTACTTCCGCAACCAACTTGCGACCTTTTACGTCGACTTCGATCGCATTGTGTAATTTGGGCAGTTCACCTTCGTTGAAACGAATGTCGAGTACTGGTCCGATGATTTGAGTAAGCGCTCCTCTGTTTTGTGCCATAGGTCCTCCTAAAGGGCTTCTGCCCCAGATACGATTTCCGTGATTTCCTGGGTAATTGCAGCCTGTCTTGACTGATTGAATTTAAGAATAAGTTCGTCTATGATCTCTTCTGCATTGTCGGTGGCATTGTCCATCGCTAAGCGTCGAGCTGCTTGTTCACTGGTTTTAGATTCTAACCACAAGCTATAAAGTAAGGAGTTCATATACATAGGCATCAGTTGACCAATCAATTCTTCCGGATTAGGTTCCATGATCAGATCTTGATGCATGGGCTCTTCCTGAGGATTGATCTCTGGTTTTAAAGGTAAGAGTTGAATCATCGTCGGCTCAAAGCTCATACTGTTTACGAATTTCGTATAGAGAACTTGAAACTTAGCGATTTCTCCTGATTCAAATAAGGCCGTGGCCTTATCACCTAACTTAGACAATTGACTATAGCTGAGGTTATCACTTTGAGGTAAACGCATCAATATATCTTTTGATCGTTTATTGAACCAGGCTTGACCTTTAGTTCCGACGATCATATATTCTTGGTCTTCTTGATGTGTATTCAAGTAACTTAAGATGTTGGCGTTATATGCCCCACACAAACCCATATCTGATACAAAAACCAAGGTCAAAGCTTTACCTTTTCCTTGTTTAAGAAAATGGACATCATCCAATGAGGCTCTTGATAAGACCTTATTTATGGTTTCATGTAAGGTCGAAGCGTAGAGTCGATTGGCTTCCATCAGATTCTTTTGTCTTTGTAGTTTAGAGGCCGCAATCAATTCCATCGCCGAAGTTATCTTCTTGGTGGCTTTTACGGAACGAATACGACGTTTAAGGGCTTGTTTATTCGCAGGCATTATTTAGCTCTCATCTGTAGAAAGGATTTGGTAATCTTAACGAAGGCAGTATGAAGCTTCTCTTCGAGTTCTGGACTAATAACTTTCTTAGCTTCGATCTCATTCATCAAAGCGACTTCTTCATTTTCGAATTGACGTAGAAGATAATCTTGATAAGGCAAGATCAATTCAACAGGGATCTCTTTGATAAAACGATGTTTAGCACTAAAGAGCACCAAGACTTCTTGGCTTAAGCTTAAAGGAGAATACTGTCCTTGTTTAAGAAGTTCTGTTAAACGAGTCCCATGTTCAATAACGGCCTTGGTATTCGCATCTAGATCTGATCCAAATTGAGCGAAACTTAGGAGTTCTCGATATTGAGCCAATTCGAACTTGATCGAAGAAGCAACTTGTTTAATGGCTTTGGTTTGGGCATCAGATCCTACGCGAGATACAGATAGACCCGCATCTACCGCAGGACGAATGCCTGAGTTAAAGAGCTCAGTTTGAAGAAACAACTGACCATCTGTGATCGATATGACATTGGTTGGGATATAGGCTGAGATATCCCCAGCTTGGGTCTCAATGATAGGAAGAGCCGTTAAGGATCCTCCCCCAAAGTCTTTGTTTAATTTACAAGCTCTTTCGAGTAAACGTGAATGTAGATAGAAAACATCCCCAGGATAAGCTTCTCTTCCCGGTGGTCTTCTAAGTAATAAACTCATGGCACGATAAGCGACCGCATGTTTACTTAAATCATCATAAACGATGAGGACATCTTTGCCTTGTTCAAGCCATTCTTCACCCATAGCACAACCCGCATAAGGGGCTATGAATTGTAAAGGAGCCAATTCAGAAGCTGTCGCAGAGACAACGACTGTATAGTCCATGGCTTTATGAACTCTGAGTTTTTCAACGATTTGAGCCACTGTCGATGATTTCTGACCGATAGCGACATAAATACAGATCATGTTTTGATCTTTTTGATTGATGATGGTATCTACAGCGAGGGCAGTCTTACCTGTTTGACGATCTCCGATGATCAATTCACGTTGACCACGACCAATAGGAATGATCGAATCGATGATCTTGATCCCTGTTTGTACAGGTTGAAACACCGATTGACGAGTCATGACCCCTGGGGCTACACGTTCAATAGGACGAGTCTTGGTGGTAACCATGGCTCCTAATCCATCGATAGGTAAACCTAAGGCATTAACGACACGGCCTAATAAAGCATCGCCTACAGGAACTTCTACGATCTTACCAGTACGAGTAACAGTATTGCCTTCTTTGATTAGATCATCTTGACCTAAAAGAACACAACCTACGTGATCTTCTTCAAGATTCATAACCATCCCAAAAACGCCTGAACCGAAGTCTAAAAGTTCTCCAGCCATCGCATTGGATAATCCGTTGATGAGGGCAATCCCATCCCCTACTTTAATAACGACCCCGATGTCTTTTTCTTCGACTCTGTCTTTATAATTAAGAATCTTATCTTTAATCAGGGCACTAATTTCTTCTGGTCTTAATTCCATAGCCGTCACGACCTTCCTTCACGTAGTGTCTCTCTTAAGGATTCTAGTTGATACGACAGAGACGCATCGATCACACTTTCTTTAAACTTGATCTTTAATCCAGAAATAAGACTGGTATCTATCTTATTGATCAGCTCTACAGAAACATTATGTTTCTTAGAAAGCTGAGATTCTAATTGTTTTAGATCTTCATCAGATAAAGGTCGTATTGAATACACGATACCTTCTTCGATTGATCGACTCACATTGACCAAGTGAATAAAATCATTCATGATTTCTTCAGTTAATCGTATTCGTTTCTTATCAATCAATAAACTTAGTAGATTGATCATCATCTCGTCGACTTGAGACCCAAAAACATCACTCAAAAGTTTCTTCTTTTCTTTCACAGAGATCTGTGTCTTATCGAACAATTGAGCGAAGGCGGGGTTGTCCCTAAATGCTGACCCAACAAGTTTAGCTTGAGCTTTATATTCGTCCAAGCGATTCAGTTGGGTCGCTATATCCAGTAGGGCTGAAGCATAACGAGAAGAGATCTTATCCATTAATTACGTACATCCTTGATGATCTGTTGAACTTGAAGACGGTCATGATCAATGTCAACTTTATCTTCCATAAGTCTTTTGGCCGCAACCAAAGCCACATCGATGATTTCTTTTTCGATGTCTTTTCTAAGTTGTAATTTTTCGTGTTCGATTTCGCGACGAGCTGCATCTAGTTTCCCATCTGCTTCGGCTTTAGCGTCACTTAAAAGTTTCTCTTTGATACGACGTGCTTCTTCTTTGCCTTGTTCGATCATTGTGTTCACTTGAACCGAAGTTTCAGATAAGTTCATTTCACTATGGGCTAAATTGACTTGAGCCAGTTTATTGGCTTCATCTGCCATGCGTAAAGCACTGTCTTCAGCTTCTGCGCGTTTTTCTAAATACGCGGTCATCGGTTTCCACAAATATTTCTTAAATCCAAACAGCAAAAGACCAGTTGCGCCTAATTGGGCAACCATCGTAATGAGATCAGGAAAAAGTTTCGTTAGTATGTCGATGTTTAAATCCATGCCATCACCGCCTTCTCTTTAATTCTTATTTGAAAACAAACATTAAAAGGAACGATACTAAAAGCCCATAGATCGCACAAGTTTCTGCAATGGCATCCCCTAGGATCAACATCGCACGAATCTTGTTTTCTGCTTCCGGGTTACGAGCGACAGCTTCAACTGCTTTACCAGCAGCCTGGCCTTGTCCGATTCCAGTCATAAGTCCGGTCATAACGGCCAAGCCTGCGCCAATAGCGACTAAACCTCTTCCGATATCCATAAATAATCCTCCTTATGGTTCTTTATCATTCTTGGGGTAATTCTATCCCAATGAAGATCGTAGTTAAACTAATAAATATGTAGGTCTGGATGAATCCAGCGAATAGGTCAAAGTATAAGTGTAAGAAAGGTGCCGTTGCGATCCCAATGAAATTGAAATCTACAAAAGGCAAGATCAGTTTTGATACCCATTGGGTAAAGGTATAGAACAACAACATCAATACAGATCCACTGGTAATGTTTCCAAATAAACGCAAGGACATAGAAATCAACGGGGCAATCAACCCAAAAACATTCATAATCACAAAAGGTGGGAAAGGTTGAAAGAAGCCTAATAGATATCCTTTAAATGAATTGGTTTTGATTTTTGTATATTGGATCAATACAAAGGTAATTAGAGCTAAGGTTAAAGTAACACTATAATTCGCTGTAGGTGAAGGCAAGGCAAATAAACCAAGAATGTTGCTTATAAACAAATACATAGCCAAAGCAGCGATATAAGGTTCATAGTTCTTATTGGCTTTCTTACCCATATTGTCTCTAACCAAACCCTTGAAGAGTTTATAGTAGACCATACCTACCGTTAAAAAAGGTGTAGGTTTAGCAAGAGGATCAGCTTTTTTTATTTCCTTATTGATGAAATAGAGAAAAGTAAAAATAACGCTCAAAACGATGAGCATACTGATAAGTTCGATCTGTAATTGAATTCCAAAGAAATTGAACATTAAGCTTCCTTTTTCTGGATCAAGACTGAAGCAAATAGGAGTATCTTAAAGTATAAGATTCCAAACACTGCCGCAAAGATATTGATCAATTCTGGCCAAACTAGAGTAAGAATAAACGGTATGACTAAGAGAAAACTTCTAAACATATAAAACAGAAATCCAGGAAATGAACGATATTCTCTTGAAGCTAAGATGCGATAGCTATAGCCTTCTATCAACCAAGTATTGAAGATCGAAATGACCAATCCCGATAAAAAACCAAGTCCATACGCTTTGTTGATAAGAAGCAGGGTCAGTGTAATCAGAGCCCCAAAAAGTAGGACATAGTTTTTCTTGTCTCCAAAGAGTATTTTCATAAGTTCGGCATCATTATTTTATCACAAAAAAAAGTAAACCCGAAAGGGTTTACAGTTTTTATCTTTATGATTTTTAATTCACAAACGGAATTATTTGGTTCCGAAGATACGATCTCCAGCATCCCCTAAACCAGGGACGATATAGCCGTGTTCATTTAGTTTTTCATCTAAAGCTGCCAAATAGATATCCACATCAGGATGATCTTCTTGCATACGTTTAACACCTTCTGGAGCCCCTACTAAACATACCAATTTAATTAATTTGGCATTACGTTTCTTTAGCATCGTTACAGCTGCAGAAGCACTACCACCTGTCGCCAACATAGGATCTAAAACCATGACGATAGAATCAGGCATATTGGATGGGAACTTAGCGAAATATTCATGCGGTTCTAAAGTCTTCTCATCACGATAAAGTCCAATATGACCTACTTTTGCGGTAGGGATCAAATCGCGAATCCCATTGACCATACCTAGACCCGCTCTTAAGATTGGGACCAGGACGATGTCTTTGGCCAATTCTTGAGCTTTGGTAGGAGAAACTGGGGTAACGATGTCGACAGTATGAACAGGAAGATCACGTGTGATCTCATAAGCCATTAGACCAGCAATCTCATCAAGATTTTCTCTGAAATCTTTGGTTCCCGTTGACACTTTACGCATCTGTGTCAGCTTGTGGGTAATCAGGGGATGATTAAGAACTTTCAACATTGTGTTTTCTCCTTTAAAAGTTTATGGGAAAGCGAGCCGTAAGCGCGCTGACTTCCGAATTGATTCGATTTAATATTAGCTCATCTTCACTGTTTCTTAAAGCTTCAACGATCCATTTGGCAACTTGTTTAAATTCAGCTTCTTTAAAGCCTCGTGTTGTCATCGCAGCGGAACCTAAACGAAGACCTGATGTGGTAAACGGTTTTTCAGTATCAAAAGGAACAGTATTCTTATTACAAGTGATCCCTACTTTATCTAAAATCTTCTCTGCGACTTTACCTGTTAAACCAACAGAAACTTTGACATTGACCAAACAGAGGTGATTTTCAGATCCTCCACCTACGACACTGAATCCATCTTCGATCAAAGTTTTAACTAAGACCTGCATATTGTCTAAGACTTGTTGAGTATAGATTTTAAATGAAGGTTGTAGAGCTTCATAGAAACAAGCTGCTTTACCTGCGACCACATGCATCAAAGGTCCACCTTGGATGCCTGGAAAGATACGCTTATCTAGTAATTCCGCATGTTCTTTCTTACAGAAGATCATACCTCCACGAGGTCCTCTTAAAGTCTTATGAGTCGTGGTCGTAACGAAATCTGCGTAAGGCAGTGGTGAAGGATGAACCCCACCCGCAACCAAACCTGCGATATGGGCCATATCCACCATCAATAAAGCTCCTACTTCATCCGCGATCTCTCTAAAACGAGGGAAGTCTAGAATGAAAGGATAAGCACTGGCCCCTGCGACGATCAACTTAGGCTTACACGCTAATGCGATCTCTCTTAACTTCTCATAATCAATCCTGCAGCTTACTGGATCTACCCCATAAGGTACGATATTAAACAATAGACCAGAGAAATTCATTGGATGTCCATGAGTCAAATGACCCCCTGCACTAAGATCCATCCCTAAGATCGTATCGCCTGGTTTTAAAACCGCAAAATATACACCCATATTGGCTTGAGAACCTGAATGAGGTTGAACGTTGACGTGCTCTGCTTGAAACAACTCTAAAGCACGATCACGAGCTAAGTCTTCTACTTCATCGACCGCCTCACAGCCCCCATAGTATCTTTTATGAGGATAACCTTCAGCGTATTTATTGGTTAAGACTGAGCCTACTGCTTCTAAGATGTCTTTTGAGACATAGTTTTCAGAAGCAATCAATTCTATATTATTCGATTGTCTTTTAATCTCATGGTTTATAAAACCTTCTAGTACTTTATCATTCACCGGTTTTCTCCTTGTTTTCGATGTCTTTAACTTTATTGATTCTACGAATATGACGTTCATCATTTGAGAATGGACTGCTTAACCAAATCTCAGCGATCTTTACCGCGGTTTGGACATCTGTCAATCTTCCTCCTAAAGCTAAGATATTGGAATCATTGTGTTCACGAGTAATTCTAGCGGTCTCTTGATCAAAGACCAAGGCACAACGAATGCCTTTGACCTTATTGGCGGTAATACTGGCGCCTATCCCTGTCCCACATAAAACGATTCCCCATGTATTCTTTCCTTCACTGACAGATTTAGCGGCTGGATAAACAGTATCTGGATAATCTACCGCAGCTCCATCCTTGGTCCCAAAGTCTTCTACGATATAGCCTAGTTCTAATAGACGGGCTTTAATGGCTTCTTTATGAGGATAAGCCCCATGATCACAAGCCAAGGCTACAGTATTGGATGTTTTTAGAATGTCGTTCATACTTACTTCTCCTTTTCGTATTACTTGTAAATCGAGATGCGATGCATCGATGATGGTAGAGGGGATACCCCCACCCGCATGGCCCTCAATGACACAGTCAATCTTTCTTGAGAGATGTTTTATGACTTCATCTGAAGTCACACAAGCAGGATCTCCAGAAATATTCGCACTGGTCAATAATAGAGGTTCCATTACTTTATCTAGTAATTCCTTGATCCATATATCCGTAGGACATCTAAACGCAATCGTTTCACTTTCTGCGAAGTATCCACTTTGAATTTGTGGGTTCTTTTTAAATACAAAAGTCACCGAACCCGGCATCCATTGTTTAATGAGTTGACGGTCCCGGTGAGTTAGTTGGGCTAATGATTCGATTTGTTCTAATGAGGATACTAAAACAGGATAAGGTTTATCTAAAGGTCTGTTTTTAGCTTGGGTTAATTTTAGTATAGCTGTTGGTGAAGAAAGCTTCACAGCCAAACCATATACTGTATCAGTTGGGAAAGCCACAACACCGTCTAGGTGAAGATCTTGGAGTACATCGTTCATCTGGTTTTGTCTCAGAATTCTTGTTTCCATGGCTCCTCCTGTTTATCCTCAATATTCTATCATAGATGAGGGTCACGATAAAGAGCCACAGGTGGTTTTATGAAACAATATGTAAGTTGATGCGTTAAATCAAGGTTATTTTCATAATGCGTTTCGATGATTGTTTTTAATGGTAAGCGTAAAATCAAGAGATCTTTGAGATATTCACGTTCAGCGTCGCTTAATGGAAAATAAGTGTGATCCATTTCAAGAACACCTGAAGAATTGATCAAACGTATAAACAAGGTATTAACTTGGATCTCATCGTAAGATCTTATATCAATCCCTTTGAAAAGCTTAGATATTATCTTAAAACGAAGCTTCTTATAAACCGTTCGACGAAAGCCTAATCGCCTACTTATTATCCTTAACAGTGCCCACCATTGTTGTCTCATGGGTCAATTATATACAACCATAGGTTGTATATCAAGGGCACATAAGCCGTTTGGTTGTTTACTTTTATTTGAAACAACTCATGGTAGTATAATCAAAACGAAAGAGGGGTTTTATGTTCAATATAAGGTTAAAACGCCTCCGTGAATGGCGCAACATGACGCAAAAAGAGCTTGGTTTAAGTTTGAGTTTCTCTCAACAGACCATTCATAAATGGGAAACAGGAACCGCTTCTCCTGATCCTGATACTTTGATCAAGATCGCAAAAGCATTGAATGTCCCTTTGGATGTCTTATTAGGACAATCCAACGTTTCTGAAGAGTCAGCACCTTATCAAACTCCAGAAGACTATTTAACATCAGTCACACAATCCAATACCTTTCTCTCATTATTCAATATTGATCCTAACCTAACTCAAGATCAACTCAATACCTTAAGTCATCAACTCTATCAAGTCACCAAAGTCATCGTAGAAGCTTATCAATCGAAATAAAAGAAACTCACACTTGTGAGTTTCTTTTTCTACTGATGATCATTAATACTGCACCTATAACTAAGAATAATCCCCCGACATCTGATGATCTACCTGTATCAGGAAGAGGAGCTTCAAACTGAGCATATAAATTTAGATCAGTATCTATGAATTCATAAGTATCATCAAGTTCATATCCTGTCCCTAAACCATCCGCTTGATGATTCCATCCTTTGAATACCTTATCAGTGATCGCAAGATCCATATTTCCTAAGATGGTTCCACTATCTCCAGCCACATAGATCGTTTCATCAAAAGGTACTGTCCCAGTTGATCCATTAGCGAAATAAATGATACTGAAATAATGAATGCGAGCCTCTGTGTAAAGCGTTGGGAAATCATACTCTTCAAGAACTCCGAGATTCCATGAGGTCATAATCAATTCATCCTCAAGCTCATTATAGGCTTCACTATTATCACTTAGTCGATTGACCAATAAGCGATTCTGAGTTAAAACACTGTCGTCACTATTATTATATAGAATTAGATTTTTGCCTTTGAAATAGAGATCTGCGTCTTCGATCACAGATGAACTATCTGTTTCTCCTACTTTATTTATACTATTGCCTAATGAATAAGCTTGTTTTAGTGTTCCGTTATTGAAACCAATGATTGAACCCAAGACATCCCCACTTATCATATAGCCAAGTGATGGTGATCCTAGGGTCATCGCCCCATCGCTGGTATTTAGACTATAGACGTTTTGAACTAAGCCTTGATTACGACCTACGATACCTCCTGAGTATCCTCCACCAGTTACGCTTGCGGAATTTGATACATTAAGGATAAGTCCGTTTACATCGTTTCCTCCGACAACACCACCTGAAACAACCGTACTATCGACTCGTCCAAAATTCATAGCGTTAGTGATAGCGTCTTGATTGACACCCGCAATACCACCTACATAGATCAATCCTGTACTTGAGCCAAGATATAGCACATTTCCATAATTGATCACTGTGCTGACTCGTCCGCCAATCCCATTACCGCCAATGATCCCGCCAATATAGTTTGAATATGAATTAATGCTTCCATAGTTCATCGATAGGTAGATGACTCCACTACCACCCCCTACAATACCTCCTACATAATCATATTCAGAAGTTATCGTTCCATGATTTATCGATAAGGCGGTGAGTGAATCCACATCAGCTCCACCAACGATTCCACCTATGGCCCATTGTCCATCGACTTGTCCATAATTGGTTGATAATTCAACAGTTCCTTTGATCGACCCTGCAATACCTCCTATATATTGAGCCCCTAATACACTTCCATTGTTTATGGCATCTGATATATGGGCTTCTGTATCAACAGCCCCAACAATACCACCAATTGACCATGCAGTTGCGATACTAGGTGCGAATCCAATATTCCCATTATTGATACAAGTTAAGATTACTCCATTTGTTCCAACCAAAGATCCAGCAATGCCTCCTCCATAAGCGTTATATGATGTAACATCCGCATTATTTGTAACACCTTCAACCTTACCTCCACTAACTTTCCCAACGAGTGCTCCGGTCCACATAAACCCATGAACTTCTCCATCTAAGATGAGATCTGTGATGGATCCTCCACTCAAATATCCGAATAAACCTGTATAAGCATCTGAGGATTCTACACGATTGATATAGAGTCCACTAATGGTATAACTTCCCCCATCAAAGTTTCCAGTGAAAGGAGTCGTTGAATCACCTATAGGTTGCCATCCTTTACCACCATTATCATAGAGACCACCACTTGCGGTAGCGTCAGATAAATCAATATTGGCCGTTAAGATATAACTATAACCCAATCCATAGCGAACCATATTCAATTGATTCATTGTGTTGATCTGATATGGATCTCCTACTGATCCACTTCCACCCGCAAATCCTAGCGCAAAGGCACTTCTTACAGGTAAAGACGACAAAATAGCCAAAGCCATAATAATAACCAAAGCACATCTAGATATTATTTTAAATATTGTCTTCATAATTATCTCCTTAAATTTATTCTACACCTTTACCCTAATTTTATTATTAATCCATATAAAAAAACCCATTTTTAGATAGGTTTTAGTTTACTTTTATAATCAGTATCCGATCTTTCCCATGAATGTCTTGATAACAAGTCACTTTAGGATCCTTTAAACTTGATTTCGCTAGATTGGTTAAGGCTTCTTTCTGATTCCAACCTATCTCAAAGGCAATCATTCCTGGATGGTTCAATACGAGAGGTGCTTGATTCAATACTTCACGATAGAACTTCAAGCCATCTTCACCCCCAAACAAAGCCACATGAGGTTCATGAGCGATGACACTGTTTTGAACGATTTCTTTTTCTGGGATATAAGGAGGATTACATACGATGATGTCTACTTTTCGATGGGTATCTATTAAAGGTTCAGCCATAGATCCTAAGATGAATTCAATATCTGCATCTAAGGTTTGTGCATTATGTTTGGCTTGATTAAGTGCTACTTCAGAGATATCAGAAGCCAGTACTGTTAGTTTAGGTTCTTCTTTCTTTAAAGCGATTGAGATCGCTCCACTTCCACAACCAATATCGATGAGTGAAGGATGGGCCATATCTGCATAATCTTGATCGATCTCCATCAACACTTGCATAACCAATTCTTCTGTTTCAGGACGAGGAATCAAGACTGAAGGATTGACTTCGATTTGATAGTTTAGAAAAACTTGATAACCTAAAACATAGGCTAGGGGTTCATCAAGCACTAAGCGATCCATCATCGCATTAAAAGTCTCCAACATCTTGGGTTCACATTCTTTATCCATAAGAAGATAAAGGTTCTTATTTTCCTTCAGCATCAATTCATTCAAGACATACTTTGCGTATGAACTGGGGATATCAGCTTCTAGGAGTCTTTTTTCAGCACTTCGTATGATCTGTGAGATCATGCGTTACCTGCGAGTTTTTGACGTTGTTCTTCTTCGAGTAAGGCATTGATGACATCATCCAGTTTACCTTCGACGATACGATCCAACTGTTGAAGAGTTAAACTGATACGATGATCTGTAACTCTATTTTGAGGATAATTATAGGTACGGATCTTTTCTGAACGATCTCCTGTGCCCACTTTTTCCATTCTTAATTTACCTTTTTCAGCTAAAGCTTTTTCTTCCATATATTCGAAGATACGAGCTCTTATAAGACGCATCGCGGTGGCTTTATTGTCGTGTTGGGATCGACCATCTTGACAGTTGACTGAGATCCCAGTTGGGACATGGGTGATTCTTACTGCGGAATCGGTCTTATTGACGTGCTGACCACCAGCCCCACTTGAACGATGGGTTTCGATTGTAAGATCCGCTGGATTGATGTCTGATTCTGCTTCTTCGATGTCAGGCATACACAAGACCGTTGCGGTAGAGGTATGGATACGACCCTGTGTTTCTGTCTTAGGGACACGTTGAACACGATGAGCTCCTGATTCAAATTTAAAGTGTTTATAGGCTTCATTACCTTTGACTAAAAATGAGATCAAAGTATAGCCTCCCATTTCAGCTTCACTGGCTTCTAGGATCTCCGTTTTAAATCCACTGAGTTCGCAATATCTCACATACATACGATACAGATCCCCAGCGAAGATGTTGCCTTCATCTCCTCCGGCAGCGCCTCTGATCTCGACGATCGCATTATGATCATCATTGGGATCCTTAGGGATAAGTAAAAGATGAAGATGTTCGATCAAAGTGTCGCGTTTAACAATGAGTACTTCAAGTTCAGCTTCAGCCATCATCTTGATTTCTTCATCGTCTTCTTTGGCCATTTCTTTAGTTTCTTCGATATGAGCTAAGATCTTATCAAGATCTTCATAAGCTTCAACGATTTGTCTTAAGGCAGCTTGTTCTTTGGCGACCTTAGCGTATTCTCGTTGATTGGCTAAAAGTGCAGGTTCCATAAGGTCCTGTTCTAGCTGGTGATACCTTAGTTTAAGTGATTTTAATCGTGTAATCATGACTTCAAATGCTTCCATGTTTTTTTCCTCCTTCAAAAAGAAAGCAACCTAAAATAGGTTACTTGAGTTGTGTGCTGTAAAAGAATCTAGCTATCGTTTGATTTCTGGTTTATCGATGACTTCGTGACAATGACGGCAACGAGCTTCATAGGCTTCAGAGGCTCCTACTAAAATAATAGGATCATGATAAGAAGCAGGTTTTCCATTGACTAAGCGTTGTGTACGTGTCGCAGGAGCTCCACATTTCATACAAACGGCCGTTAATTTCGTTACGAATTCAGCGTCGGTAATCAACTGAGGCATGACCCCAAAAGGTTCCGCTCTAAAATCAGTATCTAATCCAGCTGCCATAACGCGAACACCCTTCTTCGCTAAGTAATCACATACCAACATGATTTCTTTATCGAAGAATTGGACTTCATCGATCGCAACGACATCTGTATCATCATTCACATAGTCTAAAATCGCTCTAGAGTTCTCAACGACGATACTATCGACAGAAGATCCTCCATGAGAAACAACCTTCGTATCGCTATAACGATTGTCCAATGCAGGTTTAAAAACAAGCACATTCTTTTTAGCAAATTCCAAAACCTTGATTCGACGAATCAATTCTTCCGTTTTACCGGCAAACATACAGCCTGAAATGACCTCGATATAGCCGGGTCGATACATTTGATACATCATGGGTTGGCCCTCTTTTAACGACTCTATTGTATCATAAACCCTTGTGAAAAATTAAGGCCTAATGACACATAATACGAGAATAAAAAAGCACTTCGATTGAAGTGCTTAGTTTTGTTCTTCTGATTTGATGTTGTATTTGCGGTTGAATTTTTCAACACGGCCTTGAGCAGCAGCAAAGCGTTGACGTCCAGTATAGAACGGGTGGCAATTTGAACAGGTATCGACTCTGATATCTTTTAGAGTTGAACCGGATTCGAATTCGTTACCACAAGCTGTGCAATGAACTTTAACCGTGAAAAACTTCGGGTGAATTCCTTGTTTCATACAATCTCCTTCCGCCTTGAATCGGTGTGATTCAAAGTAAGTGCGTGTTTATAATACCACAGGCTTTTTAATTATTCAATGGTTTCACGCCAAATGTTTGCGCCTAGATTTTTTAGCTTTTGATCGATGTTATCGTATCCTCGATCGATATGGTAAACATCATGGATCTCGGTTACACCTTCAGCGATAAGTCCGGCGATGACAAGGGCAGCGCCACATCTAAGATCAGTAGCGGTAACCTTATCCCCAAACAAAGCACTAGGCCCATTGATGAAGGCTGTCGCTGGGATAAGATTGATATCGGCTCCCATTCTTTGTAGTTCTTGACAATGCTTGAATCGTTCAACGTAGATGGTTTCTTTGATGATGGATTTTCCTTTAGCTTGGGTAAGTAAAGGCGTCATAGGTTGTTGAAGATCGGTCGCATATCCAGGATAACTTAAGGTTTGGATATCGACAGGTTTTAGATTTTCGGATTTACGTATAATGACGTGATCTGGGCCAACTTTCATATTGACACCCATTTCTTGAAGTTTAGAGAGTAAGGATTCTAAATGCTGAGGAATGATGTTTTCGACGATGACTTCTTCAGCTGCTGCAGCAGCCATGATGATGAAGGTTCCTGCTTCGATACGATCAGGAATGATTTCATGGATACATCCATGAAGATTATTGACCCCATCGATCGTAATAACGTTGGTTCCTGCTCCACGAACTTGAGCCCCCATTTTATTCAGCATATTCGCTACGTCGATGATTTCTGGTTCTTTGGCGGCGTTTTCTATAGTAGTTCTACCCAACGCATGGATGGCTGCCATCATGATGTTTATGGTGGCACCAACTGATGCGATGTCTAGATAGATCTTAGCTCCAATCAATTGATCGGCTGTGATATGATACGCACCTTGTTTAAATTCAACTTTAGCGCCTAAAGCTTCAAAGCCTTTTAAGTGGAGATCGATAGGACGAGGTCCTAAGTAACATCCCCCCGGCATCTTCATCGATACGCTTTTGAAGCGTCCTAATAAGGCACCCATGAAGTAATATGAGGCCCTTAGTTTAGTGACCGCAGGATGGTCCAAAGCGATGTTTTTTATGTTTGTAGGATCAATGATGAGTTGATCATCTCCGACTTGAGTCAAATGGACATTCAAAGCTTCTAAGAGCTCACCTAAATGGCCTACATCGGAGATATGAGGAACTCCCCATATCGTCACAGGACCACTCGCTAAAATAGCCGCAGGAATAAGCGCTACGGTTGCGTTTTTTGAGCCACTGATCTTAACAGAGCCTTTTAAAAGATGTTTGCCTTCTATTTTTAGTACTTCTTGCATAGTTTTTCCTTCTCTTATTTTAACACAGGTTGAAGATAACTGAATATCGAGACCAATAAAGGTAGAGTTATTAGAGCCGCTACTGTCGTCATAAAGACCACTCCAGCCGCATAAGTCTTATCAGAATCATAAAGTGCCGCTAAGATACTGACTAAGACCATGCCTGGTGTCCCAAACAATAAGGCCATAGTCACAGCGGATTGATCGACCAGAAAGAATGAAGCAAAGACATAGATCACGATGGGAATCAGAAACATCTTCACCAAGATCAAGACATAGATACTTTTCTCTTTGAGTAAAGGTCTCACATCGATGGTCGCGAGAAGCATCCCCATATACACTAGCGAAATGGTTTTTAAAGCCTCCGCAAGACCTTTAACGATAAGATTAGGTAAGCTAGGCATCTGTATCCCTAGACCCATGATGATCAAGCCTAGGATCAAAGCTCCCATCGTAGGATTGATCATATGTTTAACAGTCGCTGAGAAAGAACGTTTATTTAAATGATGGGTAAGGATCATGACCCCTACGGTCCACATCACCAAGGCATCGATGATGTTGTGTTGAGTTAAATGAAGATAACTTAAGGATCCAGGAAAGAGTCCTGTGATCAAAGGTATCCCAAAGAATCCTATGTTCCCAAAGATCATAAACATCCTAAAGACATCACTTCTTTTACCTGAGAGTTTTAATAGCTTGGAAATCCATTTCCCCAAAAGATAAAGAACGAGATATACAAGACAAACCATCCCGAAATAAGGCAAGGCTTTCATATAGTCGATCCATTGGGCTTCCCCATTGACCACCATATTAAAAATAGCCATTGGTAATAAAATAATTACGATGAACTTAGAGATCCCTGGAAGATGTTCATCTTGGATCAAATTTGATTTGACTGAGAGATACCCAATCATCATCAATAAGGCAACTAAGCTTAAGGTGTTTAATACGATCTGAACACTTGAACTCATGGGGTCTCCTTTTTAAAGTCTTATTATATCAAAGAACACAAAAAAAGAACGCTGAGATTCAGCGTTCACATTTTTTTACTTCAAATCTAAGAGGTAGAGATCGTATTGTTCCTTGGTGATTTCACCTTTAGCATAGCGTTCTTTAACGATCTTTAGCGCATCCCCATTGGATGAACCATTGAAATGTCCTTCGTGAGGAAAGTGTCCTCCGTTGGCACGATTCGACTTCATAACGCTTCTTACGATCCAAATGATAAACAATACTACCGCTATAACCCATACAATCTTCAAAATCATCATAAGCCACATGGCTCCTGAATAGGCTTCAAATCTAGCGCCATCGCGCAATACATTAAACATCATGGTTAACTACTTCCTTCTGTAAGTGTTCTTACGAGACACACTATAAAACCTAAATATGACAAATCTGTGTTTTTTAACTTATTTTTGAATAATCTGGTTTCTTCTGTTTAAACTCGATCCCACTTTTTAAAGTTAGAGGAGAAAGATTAAATAAAGGAAGCTGTATAGGATGTCGATTATCTAAGGTAAGGTTAAAAAGATGAGCTCTTATAAAAGGGAAGGCAATCACTGCCATCTCAGAGACTGTCGTATTGATAAGCTCATCCTCATGAAGGGTCTTGTTTTGGATGGCTTCTAAGATATGGTGTTGTAGAGCTGGATCTTTTAAGATGAAGCCCATCATATAATCGATCTGATTGTCTTTTATATCATCGAACTCTAAAGCTAAACTGATCTTTAAAGATAAGACGTTGTCTTTATCGTTTAAATTTAGGGCAGCGATCTTAAAGCCTATCTTTTCTAGAAAACCATGCTGAGATCTTCTTAACTTGATGTTTTCAGCGTAGTATCCTGCCATCTCAAAGCTTAAGTTCATCGAAATCCTCTTTTTCTTCCTTGGTAAATTTGTATTCTTCTGTTCCGTTTAAAAGATCTCTAAAGACTATGATCCCAGGAAATAGTGGAATAAAAAGTGAAGCGATGATATTTCTAGAGATGGTCAAAGTAAAGATCACCATTTGATTGATCACATCAGTAGCCGCAAACAAGGTGACTCCAAAGTAAGTCACGATCACATCCCAAACATCATAATTCAATCGATATAATATCGATATATATAGTCGATAGATTGCCTCAAACACATCAAATATCCCTTCAAAGACATAAAGCTTAAACGTTAGCCATAAGATACTGAAGACGACCATACTTAATCCTGCGACCCAAATCGCCAATTCTGAATGTTTCTTGAAGGATGATTTGATGGCAGCATAGATAAAGAATAGGATAGCCACATCCATCAACGAACTTAAAAGAAGAAAAATCAGATCTAGATAATATCGATCGATATTCTTTAATAGAAGTGATAAAGCAGTGAAACCAATACTGGCAAAACCAGCCAATAAGGCGAAAATGAGATGATTGAGCGTTTTATTTTTCATACATCCTCTAAACCTATTATAAATTAAAAATGTAATGTGTACACACATTACATTCTTTTTGTTTTATAAACCTTGGCTGTATTTAAAGGCAGCGCCGATAAATCCTGCGAATAAAGGATGGGCACGATTAGGTCTAGACTTGAATTCTGGATGGAATTGGCAGCCTACGAACCAAGGATGATCCTTTAACTCTGTGATCTCAACCAGATAATCATCTGGAGATAAACCACTGAAGATGACCCCTGCTTGGGTCAATACATCGCGATAATCATTGTTGACTTCATAACGATGACGATGTCTTTCTAAGATGAGGTCTTGTTGATAGACACTTTCTGTTTTTGTATCAGAAGTGATCTTACAAGGCCAATTACCTAAACGTAGAGTACCACCCATATTGGTGACACCACTTTGATCAGGCATCAAATGAATGACTGGATGAGGATTGCCTTCATCCCATTCTGTAGAATTAGCGCCTTCTAGACCACATACATCACGTGCGATCTCAATCATCGCGATCTGCATTCCTAAACATATCCCAAAGTAAGGTACTTTTCGTTCACGCGCATATTTACACGCAGCGATCTTACCTTCGATACCTCTTCCTCCAAATCCACCTGGAACCAAGATCCCATCAACTCCAGCGAGTTGATCGAGTAGATTGGATGGGGTAAGTTCTTCAGAATTGACCCAACGAATATCTATTTTGACTCCTAAAGGAAAGCCCGCATGTTTAAGTGATTCAGCTACGGATAGATAGGCATCATGAAGTTGGACATATTTGCCGACTAAAGCGATGGTGACTTTACTCTTTAAATGATTCGCATTATAGATCATTTGTTTCCATTCAGTCATATCAGCTGCAGGAAGATCTAAATTAAATTTATGCAAGATATAATCATCGAAGCCTTGTTCTTGGAATTTCAAAGGGACTTCATAAATGTTTTCTACGTTGACAGATTCTATGATCGCATTGATCCTGACATCACAGAATAAGGCAATCTTCTTCTTCATGTCATCGGTGATACGTTCTTCACAACGCGTCACGATCACATTCGGTTTGATCCCTAAAGACATGAGTTCTTTATAGGAGTGCTGGGTCGGTTTTGTCTTAAGTTCACCACTTCCAGGAACTTTAGGAATCAAAACCATATGAACGAAGATGACTTCATCTTTTTCGTGTTCAGAATGTACTTGTCTAGCGGCTTCTAAGAAAGGTTGAGATTCGATGTCCCCAACGGTTCCACCGATCTCAGTAATGACCACATCGGCTCCAGATTCTTCTCCAGCCGCATAGATCTTAGCTTTGATCTCATCGGTAATATGTGGAATGACTTGAACGGTAGCGCCTAAAAAATCACCACGACGTTCTTTCGTTAAAACGTTCATGTATACTCGCCCTGAGGTAATATTGGCAGTTTGGGTCAGTTCCTCATCGATGAAGCGTTCATAATGACCTAAGTCGAGATCCGTTTCTGCCCCATCTTTGGTAACGAAGACTTCACCGTGTTGATAAGGAGACATCGTTCCTGGATCTACGTTGATATAAGGATCGAATTTCTGCATGAAGACCTTAAGTCCTCTGTTTTTAAGCAAACGACCTAAAGAAGTCGCGGTAATACCTTTGCCGATGCCGCTTACGACACCGCCGGTTACGAATATGTACTTGGTCATAGAAATTCATCTCCTCTCGGGATAAAAATAAAAGATGCCCCATAATCAGTGGGGGCATCTGCCCTTTATTATTCTACACTATTGGAGGGTTCTCTTCAAACCTAAAATTATGTGAGATTGGTGAAAAACAGGATTATCAAGATAATAAGATAGAAAAAAGGGCTAGTGCCCTTATTCTTCTTCTTCTTCTTTTTTGACGCCGTCGAAATCGACTTCATCTTCACTTACAGTATATTCATCTTCGTCATCGACATTCCCAAATTCTTCTTCGATGATGATCTTGGAGGTATCGACGTGGACCTCATGATAGGTCCTACGGGTTCTTAGATCCCATACATTGCCTTCTAAAGGCGCAAACCGAACATCCAACATCAAAGCAGAATAAAACTGAGCGATCTTGTTTTCAGCTTGAGAAGGTGTAAAACCCATTTGGGCAACTACCCCATCCCATAACTCAATAAAAGGCACTTCTTTTGTCTTTGTTGATAAGATCTCAAATGCTACATCACACATTGAACGACTGGTCATGAACCCTCCTACATTTTTTCTAAAGCTGCGACTCCAATACACTCTAAGGCATTTCTCATCGTAATCTGGGTGGCCTTAACCAAGGCCAGTCTTTGTGATCTTAAGGGTTCTTCTTCCTTTAAGACGACACATTCTGAATAGAAGGCATGGAAAGCTGCGGCCAGTTTTTGTATGTATAGACATACTTTATGAGGGGCTCTGCTTTCTGCCGCATCCATAATCATTTGGGGGAAGTCTGCCATGAGTTTGATCAATTCGATTTCTTTCTCATGGATGATACATTCAAATGAGCTAGGTATGGTCCATTCTCCTTGACGAAGAATAGAACACATACGGGCATGCGCATATTGCGCATAGTAGACAGGATTCTCACTGGATTGCTTAGCGGCCATATCCAAATCAAGATCCATATGCGTATCGCTCGCCCGAGAGACGAAGTAATAACGCAAGGCATCGACTCCAGCCTCATCGATCAGATCTTTAAGGGCAACAGCTTTACCAGTACGTTTACTTAGCTTGAATTCTTCACCGTCTTTGATCATACGCGCCATCTGGATGATGTCGACACTAAGATCTTCTTTCGCATAGCCTAAGGCTTGGAAAGCGGCTTGTAGACGATGGATATACCCATGATGATCTGCCCCCAGCAGGTTCACCAATCTATCGTAACCTCTTTGTTTTTTATTGAGGTGATACGCAATGTCAGGAAGAATATACGTATAGGACCCATCTGATTTGATCAGAACGCGATCCTTATCATCTTCATAATCGGTGGTCTTTAAGAATAAAGCCCCTTCCGAAGTGTAAGTATGGCCGTTGGCGATGAGTGTGTCAAGTGTTTTATTGACTAAACCTAAATCATAGAGGGATTGTTCAGAAGTCCATACATCGAATTCAACTCTGAATTTCTTTAAGTCTTCTTTCAATTTATCAGTTTCGGCCAATAAGCCAAATTTCCTAAACAAAGGCAAGCTTTCTTTTAAGTCGAAATCTTTATAAGATTCTCCGACTTCAGCTTTAAGATCAGCTGCGATCTCGATCAGATCTTTCCCGTGATAGCCATCTTCAGGAACTTCAATGTCGATCCCACATGATTGAAGATAACGGGCTTGAAGAGAACGAGCCATATTGTTGATTTGATTGCCCGCATCATTGAGATAATACTCACGGGTTACTTTAAAGCCAGCTTTACTCATGATACGAGTCAAAGAATCGCCTATGGCTGCACCTCTGGCGTGACCAGGGTGAAGATCTCCGGTAGGATTAGCGGATACATATTCGATGTTATACCATAAAGGATTTTCTTGAACGGTTTGCCCATAGGAGCTGTCCGCTTTTAGAATGGTCCCTATCATCGCTGAGAGAAACAACTCATCCATCTTAAGATTGATGAAACCTGCTCCTGCGATCTCAGCTGATTTGATCCCAGCGGCTTTGAAATCGATCGCATCGATCAAGGTCTGAGCTAAAGCTCTTGGATTTCCTTTTAAGATCTTAACCAATCTCATGGCGATATTAGAAGAATAATCCCCATGTTCTTTTAATTTAGGTACTTCTATGATGATGTCTTCTAGAGGTAACTCAAGAGAAAAAGCTTGCTTGACCGCATGTTGAAGTTCATTTTTTAATGCTTGTTCAATGATGTTCATGCTTGTGCCCCCTTGATTGTATAGCGTATGGTTTGATGCGTCACGATTGACCCATCTATGATTAATTGATAAGTAAGCTCAATGGTATTTGATTCAATTCGATGTTTTAAGAGCTTAACGACACCCTCCATCGTCCCTTGATCAGAGACAACTGTGAAAGAGCCTAGCCCATTAAGATTAAAATCGATCTGAGTATTCCACTCAGCACTTCTTTTTAAAATTAGATTTTTCTCTAAGATAAGCAATTGAACTTTAGTAGATCCATCCTTTTCGACATAACTCAAAGAATGGGGTTGAAGATCTTGTTGGGCTAAAAGTTTAGTGGTTTGACATGCATCATGATCCAAATGATCAACGATTTCAATATGAAGTAAGACAGGGTGACTGCTCATTGAATAACCTTTTACCTGTAAGCATTATAAATAAACCACACCAGTTGTCAAGTTAAACACGTACATTGTGTAAAGTTTATCTCTGGCACTCTCTTAGAGTAGATAAAGATCTCTATAAACAAAAGAAACCAAGGAGGATATTTCTTATCATCTCTGGTTTCTTTTCATAGCTTAGTTATTCAAATCTAGTCGTTGATCCCTTTCCCATCCATAATCTGTTCTACATATTTTTCAATTCGATTGTTTCTAGTACTTGGCTGTTTAGATCCCGAAAAATAAAGCAGATAGGCTCTTTGTCTACCTGGAGTCAAAGCATAAAAAGCTGCTTTGAAATCTGGAAGCTCATAGAACTTAGCTTCTAACTCTTCAGGCATACTAAATTCACTTACTTTTTTAAAAGGTACTTCTAATCCCGCCTTCTCAACTTCAATGGCTTCTTTGAGATAAGCTCTGATGTCTTCTTGATGATCAAGAACATCCTGTAGTGAGGTGAATCTTATCTGACGTCCTGCTTGAACGTTTTCAGTTTGTTGAATCAAGATCTTTTGAGGATCTTTAAGTAGGGATCCTTTTATAAACAATAAAGCACAGTACGATTTAAATCCATGCATCAAAACAACATTAGCATCGTTGATGGTGTAGCAAGGCTGGCCCCATTTTAATTCTTCAGTCATTTCTGTCTCAAGGATGATTTCTCTTAAATTTGTAAATTCTTTTTCCCAAGGAGCACTTCTTTTTAGAAATGAATCTACTTTAGGATTGGTTACTCTATTGGTCATCTTATTTAGCCTCTTGTCTCTTTCCGTTTGATAAAGCGATTTCTTCAGTTGAATTATCATCCTTAACTATGGTTCTGTCTACTAAGATGAACTTAAGATTATAAAGGCTCATAATTATTAAGTATTAATTTGGGCAAGCTGAACCAATATCACTTCTTGAATCAAAACGATCTTCATACACATTTATGAGAACACTATTTATCTTCGCTTTCTCTGAATCGATCCACTTTATTGCGAGTTCTCCACAACGAGTTGAATAAAACACTCGGCTTCTTAAAACTTTTCCATTAAGATCTTCCAGATCAACTTTAACTGTCCATGAACAAAGAGCTCCACAATTCCCAATGTATCCAACTAAAACCTTATTATGATCCTCGTTGTATACTCTTGTGATTTCTTGATAGTCCAACTTATCCGTGAAAAAAATGTAATTAGTAAGGTATCCAAATAGAACAACACTAAACAGGATTAAAACAGTTTTTAAAATTAATGATTTTTTCATCAAATTTGTTTCCTTACTCTCATTACAATTATTATAGGGTACTAATCTTTTGAACACTACACACGATGAGAGTAGTTTAATCTTTTTTTTATATTCATAAAAAAACGCACTTTTTAGTGCGCTTGGATTAAATCATTAAATCTCTTTTTGGATAGAAATAAGCACTGGCGATGATCGCCACAACGATGGCAACCAATGAGAAGACAAGATAGAAAGGATCAAGTGTAAGATCTAGTAGATCAATAACTTTGAAATATTGAAACGGAACCAAGATTCTTAGGAAGTCTGTGTTATCGATGATGCCCATGATGACAGATAAGAGATAGCTTGTCAGCATGACTATAAGCGACAACTGAGATGATTTCTTGGCGTCTTTTAAGAAAGCCGCTAAGAAGAAAGATACTGCCAAATAAAACATCATGATGATAAACATTGCGATCATCATATAAGCCAATTCATTGGATATCGTATCTGTAGGTGAGACCTTATTGATGATGGCTGCAGAGGTACCCCAAGTTACCAAAACAAAGACCACGACCAAAGTCGAAGCAGCTGCCAACTTAAGCAAGAGGATCTTCATTCGACTGATAGGTTTGACCATTAAGAATTCCGCTGTTTTATCGCGTTCTTCTTTAGCTAAGATGCCTGATCCAATCATGATCGCGAATACTGCCCCCATGATGGTGACATAGGCATAGATCATCCCATAGAAACCACCAAAACTATCAATAGGAATACCTGATAAACCAAAGATGGCCATAAAGGCTTTAGGCATAGAGCCTAGGATCGTTGCGAGATCCATATTTCCACCAGAGGATAAGGCTTCATACTTCCCGATCCCAGCTCCAACCATAAAGACGATGCCTAATATCCAAAACATCATTGTTTTTAAGTAAGATTTCAATTCTTGTAGATATAGGTTCATATTACCTCCTACACCGCATGGATGTCTTTATGGGTATAGACCACATAAGCACCCACACAAGATCCAATCGTCACAAGCGCACACATCGCCAACATCGGCCATTCATAGGATGAATTATAGAAGATGTAGGATTTCTCAAACCATTGGAAAGGACTAAAGTATCTTAACCAAGGTTCATCTAAGATCGCTTGCATCAAATTCATAACGAAGAGTGTAAAGACCACTGACATACTGACCCCTACGACTGATTTTAGTTTACGTAAAAGCACAGCCGTCAATATTCCTAAACTCGCAAACATCACTTGAAGCAGCAGTGTCGAAAAGGTAAACAATAAGAAGATATTGAATTTTAAATCTGTTGTTTCAACTGTCGTAAGCATCACATAAGACAAGATACTTAATAGAGTCCAAGTGATCAAGATATGAGAGAAGATCGCCAGGCTTTTTTGGATCAAGATACTAGAACGAGTCATCGGTTTCGTTAAGATAAAGTCATTCATCTTCAATCGAACTTCTTTCCCAACGATACCTAATCCAATCATCATTCCCTGCATGGCTGCGATCAATTGAACATACATCAGGATAAACGAATAGAATCCTAGTCCTGTAAACAAGGTATCTACATTGACCCCTAAGCTTTTTAATAAGAGTTCAGGTAGATTATCAAACAAAGGCTTCATGATCGCAATCTGTTCATAATACACAGGATAAAACGACATAAAGATAATGACGACTAAAGCTAAAGCGAGGCTCCAACTTAAAGTCGATTTAAAAAGTTGTTTGAATTCAAATCTAAAAACATTCATATTAAGCCTCCTTCTGATAATAGTGAAGGAAGATCTCTTCAAGTTCTGCTTCATGGACATTGACTCTGATCAGATCCAAGGAAGCTAATTTCTTCATAAGTAAGTTGATGTCTCCTTTATAGATGAAGGAAACATCTAGCCCATTTTGAGTAAGCTCATTTAATTTACCTAAACCTAAAGTAGAGACATCAAACGGAACTTTCGTCTCAAAACCTACTTTAAGATAGGCTTCTTCTTTCATGTTTTGAACGGAGTCGATCTTAACGATCTTTCCATCTTTGATGATGGCGACTCGATCACATAACTTTTGGACTTCTGAAAGGATATGAGAGGAGAATAAAACTGTCGCTCCACGTTTATTTTCTTCCGCTAAGATATCGAAGAAGATATTCTGCATAAGTGGATCTAAACCTGAAGTCGGTTCATCTAAAAGGATAAGCTTAGGAGAATGAAGAAGACCTTGGACGATGCCTACTTTCTTCTTATTCCCATAAGACAGATCGTCGATCTTCTTATTAAGATCTAGATCTAAGCGAGCAGCCAATTCTTTGATTCGTTTACTGCAATCTTTCTTATAGAAGCTCGCCGAATAATTAAGAAGATCTTTGACTTTCATATTATCGTAATAAAACACTTCTGAAGGTAAGTAACCGATCTCTTGATGGATCTCTTTTGCGTGTGTAATGACGTCTTTCCCAAAGATCGTTGCGGATCCTGATGTAGGATGAATAAGCGCCAATAATAAACGTATCGTCGTGGATTTACCAGCCCCATTAGGACCTATGAATCCAAAGATCTCACCTTCTTCGATACTTAAATCAACGTCGATTATCCCCCTGGATTTCCCATAATACTTTGTCAGCTTTTTTGTCTCAATAACGGCCATAAACATCTTTCCTCCTTATGGAATTCAAGTCGATGACTACTATTTCAGTATAGCACTGTGCCTATAAAGAGCGTATAAAAATCAGTCTTTCGACTGATTCATAAACGATTCAATGGCTTCGATGCTTTTTAGGATGTTAGGTGATAAGATCTCACAACCTGTTTCTGTCACCAAGACATCATCTTCGATACGTATGCCTATGCCTTCACTTGAACTATAGAGTCCAGGTTCAACGGTGATCACCATCCCAGGTTTTAAGATCATTCCATCCATCTGACCAACATCGTGGGTATCTAGACCTAAGAAATGAGAGACACCGTGATAATAAACTGTATCGAGCTGAGAAGCATCGTCTATGATCTTAGCTTCTACACAGGCAACACTATAGGTTTGTTTAACGATATTGTTGAGATCGCCCATGGATACTCCAGGTTTGATCGCGTCGAAGACATTTTGTTGAGCCTGTAATACGATCGAATAGAAGGTTTTTTGACGATCAGAGAATTTCCCATTGATAGGGAAAGTACGCGAGATGTCTGCGCAGTAATGACCATAGGTCGCCCCTAGATCCAGTAGAAGAAGTTCCCCATCAACCAAGGTCTTCTGATTAGATACATAATGTAAGGTACAGGCATTCTCTCCAGAAGCTGCAATCGTCTCAAACGCATTATCACTATTATCTAGAGCTAGACTATGATTGAAATCAGCGACGACTTCATATTCTTTTCGTCCAGGTCTTAAATGTCTTAACGCATTCTCTACACCATGTTGAGTAATATCGATGGCTTTCTTTAAATCAGAGATCTCATCAGGATGTTTGATGACTCTTAAGGCGTTGATATTGTGGTTGAGATTAACGACTTTCATACCAGGATAAAGCTTATGGATCTTACGTCCAAAGGCTTCTCCTTCCATAACTCTCGCATTCAAAGAATCTCTTTCGGTATCCACGTAGATCACATTGATCCCATTACGATCCATTAAGCGACCTAAAGAAGGTTCATAGTTGGATAAAGGAGTGATCGTATTTATCCCACTGATTGTTTTAGCTTCAAGATCCTTAAGTGATTTCCCAACCCATTTCTCCATCAAAGGATTCTGGTCTTTGATGTTTAGGATTTCTTTTTGAGTAGAACTTGTCTTAAGTAGAATCAAAACCAAGCTATCTTCATCACATCCTGTTAAGTAGAAGAAATTACGATTGACACTAAAAGGATAGGTCGCATCGGCTGAGCGTTTGATTAGATCTCCCGCAAACAAGATCGCTATCGATCCTGCTTCCATGACTTTAAAAACTTCAGCTCTTCTTAATTGATATTGATTCATAGGATCTCCTTTGGGAAATAAACTTTCTTATCATCTTTTGGTTTGGCGTTGACGATGGCCAATACAATGTTTGAAACTTGAGATAATTCTTTGATGGATCCATCAGCACAGCTGATATAGATCAAGGATCCTTCTTCACTATATGGGGTATAAGGTCTTGAGACCATCTCATCTTGATAGAAATAATAACGACTGTCATAGGTTTTCTCGACCTTAGTTTTGATCTCATCGCGTTGCTTATCTGTGATTACATCTTGATACTCAAAGAGATCTCGATCAAGGAAACGATTCGCCAGATCTTTTAAGATCATATCATCTGATTCACTTGCGAGATGAAAGCCATAGAAACAAGACGCTTCATCTAGATGATAGAAGGCATTGAGTTCAGGTTTCTCAATCAAGATCTTAAACATAGGATAGTTATTGATAAACGAAGGATCATTATGGACCCTGTCTTTTAAACGCTTGAAGAATCCAATCAAGATGGCTTCTACCGCCCTTCCTACAGGATGATAATAGACTTGGTAATACATATGATAACGAGCCATGATGTAGTCTTCTATACTATGGATACCACTTTCTTTAATGGTCAGTTTATCATGAGAGATCTTAAAGGTCCTTAAGATACGTTCTATGTCATATTGTCCATAAGATGTCCCTGTAAAATAAGCATCTCTAAGTAAGTAATCCATACGATCCGCATCCAATTGACCAGACACAAATTGAGTCAAGATCGCTTTAGGATGAGTATGGTCAAGAATAGACGCCACGGTTTTTGAGAAACCAGCTTGTGCTTTTTCTAAGACTCGATGAACCTCAGAGTCTTCTAGAATGATCTTTTGTGTAAAGGATTCATGATGGATCTTAGAGATAGTCTCAAAGATATGACTAAATGGTCCATGACCTATGTCGTGTAATAAAGCAGCAGCCATAACCGCAAGTTTATCTTCAGCACTCAATAGCTCATCAATCCCACTGATTTCTATCACCATTCGACGAACGATCTCATAGACCCCTAATGAATGGGCAAAACGAGAATGTTCAGCCGTATGGTAGACCTGATAGGTAGTTCCTAGTTGATGGATTCGTTTTAAACGTTGAACTTCTCTGGTCCCTAAAAGATCCCAAATCAATTGATCTTCGATGTGGATGTATTCATGGATAGGGTCTCTTAAGACCTTCATTTCACTTGTTTTTTCTCTCATAGTTCTTCTAATAGGACCACCGCTTGCGCAACGACCCCTTCCTCATGACCAATAAAACCTAAACCTTCTCCTCGAGTAGCTTTAAGATTCAATTGATCCATATCACACTCTAAAACAGCACATAGTCTTTCTTTCATCAAGGGGATATGAGGCGCCATCTTAGGTCTTTCAATCAATATCAAGGCATCTATGTTTCCTATTTTAAAATGTTTATCTTTCATCATCTTAACGACTTCTTTTAGAATCAATAAAGAACTGATACCTTTATATTTTGGATCAGTATCAGGAAAATGTTTACCTAAATCACCTAGAGCTAAAGCTCCTAAGATCGCTTCAGCGATGACATGGGTCAAGGCATCCGCATCAGAATGACCTAAACAGCCTTTAGGATGATCGATCAAAACTCCTCCTAAAATCAGAGGTCGGCCTTCTACTAAGGGATGAATATCAGTGGATTGTCCAATTCTCATAAGGTCCTCGCCTCTTTATTATAACATTCTCTACCACTTTACTTATCTTCAATAAAGCGCTTGTTTTCTTTATTTAGAGGCTATTAGGAATGTGTTAAAATAGACCCATGAAAGTTATGACCTTTAATCTTCGCTACGATAATACCACTGATGGATACAATCAATGGTCTTTACGTAAAGAAGCGATGTTGAAAATGATCCAAGATCATAAGGCTGATGTGATCGGAACCCAAGAATGTACACAAGTTATTTTCGATTATCTTCAAGCACATTGCGATGACTATATCAGTGTAGGAGATGGAAGAAATGCGGATCTTAGTGGGGAAAGATGTGCCATCTTAATCAAGGCATCTCACTATGATCTATTAGAAACTGAGACCGTATGGCTCAATGGGAACTTCAATTTAGCGGGAGATATGGATAAAAAAGAAGGCTTTGCGCGTATCTGTACGATGGCTTTAGTTCAAAATAAAAAGACAGGCCAAAAGATCCGTATCTTCAATGCCCACTTGGCTTTTCAATCTAAATCTACGATACGAAGAAATGGTAGATATCTCTATCTCTATATCCAACAGTTTAAGAAAACGAAGATTCCTTTTGTCTTACTGGGAGACTTTAATTCTCCGATAACTCATCCTATCCATACTCGTTTATTAAGAAAATTTAAAGAAGCATATACAGAGTTGAAGGTAGATAGACCCAATACTTTCCATGCGTTTGGGATCCCTAATGGGATAGAAGCCATCGACTTTATTTATACAGATAAGCTTAGTTTTAAAAATGTATTAACTGATATAAGACTTATTGAAGGACATTATCCTTCTGACCATTATCCGGTCATCGCGGAGCTACTATGAACCTAAGTATTAGAAAAGCAGTCAAAGAAGATTGTCCAACCATTCTTTATCTCATCAAAGAATTGGCCATGTTTGAACGTCTATCTGACCATGTCACTTGTCAACTTGAAGACTTAAAAAGTGCTCTTTTTGATCGTGAAGAAGCTAAGGTCATCTTGGCTGAGATCGATCAAGCTGTGGTAGGTTTTGCCTTGTATCATTATAATTTTTCTACCTTCTTAGGTAAAAAAGGGCTCTATATGGAAGACATCTTCGTCATAGAACCTTTTCGTAAACATGGGGTAGGTAAGGCAATGTTTATGAAACTGCTTGAGATCTCTAAAGAGGAAAACTGTGGAAGAATGGAATGGTCTGTACTCGATTGGAATTCTCCTGCCTTAAGTTTCTATCTTAGACAAGGTGCTAAACCTATGAGTGATTGGACAGTATATCGTATAGAAAACTAAAAGTCGATTTCTCGACTTTTTTAGTTGATGGTTTTAATATTCTTTCTTTCAAAGAAAGGAATCAGTATATCTTCACATTCAGTAATGCTTATATAAGGTTTTAGGTTTACTTCTTTCCCGTCTTTAAAGATCAAGACATAGTGTTGATAAACGGTTTTATCCCCAGAAGCATTCTCAAGCTCAAAGCGGTATTCTAAATGATCAACTTCATAATAAGTAATGAGCTTCGTTGGGGGAAACCACATAAACCTAGGTGCCAATGAGAAATTCATTTGGCTAAAGATCAAGAGGTTTGTCCCTCCCCAAGAAGCTACACTCAGCATCATGACCATCACCACAAGAGAACTCCACTTTATATATCGTTCAGATTTATCATGTTTAGATCTCATCGTATACCCTAAATAGATTTGATGATCTAAAGGAAAAGCCATTTGATGAGCTAAAGATCTTACCCATATCGCCGCAAAGAAGTTTCCAATCACCAAAGGTGGTATCGCCAATAGTGTATTCACTTCAGTTGTATAAAAACTGTCAAAGCTAAAAATCCAAAACGTAAGTCCCATCACGAAATAAGTAATGATCGCCATCGGAAGTAAACTTAAGATTATCGCTAATTCATAGCTTAAACGAGCTTGTTTAGTCCTAATATCACGGCTTCCTTCAGAGACATATCTATAATTCTTTTCAGTAAGCACAGGAACCAAACACTGTCTTAGACCTAATTTTAGATCCTTGCTTAGTTTATCTATGATTCTTAAATCATAATCACTAAATCTTTGATCCATTTTCTTCATAGATTCTAATGCTTCTTCTGTATTCCCTAAGACAAAGTTCTTAGTGAAAGGTGTTAGTGCGTGAGATAGTTTAAAATCTAATACAGCTTGGATGGCTTCTTCATTGAGTGTTTCACGATGTTCAATACATTGAGAATGATCTTTAAGGATCTTTTTGATGAATAAGGCTCTCGTAGAAGGATCTTGAGCTAAGTCTCTAAAATGAGCTTGGTTCTTTCTTAAAATAGCCATCTCACATTCAACCACTTCCAGCATCAATTCTTCTGATAAGATGTCTTGAAAGATAAAAGGACTAAAATCATCTCTATCTAAGACTTCATCTAAAGACACAGTCAAAGCTTTACCTTGAGGATCTAAAACGAAGTCCATCTTAACGATACAACACGCTGCTTTCTCAATCGCTAAATTAGGTATCATCGTGAGTGAGATCCCATAACCTTCATAATCGATAAGATATTGGATCTTCGTTAATGCTTGAGCTTCTCGTGTAGCTGTCGTATAAAAACGTCCACGTTTTATAATGGACCCTTGGGTCATACGAGCTAATCTAACCATTTCAACTTCAAAAACCTTAAAGACTCTTTCAAAGAATCTCTCGTACACTGCAGATGTCTTTCTCATCATGGCTCCATTCAGATCTTATCCCTTAGGTGTGTAAAGGATATCCTTATTATATTATGACTTAGTTTTCTCTTTGATTCTACCCCTAGCTTGATTTTTATCATAATAAAAGAAAACCCATTGAAGGGTTTTCTATACTTTTATAAATTTTTCGACATCCACCACGAAGATGGTTGCCCCACCTACATTCACCTCTAAAGGGAATGAGGCATATCGGCCAAGATCATAAGATGCGGTTGATGGAACCACTTCAGTCCTGGTTTGGCTTTCTTTTTTGATGAGTTCGATACATTCATCGACTTTGTCATTATCGGTCCCAATCAAAAAAGTAGTATTTCCTAGCTTTAGAAATCCTCCGGTCGTGGATAATTTCGTTACAGAATAGTTGGCTTTGGTAAGCTCGCTTTGTAAAGTATGGCTATCTTCGTTAGATACGATCGCAATGATGAGTTTCATAAGTGCCTCCTTCATCCCAATTATACAACAACAATCCCTAATTGTTGAAACGGAAGTGTAAGACATCTCCGTCTTGAACGAGATATTCCTTACCTTCGATACGTAATTTACCTGCGTCTTTAACGGCTTGTTCCGTCTTATACTTCATGATGTCTTCATATAGATACGCTTCAACTTTAATAAATCCTTTTTGGAAATCTGTATGGATGACGGCTGCACATTCAGGAGCCTTCATCCCTTTCTTAAAGGTCCACGCGCGACATTCATCAGTACCTGCGGTTAAGAATGACCATAGACCCAATAAATGATAGGTAGCTTTGATGATCTTATCTAAACCACTTTCTGTATAGCCTAATTCTTCTAAGAAGAAGGCTTTTTCTTCATCATCTAAAACAGATAGTTCTTCTTCGATCTTCGCACAGATCGCAATCACATCACTGTTTTCGGATTCTGCGAAAGCTTTAACGGTCTTAAAATAGGCATTGTCTTCAGGATGTTTCACTTCTTCTTCAGACATATTGGCGATATAGATGACAGGTTTCGCAGTCAATAGATGATAACTCTTTAGTACTTCAAGTTCATCTTTACTTAAATCAAGTGATCTCACGGATTTACCTGCGAGTAAGGTTTCATTGATTTTGGTCAATAAGGCAAACTCAAAGATCCCATCTTTATCTTTTGTCTTGGCTTTACGTTCAACTTTATTGATTGATTTCTCAATGGATTGTTGATCAGCGATGATGAGCTCTAGATTGATGACTTCGATATCGTTAAGAGGATCGATCTTAGAATGAACATGGGTAATATTAGGATCATCGAAACAGCGAACCACATGACAGATCGCATCGACTTCTCTAATATGAGATAAAAATTGATTACCGAGGCCTTCACCTTTAGAAGCTCCTTTAACCAAACCTGCGATATCTGTAAATTCAAAGGTCGTATAAATGGTCTTCTTAGGGTTGAAGATCTTGACCAGATCATCAACACGATGATCCTTGACTTCGACGACACCCACATTAGGATTGATCGTGGCGAAGGGATAATTGGCGGCTTCCACTGAAGAGTGGGTGATCGCATTGAAGAGGGTGGACTTACCTACATTAGGTAATCCGACGATTCCGGCGGTTAGAGGCATTATTTACTGATCTCGCTTTCTGCTTTTACTACGATTCTTTTTAACTTCTTTTCAAAATCACTGCGGTCCAACATAACTGCGGCACCACAGCCTTGACATTTTATCTTAATATCAGCTCCCATACGAATAATCTTCCATGTCTTTGATTTGTGACAAGGATGTTCCTTCTTCATCTCGACGATGTCATTGAGATCATACTCAGCCATGATGAGCCTCTCTTAAGGTATAAGCTTCCATCGTATTTTGAAGTAAAGTAACGATGGTCATAGGACCTACGCCTTTAGGGACAGGTGAGATCGCTCTTACCAGATCCACCACATTCTCAAAATCTACATCTCCTACAAGTTTATCATCGACCTTATTGATCCCAACATCAACGACAGCTGCTTTTGAGCTTAGATAATCTTTGGTAACCATCTTAGCTTGACCAATGGCTGCGATCACGATATCGGCCATTCGTGTATATTGAGGTATATCGATCGTCTTGGAGTGACATACAGTGACTGTACAGTTCTCGTTGGTCAAGAGTTGAGCTAAGGGTCGTCCTACCAATTGAGAGCGTCCTAAGACTACCGCATGGGCTCCTTGTAGAGGAATATGATAAGTCTTAAGTAAAGTAACCACGCCTTTGGCTGTACATGGCACAAAGCCTTTCTCATTCATCACCAATTTCGTAACGTTGACAGAATGTAAACCATCCACGTCTTTATTCGGATCGATGCTTTCTATGATCTTCTTAGAAGGCATACGATTAGGCAAGGGCAATTGAACTAAGATCCCATCGACTGAATCATCTTTGTTTAACTTAATAACCTCATCGATGATCATGGCTTCTGTGCTTGTTTCAGATAATCTTATGATCTCAGATAAGATGCCTACTCTATGACAAGCTTTATCTTTATTGGTCACATAAGATACAGAAGCAGGATTATCTCCTACTAAAAGGACCACCAGTTTAGGAAGTCTCTTTCCTAAAGCTTGGAGCTTTTCAATGTCTAATTTTAGTGTGCTTTCAATGTCTAATGCGCATTGTTTACCGTCTAATAGAATGGACATAAGGTTACCTAACTTTCATAGAGGATACTAAGGGGTCCATCATTGATTTGATGGATGACCATATTTTCTTTAAAGATCCCTGTTTCTACAGGTACTTCTTTTCTTAAGAGTTGATTAAATGCTTCATAGAAGATGATGGCTTGAGAAGGATCCATCGCTTGGGTAAAGGATGGTCTATGACCTTTTGAAGTATCTGCCATCAAAGTAAACTGAGAGATAGATAAGAAGCTTCCTTTAACGTCAATCAAAGACAGATTCATTTTACCTTCTTTATCTTCGAAGAGACGAGCCAAGGGTAATCGATGAGCCATCTTTTCTACATCTTTTAGAGTATCAGTCGATGAAAACCCCACATATAATACACAACCTAACCCAATCTGTCCAACAACAGTCCCATTGACTAAGACAGAGGCTTCTTTCACTTTTTGAACAAGAACTTTCATATCTCTATTTTAACACCTCTAAGATTTGTTAGAATAAGATTGAGGAGTTTTATGAAAGAACCTTTAGCCTATCGTTTACGTCCCCAATCTTTAGATGAAGTACTAGGCCAAACTCATATCCTACAAGACAAAGGCCTCTTAAAGCGTTGTATCAACGAGAAACGTCTTTTTTCGATGATCTTCTTTGGGCCTCCTGGTTCAGGTAAGACAACAGTCGCTTCGATCTTAGCGAAAGGTGTTGATCTTCCTTTAAAGGAATTCAACGCAGTTACAGGGAATAAGAAAGATCTCGATGAGATCTTCTCTGAAGCCAAGATCGCAGGACAATTGGTTTTAGTGGTCGATGAAGTCCATCGTTTAAACAAAGATAAACAAGATCTATTATTGCCTTATGTAGAAGATGGGAAAGTCATCATGATTGGTTTAACTACCACCAATCCTTATTTCTCGATCAATCCAGCGATAAGATCTCGTTGTCTCTTGGTTGAATTCAAGGCCCTTAGTGATGAAGAGATGAGACTCGCCATCACTCAAGCATTAAATCATCCTAAAGCAGATCTCAAAGAGATCATCTTAGAAGATGGGGTAAAAGATGCCTTAGTCAAGATGAGCAATGGGGATGTCCGTATCGCATTGAATACCTTAGAAGTCTTAAGTATCGTTTATCCTTCTCAAACCATTACCACTGACGAATTATCGACCCTACATCTCTCTGCGAATCAGAATTTTGATTCCTCAGATGATGGTTATTATGATGCCTTAAGTGCTTTTCAAAAATCAATAAGAGGATCAGATGTCGATGGGGCTCTGTATTATCTGGCGAGACTGATCATCGCAGAGGATCTTGATTCGATCGAAAGACGACTCTTGGTGACGGCTTATGAAGACATCGGTTTAGCGAATCCTGCCTTAGTCGGAAGAACGATAGCCGCCATCGATACCGCTCGACGAGTAGGTTTTCCTGAAGCGATCATTCCTTTAGGAGACATCGTCATCGACCTTACTTTATCCCCTAAATCTAAAAGCGGAGTCAATGCGATCGCCAAGGCCATCCAAGAAGTTAAGAATCATCCTTTACCTGTACCACCATATCTAAGATTGACTCCAGTCAATATGAAAGATGATGATAAGTACGATTATGGAAGACCTGATATTTGGGCTAAGATCCAGTATCTTCCTGATGGGGTAAAGGATCTACCTTTCTATGTCCCTAATGAAAGCTCACCTTATGAGAATACACTTAAACATAATCTTGATGAATTGAATAAGATCAAACGTACCAAAGACATCAAATCATTGAAGTAAGAAACCTTAGGGTTTCTTTTCTTAACGGAATCTTAACCAAATTCAAATTGATAATAATCGATGTGTCCTATACAATAGTCATATCGAACTTTATCGATATGAGGAGCCTTATGGGAGATCATACTCAAAACGCTTTAGTGTATAAAGCATTCTGTGATGAGAATCGTTTATTGATCATCAATCAGCTTTCTTTAGGAGAAAGATGTGCCTGTGATCTTTTAGAAAAGGTAAGTATTAGTCAATCCACCTTGTCTCATCATATGGGGATCTTACTTGAAAGTGGTATCGTAAGTGCTCGTAAAGTGGGTAAATGGACTTATTATTCGCTTAATCCCTTAGGTTGTTTATCCGCAGTCGATGAGTTAAGAAAGATCGTAAGTCCTAAAGAAAGTACCGCAAGTTCTTGCGTGTGTGAGTGAGATGAAGAAACAAAAATTAGAAGGTATTAATTTCTTTCAGAAATATTTAACTTTATGGGTTGCCTTATGTATGGCTTTAGGGGTCTTGATTGGGAAATTCATCCCAGCTTTTCCGATCTTCTTCAATCAGTTTGAAGTGGCGAAAGTATCCATCCCTGTCGCAATTCTCATATGGGTCATGATTTATCCTATGATGATGAAAGTGGATTTCCAAAGCATCAAGAACGTTAGAAAGAACCCTCAAGGACTCTATGTCACATGGATCACCAACTGGATCATCAAGCCATTTACGATGTTTGGGATCGCTGCTTTCTTCTTCTTTGTGGTATTTAGATCATTTATGAGTGCTGAACTCGCTCAACAATACCTCGCAGGCGCCATTCTATTAGGAGCGGCACCTTGTACAGCGATGGTCTTTGTATGGAGCACCTTAACCAAAGGCAATCCCGCGTATACGGTTGTCCAAGTCGCCACCAACGATTTGATCATCTTGGTCGCTTTTGTCCCCATCGTAAAGTTTCTATTAGGAGTCAGTAATGTAAGTGTACCTTGGGATACCTTAATCTATTCAGTGATCTTGTTTGTAGTGATCCCATTAAGCGCAGGTATCTTAACGAGATTTGTGGTCGTTAAACGAAAAGGACTCGATTATTTTGAATCAAAGTTCTTACCTAAATTTGATAACTTAACCATCTTTGGTTTACTCTTGACTCTGATCTTACTCTTCTCCTTTCAAGGAGACACCATCCTAAACAATCCTTTCCATATCCTACTGATCGCGATTCCTCTTACGATACAGACCTTCTTGATTTTCTTCATCGCATATTTCGGAAGTAAGGCCTTAAAACTACCTCATGATATCGCAGCCCCTGCAGGAATGATTGGGGCGTCTAATTTCTTTGAATTGTCTGTGGCTGTCGCCATTGCCTTGTTTGGGACGACTTCCCCAGCTGTACTTGCGACTGTCGTAGGCGTCTTGACTGAAGTCCCTGTGATGTTGATCTTAGTTAAGATCTCTAATTCGACTACCCATTGGTTTGAACCTAAATCATCCTCAGTTGTCTCATCTACGATCTTAAGTGATCAACCCAACGAAGCTTAAAAAGTCCATCGGACAAGGAGAACCCCATGAAAACTGTCTTGTTTATCTGTATCCATAATTCAGCTCGTAGTCAAATGGCAGAAGCATTTCTTAATCGATTAGGTCAAGGAGAATACACTGCGGAAAGTGCAGGTCTAGAACCAGGCACACTAAATCCTTATGTGGTCGAAGTCATGAAAGAGATCGGTTATGATATCTCTCAAAATGAAACCAAGTCTGTCTTTGATTTCTATAAAGCTGGTAAACGATATACCTATGTGGTCAAAGTTTGTGATGCGATGAACGGGCAACGTTGCCCTATCTTCCCAGGTGCCCTCAATACCTTAAGCTGGAACCTAGAAGATCCTTCCGCAGCGAGTGGATCTCATGAGGATAAACTCAAGAGAACACGCCAAATACGTGATCTTGTCTTAGAAAAAGTAAAAGCATTTATTAAAGATCCTATAAGTAGTGAACAACTCTAAGAAAAGCGTCCTTGATTACTCAAGGACGCTGTTTTTATTCTATCTCAAAATCTCCACTAATAGACTTATGATTTAACTTGATTGATCCATCACCTATGACGATGGATTTATTGTGACGAGGTGTATCGTAGTCTTCATCACCGATACGTAATTCTCCACTGTTTGAGATGAATGAGACGGTCAATCCTTTTTGATCTACATCCATTTCTAATTGGACATCACCACTGATCGTATTGGCACTTAAGGACTTGATCGATTTGGCTTCTAAACAAGCATCACCAGAGGTCGTATTGATTCTGATGTCTTCAGCTGTACCTTCATAATTGATGTCTCCACTGACGCTTTCGATCGATAAGATCTTACCAGTATGAGAATCGACTTCGATATCTCCACTGACACTTCTCAGTTGAAGTTGACCACCGATCGTTGAACAGTTTATATCGCTTGAGACCCCATTGATCAAAATGAGATCCGCATCGATGTCATCTAAGCCTATGTCTCCACTAACACTATGGATTTCAAGTGTTTCGAAGTTCAATTCATCGATCTTGATGTCTCCACTGGCTGTCTTACATTTCAATTCTTTAAGTGAATTTGGTAACTCTAAATGTAGATCTACCGGATCAAGACTGCTTTTAAAGATCTTATTGATCGAAGAGACTGTCACATACAGAGTCTTGCCTTCTTGTCTAGAAGTAACTTCTGTGGAAAGCTTCCCTAGCAGCTTCTTTGAGATCTCATAATCCACATGAGCTTGATTGTCATCAGAGACATTGATCGTCACATCCGCATGTAGACCATCGATGATGACCTTCTCCACATCTTCACTATAGATACGATCAGATTTAGATTCATATACGTGAGGCGATTCTAAACGCTTAAGATCTAAAGACTCAATCAAGTCTTCTACTGATCCTAAATGGGCTATAATGGCTTCTTCAGTTTGTCCTTCAGATAAGCCAATATCGAAATGTTCCTTAAAATCAGCCATTAATTCTTCTTTGTCTTTTGGATCGATTCCGTTTAAGGCTTCTTCCAAAGTTTTTAGATATTCTTTTTGGTTCATGGTTTCACCTTTCTATTGGATCAATCGATCCACTTGCCCAACGAACTCTAACCAACCAGATTTAAGTTCTTGGGTATAAGACATGCCTTTATCAGTCAACTTATAATACTTACGTGCAGGACCTCCTGCTGTTTCAACCAAATAAGTCTCAAAATAATTCTCATCTTTCAATCGACGTAATAAGAGATAAAGGGTACCACTGGCAACACTCATTTCTTCAGAGATGGTTTCTGTCAGTTCATATCCGTATTTATCACCTTTGGCCAATTGAGCCAATACACAGAGCTCTAAAACGCCTTTTTTAAATTGTGCATTCATAATGTTCCTCCTTGTGTCTTTAATATATCACTATCTATGTAGCATTACAACATATATTGTTAAGAAATTTACGAAAGTTAAAAAAAGACAGCGATTAAGCTGTCTTAGAACTATTTAGATGCGTGTTTAGAAACGTGATCTGGATTGAATGGTTCTAAGTGCGCAATGACTTGAACCAAAGAATCTTTAAAATGATCTTGAAGTACCCTTTCGATCGTATGGGCTAGATAATGCGCATCAATGAGAGATACACTAGGATCAGCCAAGACATCTAAATCGATAAACAGATTCGCTAAGGTACCTCTTGAACGTATATGATGGACCCCTTTTACTTCAGGTAAATGAGTAACCACATCCGCTATGATCTTAGGATCAACGACTCTAGAATCTAGAAGGATAGCACTGGCCATCTTAAAGATCTCATAGGCCGCATAGATGATGACCCCTGCAACAATCAACGAAACCAGTGGATCGATCCATACTGGTAGACCTATTTTAACCAAAACCAAAGACAAGATGACACCTAAGGTCACAAAGACATCACTACGGGTATGCATCGCATCACTCATCAAAAGCGTAGAATGAAGTTTCTTGCCTTCGTTGTATTCATATACAGTAACGAAGAGATTGATAACCAAGGTCCCCGCCATAATGATAAAGGTCCACATATCAATTGTAGGTACTACAGGATTTGCGAATTTATTGAAAGCTTCTCCTATGATCTGAAAGCTTAAGAAGAACAGCATCCCTACGATCATAAGTGAACTTAAGGTCTCATACTTCCCATGTCCATAAGGATGTTCATCATCGACTGGTTTACTGGCGAAAGACATCCCCACTAAACCTATGATGTTACTGGATCCATCCGTTAATGAATGAAACCCATCCGCTAAAACGGAAGCAGAATCGATCGCATAACCTAAGCCGATCTTCGCCATCGCAACGGCTAGATTCGCAAATAAGATAATCCATAGTATTCGTTTGATCGATTTGTATGCGTTTTTCATTTATTTCTCCCTAGGGTATAAAAAATCCACGAAACAAAATTCTGTCCCGTGGAGTATTTCCACTGCCATATTGGCCCAGCCCCACAAACCTTTCGGTTTATCGCCTGCTCAGTATGCGTCTATTTTAACGAAAATGAGTTCTCATGTCAAATTAAAATGAGTTTTATTCGATCATACCTAAGAGGATAGTATTGAAGTCAGCTTCTGTCTCGTGAGGAGTATGACCCGCTGTAGGGAAGACATAGGTCTTATTGATGCTTACTGTAGCTTCGATCTCATCCATCGCTTCAAGTGGTACCCAAGTATCTTGTCCACCCCAGATAAGATTGATTTTCAATCCCAAATCTTTAACTTCACTGATTTGAATATTTTTAGAGCTTTTTACGAATTGAAGTAAGCCGTTGATGGTTCCCTTGGTGGTGACAGGCGCTAAGTATCCATCGATGGCCTCTTGAGGAACTGGTCCTTGATAGACATCCGTCAATAGATTTTTAAAGGTACTTTCATTTAATAAGAAATATCGTAAACCTACTTTAAGCCACTGACCTACTGGAGTCCCCATCAACCATCCATTCCCATTGGATCCTTGAGTAACAGCCCCATCGATCATCGTGATATCGATGATGTCCACTTTGTTTTGTAGAGCCATGGCAAGCGTTGTAGAGGCA
>JAAXXT010000019.1 GCA_013334325.1 Erysipelotrichaceae bacterium | reverse complement strand
TAGTAAACAATAACTCTGCTTCTGCCTCAGAAGTCTTGACCGCAGCCCTTCAAGAAAAAGCAGGCGCCATCGTCATCGGTAAGACCACTTATGGGAAAGGCCTCGTTCAAACGATGGCTCAATTCTCAGATGGTTCCGCATTGAAATACACCCAAGCTGCTTGGTTGACCCCAAGTGGAAAATGGATCCATAAAGTAGGTGTCATCCCAGACATCGATGTAGCGCTTCATCCAGTCTTGACGACGACTTTCTATACCTTTACAGGCGATGAAACTTTCGCACCTGATTCAGTCTCTGATGCGGTAAAAGATGCCCAATTATGTTTAGACTTTATGGGGTATACCGTTGATCGAATGGATGGTTATTATTCAGCTCAAACTGAAGTCGCTTTGAATACCTTTAAAACAGAGATGGGAATGACTGCGGATGGGATCTTGACTAAAGATGTCTTGGCTTCCTTACAGTCCGCTATGATTAAAATTTGGCACTTTAATAAAGATGTCAAAGATCTACAGATGATTAAAGCCCTAGAGGTAATTAATGAATAAATTTAAGTTGGTTTCACCTTATAGTCCCACAGGGGATCAACCCAAAGCCATCGATGCTTTGGTGGAAGGGTTGAACCAGCAGAAGCGAGCTCAAGTCTTACTGGGTGCCACAGGCACAGGTAAGACTTTTACCATTTCTAAGGTCATAGAAAAGGTCAATCGTCCTACCTTGGTCTTCGTTCATAATAAGACCTTAGCAGGACAGCTTTACTCAGAATTCAAAGAACTTTTCCCAGAAAACAGAGTCGAATATTTCGTCTCTAATTTCGATTATTATCAACCTGAAGCTTATCTACCTACTCGAGATCTCTATATCGAAAAGGCATCCATGATCAACGAAGAATTGGATATGTTGAGAATGGCGTCTATCAATGCGATCTCAGAAAGACGAGATACCATCATCGTCGCTTCAGTGGCTTGTATCTATGCATCCTCTGATCCAGAACTTTATCGAGAATTGTTTTTTACGATCAGAAAAGGTGATGTGATAAAAAGATCTGAACTTTTAAGAAAGCTCGTTGATCGTCAATATCTTAGAAATGATATCGATCCTAAACGAGGGACCTTTAGAGTCCACGGGGATGTGATCGAGATCTCTTTAGGCTTCACCGATCAATTCAACCTTCGTATCGAAATGTTTGGGGACGAGATAGAACGCATCACAGAAGTTGATAGAGTCACTGGTAAGATCCAAAATGCCTACTCTGTATACAATGTCTTTCCTGCGAATGAGTATGCTCGTTCTAAAGAACAGATGTTAGAAGCATGTGATCGAATAGAAGCTGAACTTAAAGAAAGACTGGAATATTTTCATCGAGAAAACAAGCTTCTAGAAGAACAGCGTCTTAAACAAAGAACGCTTTATGATCTAGAAGCCCTTCGTGAATTTGGGATGTGTCCTGGGATAGAAAACTATTCTCGTCATATCGATGGTAGACAAGAAGGTCAACGTTCATACAATCTCTTTGATTATTTTCCTGATGATTATCTATTGGTCATCGATGAATCCCATGTCTCTGTCCCTCAAGTAAGAGGGATGTATAATGGGGATCGTTCACGTAAAACAACTTTAGTTGAATATGGTTTTAGATTGCCATCTGCTTTAGACAATCGTCCTTTAAAGTTTACTGAATTCGAAAGCATCATCAATCAAGTCATCTTTGTCTCTGCGACACCAGGTGATTATGAACTCGCATTAACCAATGGGGAAGTCGTTCAACAGATCATCAGACCTACTTTCTTAGTTGATCCTGAGATCATCATAAGACCTTCTAAAGGACAGATCGATGATATCATCGCTGAAGTCCATGGCCGTATCGATAAAGATGAACGTGTACTTATCACGACCTTGACTGTTAAGATGGCTGAAGAATTGACTCAGTATCTAAAACGTTTGGATCTTAAGGTCGCTTATCTTCACCATGAGACCAAGACCTTAGAACGTATCGAGATCCTTCATGACTTACGTAAAGGTAAATATGATGTCTTGGTTGGGATCAACCTTCTAAGAGAAGGTCTAGATCTACCTGAAGTATCTTTGATCTGTATCTTAGATGCGGATAAAGAAGGCTTCTTAAGATCACACAGATCATTGATCCAGACGATAGGACGTGCTGCGCGTAACGTCAATGGGAAAGTCATCCTTTATGCGGATCGTATTACCGATTCTATGGAGAAAGCGATAGGAGAGACCCAACGTAGACGAGACATCCAGATCGCCCATAACACCTTAAACAACATTACCCCTATGACCATCAAGAAAGAAATTCATGACATCATTCGAGGTAAAGAAACCAAACAGATGGCTCAAGATTATATGAGCAAACATGATAAGACCACCAGAAAAGAAAAAGAAAGACTTATCGAAAGCTTAGAGAAAGAAATGAAAGATGCGGCTAAAGTCTTAGATTTCGAAAGAGCAGCCGAACTTAGGGATATCTTATTAGAACTTAAAGCTCAACTCTAGTTGAGCTTTTTCTTTACAAGCCTCCTTATTTGGCTTATCGTAATACAGAGATAAACTTAGGAAGAATGGTGCTTTATGAAAATCGTATGTATAGGGCAATCGACTTTAGATATCTGTATGCCTTTAGATCAACCCATTACAGAAAACGTTAAGTTTCGCGTTTACGATAAGGTAGAAGCTGCAGGTGGTCCTAGTACCAATGCCTCTATTTTATTAGGTAAATGGGGAGAAGATGTGACTTTGTATTCTCGTTTAGGTAATGATATCTATGCGACCCAGATTATTGAATGTCTAGATAGAGCTCAGGTCAAGCATCTTTCTATTCCCTGTGTTGATTTTGAGACACCCATCAGTGTCATATTGACCAGTAAAGCCAATGGGAATAGAACCATATTCAACTGTCCTGGAAGAATAGATCCAACCGACTATAGTGTAGAAGGTCAGTATGATCTCTTCTTAAGCGATGGTCATGAGCCTGAAGTAGCCCATCGTTTTCTAGATCAACATCCTTCGATCGTTTCTATATTGGATGCGGGAGGATATCGTCAACCTACAGTAGAGCTCGCTAAACGAGTGACTTGGTTGGTGACCTCAGAAGATTTCGCAGAAGGCTACAGTGGAATAAACATAGACATCAACGATGAGGCAACTTGGAGAACAGTCTTTAATAAACTTCATGAGTTGAATCCTCATCCTATCGTAACTTTAGGTGATCAAGGTTGTCTCTATGAAGAAGAAGGCATCATCCATCATCTTCCTGCCTTCAAAGCCAAAGCCATTGACACCAATGGGGCAGGAGATCTCTTCCATGGGGCTTTCGTGTATGGTTTAGCTCATCATTTACCATTAAGGGAAATATTAATTCTAGCTTCGATGACCTCAAGTATCTCAGTCACACGAAGAACAGGTGAAACAAAAATCCCTCTACTTCAAGAAGTCTTAGATCGATTAATCCAAGTAAAAGGCTCAAACATTGTTTGAGCCTTTTTAGTACTTAATTTTTTTGAGGTTTACGACTTAGGATCATCAATCCTAGACCTAAACTTAAGAAGATCAATGAGCTTGTATGATCACCTGTATCCGGTAATGGATCAGAGACCTTAATGAGATCGAAGGTAGGGAAGCCATCATTCTTACTCTCATCGATCAACCAGATCGATTCAAAATCAAAATCACTGGTGCTCGTCATATGAGCGAGGGTCTTTAATTCAGTTGAAGTATGTAAGGTAATAGGAGCGTCAAAGGGAACGATCGCATTATTGATGGGGTCATATTGACTATAGACCATCGTGAGATCAGAGATCGTTGAATCCGCGTGTAGATCGACGAGATCTAAGGTCGCATAACCTGTATGGTTCCAGTCTGCATCATAATGACCAGAATCACAACCTAGAAACAAAGCTGCAGGATAACTTCCTACACTTAGATTGATGTCTACAGAAACATAAGCATGATGGATAGATAAGGTCCCAATTTGAAATGTATTTGAAATCAATCCTCCAACAAAGGAATCATCACTGTTTTCACTGAAAATCTCTCCACGAACAAACACATTCTCAAAGTTTGCGCTTAAGTAGCCACTGAGTTGAGCAACCATTCCCCCAACGGCGTCTATCGATTGATCCGTAAGAGAACCTAAGTTCGCATTGGCGAAAGAATGAGTGATCGAGAAAGTCAATTCGTAAGGCGCATCTGATGCGCCTTCAGCTTCCCCAAAGAAAGCACCTAGATCGAATTGCCCATAGACTTCCCCAATAAAGTAACTGTCAGATACAGAAACACTGCCTTCAACGGTTCCAATAAAACCCGCTGAGGCATCCATTCCCTTTATTTTCACATCGCTTACTGCGATGCCTTTTAAAATAACATTGGTCCCATTAGAAGCTAAAGCCCCAACCCCATTGCTTAAGATATAGTAACCACTGAAACCATCCAAAGCAGGGCTCTTGATTTCAGAAGATAACACAGATACATTCTCTAAGGTCGTGGTGATCCCATCTCCTATGATGCTTCCCGCAAGTAGACCCGTTTGAATATTGTTGACCATAAACGAAGAAGCCAAATCTCCATAAGTGATGGTCATTGCGGAAGTATCGACTAAGGCATCGCTTAGAGTAAGGTTTTTGACTTGTCCTTTATCGATGAGCCCAAATAATCCAGTATATCCACTGATGTAGGTATCTAGGTTGCTGGTCTCTATCGACCCATTGTGTTCAATGGATAATGAAACAGCTATGGTTAAGGTTAAATTAGAAATCATATGATTATTCCCATCCAAGACCCCAGTAAAAGGTGTTGTCTCATCTCCAATTGGAGTCCATACTACACCAGCGAGATCTAAATCATTGTCTAAGACATAATGCGCATTCAGTTCTAAAGACATGTCTTTTAAGTCTTGAACCGTTTTGATCACATAAGGATTGGCTTCACTCCCATCACCTGTTGTATAGGCTGAAGCAATCGTAGGGGTTAACCCAATAAACAAGAGTATGAAACTAAAAACCAATTGACTAAGTTTTCTCATTAGAAATCCTCCATATATGGTAAAGTGTATCATATATATGAATATATGTATCTAAAATAAGGTAATAAGAGCCGTATATATCGAAAAACGATATTGAAATATGATACACTATCTCAAAACCATGTATTACCTACACATAGACAAGACTCTTAAAACACCGATACATCGTCAACTTAGTGCGTGTATCGAAAGCGCGATATTAAACGGAACCTTAAAAAAAGGCGAGCTTTTACCTTCTGAAGATCAAATCGGAAGGACCTTTAGTGTATCTCGAACCGTTGTGAGAAGAGCTTTTCTTGAACTATCACGTTTTGGCCTCATCGATCAAAGACAAGGCCAAGGTCATTTCGTTAAACAAGTTCAAGGTTATCCTGATCTATTGGTGGATCCTCATTCATATACCCAAACTAAAAATGAGTCGATAAAATCCTCGTTTATCCTAAAAGAGATCATATCTTCTCAAGATGAGCTTCCTTTAATGATTGGCTCATTTAACACAGATAAGCTTCTAAGATTAAAAAGAATTCATACCTCTTCTCAAGAGCTTATATTCATCGATGAATGGATGATCATTTTAGAAGGTTCTAAATCACTTGAAGATGAGAAGCTTATTCTGTCTCTATTAGACGATCATCGACTCATCAAAGAAAGCATTTTAGAGATACAAGGCATTACGATCGAAGATTCTCTACTTTTATCTCAAAGTAAAAACAGCTTAATCTATCTGATAAGCCAAGATTTCCACGATGAGAATGGACGCTTAATCGCTCATTATAAAGCCATTATTCCTTCATCAAAGACCCAATTAAGTGTCAAGGTCACAGCATTATGAACTATAAACTAGATCCATCCTTATCCCTTCCTTATCCAACTCAACTTAAGAATCATTTTAAGGCAGCCATACTAAACGGAGAGTTCAAAGATAAGGCCATCTTACCAGATTATGAGTTTTTAAATAAGACCTATGGGTTTACTGAGGATATGGTTAGAAAAGCCTATAATGAACTGATTCGAGAAGGTTACGCCAAACGCATCAAGAAGACTGGGGTCTTCGTTCATCATACCTTCGTCGTAGATCATATGATTGAGAAGATGACACCTATTCTAGAAGAGATCCATAATCAAGGGTATAAAGCTACTTTAAGTGATCTTTTGATTGAAGTCGTCAAAAGCGATGAAGAACTGAATTCAAGATTTGGTTTTAAAGAAAGCCAAGATCTACTTCATCTCATTCGTTTATTCAAAGCGGATGGGATAGCTGTCTTATGGATGGATGCTTATTATCCATCGTTCTATCTAAAACAGATCGAACTTGAATCGCTTAAAGGCATGTCTATTTATCCTCTTATAAAGCAAGCCAGTGGATGTATTCCTACTTCGGTAGATAAGAATTTGAGTGCGATCAACCTCAATCAAAAACAGTCTGAGATCTTAGATTTACGAAAAGGAAGTGCTGGTGGTATGATCACAGGATCAACCAGAGATCAGAATAATAATGTGATCGAAGTCTTCTCAGACATCATCCCCGCAGATCGTTTACGTTTCATCATCAAGTAAGCGCACTGATAGAGTCTTTTGCGCTCATAGTGTATAATAGAGATTATGCAAAAAGACGTTATTTACATTCAAGGTGCTCGCGAGAACAACCTAAAAAACATCACCCTAACGATTCCTCGAAATAAACTGGTCATTATGACTGGTCTTTCAGGTAGTGGAAAAACATCCTTGGCTTTTGATACGATCTACGCTGAAGGTCAACGACGCTATGTTGAGTCTTTAAGTGCGTATGCGCGTCAATTCTTAGGCAACACAGAGAAACCTGATGTCGATGTCATCGAAGGGCTTTCTCCTAGTATATCGATTGATCAAAAGACCACCTCACACAACCCTCGTTCAACGGTAGGTACTGTAACTGAGATCTATGATTATCTTAGATTATTGTATGCGAGAGTAGGGATCCCGTATTGTCCTACCCATCATGAGCCCATCATCGCTCAAACCGTAAGACAGATGGTAGATCGTGTCATGAAGGAAAAAGATGGGGAAAGACTACAGATCTTAGCGCCTATCGTTCATTCTGAAAAAGGTAGTCATAAAGAAACCCTAGAGAAACTTCGTAAAGAAGGTTATGTAAGAGTGCGTGTCAACGGTGAGAATCGTCTTTTAGAAGACGAGATCACTTTAGAGAAAAATAAGAAGCACTCCATCGATGTGGTAGTAGACCGTATCGTTAAACAAGCCGATAGTACATCACGTTTATATGACTCATTAGAAAGCGCCCTTAAGTTAGCCAAAGGTTTGGCAGTAGTAGTAAGTGATGGGGAAGAACTCCTCTTCTCAAGCAATTATGCCTGTCCTAAGTGTGGATTCTCTATACCTGAACCTCAACCTAGGCTCTTTAGTTTCAATTCTCCTTTAGGAGCTTGTGAACACTGTAAAGGTCTAGGATCGATACAGATGGTCGATGTGGATTACTTGATCCCTGATAAGAATAAAAGTGTTATGCAAGGCGGGATCGTCTATTATAAAAACATCCTAAGTTCAGAAAACATTGAATGGCAAGTCTTTGAGACCTTAGCCAAACATTATAAGATCGATCTCAATAAACCAATAAAAGAACTGAGTCCTAGAGAACTTCAGATCCTTTTGATTGGATCACCTGAACCCATTAAGTATTCTATAGAAACACGTTCAGGAAATACCTACAGTAAGACAGACTTCATCGAAGGTGTTCAAACTTTGATTCAACGAAGACATATGGAAACCACTTCACCTATGGCCAGAGAATGGTATCAGACCTTTATGGCTGAAAGCCCTTGTCCAGTATGTGAAGGCAAGCGTCTTAATCCTATGGCCCTATGTGTTCAAGTAGGACCTAAAAACATCAATGAATGGACAAGGATGTCGGTTAAACAAGCCCTCATCTATATGAGCCAACTTCAACTTAAACCGATGCAGACAGAGATCGCTCATCTTGTCTTAAAAGAAGTACGAGAAAGATTGAACTTCTTAAAAGATGTTGGTTTAGAATATCTTACTTTAGATCGTATCGCAGGGACCTTATCAGGAGGAGAAGCTCAACGTATACGTTTAGCGACTCAAATTGGATCTCGTTTAACAGGGGTCCTCTATGTCTTAGATGAACCATCTATTGGACTACATCAACGAGACAACATGAAGCTCATCAATACCCTTAAACAAATGCGTGATCTAGGCAATACTTTGATCGTAGTAGAACACGATGAAGAGACCATGCTGGAAAGCGACTACATCATCGATATCGGTCCTGGTGCAGGTAAAGCAGGAGGAGAAGTCGTTGCGGTAGGTACCCCTCAAGAATTCATCGATCATCCTACATCGATCACAGGCCAATATCTCGCAGGCATCTTAAAGAATGCTTATCCTGAAACCCGTAGAACGGGTAGTGGTAAAGTCATCCATATCGAAAAAGCTTCAGAAAATAACCTTAAGAAGATCTCTGTTGATTTTCATCTAGGGCTATTTAATGTGGTCACTGGGGTCTCTGGTTCAGGGAAATCAACCTTGGTCAATGATGTCTTAGGCAAGTCTTTGTCTCAGTACTTAGGTAAACCTAAAGTAAAACCAGGGGCTGTAGAAAAGGTCACAGGTCTAGAAGAGATCGATAAGCTCATCGAGATCGATCAAGATCCGATAGGAAGAACCCCACGATCCAATCCAGTCACTTATACTGGTGTCTTTGATGATATCCGTGATCTATTCGCCTTATCACCAGAAGCTAAAGTAAGAGGTTATGATAAGTCTCGCTTTTCCTTCAACGTCAAAGGTGGAAGATGCGAACTCTGTCAAGGTGATGGGGTCAAACGTATCTCTATGCACTTTCTACCTGATGTCTATGTGCCATGTGAAGAGTGTGAAGGTAAACGTTATAATAACGAAACTTTAGAAGTTACCTATAAAGGTAAGAATATATTTGATATCCTAGAGATGACAGTTGATGAAGCGCTTCTGTTCTTCACCAATATCCACAAGATACAACATCGTCTACAGACCCTACAAGATGTAGGCTTAGGTTACATCAAACTAGGACAATCTGCGACCACCTTATCTGGTGGTGAAGCCCAACGTGTTAAGTTGGCCAGTGAACTTCAACGAAAAGCTACTGGAAAGACAGTCTTCATCTTAGATGAACCAACTACAGGTCTTCATAGTTATGACGTAGGAAAACTCTTACCTGTCCTTCAACGTATCGTCGATAACGGAGATACCGTCATCGTCATAGAACATAACTTAGACATCATAAAGAACGCTGACTACATCATCGACTTAGGTCCTGAAGGTGGCGATGAAGGCGGCTTGTTGATCGGCACAGGAACTCCTGAAGCCATCAGTCAAAATCCAAAGAGCGTGACAGGTGAATACCTGAAGAAAGTACTGAGGTAAATCCATGGAAGAATTCGGTAAAGCACTGATTAGAGACTTAAAAGATTTCTTTAAGTTTGAGCAAGTCTGTGGAGGAGAAGAAGGACTCGATCGTTGGGTCATCATCCCCGACATCAATCGACCAGGTCTAGAGCTTTGTGGTTACTTCGTTGGTAGTGAACCACGAAGAATCATCATCATGGGTAATAAGGAATCTTCCTATATGAAGACCCTTGAACAAGACGTTCTAAAAGAACGTTTAGAAAAACTCAGCGATGAATATACCCCATGTATGATCTTTTCTAAAGACGTAGAAATACCTGATGTCTTGATTGAACTAGGCAATTATAAAGCTTTCCCTGTGTTTAGATCATCGATGCCTACCTATCAATTGATGGTCGATGTGATCTCTTTCCTAAGTGAAAAGCTGGCTCCTAATACAAATGTCCATGGGGTCTTGATTTCTATGTTTGGGAAAGGCGTCATGATTACCGGTGAATCTGGAATGGGTAAATCTGAAACTGCACTTGAGTTGATCAAAAAAGGTCATATCTTAGTTGCGGATGATCGCGTCGATGTGTTTAAGTATCATAATTCTATCTTTGGGACCTCTACTGAGCTTTTAGAAGGTATGCTGGAGATACGAGGGATAGGCATCATCGATGTGAATAAGATGTTTGGTGCTTCTGCGACCCTATCTAAATCAGACATCGACTTCGTTATATCTCTTGAAAAATGGAATGAAGATAAACAATACACAAGAGTCGGTATCGAAGAAGAAGATCAGTATTATGAAGTATTAGGAGTTAAGATCCCTATGCAAACGATCCCTGTCAAAGAAGGTCGTAATATCGCCGTGTTGGTAGAATCTGCAGTAACTAATTTTAATCTCAAAGAAAAAGGCATCAATAGTTCAAAAGAATTTGAACAGCGTGTCTACGACTATATTAAGAGTCAGAATAAGGAGAACCAATGACCTTTTTTCCAGACATATCTACTTTCGTTGAAATAGGATCCATATCGATCAAGATGTATGCCGTATGTATCCTAGTAGGTGCTTTTATCACCTATTTTATCGCTGAACACAAATTCTCAAAACTCGGATATCCTAAATCGATCCCAGAAGATCTCTTTTTTGGAGCCTTGCTTTCAGGCATCATAGGGGCTCGTTTATGGTATGTCCTGTTTTATAACTTCGACAGTTATCTTTCGAATCCACTTAGTATCTTAATGACTTGGAGCGGAGGCTTGGCCATACAAGGTGGCTTGATGTTGGGTGTCGTTTATGGCTATTGGTATACTCGTAAGAAGAAAATCAATTTCTTAAGAGGCGCTGATATTGTCGTACCGGCCATTCTTTTAGCTCAAGCATCTGGTCGATGGGGCAACTTCTTCAACCAAGAAGCTTATGGAAGAATCGTAAACGAAGCATACTATAACTTCTTCCCAGCTTTTATTAAAGATATGATGTTTATTCAAGGTGCTTTTAGAGAACCTACGTTTCTGTATGAATCAGTTCTAAACATCATCGGTTTCTTCGCCATTACTTATGGCTTAAAACACGTGATGAAACTTAAACGAGGTGATCAGTTCTATGGATATCTCGTGTGGTATGGGATCACTCGTTTCTTCGTAGAAGGTTTAAGAAGCGATAGTTTATACGTATGGGGAACCTTTATAAGAACAGCTCAAGTCTTATCGATCTTGTTTATCTTACTTGGTCTATTGGGTTGGATGGGTTTCTTCAAGAAATTCTTTAAGGATCCACAACCTGTGATCTTATTTGATCTAGATGGGACCTTATTAGACACTGAGCCTTTGATCATCGAAACTTTTACTCAAGTACTTAAGAAATATAAACCTGATCTTGTCTTGACTCGTGATCAGAAGATAGGTTTCTTAGGACCTACACTTCATGAATCTCTAGAAAAATACTTGGATCCAGAAACAGCCAAAACAGCGTTTGATGAGTATCGTGCTTTAAACATAGAGCTTCATCCTACTATGATCAAAACGATGCCACACGCAAAAGAACTACTAGAAGCGTTAAAAGAAAGAAACTATACCTTAGGGGTTGTGTCTTCTAAGAAAAAAGACGTCGTAGAATTAGGTTTAAAACTAACTGGACTTGAAAGTTACTTCTCAACCATCATAGGATATGATGAGGTAAAGAAATACAAACCTGATCCGGAAGGATTGATCAATGCCTGTAAAGAACTGAATGTGTATAGAGATGATGCGATCTATGTAGGGGATACAGATACCGATATGATGGCTGCGGATAGAGCAGGCATGTATGCGGTAGCTTTGATTACCCATGAAGAACGTAAACAAGCCATTTTAGATACTAAACCAAATGAAGCCATACATGATTTGATGGAGCTCTTGCCCATCTTAGAAAAGAAGATCTCATGGACCAGATCTACGATTTAGCGATCGTAGGCGCAGGACCTGCTGGGATGACAGCGGCCATATACGCCAAGCGTGCAGGTCTAAAAGTCATCATGTTTGAAGGTTCAGCTCCGGGTGGTAAGCTCGTAAAGACCTTTGAGATCGATAATTGGCCAGGTGAGAAACGCATCTCTGGGGTCGATTTGGCCATGAAGATGTATGAACATACCTCTCATTTAGAGATCGAAACAGAATTCGTAGGTGTTAAGAAGATTGAAGAAGGTCATCTTAAAACTGTCATCACCGAAGATGATCGTAAGTTTATCTGTAAGGCTGTCATCTTAGCGACAGGCACTATTGAGAATAAAATGAATATCCCAAACGAAGAAAGATTGACTGGTCATGGGGTAAGTTTCTGTGCTGTATGTGATGGGGCTTTCTATAAACATAAGAAGGTCGTCGTCATAGGAGGGGGCAACTCCGCTTTAGAAGAAGCTCTCTATTTGACCCAGTTTGCGGATAAGGTCACAGTCGTCATTCGACGTGATGTGTTTAGAGCCGATAAGGTAGCCCAAGACCATGTCTTAGCTCATCCTAAGATCGATGTCCTTAGACATTGTGTTCCTGTAAGTGTAATAGGAGAAGACAAAGTCACTGCGATAAAGCTTCGTAATCTAGAGACCCAAGAAGAGTTCGACGTAGAGACCGATGGGATCTTCCCTTATATCGGTGCGAATGCGAATACATCCAGTGTTGCGCACATAGACATTCTTGATCCTTTAGGGTATATGATCGTCGATGAGAAGATGGAATCCAAAGTGCCTGGTATTTATGGGGCAGGAGATGTCTGTGTCAAACCTTTGAGACAAGTCGTAACTGCGGTCTCAGATGGTGCTGTAGCGGCTCAAGCTGCTTTCCTTTATATTCAAAGTGTATAAACGATCCTTAGGGATCGTTTTTTAGTGCCAAGATTAAACAGTAACTCGTATAGTTTAGGTTCATACCCTTGTATACTTTAGATACATAAACATAAAGGGGAAGTATGAACAGAAAAGATTGGTTGATCATATTGGCTTTGTTTACGGATGTGATGATTGTTTTATCTTTTGAAGCCAATGGGAATGGTCGTTTATTTCAAGAATACATTAATTTTTCTCGTCCAATAGGTTTTGTGTTCAATATAGCCAACTGGTATCTAGGGATATTGGTGATCATTGTGATCTTTCGTAATAGAGATAAAGTAAGAAAATTTATGGGTGTTCAATAAACAAAAAAATCATCTCTCTGTAGGAGATGATTTTATATGATTAAAGATTGAGCTTGATATGAGGATTCTCATTTCTTAGGAATTTCCTTCATCTTTTCTAAACAATGCGATGATCGGTAATAGCACTGCCGCAACCAATCCTGCCGCAAATCCATTATTATAGAGGTTAAATCCCCCATGGAGGTAGCCTACATTAAGCACAACCGACGAATGAATAAAACCAGCCACTACACCCCACTGCCAACCAAACTTACCTGCGATGGGAGATAATGCGGTCCCAAATAGGGCCGCCAACTGAATCGCAGGATCATTGATAGAAAATACTTTTAGAAGAGAACCAATAAATACTCCTATGAATATCGGAAGTATATTTCTAGGATGTTTCCCAAAGGCACTAAATCCTGAGATCGTTAGGATACCTCCTATCGTAGGCCCGTTTAAATCACCTTGAATCAAGAGGATATACACAGTTGAAAGGATTCCTGTGATCCCCATATTTATTAAAGTGATCCCAAAACCTTCCAATTGAATAAAATCTGTGATCAATTTACCCGAATGACTCAATAATTTCTTATAGTTACTAAATGATTTCCCGTTGATAAGGTAACCAGTGACTAGCATCACTAGAAATGTCCCAATGAGATAAACACTTAAGACAAGGTTATTTCCGCTAGACCAAATGAGTTGTGGAGTAGGTTCATAACCAAAGGATCGCATAATAGATACAAATATTAAACCCAACATCCCAACTGAAAATCCAATATTATATAGATTATATCCTTGATGAACATTCATCAGAGAAGACGCAAGAGGCGCAATCAAGAAGCCCAATAGTATCCCAATAGCCATTGCGAGTGGAATACTTATAAACAAGGATGAACTACTTCTAAAAGCTATTTCAGTGATTGCGGGGGCCATAGAGGTCCCAAACAACGCAGGAACAAGAAACTTATTGAATGTCTCTTTCTTATATCGTGAATAAATATAAGCTCCCAATAAGATAAACCATACATTGAATAAATTCTTACCAAACAAAGCAAAACCAGATATCGTAAAAAGGGCTGCGATCAAAGGTCCATTGAGACTCTGTTTCAATGTATACAATAATAAAATACAAACCAAAGTAAGCAGACCCGAATTAACAAAGGCAGCACCTATATTTCCTAAGCCTATATAATCTGTAATAAGACTTGAAGGCATGGTTAAGATGGCTTGTAAACCAGTACCAATTTCATTAAAAGTATTTTGTGTAAATCCAAAGATAATTTGAGCTAAAGAAAACAAAATAACAAAACTGTACTTGGAATCAAAACCCATTCTCTTGGTCATATTACCTCCATTGATTTAAAGTAGAATAATCATATTAATGGATTGTCATTATTACTATATCATTACACTGATTAGTTATAAGATATTTACAACCAAGGATCCACAACTAACTTAGCTCTTAATGAAGGTTTTCAATAGAAACAACATGTAAAAAAAGCATCTCCTTGAAGAGATGCTTTTTAAGAAAACGATTTACTTTGTCAGTGCGAAACCACCCATCCATCCGATTTGTTCACGAATGGCTAGGGTTATCTGAAGGAAGCCTAATGCTTCTAATTCACGAGCTCTTTTCAAAGCGCCCGCATCGACTACTACCAAACCACTGCCTTCTAATGCTCTGCTAAGTGTAACCTTCGCTTCTAGATCATCAGAAGCCAATAAGATGGTCGTAGGGACATCGCCCGCTAAGGTGGAGGCGAAGTTTGTGTTGAATGCTTTAACGACCTTCGCTTTGAGTACAGTAGATGCGATGACTTCAGTCGCGGAGCTGTTTGAAGGGACCAGAAGATCATCCATCGTAGCGAAATTCACAGGGTTAGTAATATCGACGAGGACCTTACCTTCCAATGCTTTTTTATTCTCTTCTAAGATCTTTGCGACAGCCGCATAAGGAACTGCCAAAACGACGATGTCTCCTAATACACCAACCTCATCCTTAGATCCAAACATCTCTACAGTGTTGCCTGCTTTTTTGAAGCGTTCAGAAATGACTTTCGCCATATTGCCTTTTCCAAAAATCGTAATTCTTTTCATATTTATTTCCTCTTTCATTGAGATGCTTGTGTTTTGATATGCATCTGCTATAATGATAACAGTACTATAAATAAAGTAAAGTACGCACTATAAAGTATTATAGTATCGAAATAGATACCATAGGAGGAGCCCAATGGAAATCACAAACATGTTAGAGTGTCCTGTAGAAGTAACTTTAAGTTTATTGACAAGTAAATGGAAGATCATGGTCATACGTGAGTTGTTGACTGGAACAAAGCGTTTCAGTGAAATCAAACGTGTATTACCGGGTGTTACTCAAAAGATGCTTACACAAAGCTTACGTGGATTAGAAGAAGATGGTTTGATCGAACGAAAGATCTACCCAGTCGTTCCACCTAAGGTTGAATATAAATTATCACCTTTAGGTCTAAGTTTAGGTCCAGTCATCGAATCGATGAGAACCTTTGGGAATACCTATCGCGAGTCGATCAAGGCTTCTTAATTGAATATTAAAATGAACCAAGGTCAATAGGATCTTGGCTCATTATTAAAGTGTGACTATTAAGATTAAATGATAACTTAATCTTTAAGGAGTAGTTCTTTTAGGACTAAACTTAGAAAAGGCCAACGCAACTAGATTTAGAACCATCGTCATTACGATAAGTATCCATGAGACAAGGACTACCCCATCGACGATGTCTAAAATCGCTACGGTATCTCCTATATTTGCGAGATGTTGAATCGTCATGAGCTGAAAAACGAAAGCTAAGCCCATAAATAGAAAGCTAAACATCATATAAACATGAATTGAGATCTTAGGTTTTTTATGTCGAATGATATATGAAATAGGATAGAACAATGAGGCAAATCCAAACAATAGACTGGCAGAATTTAGTGTGAGTGACATATGGGGTTCCTTATTAGATTTCTTTCGCTGATCCTTGGGGTAATATATAATAATGAATCCTAAAAAAAGGAACAAATAGTGTTATGTTCCTTTTTATGTGTATATTCGATTTTTTAAACTGCAGCAGAAGCAATCTTTTTCGGCATCTTAGCGAAGCCGACATAGCTAAGAACAGTTTGAGTAACGATAAAGAAGAAGTATGGGATGAAGAGGAACATAGCAACTGAATACAAAATCGCTCCTGTTAAAGCAAAACCGCGTTTATTCATAGCCCAACCCAAGACGTTGAAGATCAACGCTAAGAATGTTAAGAACAAATGTGGAAGCATAAGTGCGAACGCAATTGCAGCGCCTACTTGTTCATTGCTATCCCCTGCACTGTATGTACTCATATAATATACGATGTAAACAAGGTAAGCCAAAGTCATAATCCATGATACTAATAATGTTTTTTTCTTTTTCATTTTTCCTTTTTAGTTCAGTATTATACTGAATTTTTCCTTTTCATCAAACATATTTCCATAATAAGCTAATCTCCATTTTCCATTCTTAGGTACTTCAAAAGCAATAATGTATGAATACTCTGAACCTGGTTCTAGTTGTTTATCATAGAATGATTCAGTTTCCCATACAGAGAAGTAACTATAATCATAAGACACCCCTTTGTCATCGTAAACTTTCCAACTATTACTACTAATTTCAGCCATATCAACCGACGAATTATTCTTGATCTTGACAGTTACTCCTAAGAAAACATTCCCCGAAGAAGGTTTTGTGTAATCTTTGCCGGAAGATGTTTGAACTTTTTCAATGGAGTAAATCTTGTCTCTATAAGTTGCTGACTGTCCTATAGCATAAGGAGTTTCACTCACAGCAACATCTGAACAGTCTGTCGTCAGATTAATCTTAATTTCCGGTTCTTCACTAAACATATTCGAATAATAGGCCAAAACCAAACCAGAATTATCCAGTGGTTGCTCAAAATAGAAAATTGCTTCAACTGTACCACCAGGTAAAACATCAACTGAAAAGGTTTCTCCTCCAACAGTACTTTCTACGCTAGATACATCTGTTTCAGTTAGAGCTGCATTTTGTAGTTTCCAATCAAATGTACTTATGTTTTGCTTTTCTTTAGATATATTCTTAATTGACATCTCTACCACGACATATATACTATCGTCTTCGAGCCACATTTCATCTCCATAAGATTTTCTAACTGATTTGATTTGAAACTCTAATTCGCTAGTCGATGCTAATTCTTTTTCTCCAAATTCGGTCTTTTTTTCTACTTTCGGACTACTACATGACGTGAGTAGAATGAGAGCCAATATAGCGAATATGCTTTTCTTCATGGGTTCACACTTTCTTTAAAGAGTTAAGTCATTCAACAAAAACAAGATTATAAATAAAAACGATATACAAATATAGTATATTTATATAAAGTGGTTTTAAAGTCCCCCCTCCTTTTCCAATTTTGAATATTATCATTTAACCATTCACTACCACTTCAGTTTATTAGAAATGCAAACTCTTTGTCAAGCAGTATCGATATATCTTAAGCAATTATGGAGAACTTGCACACTATGAGTGTTAATTCAAAGAAATTTCAAAAATTTAAGGAAAGTAAAAAAATATGTATTCGCTAAACAATGAGGATTATCTATAAAAAAGTAAGAGAAGATCATATGTTTTAGTCACAGAAGTGTGCCATCTTGTGAAACACCAGGCTGCGTGGTACAATAAAATCCAAGGAGATCTTATGAAACGACGCGTGATCTTATTAACAGGCATCTCTGGTGCTGGAAAAACAACAACCATGGGTATTTTGGAAGATATGGGATATCACTGTATCGATCAATTTCCCGTCAGTTTATTAAAAGATTTAAGGAATCTGATCATAAAAGGATCTGATCCAAGATTTGATAATGTGGTCATTTCGATGTCTCTTCATGACTTTGATAGCTTCCATGTGATGTTTAGAGGTTTGGATGTCGATCTAAGGGTCATCTTCTTAGAGGCATCTCACGATGAGCTTTTGAAGCGCTATAAATCTACACGAAGAAATCATCCTTTATTGATCTCTAATAAGGTCACTACCTTAGAAGAAGCCTTGACCCTAGAAGAAGAGAATCTTAAGACCTTAAAAGATACCAGTTTTACTGGGATAGATACGACCTTTCTAAAAGGAACTGAACTGAAGAGCCGCTTAAATAAGATGTTTTCGTTGAATGATCAACCAACCTTTTCGATCAGTTTTGTATCCTTTGGGTATAAGAATGGGGTTCCTTTAGATGCGGATCTATTATTCGATGTGAGATTCTTACCTAATCCATTTTGGGATGAAAGATTAAGAGAATTCTCAGGTGAAGATAAGATCATACAAGACTTCGTGCTTAAACATGAAGAGACCCAAATCTTCATCAAGAAACTTACAACCTTCTTAGATTATGCGTTTAAAGAATACGTCAAAGAAGGCAAGAATCATTTTACGGTAGGGATTGGTTGTACAGGAGGTAAACATCGATCTGTAGTCTTGGTCAATCAATTCTATGAGATCTATAGTAAAGAATACCACTGTTTCAAGGAGCACAGAGATCTACAATGAACTCAATGAAGAAGGTCGTGGTGATCGGTGGGGGTACCGGTCAAGCCATTATCCTAAGAGGATTAAAACAAATCCCTGATATTCAGCTTTCAACGATCGTGACTGTCGCCGATGATGGGGGCAGTACTGGAAGATTACGTCGTGCTTATCAAATCCCTGCGATGGGAGATATACGAAATGTGATGTTGGCTTTGGCTGAAAGCGAAAGTCTTTTAAATGAGCTTATGTCTTATCGTTTTGAATCTGAAGAAGAACAAACTCAAAGCGATCTGGCAGGTCATAATCTAGGCAACATCATCTTAACGGCTCTAACGACTAAGAGTGGATCCTTTATGGAAGCCATCTCTTTGATTTCTCAAGTCTTAAAAGTAAAAGGAGACATCATTCCTTCAACGACACAAGTGGTGACCTTGTTTGCGCATATGGAAGATGGGACCATCGTTAAGGGAGAATCTAATATTCCTAAGTCTACCAATAAGATCCTTGATGTGTTTTATAATGAGCCGGTAGAGGCAACTAAACAAGCCATCAAAGCCTTAGAGAATGCGGATCTTATCGTATTTGGGATAGGCTCCTTATATACAAGCATCTGTGCTAATTTGATCATCCCAGACATTCGTAAGGCCTTAAAAAGAACTTCAGCGAAGAAAGTTTATCTGTGTAATGCGATGACCCAAAAGGGTGAAACAGATGACTATACGATGGAAGATCATATTAGGACCATAGAGAAACATGCGGACATCAAAGTCGATGAGGTCATCGTTTATAATGATGAGATCCCTTTAGAGCTCTTAGAAAAGTACGCTAAACAAAGTTCTCATCCTGTATTGATCAAAGAGAAAGATCATTCCTATAAGGTTCTTCATCGAAAGCTTTTGAGCTATGATCTAGGTCTAATAAGACATGATTCACTTAGGATACAAAACGTAATAAGAGCTGTTTTAAAGGAGATCGAATAAGATGTCTTTTACCACTGAAGTCAAAACAGAGATCACTCAACAACCCATCAAGGAGTGTTGTCAAAAAGCACAGCTTTCAGCACTGATTCAACTGAATGCTTCTTTGATCATTCATGAACAACAGCTTCAGCTTCTGATCCATACAGAAAACGCATCTACAGCGAAGCGTATTTTTAAATTACTCAAAGATGGATCTAATCCTGAGATGGAACTTAAGATGATCAAGAAGGTCAAACTTAAGAAAAACAATATGTATGAACTAGAGATCACCTCTAAAGTAAAAGAGATCTTAAATGATCTAGGTCTGATGACTGATAAAGGTATACAGTCTCATCCTTCTAAAAAGATCGTCTCTAAAGAATGTTGCGCAAGAGCTTATTTAGCGGGTGCTTTCTTAGCTGCAGGCAGTGTCAATTCTCCTCAGAAATCAAACTATCATTTAGAGATCGTAACTCAACAAGAAGAACATGCGGCTTTCATCGAAAGCTTGATGAGACGTTTTGATTTACCCGCAAAGACCATTCTTAGACGACATCAACAAGTTACTTATCTAAAAGCTTCTGATAAGATCTCTGATTTCTTACGTATCGTCAATGCGAATTCTGCGGTACTTGATTTTGAAGAGATCCGTATCCAACGAGACTTCCATAATTCTTTGACTAGATTAGACAATTGTGAAGTCGCCAATGAGATGAAGACCCAAGCTGCGGCTTCTAAACAGATCATCGCAATAGAACGCTTGGTTAAACGAGGTGTTATAGAACGCTTAGATGAAAGATACAGTATTGTCGCTCGATTAAGACTAGATAATCCTGAAGCTAATCTCAATGAGCTATGTGAGCTCTATGAGGAAGAAACAGGAAGTGTCATCAGTAAGTCAGGGATCAAACATAGACTGACTAAACTGATGGGAATGGTGTAAAATAGAATAGGATGTGCCATAATTCATCCAAATGATTATGGTATAATGCTTTAGTTATCAAACCAAACATCAAGAGGTCTCCTATGAAAATTGTTCGTTTAATTATGAAAGTATTGGCTTTAGTGCTGTTATTGACAGCCTTGTTTTCCAACCACATCTTACCGGTTACTTATTTGATCGTCATTGGTGCCGTTGAAATCTTATTACTATTGTTGGTGTGGAAAAGGAAAGTTCTCCAAATCTTTATGGTTATCCTGATGATCATCAGTTCATTTGGATTGCTTTATACTGAAAACATCATCGCTAGACTGGTAACTTATGATCCATTACAAACCAACTCTGTAAGTTTCTTTACATTAAAAGAATCGTCGATCTTAACGGTCAAGAGCGCCATCAATAAGAAGATCTCATCTTCATCCTTAGTAGAAGCGAAACTCAACGAAGTCATTCAAACAGAACTTGAAAAACAAGGTTATGACCAAAAATTAGGAATCTTTGAAGGCATCTATGAGGGGGTCCAAGAACTCTATGATGGAGTAATCGATGTCTTAGTTCTAGATGAAGCCTACATCGATACGATCTTGATGATCGATGCGGATTTCTTACTCAAGACAAAAGTCATCTGGGCTATAAAAAATACAGTCGAAAGAGTACCTATCGTATCTGAAAAGGATGTCATTACAGAAGCCTTTACGGTATATATAGACGGTAATGATAATTCAGGGGCATTAAGAACTCAAGGTCGAAATGACGTCAATATGATCATGACAGTCAATCCTATCACTCATACCATTATGATGATGTCTATTCCTCGTGACTCTTATGTACCATTAAATAAAAAAGCGTGTGGTTTAAATCTAGGGTTAACCAATACCTTAGATAAACTGACCCATGCGGGAACCAAAACTACAGGGGTCAACTGTGTTATCGGAACTTTAGAAGATACATTCAACATCGACATCGATTATTATCTACAAATGAATTTTAGTTCCTTCACCAAGATCATAGGTGCATTAGGTACCATCACCGTCTGGAATGAAGTAGAATTTACAGAAGACAGTACGCAACTACCAACACCTTATCATTATGAAAAAGGATGGATCGAATTGAATAAGGATAATGCTTTGGCATTTGCTCGTCAGCGTCATGGTTTTATAATGGGTGATCTACAACGTGTTAAGAATCAACAGGAAGTCATTAAAGGCATCATTGCTAAACTGACGGAGTTGAGTACATTAACGAAGATCGAATCTATTGTAAGTGCCATATCAGGTTCAATTGATACCAATATGTTGCCTGCTGAAGTTATGGCTTTAGCGAGAACCCAAATCCAAGACTTGAGTTTCAAATGGACTTTGAAATCTGTTGATTTAACTGGTCATAGTGATTCTCAAGGTACCTTGACCTTGGGTTATGGTAAACCTCTTTATGTCTTCCAACTGGATCCAGCTTCAGTTGCTGCTGGGAGAAAAGCCCTACTCGACAACATGATTATTCCAGCGAGTAACTAATGAATAAACTCTGGCAAGTACTTAAATCAAACAAATCCATGATTGTCGACCTTGTCTCTGTTTTCTTAGCCTATTTCTTCTCTATCCTAGTACGCTTTGATTTCTCTCTTAGTGAAGTGGATCCTCAACAATTCAACGCTGAACATTATCTCACTTTACTCGTTCAACAAGCTTGGATCATCATCTTAGTTTATTTGGTTATCTTTAAACTACTTAAACTCGATAAGACAATTCAAGGACTGGCTTCCGTTTATGAGGCAACGCGTGTCATCATTGCGGCCATATTAGGCGCAGTGGTATACTTTTTGCTTACCTACACAGGATGGATGCCTCGTTTACGCTTTGGGATCTATCCTATACAAGCTTTACTTTTGATCATGTTTCTAGAAGGAACTCGATTCTATGCGAGGGTTTCTCAATCGATGAATATTAGAACTAAACCTACAAATGATGATGAGCTCAATACCTTGATTTTAGGGGCTGGAGCTGCAGGATCTTTACTTCTAAAAGAAGTGAGTACGAATCATAGCTATAAGAGCCGTATCTTAGGTTTCATCGATGATGATCCTAGTAAAACAGGTAAAGTCATAGGTGGAATAAAAGTCATGGGAACCATGGATAAACTAAACGAGCTGGTCAAAAAGCTAGAGGTCCAACAGATCTATGTGGCCATGCCTAGTGTGTCCCTTCAAGTTCAAAAAGCCATCATCCAAGAATGCTATAACACAGGATGTAAAGTGAAGGTCTTATCCTCAACTCAAGACATGATGAGTTCTTCTGGGATCAAAAATAATCTGCACGATCTCAATATTGAAGATCTTTTAGGTCGTAATGCGATCAGTTTAGATAACTCAGCCCTTCATGAATTCATCAATGATCAAGTCATCTTGATTACAGGGGCTGCAGGTTCTATAGGGAGTGAATTGGCGAGACAGGTCTATGCCTATCAACCTAAGATCTTATTGCTTATAGACATCAACGAGAATGGTCTCTATGACCTTCATCAAGATTTCTTAATGAGAAAGACATCTGATCAAAAAACCAAACTGGTACCTTTAATCGTAAATATGCGTGAACGTAGTGAATTAGAGCATCTCTTTGAGAAATATAAACCTTCGATGGTGATCCACGCAGCGGCTCATAAACATGTCCCATTGATGGAGGATATGCCTTCTGAAGCCGTTAAAAACAACATCTTTGGATCGCTTAATCTCATCGAGATCGCAAAAGAATATCACGTTAAACGCTTCGTAACCATATCCACAGATAAAGCTGTCAATCCTACCAATGTGATGGGAGCGACAAAACGCTTCATCGAACAGATCATCCAATCGATTGATCCTTCTACCTGTGATACTAAGTTTATGGCTGTTCGATTTGGAAATGTATTGGGATCTAATGGATCGATCATTCCTTTGTTTAAAAGACAGATCGAAGCAGGTGGTCCTTTAACTTTGACCCATAAAGACATCATTCGTTATTTTATGACCATTCCTGAAGCGGTATCTTTGGTTCTGCAAGCCGCTGTTTACGCTAAAGGCGGAGAGATCTTCGTCTTGGATATGGGCAAACCTGTAAAGATCTTAGATCTAGCGAAGAACCTTATTCGTTTAGCAGGCTATGAACCTTATGTAGATATCGACATCAAAGAAGTTGGCTTAAGACAAGGCGAAAAACTTTTCGAAGAGCTTCATTTGAGTAAAGAAGAAGTAGAATCTACCCCTAATCAATTGATCTTCATAACCCATCCTATCGCTTTTGACCCTAAGACTGTTCAAAAAGATATAGATACCTTAAGAACTGTAGTTGATCAAGATGATCAAAGCATCATCGAAGCCTTGATGAAGACTGTCCCTACGTATAAACCTAACCGAAATTAACCATGTATAAACTATTTAAACGCCTGATGGATTTTGTGATCTCATTAATCGGACTGCTTGTTCTGAGTCCGTTTTTAATCATAATAGCTTTGATCATCAAACTTGAATCACAAGGTAAGATTCTTTTTACACAGAAACGAGTAGGAAAAGACAAGGTTCTTTTTAATATCTATAAATTTAGATCCATGGTGTCAGAGACACCTAAAGATACTCCAACGCATCTTCTTAATGATCCTTCTCGATTCATTACGAAATCAGGTGCTTTTTTGCGTAAATCGAGTTTAGATGAATTACCTCAATTATTAAACATTCTAAAAGGAGATATGAGTATCGTGGGACCTCGTCCAGCATTATGGAACCAAGATGATCTAATCACTGAACGTGATAAGTTTAAGGCCAATGATTTAGTGCCTGGTTTAACAGGTTGGGCTCAAATCAATGGAAGAGATGAATTACCTATCGTGGAAAAAGCTAAATTAGATGGTTATTATGCTTCACACATCAGTTTATTTTTAGACATCAAGATCTTCTTTTTGACCATATTCAAAGTCCTTAAATCAGATGGTGTCCGAGAAGGAGGTCAGAAATGAACCCTATCAAAGATCTTGTCTCGATCATTACTCCTGTGTATAATGCTCAAAGCACTTTAAAAGCTACACTGGATGGTATTGTTTCTCAATCTTATAAAGATTGGGAATTGATACTTGTGAATGATGCCTCAACCGATGATAGTAAAGCCATAGCGGAACCTTATCTTAAAAAAGATAAACGGATCCAATGGATAGAAATGGCTCAAAACAGTGGTGCAGCCAAGGCGAGAAACTTCGCTATCGATCACGCTCGTGGTCAGTACCTTGCTTTTTTAGATTCGGATGATGCATGGGACAGTAATAAACTTGAGAAACAACTTAAGTTTATGCGAGATAATGCCTACGCATTTACATTTACCGCATATAGAACCACTAGAGGTCGCATCGTCAAAGCACCTAATGTATTATCCTATAAAGAGCTCATCACAAACAATCAGATCGGATGTTTAACGGTCATCATCGATCGAAGAAGCACTGGAGATTTTTTGATGGCTGATTATCGAAAAGGTCAAGATCATTTGACTTGGTTGATGTTGATGAAGCGGGGAATCAAAGCCTATGGTTTAAACGAAGTCCTCGCGACCTATACTGAAGGCAATACAAATTCTCTTTCTGGAAATAAAATTAAGTCAGCTAAACGTCAATGGTTTAATTATCGGAAAGCTTTAGGATTGGGATTCTTTAAAAGCACTCTCTACTTTATAAAATATGTTTATTATTCGCTTAAAAAACATGGGTTTAAATTATGAAGCGACTGAGTATCCTGATACCACATTACAATTCACCCTCTTTGCTTTTTATCTTACTTCAAAGTATCCCAAACGATCCTGAAGTAGAAGTTTTGGTATGTGATGATCTAAGTACTAAAGATGTTGATCAATATGAAACCCTTAAAAAGCAATTTACTCATGTACATTTTTATTCAAATACCACAGGTCATAAAGGTGCAGGAGCAGCCCGTAATCACTTGATCGATCACGCCATCGGTGAATATATCCTTTTTGCGGATGCGGATGATTTCTTTGAGAATGATTTCTTATCGAAGGTAAGACCTTATTTTAATCAAGAGTATGATCTTGTTTTCTTTAAGAGTAAATGCGTTTATCTAAACACAGATATCGATGGGCATCGTACGGATACTTATAATACCCTCGTCGATCATTTTCTACATCAAAAAGACCAGGTCTCTGAAGATCGTTGTCGATTTGAGATTCCAAGTGTATTGGTCAAGTTGACTCGTCGATCAGTTATTATGGATCATGGGTTAAAGTTTGATCTTATCTATGGATCAGAAGATGTCATGTTTGCGATTAAAGTGGGATACTATGCGAATAAAGTCATCGCTGATGAGAACTCTATTTATGTCGTGACACGAAATCATGGGTCTTTATCAACGATCAATTCTAGAACGACTTACGATACTCAATTTGAGATCTTATTTCAAAGAAGCTCATTCTTAAAAGCTAACTTATCCAAGGAACGTTTTTCTTCGATTCGTTTCCCATCTTTATCGTTTATCTTAACTGCCATTAAACGACACTATCCTCTGAAAGATATCTTATTAAATATTAAACGTATGCGTGAAAATGGATTAAGGTTATTACCTAGAGGCTTTTATAGACCATCTGTGATAACTAAAAACATTTCTACACGTATAAAAGAACGTAAGAGTAAGAAACAACTCGAAAGGAAACTATGATGAATCTATCGATTATCATTCCTCATCATAATCAACCCGACCTTTTAGAGATCGCTTTAAGATCGATAGGCAATGATCCATTAACTCAAATCATAGTGATCGATGATCATAGTGATCAACACCTAGATGAACTAGAAGCCCTTAAAAAGAATCCTATGTATGCCCATGTGCTTTTTTTAGAGTGTCCTCAAGGTCAAAAAGGACCAGGTTGTGCTCGTAATATAGGCATCGAAAAAGCGTTAGGGAAGTATCTTATGGTGGTCGATGCGGATGATTACTTAGAAGCAGGTTATCAAAACATCCTTCAACCTTATCTAGATTCTGATTTAGATTTGGTATGCTTTACTCCGATCTCAAGAATAATAGGCACCCAAGAGGATGCCCATAGAGTTGATAAATACATCAAGTTGATTGCGGATTATTTAAATGATCCTTGCGAAAAAACAGAAGATGCGATCCGTTTTACTTTCTATATCACCCCATCTAAACTCTATAAACGATCACTGATCGAAACGTATCATATTCGATATGATGAGACCATGGTTTCAGAGGATGTCATGTTTTCGATGAGGGTGGGAGCTTATGCGAAAACGATTGCCTGTAGTAAAGAAGTGATCTATTGTGCTACTCGTTCAGCGAATTCACTTACGATGACTCAAAATAAACAAACGTATGATACGCGCTTTAATATACTTCTTATACAGCATGTCTTTATTAGAGAAAAAATCGGAGAAAAACGCTATAAGAAACTGGATCTTCCTTCGCTTATCTTTATCGTCAATGCCTTCACTTATCATTTAGGTCTTGGTGTAGCGATAAAGTCTGCGTCGATGATGAGAAAGAATCATATCAGGATCTTAAGATCCAATCAGTTTAAGATTAATCGAATTACTTCTTTCCTAAGATTATCAAAAGGAGCCAAACAGGCCAGTCAAAAATAGACTGGTCTTTTTTAAAGGTGAATTCTTGCAATGTAAACGTTTACAGTTTACAATAAGTTCACGAGGAAAATACATATGATCAAAAAGATGCTTAAAAGCTTAGCCGCCTTCATTCTGGTATTGATGCCGTTTACTGAATTGATCCAGACCGTCAAAGCTGCTAACACAGTAACTTTAACAATTCACTATCATAGAAATAATGCTGACTATACTGGATATAATCCGTATATTTGGGAAGTCGGTAAGGATGGAAAGACATATCCGTTTGGAGAAACAACCGACGACTTTGGTAAAACGGCGGTTATTACTTTAGATAGTACTGCCACAAGTTTTGGGTTTCTTATTCTAATTGGAGAAGACTGGTCTACAAAGGATGTAACTGCAGATCGTTTTATGGATGTAACAAGCGGAAAAGCTGAGATATGGCTTAAACAAGGAGATCCTAAAGTTTATACAACTAAACCTTCTTTAGATTCGACCCCTTTACCTCAACTGGGAGAAATCGCAGTTAAAGTTCATTATCATCGTTATGACAGCAATTATAATGGATGGAATATGTGGCTATGGCAGAAGGGTGTTGAAGGTACAGCCAATCCTTTTAATGGATCTGATGGATTTGGAGCAGTGCTTAATGTCAACATCAAACCCAATGAAGGTATCACCGAATTAGGTTTTCTCGTTCGTTTAAATGATTGGTTGGCGAAGGATATTGATCTTGATCGATTCATCGATCTTACACGAGAAAAAGATAGTAAACTGGAAGTTTGGCTCGTTCAAGGGGATTCCAGGGTCTACTATAAACTTAGTGATATCGATTTGTCACCGAAATTTCTCAATGCTTCTTTAGATGACAGAGATATGATTTCTGTCAAGACTACGATTCCAGTTTCGATAGTAAACAATAAGATTGAAGGATTAACCCTAAAGAATAGTAAGGGGGCCATCATTCCAATTCGAATGATTTCTGTTCCCGGTGGAGAAAGCAATGCAACTTCCAGTTCATTTTCAATCTTTACACAAAGTGCGTTGGATCTTAGTGAGGTCTATACGTTGAGCTATCCTGGTTATAAAGAAATCACTGTTAAATTTGGGGGTATCTTCAATTCAGATAACTTTGAACAGACTTACAACTTCACTGGAGAATTAGGGACCATCTATAAGAGCGACTCAACGATCTTTAGATTATGGGCGCCTACTGCTTCTTCTGTGACCTTGAATCTATTTACTTCTGGTGATGGTGATTTTCCTTTTATCCCACTAGATAAAGTAGTGCCAAATTTAGAAATGTCTCGGATTGAGAATGGGGTCTGGGAACTCGAAGTTTTAGGTGATCTGGATCAAGCTTATTATACCTATAGTGTCACTGTGAATGGGGTCACCAACGAGGCTGTCGATCCTTACGCAAGAGCAGTAGGGGTCAATGGGAAAAGAGCCATGGTTATCGATCTTGAAGCAACTAATCCTTCTGGATGGGACCAAGATACCTATATTGGACTCTCTAATAATACCGATGCGATCCTATATGAACTTCATATCAGAGATTTCTCAAGTGATCCAGATGCGAATTTTGCGAATCCTGGAAAATACTTGGCCTTTACAGAAACAGGTTTGACCTTAAACGGATCTAAGATCGGGATTGATCATTTGATCGAATTAGGTGTAACTCACGTTCATCTTCTACCTACATTTGATTATCGTAGTATTGATGAGACTAAACTGGAAAATGGTTCCTTTAACTGGGGCTATGATCCACAGAACTATAATGTCCCAGAAGGATCTTATTCTAGTGATCCTTATCATGGGGAAGTAAGAATCAATGAATTTAAGAAGATGGTGATGTCTCTTCACGAAGCAGGGATCGCTGTCGTTATGGATGTCGTGTATAACCATACAGGTGCTTCTTCTGATTCAGATTTCAGTAAGATCGTACCTGGTTACTATTATCGATATGGAGCTGATGGGAAGTTCTCCAATGGCTCAGGTGTAGGCAACGAAGTCGCTTCTGAAAGAGCGATGGTACGTAAGTTTATCGTAGATTCTGTATCCTATTGGGTCAAAGAATACCACATCGATGGATTCCGTTTTGACTTAATGGCCTTGCATGATATCGAAACGATGAATGCAGTCAAAGATGCCTGTGAAGTGCTTAATCCTAATGTCTTGATTTATGGGGAAGGCTGGACAGGTGGGACATCTACTTTACCGAAAGAACAACAATCGCTTAAGGTGAATGTTGCTGCGCTTAACGATATCGCTGTTTTTTCAGATGATATTCGCGATGCTATAAAAGGCAATGTCTTCATGAAACTCGATAAAGGTTTCGTCAATGGTGGTTTAGGCTTTGAAGAAAGTATTAAATTTGGGGTCATCGCTTCTACTCAAAATGAGCAAGTTGATTATTCTCAACTGAAGAGGGACACTAAATCCTATTATGCGACTTCTCCAACACAGATCGTGACCTATGTCGAAGCTCATGATAATTTGACCTTATGGGATAAGCTATTATTGACCAATCCTAGCTATAGTGATGAAGATCGTATGGCTATGCATAGAATGGCCAATGCGATCGTATTGACCTCACAAGGGGTTCCTTTTATCCACGCAGGGGCTGAATTCTATCGTACTAAAGGAGGCAATGAAAACTCTTATAATGCGACAGATGCGGTCAATCAATTGGATTGGTTACGTAATGCGACCTATCAAGATGAGACGACTTATTTAGCTGGTCTCATCCAGTTAAGAAAAGCTCATCCTGCCTTTAGAATGACCACCACTGCAGACATCAAAGCGAACCTTAAGTTCGATGAGACAACAGTTGCGAATGTGGTAGCGTATACCTTAAGCAATAACGCCAATGAAGATGAATGGGATTCGATCAAAGTCTTGATGAATGCGAATGACACCGAAGTTAGCTATACTCTAGAAAAGAGTGGTTGGGTCATCGTCGTCGATAAGGATCAAGCAGGGCTCAAGAAGATCTCTGAAGTCTCTGGAAAGACAGTGACGATCGCAGCTCATAGTTTAATGGTTCTCGTAGATTCAAACTCTTATTATGGGACCAATTGGGCATTGATCATCTTGATCGCTTCAGTCGTCGTAGTAGGAGCTGGCTTAGCGTATTATTTCTTGATTCTCAAAAAGAAAAAGATTGTTTAAGTAGTTAGTTCGTTAGATAAAATAAAAGACATCGATTAATCTTCGATGTCTTTTTTATTGATTCTATAGGATAACTAAGTCTTGGATACGATTAGTTTCTTGTGTTTTGTGTGCCAATACATCCATTCACTAGATTAGATGTATCACCTGATTCATAAGCACTGAAGGTCGCCAAGTGATTCTCAGAAGCACGCTGTAGATTAGCGAATACTCGTTCTACAGAAGTCGGTAGATCGGTTAAGAGATAGGTCTCATAAAGCGCAATATTGTTTGTTTCTGCAGTGATACCGATTTGATAAGAGGCATCTAAGCTCGCTGGTAACACAGCATAATCTTTACCTGTGTCTGCGGGAATCGCAAATCCGAAGGCATCATAGATTCTTTCTAAACTTTGGATATGTTGCGTCTCTGCTTGAATCAATTGTGTATAAGGACTTACTAATCCAAATTCATCGACGATGGCTTCATATTCAGCTCTCGCTTTGAATTCATCCATAAGTAGGATATCTAAGGTAGCCTTTAAGCTGGTCTCATCATAATCACTGCCTGTTAAGTCGGTAGAGATGACTCCTCCTTGAGAGTTGCCCATCATACCACCACGACCCCCATAGGATCCACCCATCATTCCAGTAGTGCCTTGATAAACCACGTTATTCTGGTTATTGTTGTATCTTGTATTTGGATTTAAAGGTTGATCCAATGCGATGATCGTAATCGTTAAAGCCAATATGCCTGTACCCATTAGGGCAGGTATTAAATATTTTTTCATGTTTTTTCTCCTAGAGATGTTTCTCTATGAACCATAGATTAAACCTTAGTTGTGCCAAAAGTGTGACAATTTATGTTTTTATAGTAAGATCACTGTTTCATATGAAAAGTGCAAAATATCGCCAAGATAGTATAATGGGGGTATGGAACTCACACTAATTGATCTTCATCGAATCAGAGAAATCGCCATTAAAGCAGGAGCTCTTATTATGGAGATTTATGAGACGCCTTTCGAGGTAAAAACAAAGGCAGATGATTCTCCACTAACACAAGCCGATGTGATCTCAAATGAGTACATCATCAAAGAATTGAAAAAATTCTATCCACATGTCTTTATCTTATCTGAAGAAAGCAAAGATGATCTTAATCGATTAAGAGAAGAATGGTTGTTTGTGGTAGATCCACTAGATGGGACAAAAGAATTCATTAAACATAATGGGCAGTTTACGGTCAACATAGCCTTAGTGTATCGTCAACGCCCTGTCTTAGGAGTCATCGTAGCGCCTGTCCTAAAGAAACATTACTATGCCTTAAAAGACATGGGAGCTTATGAAGATACCGAAACAGAGCTTAATCGATGCCTATGTGTAAGTGATAAACTCATCGATCTAAACTTCGTAGGAAGTGCTTCTCATCAAAGCCAAGAAGAAGAAAAGTTCTTAAAGGACCACGCTTCTCAAATCAAAGATCGTAAACAAATAGGTTCATCCATTAAAGGTTGTATGGTGGCCAGTGGTGAAGCTGATGTGTATTATCGTTTTGGGAAGACTTCAGAATGGGATACTGCAGCGATGCATATCATTGTTGAGGAAGCAGGAGGGATCTTTAGAGAACTCGATGGGAAACCACTGATCTATAATCGTTTTAATGTGATCAATGAGAAAGGTTTCTTCGCTGTTAATCGAAAAGAGAACATATGGACTCAATCTCATCATAAAATTTAAACAAAAAACCTAAAAAATCATCAAAATCACACTCATAGTGTGTAGATATTAGATGAAATACCCCATATACTAAAACTAAAGATAATTTAAGGGGTAAGCTTCATGGTAAAAAGCAGCAAGTATGAAAATATTAAACCTATGGCGAATAGGGACTATGAGGCACTTAGATTACAGTTCGGTATACGTGTCAAGTATCTAAGAGTAAGCTGTCGTTTATCTCAAGAAGAGCTGGCACTTAGATGTCGACTTCATCGTAATTATATTTCTGATGTTGAAAGAGGGAAACGTAATATCTCTTTTGAAGCACTACAGAAACTGGCGGATGGATTTGGGGTAAACATCCGTGATCTTTTCTAGAGAGTCTTAAAGCGCGATGCGCTTTTTCTTTATGTTATAATAAACACGGTAAAAAAAATGAGAATCTTCGAAACAATACTCTTCCTAATCTTTGCTTATTTCTTGATCAGTATCTTCTGGCCTTTTTTAGTTGTATTACTGATCATTGTCATTTATCAGATCTTTAAAATGAGACGACTATTTAAACAAAGCGTTCAAGAAGCAGCACCTAATGAATCCAACCAAAATTATGAAACCTTCAGTCAAGATGGATCAAGTGATGTCATCGACGCTGATTATACAGAAAGAAGCCCATCTGATGGATCTAAATGACGCTGATTTTATACCCGTAAGTATTCAAGATATCCCTTTAATTCAAACCTATCTATTAAAAGCCAAATATGAAGAGAGTAACCACAACATCGTTAACTTTTTTCAATGGATCAAACAATATCCTTTATGGAAATACACCACTGAGCATTACCTTCTTTTATTGGGAGTTCATAAAGGAAAGCTTTTCTCGTATATGCCTTTATGTGAGACCCAATACTTTGAAGAAGCGATCTTAAAAGATAAGAGTATTTTTAATCAATTCAATATTCCTTTTGAATTGAGTTGCTTTACAGAAAATGAAAAAGATAAAGTATTGTCCTTATTACCTATGGCCTATGTGACCTGTGAAGAAGATGCCTCTGATTATGTTTATGAAGCAGATAAACTAAGAACCTTATCTGGAGGTAAACTTCAGAAAAGACGCAATCATTATAATGCCTTCTTAAGAAATAATGAGGGTCATGTCTCCACCGAAGAAATCACTTCTCTAAACAAAGATGAAGTCAAAGCTTTCTTAGCTTCATGGAAAACAGACTCCAATGATGAATACTTCTTATATGAAAAAGAGGGTGTCTTTTCGATCTTAGATCTTATGGGTCAATTGCCTTGTAGAGGATTACTTTTAAGAATCGATGGGGAAATAAAAGCTTTTCTAATAGGCACTAAGAGCTCAGAACGTATGGTTCAGATCAACATCGAAAAAGCAGATCCAATGATAAGAGGCCTTTATCAAGCCATAGAAGTAGAGTATCTTAAGACTTTCTATACAGATGCGATATTGGTGAATAGAGAAGATGATATGGGCTTAGAATCTCTTAGACAAGCAAAACGAGCACTGGATCCACTTATGATGATCCATAAATATAGACTCAGAGAACATGTATGAAACTAAGACTGGCTAAAGCAAGCGAAGATCGTATTATCTATAACTGGTGGAAAGAAATATTCTCCTTCGATGATGGAGGCTATACAGATTTCTATTTTCAGCATCTTTATCCATCTGCGAAGACTTATGTCTTAGCTGATGAGAAAGATGAATTGGTTTCTTGTTTAAATGTACATTCTAAAATATTAACCTTCAATGGTGATCGATTTAGAGCGAGCTTTATCGTAGGGATCTTAACGGTTCCTCAACATCAACACAAAGGCTATATGCATGAGCTCTTAAATGGGGTCTTAGAGATCTTATCCGCAACAGAGCTTTTTACGTTGATCCAAGCTTATAAGGAACAGGCTTATGCGCCTTTTGGATTTGAAGATGCATATTTTAGAAGACACTACATCATCGATCAAAAACATTTACCTGTCATGAGTGCCACAGGTGTAAGCTCTCAAGAGGATCCCTCATCGATGAGAGAACTCTACCAAAACTTCACATCTCACTTCAGTGGAAGTCCCTTACGTTCAGAAGCAGACTTTAAGCTTTTGATCGAAGAAGTTAAAGCTCAAAAAGGTAGAGTCATTACTTTCGCTCAAGATGGAACTCTAAAAAGTTATGCGCTTATTTATCCACAGTCTTCCCACATCGATATCGATGAGATCGTTTATTCAGATACCTTGAGTTTAATGACCCTCTTATCTACACTAGGCAATTCTAATCCTCATCTACTCTTAAAAGTATCTCAAGCGGAAGACCTAAATCGACTCTTGCCTAATAGTCCACTGGAAATCAAGACCTATACATCGATAAGGATCAACGACTTAAAACTCTTTAATGAACATTTTAAAATGAACGTTAAATCTACAAAAGAAGCCCTTCATGGGTTCAAAGCTCCATTTTGGATACGAGAGAATGTTTGATTTTTTGATCAATCTTAATTGTATAATGAAAGTATGATGAATCCAGTTAAGACTTTAATCCAAAGCCTTTACAAAACACTCTTGAGTGTCTTCTTAATCATCACGATGATGAGTTCTCACTCAAGCATAGCTTTACCCCGTTCAACCACAATATTGGCACTTGTTTATGAAGAGATCGCCAGTGTTTTTTTATGTGATATTAACGAATCGATAAAAAGCGATCTTCCAGAGATTCATCAGGTGACCATTGAGGTCAACACTGATGAAACCCAAGCTAAGATAGAAACTTATCGAAACTGTGATGGTATCTTAGAGGTACGTGAAGTTGAAGACTTTACTTTATCATTGATCCCCATCGATCCATTTTATACCCAAGGGGAACAATGGAATCTAACCAATATTGGTCTACCTGATGCATGGGAGTTGACCACAGGTTCTGCCGATGTGATCGTCGCGGTCATTGATACTGGGGTCAATCAAACCCATGCGATAACTGATTTTGGTTCTGATGGGATCTTATTGGGGGCTTCCATCATCAACGGGATCACTCGTGTTGATACGACGCCAGGTCAATACTCCTATGATGGTGGCTCACACGGGACCGCCGTGGCTTCGCTGATTGCTGCCAATATGAACAATAAAGGTATAAGTGGCGTAGCTCCTGGGATAAAGATCTTACCGATAAAGGTATTTAGAGATCAAGCATATGCCAATGAAGAGGTTTCTGCGCTTGGTTCAGATATTGCGGCGGCCATTCTTTGGGCAACCAATCAAGGTGCTGATATCATCAATCTTTCATTGGGAGGTTCTTCTGATTATTCAACTCAAACAGCTGTTGAGTATGCTTATGATCATGGGGTGATCCTAGTGGCTGCTTCAGGTAATAATTCCAACTATGCCAATGGGATCTACTATGATGTCTCTTATCCCGCAGCTTATCCTCAAGTTATCGCAGTAGGGTCCTTAAAACCCAACGGAGAGGCGTCTAATTTTTCTAATATTGAAGGTGAAGGAATAGATCTCTCTGCTTATGGAGAGTCAATTTACTTGCCTTGGTTAAATTTAAATAGCTTAGCTTATTTAAATGGAACATCTTTTTCTTCTCCTACAGTCGCTGGTGTATTGGCTTTGATGAAGAGTTTATATCCTGACTTGAGCCCAACAGAGGCCAAAGCCATCCTATTGGGTAGTGTTACGGATTATAATCCAAGCAATGAATTTTTGGGTTGGGATATATGGACAGGTTACGGTATGGTCAATGCCTATCAAGCCTTATTACAATCACAAGATTTCAACACGTATTCAGATACCAATGAAAGCTTTGTAACAGCAGAATTTGTGTATGGTCATCATCAATACAGTTCACGCTTAAGACCCGCCCTAGATTATGATTACTATAAATTCACACTTTATGAAACCGATACAGTTACCATTACTTTGAGCACAGTATCTAATCAAGACCTCATGTTTGAAGTCTACAATGCTTCTTTTATGAACTTAGGTTCCATTGATAATGGGACAAGTGGTGAAACTGAGACCATGAGTCTTAGCGCTCTTCCATCAGGATCCTATTATGTCCGTGTGTCTGATTATGCCGGTCGAGCTAATACAGATGATTATCACATTCTAATAGAGTATAACTCTTCTATATTACCGCTTATCACTGCTTCAACGATACAAGATTCTCTATCTTCAGGCCAAACAGTCGTTCTTCCAGTTCAGATCTCAATCGTTGAATCACTGTATCATAGTGTAACGGTCACTAAAGATAATGTGCCAATGGATGTCCCAAGTGATCTTTTGTTTACAGAGATTGGGACTTATGTGGTGACGGTAGACGATGTCCTCAATGATCCGGTGAGTTTCAATTTCACGATCGCGAAAACAGCAGGTGTCATCGATGGGACTGCATACAATACGGATCGCCTCATTTTCTTCATGGGAACAGCGACACTCAACGGAACATCGATAAGCTCAGGAACGACAGTAAGCTTAGAAGGTGAATACACCTTGATCAATAATCATGATGGATCACTGATTACGATTCATTTCAGTATAGATAAGACCTCTCCTGTGATTACGATAGATCCGTATGACATTGATCCTACCTACCATGACTTAACCGTCACTGCGAGTGTCAATGAAGGGGTACTAAACGCTGAAAGTAAACTATTTACAGAAAATGGTAGTTTTGTTTTTTCTGCGACAGATACAGCAGGTAACACAGCTACTAAAACGGTGACCATTACCAATATACATAAAGTCAGTTCAATCAGTTTAAATAGCCACTCGATCTATTTTTATTCCCTTGGTGCCAGTGAAACCTTAATCCCTACCATCTTACCTCAAGATGCAGTCGAAAAAGGTGTCACTTATGTTTCTAGTGATCCTTTGATCGTAGAAGTGGATGCGTTTGGCAAACTTACCGCGAAAGCCAGTGGGATCGCCACGATCACATCGACGACCCTAGATGGGAATCACAGCGATCAGGTCGTGGTAGAAGTGGTTTTCTCTAGACATCTTAGTTTTGAAGTGGTTGGTGTTGGGGGAACCTTAAGTGCCCATCAGGGAGAAACACAATTAAGCAATGATTCTGAAGTCATAGCAGGTGCAGAATACTCATTTACCGTAGAGCCTTCATTGAGATATCGTCTCTATCAATGGCGTATCAATGGAGAACTCTTATCAAATGAAGAGCTTAGTCATACGCTATTGATTGGTCCAACCGACGTCGATCTAAGTGTAGAGATGGGATTGATCGGAGATCTTAATCTCACGGATATCATCTCGACGACGGATTTGGTTTTATTAAGACGTTATCTTGCTGGATTGGATGCTCTTGAAAACAAAGGCATCTTTAACGCTGATCTCAATCAAGATGGTAAGGTCACCACGACAGATCTCGTTCAGTTGAGACGTTATCTCGCTGGATTAGAATAAAGGAGAAAGTAATGATTAAAAACATGTGGTATGGGATATTGGAATCAAAGGAACTCAAAGGAAAACAAGCTATTGGGGTTACTCGACTAAACGAGAAACTAGTTTTATGGCGTCAATCTAATGGATCTATTGGTTGTATTGCGGATAAGTGTTGCCACAGAGGAGCGGCATTATCAGGAGGTTGGCTAAAGGAAGATGAGTTGATCTGTCCGTTTCATGGGTTTGCCTATGATACAAGCGGAAAGGTTATCTTGATTCCCGCCAATGGGAAAGCAGCCCCTGTTTCAGAACGCTATAAGGTCCATGCTTATCAAGCCGTTGAGAAATATGGATTCATTTGGGTTTGGACTGGAGACTATAAAGATACTGCCCCAGAGATTCCTTTCTTTGAAGAATTGCGAGAAGGCTTTAGTTATGGTGGTTTTGGGGAAGTATGGGACGTCCATTATACACGAGCTATAGAGAATCAATTGGATGTGGTTCATTTACCTTATGTCCATACAGATTCAATTGGACGAGGGAATCGAACCATAGTAAACGGTCCAGTTGTTGAATGGGAAAATGACCGAATGACTTTCTATGTCAACAATGTGACCGATGACGGAAAGAGCGTCGCTAAGAAAGCATCTGAGATCGAGGATTATAAATCATTGTTTAGTTTACAGTTACAGATGCCCAATACTTGGCAAAATAGAATCAGTGATCAAGTGAGGATCGTGGCTGTTTTTGCACCAATCGATGAGACTCATACAAAGATCTATGTGCGTTTCTATCAGAAATTCATGAAAATCCCGGGATTGAAACAATTGGTCAATTTAATGAGCACCCCAGCTAATAAGCATGTTTTTCATCAAGATCGAAAGGTTGTAAATACTCAGATTCCTGTCAAATCAGAATTTGTGATGGGAGAGAACCTGATTCCAGGGGATGCCCCAATCTTACAGTATCGAAAGAAAAGAGCTCAGTTGAAAGGTGAAATTCCTGTTCGCGAGTGAATGATCGAATAGGTTAATTTTGAAAGGATTATGTTTCCGATAGAGTATAATTACAATGCATAATCAAGGTTTACGGAGGCCTATGAAAAAACTATCAACACTCTTCTTTGTTTTATTTTTATCTCTCGCACCGATCCAGTCTGTAAGTGCGGCAGCATTTTATGCAACCATATCAGGACCTACTCAAATCACCGCTGGACAACAATTCACAGTGACTGTAGGCGTAGCGAATGTGACAAATATGCTTGGTTTATCAGCGTCTTTTTCCTACGACAGTTCAAAATTGACTTTAGTTTCTAGTACAGGACTAAACGATTTCTCTTTGACTTTAGGAACGAAATTGGTGGTAGATCGACTTACCGGAAAATCAGGAACTTTCGGGGTTGCTTCGATTGTGTTCAAGGCTAAGACGTCCTTCTCACTATCGACGACTGCTTATGTTAGAATCATCAATGCCCAATATTCTAATGGAACAACGGATGTGGATGATTTAAATACTAGACAACTTACCATTAAAATGGTTTCAGATAATTCCTATTTGAAGACACTTACTGTATCTCAAGGAAGTCTATCGTTTACGAAAACGACGACAGATTATGTGGTCATCGTAGAAAACAACATCAGTTCCATTGTTTTAGGAGCTACCGCAGATTATAGTAAATCAACTATCAGTGGATTAGGAACCAAGACCTTAGCGATCTATTCAAATATTTTTAATATCGTGGTGACTGCGGAGAATGGTTCTAAACGAACCTATAGCATCAACGTTCAGAGAAAAGACAGCAATGGCTTGGCTTCTCCACCTTCAACAAACAATTATTTACGAGAAATTAAGTTTACTGGTTATGAGGACTTCAATGGTGCATTCGTAAAAGAAACACTTGATTATGTTTTAAATGTTGGGAATTTAGTGACTACAGTAGAAATGATTGCTACTCCAGATGACTCAAAATCAATAGTCGAAATTACACAAGCACCTTTGGTGGTTGGCCAAAATGTGTTCAAAATCAAAGTGACTGCTGAAAACGGAGATATCAAGACCTACACCATTACCATCAATCGAAGTTCAGATGTGCCTACCGTTGATGAGGATGAGATCATCGAAGCACTGAAAACAGTCACGACGCCTTCGATAGGATTGAATATGCCTAGTTCCTGGGAAATAAGCACAGAGATACTAAGTGCCCTTAAAACCAGTGGGAAGACCTTGATCGTCGTGATGAAACTTGCGGATCAAACACTATATGAATGGCTCATTGATGGATCCAAGCTTATCGATACGACACCCATCAAAGTCAAGATCACTTTTGGTTCAGAAGATCAAGATAAGATCGATGCCTTGACCAATTACGCATCAGGACTTGTGTTGAACTTCGAAGAGAATCTTAGTTTACCTGAGAATACCATCCTAAGAATTAATGTCACTCCTACCTATCAAGATGGGGATAAGATCAACCTCTATTACTATGATTCTAAAACCAATAAGATGTCTCTTAGTGAGAAAGATCTCCTCGTAAGTGGAGGAAAGGTCGAGATCCCGTTGACCCATACTTCTGCCTATTTCCTAAGCCAGACACAAATGAAGATTCCTGGAATCTTAGATTATATCTTTGTGCTTGTGAGTATTATCGAAAGCTTCATCATAGTCTTGCTTTTATTGAGGTTAGGAAGATCAAGAAAGCTAAAAAGAGCCTTGCCTGAGAATTGACTTTAAGGGTGCTTAAACCTATAATATGAGTTGTCAATCAAATACACGGAGGAATAACATGACAGCAAGAATTGCGATTAATGGATTTGGTCGTATTGGACGCTTGGCTTTCCGCATTATGTGGGGCAACCCGGCATTCGAAATCGTCGCGCTCAACGACTTGACCGATGCCAAGACTTTGGCTCATCTTTTGAAGTATGATACATCACAAGGTCGTTTCGACGGACATACCGTTAGTTTCTTAGGCGATGATCTCATCGTTGATGGAAAGACCGTTAAAGTTTTAAAGGAAAAAGATCCAGCATTACTGCCATGGGCAGCGATGAAAGTTGATGTCGTTATCGAATCAACTGGCTTCTTCACCAAGAAAGACACCGCTGGCGCTCATATCAAAGCTGGTGCTCGTAAAGTTATCGTTTCTGCTCCTGCTGGAGATGATGTCGAAACAGTTGTCTTTAATACCAATCATCAGATCCTTGATGGTTCAGAAACCGTTATCTCAGGTGCTTCATGTACCACAAACTGCTTGGCTCCTATGGCCAAATGCCTCAATGATAATTTCGAAATTATCAATGGCTCTATGACCACGATCCATGCGTATACCAATGATCAGAATACTTTGGATGCTCCTCACAGAAACGGCGATCTCCGTCGTGCTCGTGCAGCTGCTGCCAACATTATCCCTAATTCAACAGGCGCTGCTAAAGCCATCGGCTTGGTCGTTCCTGAATTAAAAGGCAAACTTGACGGAGCTGCTCAACGCGTTCCTGTCGTAACTGGCTCCTTGACTGAATTGGTCGCTGTCGTTAAAAAAGCTTGCACTGTTGAAGAAATCAATGCTGCTATGAAAGCTGCTTCAAATGAATCCTTCGGTTATACTGAAGATCCTATCGTAAGTTCAGACGTCATCGGTATTGCCTTCGGTTCCTTGTTTGATGCTACACAGACGAAAGTTCAAAACGTCGGTGGTGTCTGCTTGGTTAAAGTTGCTGCTTGGTATGACAACGAAGCTTCCTACACCAATCAATTGGTTAGAACAGCTCAATACTTAGCTTCCCAATCCGGTTTCGCTAAATAGTCATCAAAAAAGACCCTCTGGGTCTTTTTTTTGTTTATAGGGTAGAATTGAACCACTCAACGAGCTTATCCATCAAAGCTACTCGTGAGACATCATTATAGATCTCATGACGTGAGCCTTCGACATAGTTGAATACGACATTCTTATAACCTAAGTCTTCTAAACGTTTGGCAGCTCTTTCGATCCCATTTGGTTTATGACAAGGATCCATTCTACCACTTTCTAATTTGATGGGGAGTAAAGGATTAGGAACCAACCAAGGTGTTGCGTGATAGACTTCGGTGATGCCTCCAAGCATATCGACAAACATTCCTGCTGTACAATCATATCCACATAAAGGATCCTCATTATAAGCTTTCACGTTGGCTTCATCGATAGATAACCAATCATTTGATGTCTTAGGATTTTCTACGTTGGCGTTGAATTGTCCAAATGAGAGCTTCGTTAGTAATGGACTATGATGTTTCTTGCCTCTAAATAGTGAGATAGATTTTGCGATAAGAGCTCCTACACCAGCGATTGGACTTTCATCAGGAGATCCACTGAGATACAAAGCGTGGAGTTCATTTCCATAATGTCTAAGATAAGATCTTGCGTAGATGGATCCCATACTGTGTCCAAACAGAAGAATGGGCAGAGGTTTTTGAGCGTTGACTTCTTTGATGATCTCATGAAGATCATCTAGATTATGTCTCCATCCATCCTTATCAGCGAAATATCCTTTTAGATTCCCATCGAATAAGCTTTCCCCATGACCACGATGATCTATCGTTAAGACACGGAAGTTTGCCTTGTTTAATCTTTCGGCTAAGCTACGGTAACGGAGCTGATGTTCAGCCATCCCATGAAATACCACCACCAAGGCTTTAGGTTTCTCAACTTCATAAACATAAGCTTTTAATTTTTGACCGTCGAATTTAGAAACATAAACCATTTCATTTATCTTCATAGTAGGTCTCCTTTCCTTTATCATACACGGCTTAAGAGGCTTTTCAAGTGCTTTTAGTGTTTAGCGTCTTTCTTATTTTAAAGGCTTAATGCTATAATGATACACATAGGTGAACCATGCGACTATTCAACTCAAAAACCAACCAATTAGAAGACTTTAAGCC